>NZ_JBAVTT010000001.1:0-15281 GCF_049696395.1 Erwinia sp.
AACCAGCCTGCCAGCAAATTGATTAAAGTTTCATTACTCTGATCGATGGCAATATCGGTTGCGCTGATCGACGGTGTGGCAATCAACTCACGGTATAACTCGATAAAAGGGGGTAATTTTGTCTTCACTGTTGCCATTCCTTGAGTTAGGATAGTGTCATATTCATGCATTAATAGTGAATAAAAATACATTAACGGCGTGCGGATGGAAACCGAAAGTTGCTCCATACTCCAGCGCCGCTCACGTGGGAAGACAGCCTTAATTCGCTGCTGCCCGGAAATTTGAGACCAGAAAAGGGTGTCAGTCTGATGTTGAATACGCTGATTGTTGGTGCCAGTGGTTATGCTGGCGTAGAGCTTGCGACTTACCTGAATCGTCATCCACAGGTGAACATAACCGCTTTGGCGGTTTCAGCGCAAAGCCCGGACGCAGGAAAATTACTTTCCGATCTCCATCCGCAGCTGAAAGGCATCCTCGATATGCCGCTGCAGCCGTTGAGCAGCGCTGCGCAGTATGCCGATAAAGTGGACGTCGTTTTTCTGGCGACAGCCCACGAAGTCAGCCACGACCTGGCGCCGGAATTTCTCGCTGCAGGTTGTGTGGTGTTCGATCTCTCTGCTGCTTTCCGCGTGAACGATCAAAGCTTCTTCACAGAGTACTACGGCTTCACTCATCAGCATCAGGACTGGCTGGATAAAGCCGTTTATGGTCTGGCCGAGTGGCAGCATGAAAACATTAAAGAAGCCCAGTTGATTGCTGTCCCAGGGTGTTATCCAACTGCCGCCCAGCTGGGCTTGAAGCCGCTGGTTGCCGCGGGTCTGTTGAATGAAGCGCAATGGCCAGTCATCAACGCCACAAGCGGCGTTAGCGGTGCGGGCCGTAAAGCGGCTGTCGGCACCAGCTTCTGCGAGGTCAGCCTCCAGCCGTACGGAATTTTCACCCATCGTCATCATCCAGAAATCGAAGCGCACCTTGGCGTTCCGGTTATTTTTACGCCGCACCTGGGCAATTTCCCGCGTGGCATTCTGGCGACAACGACCTGCCGTTTAAAAGCAGGCGTGACGGCTGACGATGTGGCAGAAGCTTTCCATACTGCTTATCACGATAAGCCGCTGGTCCGCGTTTATGAAAAAGGCGTGCCGTCCATTAAAGGCGTTGTTGGTCTGCCTTTCTGCGATATCGGCTTCGCGGTGAAGGGCGAACACCTGATCGTGGTCTCAGCAGAGGACAATCTGCTGAAAGGCGCCTCTTCGCAGGCTGTGCAATGCCTGAATATTCGTTTCGGCTTCCCGGAAACTCAGTCACTTATTTAATCGGTGAAGATGATTATGACGACTCCTTTAATTATAAAACTCGGTGGCGTGCTGCTGGATAACGAAGAGGCGCTGGAGCGCCTGTTTGGCGCGCTGGTTGCCTACCGTGCAGAGCATCAGCGTCCATTGCTGATCGTCCACGGCGGTGGCTGCCTGGTTGATGAGCTGATGAGCAAGCTCTCATTGCCAGTGAAAAAGAAAAATGGCCTGCGCGTTACGCCTGCTGACCAGATCGATATTATTACTGGTGCCCTGGCAGGTACGGCGAACAAGACCCTGCTGGCCTGGTCGAAAAAACAGGGGATAGAAGCTGTTGGCCTTTGCCTGGGCGACGGCAGCAGCGTTAACGTTGAAGCCTTTGATGAAGAGCTCGGTCACGTTGGGCTGGCCACGCCAGGTTCGCCAGTATTAATTAATACGCTGCTTACCGCAGGATTCCTGCCAGTGATCAGTTCCATCGGCATCACTCAGGATGGTAAGTTAATGAACGTCAACGCCGATCAGGCTGCGACCGCATTGGCCGCCACATTGGGTGCCGATTTGATCCTGCTCTCCGATGTCAGTGGCATCCTGGATGGTCAGGGACAGCGTATTGAAGAGATGACCGCCGCCAAAGCTGAGAAGTTGATTGCTGAAGGCGTGATTACCGACGGTATGATTGTCAAAGTAAATGCAGCCCTGGACGCTGCCCGTACGCTGGGCCGTCCGGTGGATATCGCCAGCTGGCGTCATGCTGAGCAGCTGCCGACCCTATTTAACGGCGTGTCAATTGGCACCCGGATCCTCGCTTAATCAGAAACGGATTCAAGGAAAAGACAATGCAAGACAAGAGCATCAAAAAAATCGTTCTGGCTTACTCCGGTGGTCTGGATACCTCCGCCATCATTCCCTGGCTGAAAGAGAACTACGGCGGCTGTGAAGTGGTCGCTTTTGTGGCTGATATCGGTCAGGAGCGTGGCGATCTGGAAGGCGTTGAGCAGAAAGCCCTGCAGTCTGGCGCTTCCGAATGTCACGTTGTCGATCTGCGTGAAGAGTTCATCAGCGAGTATGTTTACCCTGTTCTGCAGACCGGTGCTCTGTATGAAGGAACCTATTTGCTGGGAACGTCTATGGCGCGTCCAATCATCGCTAAAGCTCAGGTTGAGCTGGCGTTGAAAGTGGGTGCAGATGCCCTGTGCCACGGCGCAACCGGTAAAGGTAACGACCAGGTGCGTTTTGAAACCACTTACACCGCGCTGGCTCCTCAATTGAAAGTGGTTGCTCCATGGCGTGAGTGGAACCTGCGTTCCCGTGAAGCCCTGCTGGATTACCTGAAAGAGCGCAACATCCCAACAACGGCTTCTCTGGAAAAGATCTACAGCCGTGATGAAAACGCCTGGCACATCTCTACCGAAGGCGGCGTGCTGGAAAGCCCATGGAATGCACCAAACAAAGATTGCTGGGTGTGGACAGTGGATCCGTTAGAAGCCCCAGACCAGCCAGAGCAGGTGACCGTTTCTGTCGAGAAAGGTCGCGTTGTTGCCGTGAATGGTAAAGCATTAAGCCCATTCCAGTGCCTGGACGCGCTGAATGTTATCGGGGCGAAACACGGCGTTGGCCGTATCGACATCGTGGAAAACCGTCTGGTTGGGATCAAATCCCGCGGCTGCTACGAAACCCCAGGCGGCACCATCATGGTGAACGCACTGCGTGCTGTTGAGCAGTTGGTTCTGGACCGTGACAGCTTCAAATGGCGTGAGCAGTTAGGCCACGAGATGTCTTATGTGGTTTACGACGGTCGCTGGTTCGCGCCACTGCGCAAATCCATCCAGGCCGCGGCTCAGTCACTGGCTGAAGAAGTGAACGGCGAAGTGGTGCTGCAGCTTTATAAAGGCACCGTAACTGCGATTCAGAAGAAATCCGCTAACAGCCTGTACTCAGAAGAGTTCGCTACCTTCGGCGAAGATGAAGTGTACGATCACCGTCATGCTGGTGGCTTCATCCGTCTGTTCTCCCTCTCTTCACGCATTCGTGCGCTGAACGAAAAGAAATAGGCCTGAGTTAAGGCCCATCGCGCCAGGGTGACTGATTCTCTCTGGCGCCGCGTTAAAAAATTTACTCTCACCAAACGAATTAATGGAGCACTGACATGGCACTTTGGGGTGGACGGTTTACTCAGGCAGCAGATCAACGTTTCAAACAATTTAATGACTCGCTGCGCTTTGACTATCGTCTGGCAGAGCAGGATATTGTCGGATCCATTGCCTGGTCCAAAGCGCTGGTGACGGTCAATGTTCTGACCACAGAAGAACAGCAGCAGCTGGAAAGCGCGCTGACTGTGTTGCTGGAAGAGGTGCGTGCCAATCCGCAGCAAATCCTTGAAAGCGATGCAGAAGATATTCACAGCTATGTTGAGGGACGCCTGATTGAGAAAGTCGGCGCGCTTGGCAAAAAGCTCCACACCGGCCGTAGCCGTAATGATCAGGTCGCGACCGATCTGAAATTATGGTGTAAAGCGCAGGTCAGCGAGCTGCTGATCGCTACCCGCCAGTTCCAGCAGGCGCTGGTGGCTACCGCTGAAGCTAATCAGGACGCAGTGATGCCTGGTTACACCCACTTGCAACGCGCCCAGCCGGTGACGTTTGCGCACTGGTGCCTGGCTTATGTCGAAATGCTGGCCCGTGATGAAAGCCGCTTGCAGGACACATTGAAGCGTCTTGATGTCAGCCCGTTAGGCTGTGGCGCTTTAGCCGGAACGGCCTATGAAATCGATCGTGAGCAGCTGGCTGGCTGGTTAGGCTTCGCTTCCGCCACCCGTAACAGTCTGGACACTGTTTCTGACCGCGACCACGTTCTGGAACTGCTGTCTGATGCTTCCATTGGCATGGTCCACCTTTCCCGCTTCGCAGAAGATCTGATCTTCTTTAATACCGGTGAAGCTGGCTTTGTTGAGCTTTCAGACCGGGTAACTTCCGGCTCTTCTCTGATGCCGCAGAAGAAAAACCCGGATGCGCTGGAGCTGATCCGTGGCAAATGCGGTCGTGTGCAGGGCGCACTGACCGGCATGATGATGACGCTGAAAGGTCTGCCGCTGGCGTACAACAAAGACATGCAGGAAGACAAAGAAGGGCTGTTTGATGCGCTGGATACCTGGTCAGACTGCCTGCATATGGCGGCGCTGGTGCTGGACGGGATTCAGGTTAAGCGCCCACGTTGCCAGGAAGCGGCCGAACAGGGTTACGCTAACTCCACCGAACTGGCTGACTACCTGGTCAGTAAAGGTATGCCGTTCCGTGAAGCTCACCACGTGGTAGGTGAAGTCGTTGTGGCGGCCATCGCTAAAGGCGTGGCTCTGGAAGCCCTTAAGCTGAATGAACTGCAAGCGTTCAGCAGCGTGATTGCTGAGGATGTTTATCCGTTCCTTTCCCTGCAATCCTGCCTGGATAAGCGTAATGCCAAAGGCGGCGTTTCGCCTCATCAGGTCTCGCTTGCTATTACGGATGCGAAAAACCGTCTGATTTAATGTAAACGTGGTGCCGAAAAAAACGGGCAGGGGATATTCTCCGCCCGTTTTTTTGCTTAAGTGGCACAGGAGAGAGTGGAAAATATTCGAAACATTGTTTAGTATCCTGATTAAATAAATAGAATTAACAATACTTAAGTGCATTTATAACATTTAAATACACTCCGCCTAATATATAATTTTCACCTCATGATCTATTTGTTGATTTGAAATTTCGGCACCTTCTCAGAGTATGCATTATTTTATTTTGCCATTAGATTGTTCAGAAGTTAATTTATATAGTGTTTAGCACCTCTGTTATTGAGGTGGTTTTAATTGTTGGCATTTTATGAATGAAGTTTACAAAAGGAGGGGTAAATTATGCGTGAATTAACGTCGTCTGAAGTATCAGATGTTTCTGGTGCCGAAGGAATCGGTGAATTTGTATTTGATCGCCTTAAGAGTTCAGTATTTGGTTCCGTAGCTGCCGCAATGACCGGAGGGACTATTGGTTATTTGCGAGGAGGAGATGCTATGGGGATCTTCGGTCTAAGTATTATAGGTCAATTGGTTGGCGCTGTTGGTGCCGGAATTATTGGTGGCATCGGAGGCGCGGTGGGCGGCTTACTGGTTCCTTTCAGCTGGAGCTATCCCCTGGCAATCTCTGCGTTACAAAATGTGGTCGGTGGGGGCATAAAATAATTCGTTATCTGTAAAGAATACTCGGCTAGTTAAATTAAAAGGAATTAGATAATACGTGAATTAATCTCTGAAGAAATCAACCTGGTTTCTGGTGCCTATGGTGAAAATATCTACGCCAATATTGCCGAAGGCGTGGTTTGTTCTATCGGTGGCGCAATCATTGGATGCTGGACTCTGGCTACTGCCGGTGGGCGCGGCGCTTATTGGTATCGGAGGCGGTTTTACTGCGCTAATTGGTATGGTCGGTGGCGCAGCTATTGGCGCAGTTCTTGGTGCTATTTCGGGCCCCTTCGTGGGATATAAACCAGGACTGGTTATAGTTGAAGGAATGCTCAACAATCTAATGATAGGAAAACCAGGTGTATGATACGAAGTATGACGCCGTAGACTAATATCGAGTCATCAAGTGTCAGTGCACCGATAGACATAACCGTTTGACTTAAGCTGAGCGATCGATGAAGTATATGCTCTTAAGCTAAAAAAAAGGCGGGCCACTGCTGGCCCGCCAAATAAGGTTTCGACTTTATTCTACGTTCTCGGCACATAAGAGAGCGGGTAGACGTGGCATCACCCATTCTGCTTAATGTCTTAAGCTACAAAAAACCTTTCCAGATCGTCGCTGCCACCAATATGGCGCCCACCGATAAAGACCTGTGGTACCGTTGCGCGACCCGTTACGGCGCGAAGGCTGACGGTTGTCGCATCCTGACCCAGCACAATCTCTTCGTACTGAATACCGCGATCCTGCAGCATTTGTTTAGCTTTGGCGCAGAATGAACAGCCTGGTTTAGTGAACAGGGAAACGGATTCCTGCACTTTAAATTCCGGTGCCAGATAACGCAGCATGGTGTCAGCATCAGACACTTCAAACGGGTCGCCAGGCTTGTTTGGTTCAACAAACATTTTTTCTACCACGCCGTTACGTACCAGCATGGAATAACGCCAAGAACGTGGACCAAAGCCCAGGTCGGCTTTTTCAACCAGCATCTCCATTCCACGGGTAAAATCACCGTTACCGTCTGGAATAAAGGTAATGTTTGACGCATGCTGATCGGCTTTCCAGGCGTTCATCACAAAGGTATCGTTCACTGATACGCAGAGAATGTTGTCGACACCGTGTTTCTTAAAGACATCGGACAGCTCGTTATAACGCGGAAGATGGCTGGAGGAACAGGTCGGGGTAAAAGCGCCCGGCAGAGAAAACAGAATGACGGTTTTATCTTTGAACAGCTCATCAGTGGTCACATCGACCCAGTTATCGCCCTGACGAGTGTGAAAAGTGACCTGCGGGACTGACTTACCTTCCTGACTTGCAAACATAAAAATCCTCTATAAATTCCTAAAAATTGATTTATCTCGCGAACTGGGGACATTATTGCCATCTGCGCTTGATAGGGATAATCGTTGATTGCTATCCTATCTATCGCCACGGACTATCGTGGCCCGGAGGATAAAAATGAACATTCGTGATCTTGAATACCTGGTAGCGTTGGCCGAACACCGTCATTTTCGACGTGCAGCAGATTCCTGCCATGTCAGCCAACCCACCCTGAGCGGCCAAATCCGCAAGCTGGAAGATGAGCTTGGCGTGATGTTATTAGAGCGAACCAGTCGTAAGGTGCTGTTTACCCAGGCAGGATTGCTGTTGGTCGATCAGGCACGTACGGTTTTACGTGAAGTGAAAGTGCTGAAGGAGATGGCCAGCCAGCAAGGCGAAGAGATGTCCGGGCCAATGCATATCGGGCTGATACCGACTGTCGGGCCCTATTTGCTGCCGCAGATTGTGCCGAACCTGCACAAAACGTTCCCTAAGCTGGAAATGTACCTGCACGAAGCGCAGACCCAGCAGTTGCTGGCTCAGCTGGATAGCGGAAAGCTGGACTGTGCGATTCTGGCGCTGGTGAAAGAGTCAGAAGCCTTTATTGAAGTGCCGCTGTTTGATGAGCCAATGAAGCTGGCGATTTATCAGGATCATCCATGGCGCGATCGTGATCGTGTGCCGATGTCCGATTTGGCCGGTGAAAAGCTACTCATGCTGGAAGACGGTCACTGTCTGCGAGACCAGGCGATGGGATTCTGCTTCCAGGCCGGTGCAGACGAAGATACGCACTTCCGTGCGACCAGTCTGGAGACGCTGCGCAATATGGTGGCGGCAGGCAGCGGAATTACTCTGCTACCAGCATTAGCCGTGCCGAAAGAGCGTGTGCGGGATGGCGTTTGCTATCTGCCTTGTTACAAACCTGTTCCACAGCGCACTATTGCGCTGGTTTATCGCCCTGGATCGCCGCTGCGCGGCCGCTATGAGCAGCTGGCAGAGGCAATCAAGGTCCATATGCAAAACTATATGGGCTCGGCGTTAAAACAGGCGGTTTAAGCCGTTTAATGCCGCAACGCGATAAGCTTCAGCCATTGTTGGATAGTTGAAGGTGGTATTCACGAAGTACTCGATCGTGTTGCCGCCGTTCTTCTGTTCCATGATGGCCTGGCCAATATGGATGATCTCCGCAGCACGCTCACCGAAACAGTGGATCCCAAGGATCTCTTTGGTTTCGCGGTGGAAGAGAATTTTCAGGCTGCCGACATTCATCCCGACAATCTGCGCACGTGCCAGATGTTTAAACTGCGCGCGGCCCACTTCGTAAGGCACTTTCATCGCTGTCAGCTGCTGTTCGGTTTTACCCACAGAGCTGATTTCAGGAATGGTGTAAATCCCGGTAGGAATGTCTTCAATCAGGTGAGCATTTGCTTCACCTTTAATCAGCGCCTGCGCCGCAATACGGCCCTGATCGTAAGCCGCAGAAGCCAGACTTGGGTAGCCAATCACATCACCAACCGCGTAAATGTGCGGCTGCGCGGTCTGATACATGCTGTTCACTTTCAGTAACCCACGACCGTCAGCTTCCAGCCCGACATTTTCCAGCGACAGTGAATCGGTGTTCCCGGTTCGTCCATTGGCGAACAGCAGGCAGTCAGCTTTCACTTTCTTGCCTGACTTCAGGTGCATGATCACCCCGTCACTGACCCCTTCAATCTTCTCGTACTCTTCGTTATGACGAATCACCACGCCGCTGTTCCAGAAGTGGTAAGAGAGCGAATCTGAAATTTCCTGATCCAGGAACGCCAGAAGATGATCGCGGGTGTTAATCAAATCAACCTTTACATTCAGGCCACGGAAGATGGAAGCGTATTCACAGCCAATCACACCAGCACCATAGATAATCACATGGCCCGGTTCGTGGTGAAGGTTCAGGATCGAGTCGCTGTCGTAAACGCGTGGATGGGTAAAGTCCACATCTGGTGGATGGTAAGGCCGTGAGCCACAGGCGATGACAAATTTCTCTGCCGTCAGGCGCTCAATACTGCCGTCGTGGGAGGCAATCTCGAGGGTGTTCGCATCGATAAAGCGCGCATCACCCTGATACAACTCGCAGCGGTTCCGCTCGTAAAAACCCTGACGCATACGGGTTTGCTGGCTAATCACGTTTTCAGTGTGTTTAAGGATGTCGGCAAACGAAGAGCGTAACTGACGGGCCTGATCGCTGTAGAGCGGGTTCTGGTTGAACTCGATAATACGACTGACTGCGTGGCGCAGGGCTTTCGATGGAATGGTTCCCCAATGCGTACAACCGCCACCGATGTTGTGATAACGCTCGATTACGGCAATACGGGCACCCTGTTTCAGCAGGCCCATTGCGGCACCTTCGCCGCCAGGACCTGAGCCAATCACAATGGCGTCGTAATCATAAGACTGTTGCATACCAATACGTCCTATTTTTTTATACAATTTTTCAACGAGATTCTAACATCCCGATGACCACTTCCCAATTCTAACCGACTTTTTTGCCATCATTTGACAAAGCGTGGGGTTAACAGGCGCTCACAAACTAGATGCCACTGTACGCTGAAATTTTTGTTATAGTGCCAATCAGCTAAGTAAAACAGGCACAAACATGACTACCATGGGCGTCAGAGCACAGCAGAAAGAACGGACAAGACGTTCGCTGATTGAAGCGGCATTTAGTCAACTAAGTGCCGAGCGGAGTTTTGCCAGCCTGAGTCTGAGAGAAGTCGCCAGGGAGGCGGGGATAGCACCGACGTCATTTTACCGTCACTTTCGTGATGTAGATGAGTTAGGGTTAACCATGGTGGATGAAAGTGGATTGATGCTTCGCCAGTTGATGCGCCAGGCGCGTCAACGCATCGCCAAAGGAGGCAGTGTCATTCGTACCTCTGTCTCCACTTTCATGGAGTTTATCGGCAACAATCCCAATGCTTTCCGCCTGCTGCTGCGGGAGCGTTCAGGAACATCGGCGGCGTTTCGTGCCGCGGTTGCCCGCGAAATTCAGCATTTTATCGCCGAACTGGCGGATTACCTTGAGATTGAAAACCGCATGCCGCGTAGCTTCACCGAAGCACAGGCGGAAGCGATGGTGATTATCGTGTTTAACGCCGGTGCAGAAGCGCTGGATATCGATATTGATCAACGCCGTCAGCTGGAAGAACGGCTGGTGTTGCAGTTGCGGATGATTTCGAAAGGGGCTTATTACTGGTATCGTCGTGAACAGGAGAGGCTGGCGGTAACGCTGGAATCCCGTGACTAAAGGAAAGTGACATGAGTTTAGCGCCTGGCCGTGACAGAGGTACGCTGTTGCTGGCATTTCTTACCGGATTGTCGATCAACGGGACGTTTTCGGTGTTATTCAGTTCCCTTGTGCCGTTCTCAATTTTCCCTGTTATTGCGCTGGGCCTGGCTGCCTGGTGCCTGCATCAACGCTATCTTAATCGCTCAATGCCGGAAGGTATGCCTTCACTGGCCGCCGCGTTTTTCCTGCTTGGCATCCTGCTCTATAGCGCTATCGTGCGCGCAGAATACCCGGAAATCGGCTCCAACTTTATCCCGACCATCCTGATGGTGGCCTTAGTCTTCTGGATTGGGCTCAAGCTGCGTACGCGCAAAAGCGAAGAGTAAAAGGGGCGACCGCTGTCGCCCAACTCTTTAGCGTCTGGTCAGCAGGACGCCGCACTCCATATGGTGCGTATAGGGGAACTGGTCGAACAGCGCCAGTTTCTCAACCTTATGCGTCTCTGACAACGTGGCCAGGTTTTCGCACAGCGTTTCCGGGTTGCAGGAGATATAAAGGATGCGCGGGTAAGCCTGCACCATTTTCACGGTATCTGCATCCAGTCCACTGCGTGGAGGGTCGACAAAAATCGTCTCGCACTGGTAGCTCTGCAGATCGATACCTTCCAGACGCCTGAACTGACGCTTCCCTTTCATGGCTTCGGTAAATTCTTCTGCCGACATGCGGATGATCTGCACGTTATCGATATTATTAACCGCAATGTTGTACTGAGCAGAAGCAACGGACGGTTTAGCAATTTCAGTGGCAAGCACTCGGTTGAAGTTACGGGCGAGAGCCAAAGAAAAATTGCCGTTGCCGCAGTAAAGCTCCAGTAAATCCCCTGCAGAGTCTTTGGTGACATTCAGCGCCCACTCCAGCATCTGAATATTCATTGCCGCATTGGGCTGAGTGAAACTGTTCTCTACCTGACGATAAATGATGTCTTTTCCGGCGACCGGTAAGCACTCATCGACATAATCGCGATCCAGACAGATTTTGGTCTTGGTAGCGCGACCAATCAACTGCACATCAAAACCTTCTGCACGCAACGCATCCCGCAGGACTTCCGCTTCTTTCTGCCACTCTTCGGTCAGCGCACGGTGGTACAGCATCGACACCACGATCTGATTGCTCAGCGTGGACAGGTAATCGACCTGGAAAAGCTTATGACGCAATGCTTTGTTATCACGTACGGCTGCGATCAGGCGTGGCATCAAGTCATTAATTAACTTGCTGGCGGCCGGGAAGCGCTCTACACGTATCCGCTCTCGGGTTTGTTGATCAAAAATGATGTGATAAATGTCATCACCTTCGTGCCAGAGACGGAACTCCGCCCGCATACGGTAATGGCTGACCGGTGAACGAAAGACGTCAACTTCCGGAGCCGCAAACGGGGTCATCAACGTCTGCAGACGGGTAACCTTTTCCTCAAGTTGGGCATCATAGTGTTCAATGGGCAGCTGTTCTGGCGTCATGCGTTTTCCTGGGTTGAAGGGCTTTTATTGCCGGGCGATTGTAGGCATCTGTCACTCAATGTCCAGTGTTGTGCAGTTTCGGAGCGTTTTGGTCGTCAGGATATCTGGACTCCTCTCTCGCATGAACATAAGATGCGATTTCCGGCCTTTCAAACAGTTAAAAGGGAATCCAGTACCAAGCTGGAGCTGACGCGCAGCGGTAGGGAATGTCATGGCGAACGTTATGCAGACACTGTCTTACGATGGGAAGTCTTCGCCATTTAATGATTCCGAGCCCGAAGACCTGCCGGTATTCCGTCGCAATTCATACGATCATCGCGTGCTATCGATCGTAGGCCTGCGGCATCCTGCTTGAATTTTTGGATGCTTTGTCAAAAATGATAATCAATAAAACCCCTCTGTTGGCTTTTAGCGCAACGGCGATTTCCCTCTGGGCGCAGAATGGCTTTGCACAAAACGCTGATAACACGCTGGTAACCACAGCTAATCGCTTCGCGCAGCCTGTTTCTTCCGTATTAGCACCGACGACGGTTGTCACGCGTGAAGAGATTGACCGCTGGCAGTCCAAAAGTGTTGCGGATGTGATGCGCCGTCTGCCTGGCGTTGATATTGCACAAAGTGGTGGGCTGGGACAGCAGAGTTCCCTGTTTATCCGTGGGACGCAATCCAGCCATGTGCTGGTCCTGATTGATGGGATCCGCCTCAATGGTGCAGGTATCAGCGGGTCATCCGATCTTAGCCAAATCCCACTCTCTCTTGTGCAGCGAATTGAATACGTCCGTGGCGCGCGTTCGGCTGTTTATGGATCGGATGCGATTGGCGGTGTGGTTAACATCATTACTGGCCGCAGTAAGCCGGGCACTACGCTTAACGCCGGTGTCGGGTCTAATGGCTATCAGTCTTATGATGGTTCTACCCAGCAAATGTTAGGGCCCAATACCAGGGTGACGCTGGCCGGTAACTATACCTACACCAAAGGCTATGACGTGGTGGCCAATTATCCTGATGCGTACGGTGACCCGGCGCAGAAAGATCGTGATGGATTCATGAGTAAATCGCTCTACGGCTCGGTAGAACAGCAGTTTAATGACGAACTCAGCGGCTTTGTGCGTGGCTATGGTTATGACAACCGCACGGCATATGACAACAGCTTGAACTTAAGCGTTCCTGGCGCATTGGTTGATACCCGTCAGCTTTACAGCCAGACGTGGGATACCGGTCTGCGTTTTAACCGTGACATCTATTCCACTCAGTTGGTCGCCAGCTACAGCCATACCAAGGATTACAACTACGATCCGCGTCTGGGCCGTTATGCCGATCCAGCCACTCTGGATGACGTTGAGCAGTACAACCTGCAATGGGGGAACACGGTTGCAGTAGGCTACGGCACCGTTAGCGCTGGCGTGGACTGGCAGAAGCAAACATCAGAACCAAACACTAACTCCGTTAGTGAAGGGCAGGAGCAACGTAACACGGGAGTCTATGCCACCGCGCAGCAAAAGCTGGGCAGCGTGACGTTTGAAGGCGCCGTTCGTGGTGATGATAATAATAGTTTTGGTTGGCACAACACCTGGCAAACCAGTGCCTCGTGGGAATTTGTTGACGGTTACAGCGTCTTCGCTTCTTACGGGACGGCCTTTAAGGCACCTAACCTGAGCCAGGTTTATAGCGCAACTTACGGTAATCGCGATCTGGACCCGGAAAAAAGCAAACAGTGGGAAGGGGGCTTTGAGGGCCTTACCGGCCCGGTTAACTGGCGTCTGTCTGGTTACCGCAACGATATTGATGACCTTATCGATAGCGATCCCACGACTTTCCGTTATTACAATATAGATAAGGCCACCATTAAGGGCGTAGAAGCTACCGCTTCATTTGATACTGGCCCTGTTAGCCATACCGTTTCCTATGACTATGTTGACCCGCGTGATGGCAAGACTAACGAAATCCTCGTTCGTCGTGCTAAGCAGCAGGTTAAGTACCAGCTGGATTACACGGTGTATGATTTTGACTGGTCGCTGAGCTATCAGTATCTGGGCGAGCGTTACGATAAGGACTACAACACCTCTTATCTCCCCCGCACCGTAAAACTGGGTGGTGTTAGCCTGTGGGATCTCGCCGTTTCGTATCCGGTCACGTCTCAGCTGACCGTTCGTGGTAGAATAGCCAACCTGTTCGATAAAGATTACGAGACAGTTTATGGCTATCAAACCCCAGGAAGGGAGTATTACCTCAGCGGCAGTTACACCTTCTAAAGAACGTCCCACCGTGCTGGTTTTTGATTCTGGCGTCGGTGGGCTTTCAGTCTATGAAGAGCTCCGGCAACTGATGCCGGACCTTCACTACCTTTATGCCTTCGATAACGTGGCCTTTCCTTATGGGGAAAAGTCGGAAGAGTTCATCGTCCACCGCGTAGTAGAGATAGTAGAAGCTGTAACTCGTCGCTACCCGCTGGCGCTGGTAGTGATAGCCTGTAACTCTGCCAGTACCGTCACCCTCCCTGCACTTCGTACGCGTTTTGACTTCCCTGTAGTTGGCGTAGTGCCCGCCATCAAACCTGCTGCCCGTCTGACCCGTAATGGCATCGTTGGCTTACTGGCTACGCGTGGCACGGTTAAGCGTCCTTACACGCATGAGCTGGTGGCGCGTTTCGCCAGTGAATGTAAAACGGAAATGCTGGGATCGGCAGAACTGGTTGAGCTGGCTGAAGCGAAGCTTCAGGGCAAGCCCGTTCCGCTGGAAGACGTTCGTCGTATTCTGCAACCCTGGCTGCGGATGAAAGAACCCCCGGATACGGTTGTGCTAGGTTGTACTCACTTCCCTCTATTAAATGAGGAGTTGCAGCAGGTATTGCCAGAAGGGACGCGTTTGGTGGATTCAGGTGCAGCGATAGCTCGCCGTACGGCCTGGTTACTGGAAAATGAATCTCCGGCTGCATTTTCTGCCGACAGTAATATTGCTTATTGCATGGACATTACCGCACAGGCTGTACAATTAATGCCCGTTTTGAAGCGTTATGGCTTCGAAAAGCTCGAAAAACTGGCACTTTAGTCCCTTTGTGAATGAAAAGTAGTCGGTTGAAAAGTTTTTTGCATTTAGCGCTTGTCAGTCTCCAGAAAATCCCTATACTGCGCCTCCACTGACACGGAACAACGACTTACTAGTCGCCGGGTCAGGAAGAGAAAAGTGAGAAAATTACTTGACTCTTCAGCGGGAAAGCGTAATATCTGCACCCCGCGCCACACGAGAATATGTGGCACTGCTCTTTAACAATTTATCAGACAATCTGTGTGGGCACTCACAAGACGATATCAGCCACTTCGGTGGCAAAAAATATCAAGTCTTAGAGAGTGACCAAGCAGTAATTCATTAAGTGAATTATTACGAAAGTAAATCTCTGAGCATCGCTGCACTTGTTGCAGCAAATCGAACTTTAATTGAAGAGTTTGATCATGGCTCAGATTGAACGCTGGCGGCAGGCCTAACACATGCAAGTCGAGCGGTAGCACGGGAGAGCTTGCTCTCTGGGTGACGAGCGGCGGACGGGTGAGTAATGTCTGGGAAACTGCCTGATGGAGGGGGATAACTACTGGAAACGGTAGCTAATACCGCATAACGTCTTCGGACCAAAGAGGGGGACCTTCGGGCCTCTTGCCATCAGATGTGCCCAGATGGGATTAGCTAGTAGGTG
>NZ_JBAVTT010000002.1:0-40060 GCF_049696395.1 Erwinia sp.
CGGACACCGGTCAGCACGGCAGGCAGCACGGCTGGAAAGAGGATCTTGCGCATAATGGTGAATTCAGAGAGTTGCAGCACCCGCGCCACGTTCAGGTAGTCCTGAGGGATGCGTTTGACCCCCTCGGCGGTGTTGATGATCATCGGCCAGATAGAACAGATGAAAATGGTCCAGCTGGAAGCCGGTTCGGCACGCTGGAACAGCAGCAGACCAATCGGTAACCATGCCAGCGGGCTTACCGGGCGTAACAGGGAGATGATCGGGCTGAACATTCTGCCGAGGAAGGTAAAGCGCCCCAGCAGGAAGCCCCCCGGAATGCCGACCAGCGCGGCAAGGCCAAAGCCGACAGCCACTCGCTCCAGCGAGGCCAGCACATTCCAACCAATGCCCTGATCGTTTGGCCCGGCGTTATAAAACGGATCGGCAAACAGCGTGACTGCAGCCTCCCAGGTGGAAGCCGGATCGGGGAAGCCTTTGCTGTAGAGCGCGGCAATCTGCCAGACAGCCAGCAGCAGCAACATGCCGCAGATCCCTGGGATGGTCCGTTGGATCACCGGCCTCAGCCAGTTACGCTTCGGCGCGGCAACGCTCTCCGCTGGACTTTTCAGGCTAATCACTTCCGCTTTTACCGGGGTAACTTCAGCCAGTAGCGGCACAACCCGAGCCTGGTTTTTCATTTCTGACCTCCAGAGTGGATAGCAAAGCTGGCGGCATACTGAGCCGGGTTTGTTCCGTCCCAGACTTTGCCGTCGATAAGGGTGCTGCTGCGCATTTCGCTGGCAGGCAGGGAAACATTGCCCACCGCGCTGGCTGCCTGTTTGTAGATGTCGATACGGTTGATTTGCTTCGCGACGGCGAGATAGTCAGGATCTTCCTTCAGTAAGCCCCAGCGTTTTTGCTGAGTGAGGAACCACATGCCATCAGAGAGCCACGGGAAGCTGACGGCGCCGTCATTGAAGAAACGCATGGCGTGAGCATCCTGCCAGGTTTTGCCCAGTCCATTTTCGTACTGGCCCAGCATGCGACCTTCAATGGTTTCGGCTTTAGTATTGAGGTAGGCGCGTCCGGCAATGACCTGCGCGGTTTCCTTGCGGTTGGCATCAGAAGCATCAATCCAGCGCGACGCCTCCAGCACCGCAGCGGTCAGCGCACGCGCACTGTTCGGGTTCTCTTTCACCCACTCAGCGCGGGTGCCCAGAATTTTTTCCGGGTGATCCGGCCAGATGGTTTGCGAGGTTTCAGCGGTGAAACCGATGTTGTCGCTAATCGCCCGCTGGTTCCAGGGCTCACCCACGCAGTAGCCGCTCATGTTGCCGATTTTCATGTTCATCACCATTTGCGGAGGAGGAACCACCACGGTGCGAACGTCTTCGAAAGGATTGATCCCACCCTTGGCCAGCCAGTAATAGAGCCACATGGCGTGCGTGCTGGTGGGGAAGGTATGGGCAAAGGTGTAAGTCCCGGCAGGCCTGGCAGCAACGGCTTGTTTCAGCCCGGCCAGCGTGGTCACGCCAGCTTCTTTGAGCTGGTTCGACAAGGTGATAGCCTGGCCGTTTTGATTGAGTGTCATCAGGTTGGCCATGTCATGCTGAGGACCCGCCACGCCCAGTTGCAGACCGTAAATCATGCCGTAAAGCACATGGGCTGCATCAAGTTCACCGGAGGTTAATTTGTCGCGTACTGCCGCCCAACTGGCCTCTTTACTCGGGGTGATAGTGATGCCGTATTTTTTATCAAACCCTTTGATTGAGGCCATCACCACCGGGGCGCAGTCAGTCAAAGGGATAAAGCCAACGCGGATGTTGGTTTTCTCCGGCGCGTCAGATCCTGCAGCCCAGACGCTGTTCATCAGGCCGGGGACAAGATAGCCACCGCCCAACAGGGCACTGCTGGCGAGGAATCGACGTCTGGACAGCGGAAAACTCGTTTTGCTCATCTTTGGGCTTCCTGAAAAAAATCCATAAAAAAAGGCGTCCGACCAGCATGCTGTAAGCACGCGGTTGGACGCCTTTATCCAAAGCACTCGCTTCACCGCCATTGGCGAAACAAATGCATTATTGTGTTCAGAGATATTGCAAAGGCTATGCCAGAATTGGCAACTGCCTGAACTTCTTAAAAAAACGGGTTAATTGCCCCGTTGAACGGCAAAAAGCGGACGGTAATGTGCCCCAGCATGAGGCACCATTCGCACACCCTTTGTGCAACTACTCACTTAGGAGTAGAGGGGAATGCGGCCGCGACAGAAAGCACTGCGCTGGCGATATCCACCATCCGGCGATTCTGATCCATGGCCATTTTTCTCAGGGTTTGCCAGGCCTGTTCTTCGTTAAAACCGTGCAGACGAATCAACAGCGCTTTGGCCTGATCGATCTGTTTCCGCTCAGTTAGCGTGGCCCGCATCGCCGCCAGCTCATCGTCCTGTGCCTGAAGGCGCTGTGACTGCTCCTGCACCAGTCCCAGCACGGTGCGTCCCAGATTTGGCATCAGTCCACCGGTTTCCAGCGACTGCACTTCCTGCTTCAGCCAGTCTTTACCGGCAACGTACACGCTGTAGGCCGGTTCGTTCTCCAGCTGCGCCATCGCCAGCTGCATATCCGCTTCACTATGACGGGCCTGTAAACTCGCCAGTTTCAGGCTCTCCCGGCAGCGCTGCATCAGGTGCTGGGCCAGACCATCTTCAATGGTTTTCAGGCCGTCAATACGCCGGGTCATTAACTGAAACCAACGCAAAGCCATCTCTGCTCCCTGCTCGTCCGGCGTGCTGCGAGTGCAGGCAATACGTCTCAGCCGTTCAACTTCGCTTTCGCTACTGCTGACAACCCGCCATTTTTGCAGGCTTTGGGCATCGGCAAACTGGGCGAAGTTGGCAAAGCAGCGTTCCTGCGCCTCAATTAGCGCCACCATCCTTTCCCCCTGCTCCACGCTAAACTGCCCGGCAGCATAGCCTGCCGATCCGGTGGCCCGCTCCTGTCCTGCCAGCTCTTTCCCCTGCATAAAGCTGAACATGGCGATCAACGCCCGCGAGACTTGCGGATCGGAGGAGCTGTCGATCATCTCAAAAGCCAGGTCCAGCAATTTTCGAATAATCTGGTTGAACTGCTCCATTGCCCCGGCATGGCTTAACGTAAAATGCCTGACGTTCTCACGCAGCGCTGGCAGCTCACTTAAGGTGTGAAGCGCAGCGGCTATCCGACTGTAAAGACGACGATTTCCAGCCCAGGCGTTGTCCGCTTCCGGAAGAGGTGGCAGATGATCCAGCACACTTTTCAGCGCCAGACTGACCTGCCTTGCTCGCGCGGGCAATTCATCACCAAATAACTGTCCCTGCGAGCAAATCCAGATATTGCTGGCACCACGCTCTCGCTGAAGCTCATGGACCAATTGGCTGATCTCCTCAGTCAATTGACCCGTGTGCAGCAAATTTTGCAGACCGGCGCGTTCACATTGATGTGAAGCCACCAGCCAGGAAAGGGCGGCGGGAAGGATTTTGCTCATCAAACCGTCTCCGAAGTTGAGTTCTCTGATACAGATAAGCAAATCTTGTGCCGCAAGCAGATTTCTTTTGGCTTTTAACTGAAAATACCGCGTTGAGCGAAAATATTCGTGCAACAATAAATATTAGTGAGATTAATGATTAAAGGCTACCGGCTGTTAACATTGGCTATCCCCTTTGAGCGCCGCTATTCATGCGGCTTTACAACAGTTTATCGATCCTAATCAAATTGACTTTTTGTCACCTTTCTGGCAAAGATTGTCACCTTCGGGAGCGTCAGTATCATGTAAAGTGGCGTCCTGCAATTGTTCCCATTCTCAAAAGCGTCAGGTAAACTGGCAACGAATTTATCTTTCTGTAAACCTGACTAATTTTTCATGCGCCGGGCGGCTTTTCTGGCCGAATGCTGACAATGAACGTAGGGTTTTGCCTGTGGACTATAAGACACACTGATGAAATGCATGAGGACCAATGTGAAAATAAGCATCGCGTTTACCCTGTTGGCAGTGCTGTCCCTGTCCGGATGCAAGGCTCCTCCTCCGCCGATGACGGATGACACCATCGTGACCAGTGAGGTGGATGGCGTGAAATTTACCCACCGTCACGCGGTTCAGGCACCCACATCTTTTACCCCAGTCAATGAGACCTACCGCGCGTTGTATAACGCCTCGGTGATGACCAGCCCGGATTTCAGCGGTAAAAATGTCCGTTATCTTGAAAACGGCAAACCCTTCACCGTGCTGGGCGAAGTGGAAAATCACTGGCTGGCCATTGCCGATCCCGATCAGGAACAGTTGATTGGTTACGTACCGTTCAAAGCCGGTGTGAAATCCGATCTGTATGACGCTACGTTGAAAAGCGATCGTCCCCGCCCGCGTAAAAACGCCAAAAAAGTGTGTGTAGATGTCGGTGGACAGAGCAAAGCCTGCCGCAACAACGCCACGGCTACCTGGATTCTGGAATAACAGTGTTCTGCGCCACGGAAGGCCAGCAATCACTTTCCGACTAGACGAACCAAAGCATCAGCCTTGCTGGTGCCACACAGCCGAGACAGTAAAACCCTGATGACCCCGGAATACCCCGCTGACATGTCGCAGTCCGTCAGCCAAGAAAACCCGTTACTGGCCGCAGCGGCACCGTTGCTGAATGCAATTGTGCAGATCCGCCTGGCAGCCACGCATGACGACCCTGCCGGTTTGCGTCAGCAACTGGTCGATGAGATCCGCCTGTTTGAAACCCGCTGCAAACAAGCTGGCCTGCCCTTTGACATGATCATTGGTGCCCGCTACTGCCTGTGCAGCGTGCTGGATGAAGCCGCAGCCCAGACGCCGTGGGGCACGCGAGGCGTCTGGTCTGGCAACGGTCTGCTGGTCACCTTCCATAATGAGAGTTGGGGCGGCGAAAAAGTCTTTCAGCTGCTTTCACGCGTGTCGCAAAATCCGCAGTTGCATCTTCCCCTGCTTGAAGTGATCCACTATTGCCTGCTGCTCGGCTATGAAGGCCGTTACCGGGGGATGGATCAAGGGAAATTTCAGCGTGATGCCCTGCGCAACCGCCTTGCTCAGCTGATCAGCGATACGCGTGTGCAGCAGCAACCGCCACACGAGCTACAGCCTTTAGCGCCGGCCAGCCAGAACACGTTCTGGCGACCCCCGGTGCCGCTGTGGGCTTGTATCACGCTGACAGCCTTTATCGCCTGCCTGATTTATTCAGGTCTTAACTGGCGGTTGGGTAATACGGCTGAACCTTTGCTGCGTGCCATCTGGCAGACTCCGCTGCCAAAAGCTGAACCCGTCAGGCGCACCAGCGCTTCTCAGGCCATTCTGGATTTACGCCAGCGGCTGAATGACCTGATCGTGGACCGAACCCTGGATGTTGCCGATGGCGCCAATAGCAGCAAAGTGATTATTGCTGCCGATAAACTGTTCAACCCGGGTGCCAGTGATTTAACGCCAGCAGGCCGCGCTATCATGATGCGGATAGCCGCGGCCATGGACAATATCAAAGGCACTCTGCAGGTCAGCGTGTACACCGATAACCAACCGGTGCGCTCTGCCCGCTTCCCCTCTAATTACGAATATTCGCTGGCACAGGCCCATACTCTGACCTCGTTATTGCAGAAGTTAATGATCCAACCCGGGCATTTGATCCGCGGTGAAGGCCGTGGCGACAGCAATCCACTGCTTCCCAACGACAGTAAAGAGAACCGGGCACAAAATCGCCGGGTGGAAATTCTGCTTTTCCCGGCGCCTGAAGTTCAAACCAACAGCACACCAGCGGGGAAACCCTGATGTCTTCTCGCCTTTATTCCCTGATATTTAACCGCCTGCTATGGGGCTTTATCGGCATCAGCGCACTGTCAGCAGTAATCTGGATGCTTGGCCCGCAGCTGATGATCGGTGGCAGCCACTGGCTGGAGCCTGCGGTGAATCGCCAACTGGCGATCTGCCTGTGCTTTTTTCTGTGGATCGTCTTCCAGCTGATCCCCCAGCTTTATCGCGCCTGGTTTAACTCGCGCCTGCTGAACAATTTGCAGAACGGCAACGTGGATCACGCCGATCAGGCCATGACCGAGGAGCTGCTCAGCACCCGCTTTAATGAAGCGGCGATGCGTCTCAAGAAAACCCAGTTTAGCGGACGGGGTGAGAAGAAAAAGAACCGCGGCTGGCTGCAACGCGTGAACGCACAGTATCTGTACCAGCTTCCCTGGTACATGATTGTTGGCGCGCCAGGTGCCGGGAAAACAACGGCCCTGGTGAATTCGGGTCTGAGGTTTCCGCTTAGCGACAGCTTCGGCAAATCAGCCCTGCGCGGCGTAGGTGGCACCCGTCATTGTGACTGGTGGTTTACCGAAGATGCCGTGCTGCTGGATACCGCAGGCCGTTATACCCTGCAGGAAAGTCAGCGCACTAAAGATGCCAGCGAATGGCAAACCTTTATCACCTTGTTGAAACGTTACCGCACGCGCCAGCCGATCAACGGGGTGATTATGACCATCAGCGTGGCCGACCTGCTAAGCGACTCTGCCGAAGCGCGCTTTACTCAGGCGACGGCGTTGCGCCAGCGTATGTCAGAACTGCATCAGCAGACCGGCATCCATTTCCCTGTCTATGTGATGGTGACCAAAACTGACCTGCTGAAAGGGTTTATGAGCTATTTCGGTTCGCTGGATAAAGCTCAGCGCGATCGCATCTGGGGCTTCAGTTTCCCCTGGGAAAATAACCGTAACAGTGAATTCGCTGTTAATCAGCTGTTCGACGATAAGTACCGCAGCCTGACTCTGCGTTTACAGGAAGAGTTAGCCGCCAATATGGCGCGGGAAAGTGATCTGACGCTACGCGCAGAGTGCTTCCTCTTCCCTCAGGAGTTTGCCTCTCTGCGGCCATTACTGGCTGAGTATCTCGATATCGTTTTCTCACCTGAAAAGGGCGAAATGCCCTGGTCGGTACGCGGGGTGTTCTTCACCAGTGGCACTCAGGAAGGGCTGCCGTTTGACCGCATAATGGGCGAGTTAAACCGCAAGTTGCAGCTTCCTCAGGCGGCAGGTCAGTCTATCGCCAGCTGGGATTCGGTTAACCGCTACGCGCCGATCCCGGCGAACAAAGGCCAGAGCTATTTTATCCGCTCGCTGATGGATGACATGATTTTTGCGGAAAGTGGACTGGCTGGCAGCGATCGCTCGTGGGAGCACCGTAACCGACTGCTGCACTGGGCAGGGTATGCTTCTTTGGCCCTGGCGCTAATGATGGCCACCCTGCTCTGGACCACCAGCTACTATAAAAATCAGCAATATCTGCAGCAGGTTGGCAACCGGATGAGTGACGTTAACCAGCAGGCAAAACAGCTGGCTGCCAATAACTCCGGAGATATCCTGGATCTGCTACCCTTCTTAAACAGTTTGATCGCACTGCCGCAAAGTGGAAGTTTCTCGCTTGAAGCGCCACCAGTCAGCATGCGCGGCGGATTATACCGTGGCGACCAGGTCAGTGATGCGGCCTGGGGCCTTTATCAAAATGCCCTGAAATCGCTGTTGCTGCCTCGCGTGGCGCAAAATATCACCCAGACCCTGCGTCAGGACAAAGGGGATGACAGTGAATTCAGTCGCAATGCGTTGCGTGCTTATCAGATGCTTTATCAGCCACGCAGCTATGACGGTGAGTTTCTTCGGGGATGGGTCATGCAGAACCTTCAGCGTACTCTGCCCGCCAATGTGACCACCCGCCAGCTCCAGCAGCTGGACTGGCACCTGAGCCAGTTACTTGACCGCCAGATCCAGAGTTCTCCCTTTATCCGGGACAATACTCTGATGATGAGAAAGTTAGCATTGGAGTTGGAAAATGCAGGGCATCAGCCGGAAATCGGCACGGTGATTATTCCTGCCCCTGCGCAGATAGCCGCTAACGCTCCCTGAACAGAAGGTCAGCACAATGGCAGAAAATACAGAGTTGGGGTGGTACGGCAAGCTGCCCTCCACCGGTGATTTTCTTCAGCGCAAGTTGCCTGAGGCGACCGTTAACAGCTGGTCAAACTGGTTCCAGCTGGGATTATCACACTGGCATCATCACGGTGAACGCAATGCCGAGCTGTTCAGCCGTGCGCCGGTGTGGAACTTTGCCTTGCCCGCTACGCTTGGCGTGCAGCGGGTGCAAATTGGCTGCCTGGTCGCCTCGCGCGACAGAGTAGGACGCGCGTGGCCACTTTTAGCCGTACAAAGCGTGCCGGTCGGACTCTGGCACCCTGCGCAGTTAGCGGTTTCCGGTGAGTGGTTCAGTAACCTTGGCAAGACATTGCATCAGGCGATCACGGCTAACGCTACGCCTGACGTACTGAGCCGTGCGCTGCTTTCTTTGCCGCCGTTGTCGCTTCCGGACACCGGCAGATCGGACATTATGGATGTGATTGGTTATCAGGATCTTCCCTGTACTTTAGACTGGCATGAAGTGGCACAACGCTTTAATCCGGGCCAGTACACCAGCTACTGGTGGACCAATCAAAGTGACGGCTATCCTCTGGCCAGCCATAAACACAGCGGCAATCTCACCGCCCAGCTTTTTTCACAATTATTCGATCCGGCCGCTGTAGCGCAACCGGGTCGACATGGACTCTATCCTCCGATGTTTGAATAGAGTTATTTGGCCTCTGGCCCTGGCTTCAGGAAAAGCGCATGCGATTTACCATTGTTGAGAGCAGAACCGGGGCGCCAGTCACCGCCTGTGACTTTATTGCCCCAGGCGGCACCATTGGCCGCAGCGTGGATAACGATCTGGTTCTTCCCGATGACGAACGGGCCATTTCTCGTCTGCAGGCGGTGGTTCACGTTGCCAGTAGCGGCGACTGCCGGCTGACCAGCCACGGCAGCGTAATTGCGGTGTTACACAATCAGGCACCGCTGTCTCGCGGCAGCCAGATTGCGCTGCAACATGGCGACCTGCTGGGTATTGGTGATTACCAGATCCAGGTCAGCGATCCTGCCAGAGCAGATGAAAAGCCTTTCAGCGATGTCGACCCGCTCTCGCTGTTTAGTGAAGATCACTCCCTGCCCGCCGATCCGTTGGGGATCCTGCTGGAAGAAGAACCCCTGCTGATTCCCCCGTCAGATGGGCAGACAGCCGAACAGATGGCGGCACGAACCGCCCGGCAAAATGACGCCAGACTGGGTATCGAGCCGCTCAGTTATGACGCCCCTCACAACGAAAGAGCGGTCACGGACTGCAACTCTGAACGGCTTCTCGCCGCGTTGATGGAAGGAATGGGCCTGGAGCATGGCCAGGGTAAACCCGATCTGACCGAAGATCAGCTGCGGATCACCGGCAGAATGCTCAGCCTGTTTTCTCAGGGCACCGTTGCGTTGCTCTCCTCCCGCTCTATTCTTAAGCGCGGAGTGAAGGCAGAGATGACCATGATCCTGAATGAAGCCAATAATCCCTTTAAAATTCTGCCGTCAGGCAAAACCGTGCTGATGCAGATTTATCAAAGTCAGATGCCCGGTTTTATGCCGCCTGAGCAAGCCGTCCGCGATGCGCTGGTCGACCTTCAGGCGCATCAGCTGGGGATGATTGCCGGTATTCGCGCTATTATCGCCGCCATGCTGCAATCCTTTAATCCGCAGCGGCTTGAAGATCACGCTAAGCGTGAGGGTGCCCTGCCGAAATTTGGTCTGCCTGGCAGTAAAAAAGCCGCGATGTGGGAAGCTTATCAACGCCATTATCAAAATACCTCAGGCGAAATTGAGGATGATTTTCATACCCTGTTTGGTGATGCTTTCCTGCAGGCCTACGACATGGAAGTCAATCAGTACAAAGACTCACAAATCCGACCGGAAGATGAATGAAGATTAACTTTGCTTCGACCTCACAAATTGGTGCAAGAGAGAGCAATCAGGACGAAACAGGCGCGCATACAGGCGTACATTCTGCCTGTTTTTTAGTCTGCGATGGCGTGGCGGGCACGGAAGGTGGCGAGATCGCCGCCAGACTTGCCCGGGACTCGCTGCTGGGCGAACTGCTTGACGATCGGCCCATTAATCCAGCTGATACCGAAAATTGGGTCACTAAAGCCGATCAGGCCATCCGTCTGGCGCAGAGGAATAATCTGAATTTTCACCGGATGAGCACCACGCTTGCCGCCCTGTTTATCGACCGCGTGCAGCAACGCTCGTGGTGGGCCCACGCTGGTGACAGCCGTGTTTATCACTTCCGTCGGGGGTTTATCCATACGGTGACTCGTGACCACAGTCTGGCCCAGCAAATGAAAGAGGCCGGTGTTGATAATTCCGGTATTAACAGTAATTTACTTTATAATGCGCTCGGCGCGGATGGCACGCTTCCAGTCAGCTACAGCGATGTGATGCAGCTGGAAGATGGTGACGCCTTTCTGGTCTGCACTGACGGATTCTGGTGCAGCCTGACGCCCCAGGAAATGGAACAGGCCTTGCGGATGGTTAACTCGCCTGAAGAGTGGCTGGCACTGATGCAAAAAGCCATTAACCGCAGTGAAAAAAAAGACAATTTGAGTGCTGTGGCCGTTTGGGTTGGCTCGCCACAGGAAACCACCCTTTTACAATCGATGGCGGATTCGGCTCGTTTTTTACCGCCGCGTGATTAATACCAAGGATCGCTATGAAATTCTGGTTGCCAGCTACTGCCACATTGTTGATAGCAACTGCCGCACAGGCTGAAGATTACCGCGTGGTTTACTCTCCCAGCCTGGCGCTGGAAGTGTTTATTGATAACGTGGAGAGTAATGCGCCGCAGGACTGGTGCCAGGAAAACATTCATTTGCGTATCGTCTCCGGCAAAAGCAAAGAGTCCAGCGTGTTGACGACTTTTCTGCCCCGTGTAGGCAACCTGTTGCAAAATCAGTGCGGCAAGCTGGTCGAACTGCCGTGGCAGATGACCAATGATGCCGGGTCAGTGCTGGCAACGGGAACCGCCTCTAAAGAGCAGAGCTGGCGACCGATTGTGATTGCCGATGCTACCGCCGCGGCGACCGCCAGCAATGCTTCGCCACTCGATCTTTCGCAGCCTGCTAACAGCGCGCCTTTGCAGCATTTTGACCTGCCTGCTGGCTGCCATTTCCGTACCTGGTGGGATGACAAAGGCCAGTCGCTGTTTATTCCTGACAGCAAAAGACTGACCTGTTCAACGGAAGGCTGGCTGGAAGGCCCCAGCGAACTGACGCTTTCCAGTAATGGCAAAGCCGAGCCGGTTGCCGTGCAGTTCTATCAGGGCTATCCGCTGAAAAATATTCACCCGGCCTCCGGCGTGCTCGACATCGTTGCCGCCAATAACCAGCGCCTGGTGGCCGCAAAATCCGATGCACCTGACAGCTGGTTACTGCTGCCGTTTAATGCCACACAGCATGTCTGGTCGTTTGATGGCGTGATGCTGGTTAAAATGGACAAAACCCAGGCTACCGATCCAGAACAACTGAAAACCCGGGTGGATGCTTTACGTAAAGCCTGGGCTACGGTGATGGCTCCGAACGCCAAAATTACCGTGCTGCTGGTTGATGACCTGCATGCAGACCTGGCCGATCCGGCTATTGGCGCCTGGCGCACCGTTAACTAACTCCGGATGGATACTATGTCGGCGAACGAAAAGACCAAAACTGTTCCCAATGCCCTTCCGGCCGGGCACCGTTTTAATGAGTTTGAAATCAAGGAAGTGATTGGCGGCGGCGGCTTCGGGATTGTTTATCGTGCCTGGGACCATTTGCTTGAGCGCACTATTGCGATCAAAGAGTATCTGCCGATTTCGCTGGCATCCCGCGAGGACGATCTGACCATCGTGCTGCGCGGTGAACGCTATCAGAAGTTATTCAACGCCGGTCTGAACAGTTTTATTCAGGAGGCCCGCCTGCTGGCCCGCTTCAATCACCCTGGTTTGCTGCATGTTTTGCGCTTCTGGGAAGAGAACGGCACCGCGTATATGGGCACGCTCTATTACAGCGGCATGACGCTGAAAGAGTGGCAGCAAGGGAGTCCGGAGAGCGTAACGGATAGCTGGATCCGTCAGCTATTGCCGCCGTTATTTGGCGCCATCGATACCATTCATCGCGGCGGTTATCTGCACCGTGATATCTCCCTGGACAATATCCAGATTCAGGAAAACCAGCTGCCGGTTCTGCTGGACTTTGGCTCTGCGCGCAAAGAAATTGGCAATCTCTCGGATGAAACCGAGATTATGCTGAAGCCTGGCTATGCGCCTATCGAGCAGTACAGCGAAGAGAGCGACAGCGATCAGGGACCCTGGACGGATATTTACGCCCTGGGAGCCGTACTGCATACGCTGGTTACCGGAAGTCCTCCTCCAGTCAGCGTGGTGCGCTGCATTGAAGATCGCTATCAGCCGCTAACCCAGCTGAGGCCAGAAGGCTTCTCTCTGTCGTTGCTGAACGCTATCGACCAGTCGCTGGCGATGAAACCTCAGGACCGCCCGCAGACTATCGACGAGCTGGCCGCGCTGATTGAGCTACCTGTCAGTACGGTAGAGCAGTTAGTGACAGCGGTCACCCCTATTTCTGAACCGACTTACGAACCGATGACCGAGCCTGAACCCGTTCCTGAACCGGTGATGATTGCGGTCAACCCTGCGGCTGGAGCCGCTGAAATTGTCAGCCAGCGCGCCTCCCGTAAGCTTTCCAAACCGCTGGTCGTGTTGAGTAGCGTGGCGCTGCTTGCCGTTATCGGGCTGGTTGTGGCGCTGGATCGTGGGGGCGATAAAGCCCCAGAGCAGTCTGCAGAAGCTGGTGCGGCAGAGGCTTCGGCCCCGGTTGCCAGTACAACGGCTCCGGCCACTCCGTTAAACACCGGGCCGATGCTGGCAACGGTCTATCTGAGGCTGACTACCGGAGAAACCGTTTTGCTTAACGGCATGCCAATGGATGTGAAGCCCAATAACAATGGCTATGCTTCGCTTAACCTGGCGGCGGGAAGTTATAAAATTGAGGTACACTCCGCCACTGCTGTGCATAGCCAGCAGCTGGAGATCAACAAAGCGGGAACCTGGCTGATTAATCCGGGCGTGTAGGCGTGCAAGGGTGGGACTAGCCCACCATATTGTTATGGCACTGCTGAAGCTCACGGACGCGCTGTACCAGGTCTGTCAGGCAGTCGTCATACAAGCCCCGCTTCTTTAACTCCTGTTCAAGCGAGAAAAGATATTGCGCGTTGGTGCCTAACGGACCGCTGGCTTGAGCGATCAGCGGAGCAATAGTTTTCGGGCAGGAGTCGGATTCATACAGGGCATGGCGCGGATCCATCACAAATGCCATCGCCGTGACCGTACGGCCATCTGCCAGCTTCAGTTCGCACCAGGTGGGTAGGTAGCATCCTGTCACCATCTCGCGCTTCCACAGCAGTTCCAGCTCTTCATGCAGCTTCTCTTCCGGCAGGCGATACGCCAGCCCGGTAGTCTCACCGCCCTCTTTTAAAGCCAGCATGCGTCCCGGCTGGGTAGCCGTGCCTCGGCCTGCGGTTAACCGCAGACAAAATGCCCGATGCCAGCCTTCCAACGTCCCTTCCGCGGCTTCATCTGATTCGAAGACCGGGTTCCACATCAGCGAGCCGTAACCAAAAATCCACACCGGACTATGATTGGGACGACAGGCCAGCGTAGCGGCTAATGAGGCGGCCCGTTGCTCACAGGTCCATAACAACGATTCCTCAATAGCACCAAAAGCTGTCTTACAATCCGCTTTTAACAGGAAATCTCTTGTTAACATAACCTCTCCTCCCGCCACTGCTCACTCCCTGCCACTGCATTTCGTCGTCCCTGAGATGACATTATTAAGAAACTTATTGTTTCAACGCTATCAATGACCCTATGCCATTCGCCACGCGCAATCAAGTTTGAACCGCGTCACAAAAGAAAAAATTTCACTTAACTTTATAATCGGCATTTTAGACTGAAACTTAAGAGTCAATGCGCAGAACAGAGGGGATCCTCAGCGGCATTTGACGATTCCAAAGCGGCAAACTTGGGTAATTACCTTAAATGAGGTTATTTATGCACTCTGATGACTTAATCTTCCTACAGCCCTTATTTAGCTAGCAAAAATTGATTCAACTCCTCTAAAAAACAGATTTAATCTTTAATTAGGATGAAATAAGATATTCCAATACAGTATGATAGCCACTTAAAGACTCAGTTATCGACCATTTGCGTTAAAAACAGCACAGAGCTGTAAATTTCAGTAAAGAGTACAGGTTTTAACCGGATAATCCGTTACAATTCCGCTGCTTGTAATATAACCAGTTCAGTTCAATGCTAGTATTTATGCCTGCAGGTGTTCCCTGAATTCAGGCAAACAGGACAGATAAACAAGGAAAAATAAGCCTATGAGTGCCCATGAAGGCGTTAAAACACGCCACAAAGAAACTTCCCTGCTCCTTCCCCTCGCCGCGCTGGCTATTCTGTGGTTTTGGGGTGCCTCAAGCTCGTTTCCCATTGTTATCACTATCAACCTTATTGCCCTGGTCGCTATCCTTAGCAGCGCCTTTAGCGTGGTGCGCCATGCTGATGTGCTTGCTCACCGTTTGGGGGAACCCTACGGCTCGCTGATCCTCAGCCTGTCGGTGGTGATCCTTGAAGTCAGCCTGATCTCAGCCCTGATGGCGACCGGAGATGCTGCACCGGCGTTAATGCGCGACACGCTCTATTCCATCATCATGATTGTGACCTGCGGGTTGGTTGGAGCGGCGCTACTGCTAGGTGGGCGTAAGTTCGCTACACAGTATGTTAACCTGGCCGGGGTGAAGCAGTATCTTATCGCTATCTTCCCGTTGGGCATTCTGGTGCTGGTGTTTCCTAATGCGCTGCCAGGCGGCAATTTCTCCATCGGCCAGGCGCTGCTGATTTCCGCGATTTCTGCCGCCATGTATGGCGTGTTCCTCTTAATTCAGACGAAAACGCACCAGAGCCTGTTTGTTTACGAACATGAGGATGAAGGTGATGGCGATGACCCGCACCACGGCAAGCCTTCAGCCCACTCGAACGTCTGGCACTCTGGCTGGCTGATTGTGCACCTTGTCGCGGTGATTGCCGTAACCAAGATGAATGCCACGCCTCTGGAGTCGTTGCTGACTACCCTGAATGCGCCTGAGCAGTTTACCGGCTTCCTGGTGGCCTTACTGATCCTCTCCCCTGAAGGTCTGGGCGCGATCAAAGCCGTGTTGGCTAATCAGGTTCAGCGTGCGATGAACCTGTTCTTCGGCTCCGTGCTGGCGACCATCTCGCTGACGGTTCCGGCGGTCACGATTATTGCTACCCTGACCGGCCAGCAGCTGATCTTCGGCCTTGAGCCGCCGCAGATGGTGATGATGATTTCCGCGCTGTTGCTGTGCCAGATCTCCTTCTCAACTGGCAGAACCAACGTGCTGAACGGGGCGGCGCATCTGGCGCTGTTTGTCGGATATCTGATGACCATCATGCTGTAAGCCGTTAACTCAAGGCATAAAAAAAGGCGGGGCGAATTAAATTCGCCCCGCCTGCATTTGACAGACTGAAGAAGAGTTACTGAGCGAGATAGACCAGCGAGTGGCCTGCCCCTTCCAGCGTCAAAGTGTTCTGCTCTAGCTTAACAGTAGCGCCGGATGTCAGCATTTTGCCGATGGTCATCTCCCACTGATTCAGCTTGGGATCGCTGCACATCATGCGGGTTGAAGCCATCTTCGGCACGCTAAGCACGTTGTCTTTCAGCGTTCCCTGACCAAAGAAGCGATTACACATCACGCCTGTGACGCGCATATCCTCGCTAAAATTGATCCCCGGCTTCATGCCCTGAGGGGCGCTGATGGACTGACCATCAACGGTAGTCAGTACAAAGTTACGGTTAGCCAGCGTAGTCTGCTCCCCCTGCTGGGAAGCTGCACTGCAGCCGCCCAGTAACAGGGCAGCCGTTAACACTAAGGTTGTTCTTTTCATCATCCACTCCTTGTCCTGAATGTCCTTAACAGACTATCAGTTGCTGGTGTCCAGCTCCGGGAAGCTTTTTACCAGGTCATCAATCGCTTTCATCTGTGCCAGGAATGGCTCCAGTTTATCCAGCGGTAACGCGGAAGGACCGTCGCATTTCGCGTTAGCCGGATCCGGGTGAGCTTCGATAAACAGACCAGACAGGCCTATCGCCATACCGGCACGCGCCAGCTCAGTAACCTGACCACGACGGCCGCCAGAAGCGGAACCAAACGGGTCACGGCATTGCAGAGCATGAGTCACGTCGAAGATAACCGGGCTACCGTTAGACACTTGCTTCATCACGTTGAAGCCAAGCATATCAACAACCAGGTTGTCGTAACCGAAGTTGGCACCGCGATCGCACAGGATCACTTTGTCGTTACCGCCTTCAGCAAACTTATCAACGATGTTACCCATCTGACCAGGACTGACGAACTGCGGCTTCTTCACATTGATCACGGCGCCGGTTTTGGCCATCGCTTCAACCAGGTCCGTCTGACGTGCCAGGAAAGCTGGCAGCTGGATCACATCCACGACGTCAGCCACGGTCTGAGCCTGGCTGGCTTCATGTACATCGGTGATCACTTTCACGCCGAAGGCCGCTTTAATGTCCTGGAACATACGCATTCCCTCTTCCAGGCCTGGGCCACGGTAAGAGTGGATGGAAGAGCGGTTGGCCTTGTCGAATGAGGCTTTAAACACGTACGGGATACCAAGCTTCTGGGTCACGGTGACGTAATGCTCACAGATGCGCATCGCCAGATCGCGTGATTCCAGCACGTTCATGCCACCAAACAGCACGAACGGCAGGTCGTTTGCTACCTTGATATCGCCAATGTTAACCACTTTCTGTTTCATGTCTTCGCCTTATTTTCTGTTAATGCAGCGTAATCTGTTTTTGTTCTATCGAATGAATTTGCAGCTTAATCATCTCGCTGACCGGGTCCTCAGGACACTGTTCAACGAAGTAGGTCAAATCGGTTAAAGCCACATGCTCGCACTCTAACTGGGCAAAAATCAGCCCACGGTCGCGAATTTCGTAAGGATCTTCCGGGTCCATTTGCACCAGAACCTGGCTTACCTGCAGCGCCAGCTCCATCTGCTTCTCTTCCATCAGCGCGGATTTCAGCGTATCGAGCATTTTATTCAACACCAGCTGAGGTTCGGCTTCCTGCAGATCGTCGTCATAGAGCTCTGCAACCGGGCCAATATTGCCCTTCAGCCACACTTCCAGCGTATGTTCGTCGAGGGTATCGCCATTGAACGGGTTGATTAACCACATCTCTTCGTCGATCCAATCGGCACGTAAAATGAGCTGAGTAGGGAAAATAACCGGCATCAGCGGTAACGACAGCTGACCGGCGATATGCAGGAAAAGGATGCCTAAAGAGACAGCCGTTCCCTGACGGGTTCTGAGGACATTATCCAGCCACAGGGTGTCAGACAGCCGATAAACGCCGCTGGCGCCGCCAAAACCCCACTGTTTCCAGAACAGCTCGATCAACTTCTCAAGCTGCTTGTCCTGCTCCAACTGCTGTGGAATTGCTGCGCGGGCCTCTGCTACCAGGGCCGCTAACTGCTTATTCACGTCTTCAGCAGGGAAATCGGGGCGGATAGCTTTGGTGGCCGCTATTACCGCCTCGCACAGTGGTAACACTGTGAGATCAACATTTGCTATCGACGTCATACACTCCCCAACAATGGCATTTTCCATAGATGATACCGCCAAACAGCCTCCCAGTCAGCCGGGGACCTCGCCATTCAGTCATTCTCTTGTCTTCAGTGACCGTTTTTGTGCATAAGTCACACGATCGTTGCCGCCATAATCCTGACAGGTGGCAATACAAGCAAAATTATTCTGCTCTAGGATCTCTCGCACTTCAGCTGCTTGCTGCCAGCCATGCTCGAACAATAACCAGCCGCCGGGAAGCAAATACTCACCTGCTTCGGCCGCTATCTGTTTGATATCGGCCAGTCCACTGTCGGCAGCAATCAATGCGCTGTCTGGCTCAAAGCGCACGTCGCCCTGCTGAAGATGGTCATCCGCAGCATCAATATAAGGAGGATTGCTGACAATCAGCGTGAAGTGCTCAGCGGATACCGCGCTGAACCAGTGACTCAGACGAAATTCGGCATTGGCAATACCCAGACGCTGCGCATTACTTTCTGCCAGCGTGACGGCTGCAGCAATGCGATCGACACCGATGACCTGGCAATCAGGCCGCTCACTGGCAATGGCTAAAGCAATCGCCCCCGTGCCGGTGCCCAGATCGAGGATTTTTCCTGAAGCGGCAGGAAGACGAGCCAGCGCCTGTTCTACCAGCAGTTCGGTATCAGGACGGGGGATAAGCGTATCGGGGGAAACGGTAAGAGACAATGACCAGAACTCGCGTTGTCCGGTCAGATAGGCAACTGGCTCGCCGTTTGCACGGCGAGCCAGTAATCCGTCCAGCTGGCTGAGCTGTTCAGCGCTCAGTTCGCTGTCATCAAACGCGATAATCCAGCTGCGGGATTTGCCAGTGACGAACTCCAGCAGGATTTCAGCATCCCGCTTTGGGCTTTCACTGCCCGCCAGGCGGGCAATGGCTGCCCGCAACCACTGGCGTACGGTCATTAATCCTGACCGGACAGAGCGGCCAGCTGATCGGCCTGATATTCCTGCACGATGGGTTCAATCAGCATATCCAGCTTGCCCTGCATCGCTTCGTCCAGACGGTAAAGCGTCAGGTTGATGCGGTGGTCGGTGATACGACCCTGCGGGTAGTTATACGTGCGGTTACGGTCGGAACGGTCACCGGTCCCCAACAGGTTACGACGGGTCGAAGCTTCTTCCTGATGCAATCTGGCGGTTTCTGCCGCACGGATACGCGCCCCCAACACCGACAACGCTTTTGCTTTGTTCTTGTGCTGTGAACGTTCGTCCTGACACTCCACCACGATGCCGGTTGGCAAGTGGGTAATACGGATTGCAGAGTCGGTGGTGTTAACGTGCTGACCACCCGCGCCCGAGGAGCGGAAGGTATCGATTTTCAGGTCGCCAGCGTTAATTTCCGGCATTTCCGCTTCTGGCAGCTCAGGCATCACTGCCACAGTGCAGGCAGAAGTATGAATACGGCCCTGAGATTCGGTCTCAGGAACACGCTGCACGCGGTGACCACCTGATTCAAACTTCAAACGCCCGTAAGCGCCGTCGCCAATCACTTTAGCGATCACTTCTTTATAACCACCGTGTTCACCGTCGTTGGTGCTCAAGATCTCTATTTTCCAGCGACGCATTTCCGCATAGCGGCTGTACATACGGAACAGATCGCCAGCGAAAATAGCGGCTTCATCGCCACCGGTTCCGGCGCGCACTTCCAGATAACAGTTACGTTCGTCATCGGGATCTTTCGGCAACAGAAGAACCTGCAGCTCCTGCTCCAGCTGTTCGCTGGCGGCACGGGCTTCTTTTAACTCTTCCTGCGCCATATCGCGCATTTCAGGATCGTCCAGCATCTCTTCCGCTGCGGCGATATCTTGCTGGTTCTGCTGCCAGCGACGAAAACACTGGCTGACATCGGTCAGCTGAGCATATTCGCGTGACAAGGCACGGAAACGGTCCTGATCGGCAATGACGCCCGCATCGCCCAGCATCGCCTCAACTTCTTCATGGCGTTCCTGCAAGGCTTCCAGTTTGGCAACAATAGAAGGCTTCATTGGTGTTGTTTTACCTTGTATTCAATAGAGGCTAAAACGCTATTCCAGCCCGAGGCTGTCGCGTAAAATCTGCAGGCGTTCATCATCCCCATCACGGGCAGCCTGCTGAAGAGATTTGGTAGGAGCGTGGATCAAACGGTTGGTCAGTCTGTGGGCCAGATCGCGCATCACTTCCTGCGGATCGGCTCCTTGTTGCAGGGCGGTCAAAGCACGGGCCTGAAGTTCTTCACGAACCTGCTCAGCCTGCGAACGGTAATCGCGAATGGTTTCGACGGCGTTCTGTGCTCGTAGCCAGGACATAAACTCATTGCTTTCCTGCACTACAATGGTTTCAGCCTGCACGGCGGCGGCCTTACGCTGCGCCATGTTGCTTTCAATAATCGCCTGAAGATCGTCAACGCTGTAGAGATAGGCGTTAGGCAGTTTGCCCACTTCCGGCTCCACATCGCGCGGTACGGCAATATCCACCAGCAGCATTGGCTGGTTGCGGCGTTTTTTCAACGCCCGCTCCATCATCCCTTTACCGATAATCGGCAACGGGCTGGCGGTAGAACTGATAATAATGTCGGCTTCAGCCAGGCGCTCGTCGATCTCCGCCAGGCTAATCACTTCCGCCCCAACCTGATCGGCCAGTATCTGCGCACGCTCACGGGTACGGTTGGCGATAATCAGATTTTTAACGTTGTGCTCGCGCAGATGGCGCGCAGCCAGTTCAATTGTTTCCCCGGCGCCCACTAACAGCACGGTGACTTCCGCCAGGGATTCAAAGATTTGTCTCGCCAGCGTACAAGCGGCAAAGGCTACGGAGACGGCGCTGGCACCAATCTCGGTCTCTGTGCGCACGCGCTTGGCAACCGAGAAGGTTTTCTGGAACATCCTTTCCAGCTCGCTGACAATCGGCTGTCCCCGGTGTGAGTCGGCAAACGCCTTCTTCACCTGGCCCAGAATCTGCGGCTCTCCTAACACCAGTGAATCTAACCCACTCGCCACGCGCATCAGGTGACTGACCGCTTCATCATCATGGTGCCAGTAAAGGCTTTTTCCAACCTCTTCCGCACTCAGATGATGGTAATCACATAACCATTTGATCAGCTGTTCCTGCAGATTTTCCTGCTGTTCCACGCTGAGATAGAGCTCGGTTCGGTTACACGTAGACAGCACCACGCCGCCCTGCACCAGTGGCTGAGCCAACAGACTGCTTAGGGCTTGATCCAATGTCTCCGGGGAGAACGTTACGCGTTCACGCAGAGCAATAGGGGCCGTTTTGTGATTAATGCCGAGAGCCAACAGGGTCATGGTGATTTGGTTGGGGTTATCCCACAGTTGATAGGGTTTTGTGAGGCGCATTCTACAAGATGCGCGAGATCAAGAAAAGCCATCGTTCATCGATCGCTGTAACAAGATATAGCTATTATGCATCAAATAAGACAAATTGAGCATTGACGCGGTCCTTGCGGCTGGTTAGCTTGGACGGTTACTTTGGGCAAGAAAGCCCTTCCGGAGTCTGAGGAGTTGACCCCTTAATGTTTATGCAGAATCGCCGCCTGATGCGGCTTCTCCCGCTTGCCGCACTGTTACTGACCGCCTGTACCACCACTAAACCGCAGGGTCCTGGCAAGAGCATTTCCTCGCCACAATGGCAGCAACATCAGCAAGACGTTCAGAAAATCACGCAATATCAAACCCGCGGCGCTTTTGCCTATCTTTCTGATAGCCAGAAAGTCTATGCCCGTTTTAACTGGCAGCAGACGGCACCCGATCGCTACCGTTTGATCCTGACCAACCCGTTGGGCAGCACCGAGTTGCAGCTTGATGCGCAGGGCAGCGTCGTGCAGTTGGTGGACAACAAAGGCAAACGCTATACCAGCAATGATGCCGAGAAGATGATTTCTCAGCTGACCGGCATGGATATCCCGTTAAACAGCCTGCGCCAGTGGATGATGGGCCTGCCGGGTGATTCTTCAGATTACACGCTGGATGATCAGTATCGTCTGCAATCCGTTGATTACAGCCGCGACGGTCAGCAGTGGCACGTGACTTATCAGGGCTATGACAGCAAGCAGAACCCTACCCTGCCTTCCAATCTTGAGCTGAAAGAAGGCAACCAGCGTATCAAACTGAAAATGGACAGCTGGATCGTTAAATGAGTACCGGTAATCTTCCCCTGATGGCGTGCAGCCGTGAAAGCTGGCCTGCGCCCGCTAAACTCAATTTATTTCTCTATATCACTGGCCGTCGTTCTGACGGCTACCATAATTTGCAGACGCTGTTTCAGTTTCTCGATTATGGCGACACCCTGACGATTGAAACCAACGTCAGCGGGCAGATCAGCCTGCTGACGCCGGTAGAGGGCGTGAAAGAGGAAGACAATCTGGTGGTTCGGGCGGCAAAACTGCTGCAACAGCAGGCAAGGCTACGGGGAACGCTTCCGGAAAATGCCGGCGCCAGCATCGCCATTGAGAAGCGCCTGCCGATGGGCGGCGGGTTGGGCGGAGGCTCTTCAGACGCGGCTACAGTGCTGGTAGCGCTGAATCATCAGTGGCAAACCGGCTTCACGTTGAGCGAGCTGGCAGGCTGGGGATTAACCCTGGGCGCAGACGTTCCGGTGTTTGTTGAAGGCTTCGCCGCTTACGCTGAAGGCGTAGGGGAAAAATTGACTCCGGTGACGCCTGCAGAAAAATGGTATCTTGTGGTCCACCCTGGCGTAAACATTTCCACCCCGGCTGTTTTCACCGACCCGGAGCTGAATCGCAGCACGCCAGCCCGCGAAATCAGTGAGTTATTACGTGCTGAATTCAGCAATGATTGTGAACCAGTCGTAAGAAAACGTTTTCGCGAGGTTGAACAGCTTGTTTCCTGGCTGCTAGAATACGCGCCGTCGCGCCTGACTGGGACAGGAGCTTGTGTGTTTGCTGAATTCGACACCGAGTCTGCTGCTCGCCAGGTGTTTGAGCTAACGCCGAAAGAGTGGCAGAGCTTTGTTGCGCGAGGCGTTAACGTTTCGCCGCTGCACCGCCACCTTACGACGTTAATAGAGTGACCGTGACAGCATCGCCACGTTCCTGATGCTGCACGTAGATGACTATACCCGTATGAAACCGTCGTTACGGTATTCCGCCCAGTGCCGCTAACGATGATGTTCATTCTCTGGACGCAAAGCCTGAGGTTCTTCTCGTGCCTGATATGAAGCTTTTTGCTGGTAACGCAACACCCGAACTAGCACAACGTATTGCCAACCGCCTTTACACTAGCCTGGGCGACGCCGCCGTCGGTCGTTTCAGTGATGGTGAAGTGAGCGTACAAATTAATGAAAATGTACGCGGTGGTGATATTTTCATCATCCAGTCCACCTGTGCCCCTACCAATGACAACCTGATGGAACTGGTTGTGATGGTAGATGCCCTGCGCCGGGCATCCGCTGGCCGTATTACTGCCGTAATCCCGTATTTTGGTTATGCCCGTCAGGACCGTCGCGTACGTTCCGCTCGTGTACCCATCACGGCCAAAGTGGTTGCTGATTTCCTTTCCAGCGTAGGTGTCGATCGCGTACTGACTGTGGATCTGCATGCTGAACAGATTCAGGGCTTCTTTGACGTCCCGGTTGATAACGTATTTGGTAGCCCGATCCTGCTTGAGGATATGCTGCAGATTGGCCTGGAGAACCCAATTGTGGTTTCCCCGGACATCGGCGGTGTGGTTCGCGCCCGTGCTATTGCTAAACTGCTGAACGACACTGACATGGCGATCATCGATAAACGCCGTCCACGCGCTAACGTTTCACAGGTGATGCACATCATCGGTGACGTCGCTGGCCGTGACTGCGTGTTAGTAGATGACATGATCGACACCGGTGGTACGCTTTGCAAGGCTGCAGAGGCGCTCAAGGAGCGTGGTGCTAAACGTGTATTCGCTTACGCCACCCACCCTATTTTCTCCGGCAACGCCGTGGAAAACCTGCGCAATTCCGTGATTGATGAAGTGGTGGTTTGCGACACCATTCCGCTGCCGGAAGAGATCAAAGCCCTGCCAAACGTGCGTACGTTGACGCTGTCTGGCATGCTTGCTGAGGCGATCCGTCGCATCAGCAACGAAGAGTCTATCTCTGCAATGTTCGAGCATTGATAGCGAAGGGACGGGTTCGCCCGTCCCTCTTTTTTTGCCGCCATTATTCCAAAAGCGTTAAGTCAATTTATCATTTATTCACATTCTCACTGTCTGCCCTGCCTTTTTGTCCCCTATTTACGTTGGTGTCAGCCCTTCCTCCTCAGTGCTTAAGCGCTGATTTTTCTCTGTAACAACTATTTTTCACTGTTCTCCCCGGCAAGCTCTTTTGGCCGCGATCCATTAATGATATTTTGCCTGAATGATCCCGCCAGGAATAATCCTAAGATGACGTTGGACGTCTATACCCTGTTTGTTTGCGAACTCTACGTGCTGTTTTTTCTCAGCATCATCATGGTGTTTGCCTGGAAAGGCTCCCAGTACAACCGCGTGTTGGGCTTTGAATGTCTGGCACTGGTGGTAACGATTGTCGCCGTGTTTCTGAGCAGTTTGCGCGGCAACGGCAGTTTGTTCCTGCCAGTAGGCGTGGGGAATTTGCTGGTGATGTTCGCGTACAGTCTGCTGGTGATGGCGTTTCGGTCGTTTCGTGGCGCGCGCTGCGGCTATTTGTGGCTGGCTGGGCCCCTGATCTGGATCCTGCTTTGTCAGTCCACGGCGTTTTATCATTCGATGCCGATGCGAGTTATGGCCGTTTGTCTGCTTTGCATGGTTTATACCGGCTGGATGATTGTTGAACTGCATCGTGCGCGGGCAACTTTGCCGGTGACTTATTGGCCAGCACAGTTACTGCTGTGGATCCATTTGCTGTTCCACCTGACAAGAGCAGTGGTAGATGGCGGCATTCCCAGCCCGTTACAGGGCGCCATTGGCGGCTCAACCTTTTCGGTTTATGTGATCCTTGAATCGATCATGATGGTGATTGGTCTGACCTTTACCATGCTGGCGATGGTCAATGAGCGCACGCAGATCAAATACAAAAATGCCTCTATGCTCGATCCTCTGACCGGCGTCTGGAACCGTCGCGCCCTGTTTGAACAGGGTGAAGTGTTGGGTCGCCTGTGCGATAAACAAGCTCAACCGCTGACTATTATGCTGTTCGATTTGGATCATTTTAAAAGCATCAACGACCGGTTTGGCCATCGTCAGGGCGATTTAGTGTTGATCGATTTTTGCCGTCAGGTTCAGCATTGTCTGCCAACGCAGAGCCATTTTGCGCGCTTAGGCGGCGAGGAGTTTGCTGCGATTTTAATGGCGGATGAGCGAGAAGGCCTGTTATGTGCAGAGAAAATCCGTCAGGTAGTGGAAAATTCGCATCCTGAAGGGGTGAATTACACCGTCAGTATTGGTGTCGCTACCTGTAATGGCGCGCACCATCAGATAGACACGTTAATGGTGGCCGCTGATGAAGCGCTTTATCAGGCTAAGGCGCTGGGTCGCAACCGTGTCACTCGCTTTGCGGCGCAGAGCGAGCAAGCCTTTGGCGCTACAGGATAAGCGGAAAGTGAAAACGCCTCTTTGCAGAGGCGTTTATTTTGACATTCTTAATGGTGACTGTCAGTCGTTCTGCGGCAGCGTTTGTCGCCATAATGACGCACCCAGTAGTAGCGATCGGCGACTTTTTCGCGTCCGCTGATGCGTGCGCCTACCAGCCACAGCAAAGCGCCGATAAAGATGCTGAAGATAGCGCCGTGAACCATAAACTGCGGCAGTTGCAGTTGTGGAAGCTGATTCAGCACGGAGTATCCGACGCCTGCGACCATCACCACCAGCCCGAAGACCATTAAAGAATTCCCGGTAAGATTGGCATGTTTACGTTTCATCATTCCCCTCCAGTTCCAGATATGGGCAGAGTCCTGTGCCCGGATGCCATAAGTTTAAGCAATAGCTGGGTACGCTGGTGCGTGACAGATCACATTTACTGCTAATAGTTTGACAAAACTTTACGCACAAGCGACTGATATCGTATAGAAAATGCATTATCACGCCATTGAACTATTGCGGAAGGTGTCACACTTTTGCCGCTGATTTTGCGTTTTGAGCCGGGCAAAGTACACTAGCCCTCTTCTTTACCGCACTCCTCAGGAAAACAGACAAGTGAGCAGCATTAAACTGATTGTGGGCCTTGCCAATCCCGGCGCAGAGTACGCCGCCACCCGCCATAATGCCGGTGCCTGGTATGTCGATTTACTGGCACAGCGTCACAATCAGACGTTAAAGGAAGAGAGTAAGTTTTACGGGTATACCGCGCGTCTGAATATCGGCGGAGAGGATGTCCGTTTACTGGTTCCGACCACATTTATGAATTTAAGCGGCAAAGCGGTGGCGGCCATGGCCACGTTTTACCGTATTACGCCGGAAGAGATTCTGGTGGCGCATGACGAGCTGGATTTGCCGCCAGGCGTGGCGAAGTTTAAGCAAGGTGGCGGCCACGGCGGCCACAACGGGCTGAAAGATATCATCAGCAAGCTGGGCAACAACCTGAATTTCCACCGTCTGCGCATTGGCATCGGTCATCCGGGCGATCGCAACAAGGTTGTCGGATTTGTATTGGGCAAGCCGCAGGCCGCAGAGCAGAAGCTTATTGATGACGCCGTGGACGAAGCCGCGCGCTGCACCGAGGTGTGGCTGAAAGAAGACCGCTTAAAAGCGATGAACCGCTTGCACAGTTATAAAGCAGAATAACCAGGGGGCCGTCAGCGTCAATCTGTCTGCACAGCCATAAAAAAAGAGCCTGATGGGTCGTCAGGCTCTTTTTTCTTATTTAAGCAATGTGCTCTGGCGCTTAAACGTGCTGCTTGCATCTGTTCACAGAGGCGATTTAACACTTTCTCAATTATCGTCAACCGCTCATAAAAGCCACAATTTGCTTTAGCAGTCAGAGTGATACTGTTAATATATAGAGATATTTAGAGAACACCCTCCTGGCTTTTTTCATCATCTAAGCGGGCTTATTTTGCCGGACTCCCCAACTCTTTCAGCGCCAGCGTAGGCAGAAAATAGCCCTGAACGCCCCAGATTTTGCTTTCAACCAGCTTACCCAGATGCACTTCACTCTCTACGCCTTCCACTATCACCCGATTAGTGTACTTACGGATATTGGCGATCAGAATGCTGAACCAGGGTTTGGCGACGTTATCCAGGAAGAATTGCCGATCCAGCTTCACCGCTTCAAACATCTTCGACTGCAGCGCATTCAGATTCGCGTCCCCTGCCCCTAAATCATCCAGCCATAAAATATTCAGCTGTTCGATCAGCGTCCGCAACAAGGGATTGTTGGGGCCATCATGCAGGTTTGGAAAATCCTCTGACAGTTTCAGACGGATAAAGGGCAAATGGCTGAGGATCTGCTGAATAAAAGCAGACTGGCTGACGACTTTCGCCAGCTGAAAATTGATTGTCAGGCAGCACAGTAAGCCGTGTTGCTGGAAGTAATCAGCGTAATGCTCAATCGTCAGCAATTGATTGAGCAAAAGGGTTTCCGGGTCGAGTTGATCGACCAAAGGAGTATCCGAAATATAATCCCTTTCGCCCGGCATCAGATCGAGTGCAATCAGATCCCCGTTGAGCGTGTGGATTGGAACGCAGTTGTAGTTATATATCATGCCATCATGCCAGAGTTCAGGCGTCCTGCCAGTGCTAAAAATCGTCGTACAGATAAAGAGTAGATATTTATTCTGTAAAACAGCGAATCAATACGACGATTTTTATATTTATCGGCAGGTCCGGCAACAGCTTTACCCTTTAAACCTTATCGGCAGCAACTTTATAATCCGGGTCATCCAGCTCATGGCTACAGAAAGGGCCTGCCTGCTTCAACAAACTGATACAATCTTCACTGAGATGGCGCAAACGCACGCTTTTCTCAGCCGCCAGATAGCGGGCGGTCAACTTATCAATGGCCTCAACGCCGCTGGAATCCATCACCCGCGTGCGGGCGAAATCGATCACCACGTTTTGCGGATCCTTCTCCGGATGGAACAGTTCCTGGAAGCTGGCCGCAGAGCCAAAGAACAACGGACCTTCAAGACGGATGGTTTTCTCCTCAGCGCCCTCTTCCTGCGACAGAATGCTAATGCGCGCATGTTGCCAGGCAAAGACCAGCGCCGAGATGATCACGCCGAAGATGACAGCCATGGCCAGATCGGTATAAATCGTCACTACCGTCACCGCAATCATGATTACCGCATCGGGTTTCGGCATCCGCTTCAGGCGGCGCAAGGAGCTCCACTCGAAAGTGTTGATGCACACCACAAACATGATCCCGGCTAACGCGGCAACCGGCAGTAGAGCAATATATTTCGACAGACTGACGACAAAGAGGATTAACAGGATAGCGCCAACCAGGTTGGAAATTCGACCACGTCCACCAGAGGTGAAGTTGATAATCGACTGTCCAATCATCGCACACCCGGCAAAACTGCCGAAGAAACCACAGAGGGTATTACCGATGCCCTGCGCCACACACTCTTTATTGCCGTCGCCTTTCTTGCTACCCATTTCATCCAGCACGGCCAGTGTTAACAGCGATTCTATCAACCCCACCAGCGCGATAATCACCGAATAAGGCAGCACAACCTTCAGCGTTTCCCAGCTTAGCGGTGCCGTTGGCAGATGGAACATCGGCAAGGTGCCAGAGATATCCGCCAGATCGCCTACGCGTTTAGTGTCCAGACCGAAGCCTATCGCAATGGCGCTGATAGCAATCAACGCAGCCAGCGAGCCAGGAATCACTTTGGTGAATTTTGGGAACAACCAAACGATTAACATTGCCAGCGCCACCAGACCGTACATCATCGGACCCTGATGTTGGATCATTGGCAGCTGCGCCAGCGCAATGACGATGGCCAGACCGTTCACAAACCCGTAGATAGCCGGTTGCGGCACCAGGCGGATAAACTTGCCCAGGCGGAACAGGCCAATGGCCAGCTGGATCACCCCGGCGAAGATACTGGCCAGCAGGACATACTCATAGCCGTGCGTCTGGATAAGACTGACCAGCACCACCACAATCGAGCCAGCCGCACCAGAGATCATCCCCGGTTTGCCACCGAACAAGGCGGTAACCAGCCCGAGGATAAAGGCAGTATGTAAACCAATGGTCGGCGATAATCCGGCCAGTAACGAAAAAGCTGTAGCTTCGGGGATCAGTGCCACAGAGACAACAGCGCCAGCCAGTACGTCATTTTTCACGTCGGCAGCCCTGAGCTTGCTCAGATTAAACATTCCAATTTCCAGTTATCATTATTCAGGTGAAATCCTGCACCGCTGAAGAACGGGCGCAAAGAGGCTCGTCAGAAAGACGAGTGGCGCAACAGACGTTGCTGGCAAGGGAAGTCTTAAGGTGGCGTAAGCAGCAAGCGATGCATCTGCGGCGTTCTCCGTCAGCTGTAAAGTTAGGTCAGTATCGGGAATTGTGAGACAGATCTCAACCCTAATCCTGAGCTTGCGGGCATAAATCAACGTCATTCACTGCATAATTCCGTGTATAATGCGCGGTAACTTTCAGTAGTAACCAACTAATAACACCGGTGAGTTGTCTATCTCATTGGTTATCAAGCAATTAAGGTGATTCAAACATGGGATTCAAATGCGGTATTGTGGGCCTGCCAAACGTCGGGAAATCCACCCTGTTCAATGCGTTAACCAAAGCGGGTATCGAAGCAGCTAACTTCCCGTTCTGTACCATTGAGCCAAATACCGGCGTGGTGCCAATGCCTGATTCCCGTCTGGATAAGCTGGCGGAAATCGTTAAGCCACAGCGCATCCTGCCGACTACCATGGAATTCGTGGATATCGCGGGCCTGGTAAAAGGCGCGTCTAAAGGTGAAGGCCTGGGCAACCAGTTCCTGACCAACATCCGTGAAACGGAAGCAATCGGCCACGTTGTGCGTTGTTTCGAAAACGACAACATCATCCACGTGAACAACAAAGTGGACCCGGCTGACGATATCGAGGTGATCAACACCGAGCTGGCGCTGTCTGACCTGGACACCTGCGAACGTGCTCTGCAGCGTGTGCAGAAGCGCGCTAAAGGCGGCGATAAAGATGCTAAAGCTGAACTGGCTGCGCTGGAGAAATGCCTGCCGCACCTGTCCGAAGCTGGCATGCTGCGTTCACTGGATCTGAGCGAAGATGATAAAGCAGCGATCCGCCACCTGAGCTTCCTGACGCTGAAGCCAACCATGTACATCGCCAACGTTAACGAAGACGGTTACGAGAACAACCCGTACCTGGATAAAGTGCGTGAGATTGCCGAGAAAGAAGGTTCCGTCGTGGTTGCCGTGTGTGCCGCAGTAGAATCCGACATCGCTGAGCTGGAAGATGCAGACCGCGAAGAGTTTATGGCTGAGTTGGGTATCGAAGAGCCTGGTCTGAACCGTGTTATCCGTGCTGGATACGCCCTGCTGAACCTGCAAACTTACTTCACCGCTGGTGTGAAAGAAGTTCGCGCATGGACGATTCCTGTTGGCGCAACCGCGCCACAGGCAGCCGGTAAAATTCACACCGACTTTGAGAAAGGCTTTATCCGCGCTCAGACCATCAGCTATGAAGACTATATTACCTACAAGGGCGAGCAAGGCGCGAAAGAAGCCGGCAAAATGCGCTCTGAAGGCAAAGACTACATCGTTAAAGATGGCGACGTGATGAACTTCCTGTTCAACGTCTAAATAAAATCTGTGGTCTCATGAGGTTTCAGCAAGCCTTATGAACACTGAAAAACCTAAAATCCACGCATTTGCGTGGATTTTTTTTATTAGCAGACAAACTTAGCACCAAAAATGGACAGTTAACTCTCAACGTGAAACAGATATTATTCGGAGGATAAGGAAAACCTCATCGGAAATTAAAAATGGATGCAATTTATTTAGATCAGTCCTACTATCACCAGCAGGGCCTGACTGCGTTGATAGGTGAATCACCGTTATACTGTTGCAGCGATATTCATGAAATTAAAAACAGGCTTAATGACCGGGAAAGTAAATCCATATTGTCGCCGTTGATTATTTTTGATTTACCTGCCAACTTCCGCACTGCGCTGACTTACATCGATTATCTGAAACGACTCAAAATCAACCGAAAAGCAACGCTTATTTTCTTCTCAGACTTCGAGAGGAATATTGTTAACTATAGCGAGCACGGCATCAAAGCCGACTTTTTTATTGATAAAAAATCCTCCACAGACATGATTATTAGTCAACTTACGGATGTGCTGATCCTTCACAGAAACGGCCGGTCATTTTCCTCATCCGTGATGAGGAATGATTTAACAAAACGCGAATTCCGTTTCCTGTGTTCTTTAATCACCCAAGGTTCGATTGAGGGTGTGGCGAAAATAACCGGAGAAAACAAAAAAACGCTCTACTCTCATCAGGCTAATGTGGTTAGAAAACTTAACCTTAAAAACAGCCTTCATCTGTATAAGCATCTTATTCATCACTCTTGATCCAATAATTTTACTCAGTCGACAATAATTCTTTCGGGGAATTATTGCGTGGTCGGGGTATAAATAATCCTCAGGGTACCGCGATATCGCCCCGCCGTTTTTGACGACAAAGTGAAAGACGGTGTAATCAACTCCATCGGTGCGGGAACGCACAGTACTGAATTTCGCTGTCCCGGTAAAACAACGCGTCGTAACACGCCTTTATTGGTACCGCTCCAGATGACCTCGTTGCCGTTTTGCACTGCCTGCCGCGCTTTGGTCAGCGGATTAATCACCTCTATCGAATAATCCAGACGATCCTGTGCCAGATTTTTATCGCCACCAACGAGATATAACGAAAACAACCCGGTGGCTCTGGAGGGCGCGGCAGAACCTTCGTCCTGAAATATCAGACTTACGCGGTTGCTGTCAGAATTATTGCCATCATACAGACACATATCCAACGAACGGCTACCGGTTACGGTGGTGGTGGCGCGTGCGCCGGGGAAAGTTTTCAGCCCGAGATCCACATTCGCTGCCGCATTGCCAAACTCGGGCAGATAGATCTGCTGATTACCGTAATCCGTCACCTTAAACGTCATGCTGGCGATCCAGTCAGCCAGCTTGGTCACGTTGGTACAGCCCACGTTCACGTTCTGCGAATTACCGCTACAGGTTACAGGCCATTGCATCAGCGACATTTTTAGCGTTCCGCTCCAGGTTCCGGCTGCGGGAAATTTGCTCAGCTCCGGCGAAGTTAAATACGCCGAAAAATCCGTTCCGTCTCCCCTCGGTATAACCGCGCCGCCAAAAGCATTCAGCGGAACCACATTGGTAGCCACTATCGCATTATTCAGCAATCTCCGTTTGGTCATATAGACATTGAGCACCAGCGTCTGTTTGGTGGTGCTTTCGGTAAACAAGACCGGCACGGGATACGGCGCAGGGGACGCTTCCAGCCAGACCGGAAACGTCGGGCAGGCACCGTATTGATTGCTGGTTCGTGACTGACAAACCAGCGTGTTCCTCCCCCATTTTGCTGCGTCGTTGGTGTCATAACCGCCGTTTTCGTTGGTCCAGATGGGCAACTGCGCCGGTACAGACATCCGGTCGAAGGACAGGGCGATGCTGGTATTGCGTCCTGACGGCGTGAGTGAAGCCGCCTGCGCGTCAGCCATCAGGCCTATCAGCGCCAGACAGGCGAGAAATCTACTTTTCATACAAAATCCCTATTGTTGTTTTTGCGAGGAAAACTCTGCCCGCGCAAGAGGACCTTCATCCGTCCGGCGGGTAACTATCAGCATTTTTGCCTGCTTCTGAACGTCCTGCGGCACCGACGCAAGTTCGACCGTTTTACAACCGCTGTCGCCGACATAACGCACGACGTCATGCGTACTTTTCACCTTCAGTTCGCAGCGGTACATCTGCATGCCACGCGCCATATATAAATTCTTCATGCGGTGATTGGTTTCCGCCGTGAATCCGCCCTGCCCTAATCCCGACCAGCTGGTGACATTTAGCGGCGTAGCGCCTTCCAGCGGCGTTTGCTGATTAATCATCAGTCTGCCGAGGTAGGTGTAACGCGAGGCGATATTCACCTTACTGACCAGCATCCTTCCCGGCGCGATAAACAGCGTCCGACGTCCGGCACCCTGCGTGATCTCACTGCGCATACCGGCGGTGGATTCGATGGAGTCACTGATGCTGATATTACTTTGCGTATAAGCCGGCACGCTGAACAACGTACGGCCGGTACCGTGCAGGCTGGCGCTGCCCGCGCCGTCAACGGAGACATCCACGCGAGTATCCCTGCTGTCATCGGTACTCGCAACGTTCAGCCCGATGGCAGCACCGGGCAGGCCGTTGCCCCATTTCCCCCAGTACAGACCCGATTTCGCCACCGCCATTGAGGAGTTATAGCTACCGCTACTGCTTAAACGCTGGCCCGACGCGCCCGATGAGGCTGAACTGAACGCCAGACTGCCGCTGCCGTACTCGCCGCTGGTTTTCCCGTAGACCGAAGCATCCAGCGTATTGTCCTGATTCCCGTTGAGATTCACGCCGATTTCCTGCTGGTTCTGCGCATCGAAATACCAGTTTTGCGCGACGTTATAACCAACCTGATCTTTACTGCTGCGGTCTGTCTGATAAGTCATGCCCACCGAGCTGTAGTACGAATGCGCATTCATCGTCGGCGTGCTGGCCCGCGAGAGCGAAACGGAGAGAAATCCGCCGTTATCGTGCTTCATGCCGGTGCTGTTGGTCCGCGTAAAAAGATTGGCGCTGGTATTGATGTTGATGCCTCCGACGCTGAAACCCCGCCCCAGCCCGGCCTGCCAGGTGGCAGTCTGCGTTTGGTTATAACTGCTGCGGCGTGTCCATACTGGCACCGGGGCGTTATCATCGAGCTGCGCCGGAAGCGCATTGCGGCCTTCATTTTTGCTGGCGCTGTAACCGGCGTTCACATACCAGCTTTTCACCGGCACGCTGAACATCAGGCTGCTGCTCTGATAGCACCCGCTAAAACCGTATTGGCCGCCGTTGTTGCTGTAACAATCCTGCGCATACAGTGCGCTGCGATAAAAGCTGAGGGAAAAACCGTCGTTATAGGTGACCTGCTGAATGTTGCCGCGCGAGCCTTCGCTGCCCTTCAGGTAACTGAAGCGGGTGGTGAGAATGCCGTCGAGCAGCGGGTTATCGAATCCGTGACTCCAGTCGAGTGCGCTTTCGATAAAATGGTGGCGGTTGGTCGCGGCCACACCGCCAGTGAGCGCAGCTTCACGGGTGAGCGGCACTTTGATCCCCGCCTGCATCACGCGGCGATCGGCACCGTTTTTTGCTTCTGCCCCGTTGCCCTGGACTTCGTGGTCAGGAATGACACCGCCCTGCATAAACCATTCGATGTTCTGGCTGGTGGCATTGCCCGTGCGGCTAAAAGGCACCTGCTCGGTGCGCGACAACTGATTATCTTCGTAAACGCGCAACGTCACGGTGTAGCTGCCGTTGGGGAACGCGGTGGTATCGAGGTTCTGTGTCCCCGCAGTAAGGTAAAAGGTGCCGAGCAACTGCCGATCGCGATAGGCATCAATGCGTGACGGGCGGGTGATAAACACTGTCACCGGCGTGCCCTGCGCGGCCTGTGAGTTGTTCATCCAGGCGAGCGTGGAACCGACACGCGCACCTTCGATGGTGCTGAGCGGCAACTGGCTGAGGGTAATATTTCCACCTGCGTTACTGAAAATATCCCGCGAGTCCATGCGCCCCGCCTGAACGTAGTAGCGTTTGCCGACGTCACGGCGCAGGAAAACGTTGTTGAAATGCACATCCTGATGAGTTTGCTGACGATATTTTTGCGCCAGATAGTCCCAGTCAAATCCGGCATAACTGTTTTCCGTTAGCCCGAGCGCGCCCGCGCCCTGCACGGATACCGTCTGGTCATTGTTGTTGGTAACGAAGTTAATATTCTGCTGATGAAGAAACGCCGCTTCCGTTTCTGCCGTCTGTTCGAAGTACGGTGAGCGCTTGTCTGCGGTAAGCGGCACAAACTCAGGGCCGAGGAACAGCGCGACTTTGGCATTATTTTCATCATAGATAAGCGCAACCGAATCCGTTTCCAGATAATCACACCCTGCCACGCCGCCGTTACTGCTGCACGCCAGATTTCCGTTACGTGCCAGTGGCTTGCCGAGTAGACGGTCCAGTACCGCTTGCTGCTGAGAACGCTTTTGATAATGCGCCATCACCGCCTGCGCAACGTCTTCCGGTTTGAGGAAAGTGACGGTATCGAGGTTAACGGAAGCTTCAAAAAGTCCGAGCGATTGCCCGTAGACAGAAAGATTGACCCACAGCGTCTGGCCGGTGACCAGCGATTCAAACCCAGGCGGAACCTGGGTGGCGGCCCGGGCTGAAAGAAAGGGGATCAGGGTAATGAAAGAGGCGATGATAACGATGCGGCAATTGACCTTCATTACAGCGTCCTGCTGAAAAAGAATAACAAGGGGGCAAACTGCCCCCCGAAATAATCGATCAGGCAACTCCGGCAAATCAGCTCGACGTCGTTGCCTGTGTGATTAACAGGCTGACTACGCCGGAATAGGTGCCGGTCGTCAGAGGCGCTACGGTTGCCGGGGAGATTTTCAATGGCAGAACGGAAGAACCGTTCTGAGTGCCAGCCGGAAACAGGGATGCGTAAGTCAGGGAAGTCGCCGTGGTGGTGATCGTTTTCAGATCTGCACCCAGCGTGACTTTCAACGGAACGGCGGCACCGGTTACAGCTTCGTTTAACTGGGCAGTACTCACCAACGCCACGTTGATATTGGCGGTAGATGAATTCGACCAGATTTTGGTATCCAGTGAATAAGTAGATAAACCACGACCAGGAATATATTGCATATTAATGGTGCCCGGTAGCGCAGTACCATCTGCCTGCGTCATATCTACCGTCGAATCAACGTTAGCATTAACAGTGATATCTTTCTGCACAGCCTGTGCATTAAATGCAGCCGTTAACGCAGCAGCGATTAAAAGGGGTTTGATTAATTTTTGCATTTGTAGCTCCATGAAAACCCATGTAATGGTCATAACGCTAAATAATTCGAGCGACAGGAAGGTGACTGAATACAGCCAACTCACCTGCGGCTTGAAGAATGACGCGCATCCATGACCGTTTTATTGATAATGAACTGCTTCATAACAAACAGGTTGTTATTCTTTAGAATAAGCTGATTATTGCCCGAGAACGTATTCGTTAATATTTCTCGTCTTTTGATCAACATATTTAATTCTTATTTCCTGTGCAGCGTTTATTTCAGCTGGGCGCCAGGCTTTGAAGCGCAATGTCTCATCCGGATATACCGTGGCGTGTTCCTGTTTCCACTGGCAGCTGCCGCTGCTATTTTTTTGCGAGCAGAGGGCCACTTCGCGGATCACCATGCGCACGGTGCCATTGTTTTTAACGTCCCCCGACGATAAGGGAATGAGTGATAACACAGCGTGTTTCGGCGGAATATGCACCAGCACGCCCCAGACTAAATTAATGCCCACCTGGTTGCTGATTTTATTCTCTTGAGCAGTGTTATCTTTCAATTCCTCCGGCGCACCGACGGCCTCGAAATAAACCCGCCAGGCGGTCTCTTTCTCCGGGGGTTGTAACGAAATAAGACGAATGATGCGTTGCGAACCCGATGCCAGCGCGAATTTATCCGGGGTAGCAATCAGCGAACGTGAAACCGTATCCTCTATCACTATTTCTTTTTCAAATTGTGTGGCAGGGCGATCTATTCGCTTAATGCTGAGTTTAATGAACTGCGCCTCGCCGCTTTGCGACAAAGTCTGCACCTGCGCTGCGCCCTGGCTATTTAGCGTCACCTCCATGGGATAAACGCTCATATTTGCCAATGCAGCTGGCATGGATAAAAAAGTCATTATTATCAGTGATAAAAACGGTAGTCTGGCGAACTTCTTTTTACAAAATAACGCAAAAGAATTGCCGTGACGCAGGGTCTGATGACGTGACTCTTCCATGATAAATCCTTATAAAATCCAATGAAAACGTGCCACTAATTCCCCCTCCTGAGAAAATCTCTGTTAAACCGGACATCTGAACTCACGGGGATAACCTGGCGATAAGAAAGTTCTCATACAGGCTTTGTTATGTCACTGTCCATTTTTGTGGTTAATTTTTTTAAGAGAAGGGATAAAAAGATCCAGGCTGTAATAAAACCCTCCTAAGTCAATGAAATAGCTAATCAAAATAACCACATAAAAAACAAGCCATTGCCTTTTGAAACTATTTTTACCGGCCAGAGTGAAATGAGGGTTTATGCTAAATAGCCAGTTTAGTGCTAACATAATGCCGAGAAGGGCAATAAAGACCCTTATTGATTTCAACAAAATCGCTAAATACCCACTATCGCCATATAGCACAATGAACCTTTTCTAAACGGATTCTAAATTAACACTAAAGAACAATGGCGGTATTTTTTGCATTACGGAACCAGGCCAAGCAAGCAGCAATATGAAGAGAAAACAACAACTCACAGAATCAATTTTTCACCGTGCAGAATCCATCAGGTCCCACAAGGATATTGAGGCAGTCATACAGAAGCACTATAAACTTCTGTTTCGACTTTACCTGACTAAACCTCTATTTTTTAAGGTAATTTTTAAAGCAAACCGTTTTATTATCGGTTCGGCCATCATGGCATATTTTTTCACAACAGAAAAACCGACGCTTCGCCTTGTAAAAGATTTTTGTAAGAAAACGGGGTTAATCAGTGACAATACGATCGATTCCTTTCTGCTCTTTATCCGGGTAGGCGGTCGTATGGACGTCAAAAAGGATCCGCAGGATAAACGAAAGTTAAACTATCAGGTGACGTCAAAAGGGCTTGATGAAACCCGTGCGTTAATTAATACCATGATGATTCCCTATGGGATGCTTTATCCTGATTTCGATGTCTCCAGATGTTTGAAAATGGACAATTTCACCGCTGATTATTTCCAAAAATATGCCGAAATCACCCTCAATCAGGTGTACCTCTTCGATATGGTGCCGGAGTGTAAGGCGTTTGTTTTCAGAGATGCCGGGCACATGCTGCTGATGGATCTCTATATCGAGAGCATCAAACAGCAGACGGCGGTGATCGAGTACAACTACCTGAAAGCCTCGCTCAAGTGTGGTGTGTCACGTTCGCACATCAGACGATGCCTGAAAGCCGCAGAGGTTGGCGGATTGCTGACGCTCGATACAGAGAATAACACCCTTATCCTGCACCAGACCTTCATGCAAATGGTGCTGAACTACTTTGCGGTTTACATGGCGATGGTCGAGCATGGATTAAGTGGCTTGCGAAGAGAATAGAGATGAGATCGCCCGCCGGACCGAGGGTTTTACTCATTTACAAACAGCGTACGCCAGGCCTCCAGCGTCTTTGGTAACGATTTATTTTGCTGTTCTGTGGTGGTGTAGCTGATTTTTACCCTCTGATTAGCATCGGGCTGCACGCGCATCGCCCAGATTTTGCCATTCGGGGTATACATAATAATGGCCGATTTGCGGTTGGCCTGCCCTTTTACCGACAAATTCAGCACCGAAGCCCCGATGTTGTCCAGATCCTGGCCATAAAGCACATTATTGGCTGTCTGAACGTAGTTGATATACTCCGCGCCCACCAACGTATGAAAACGGTCATCTAAGGCCTTGTCAGGAAAAATCCCCAGGCTCAGCAACGTCTGCGCTGGACGGGGATCCTTATCGGCCCGAACATAAGTCCCATCAATCGCAATGCCACCAGGCATTAACAGCCCACAACTGCCTGAGCTGTCACTGCTCACATCGATTTTGCCATCAAGCCGGGGCATCATCAGAATGGTGCACTTGCCGCCCCAGGCAATGTTATTCACAAATCCCAGTCCGTAAAATTTACTCGCATCTCCGCTGAAATTCGCTTTATAGACGCCTCCCCACAGCGTGGCATCCATCCTGAACCCCCATTCTGCGCTACGGTTGATGATGATATGGCCGCCGTTGCCGTTGATCGCCGTGCTGTTCCACCACTCGCCTTTCCAGTCAAACGGGCGATCGGCATCGAACAGTTCACTGATCCCTTTGAAATAGGCGCTACGCAGGCAATTTGTGCTGGTGCAGCCGTCACGTAATTGTCGCCACTCCCCCACTTTTTTATCAAGGTGCTGGGGATTATCCTGGAGTCGGGCGCGGTAGCTGTCGTTCAGCACGCTGTCCAGCCAGACCAGTTGTGGAACTGAACAGAGGGTGTTTTCTACCACGGTCACCGCGCGGGCACAGTCGATAGCTAAAGCAGAAGAAGTGAAGAAAGTGAGGCCAAGGGACAAGCCAATTAAACGTAGCGTGGTGATCATCAATAGCCTCTTTGGCCTAAAGTTCCGCCATAACAGCCTGGCGGGAAAAGATGCGTAAATTCTATCTTGGTTTTCACACAATGCCAGCATCGTCAGCGATGACAGAGTGGCAAAAAGAGACCGGCGGCAATAAGCCGCCGGCTGAACCAATAAAATTCGGTTCAGGGGCACTGACAGGTTACTGCAAACGGTCTGCGATAGGCTTCACCACCTTAACGCCGTGATGACCGTAAAATTGGTACAAGGTGTCAGAGGCCGCTTTGGTCAATACCATGATCTCAATACGTCGGTTGCGGGCAGACAAAGGATCGTTCGGATCCAGGGGCATGTTGTCGGCCATAGCGTTGACTTGTATGACTCGCTTAGGTTCCACGCCGCCTTTCTCCAGGGCTCTTCTGGCCGCCAGTGCGCGGTCACCGGAGAGGTTCCAGTTGTTGTACTGCGCGCTATCACGGTAAATAGCCGCATCCGTATGCCCGGTAATCATGATCTGGTTATCTATGCGGTTAAAAACCGGCGCCAGTTCAGTGAGCAGCCGGGTGAAAAACGGCGTCATTACCGCGCTCCCCCGAGGAAACATCATCCGGTCGCTATTGTCCTGCAACAGAATGCGTAAACCTTGCGGTACTTTCTCCAGCGACAGATTTCCCTGCGCATTGAGTGAAGCGGTGATGCTGGCAATCACCTCGCTAAGCTCCTTCAGCTCTAAATCAGAACGGGAAAGGACGTTTTCCAGTGATTCCGTTGGCTTTGCCTCAGCCGTCTCCGGGGCCTCGTCTGGCGTAATGGTTTCCGCGATCACCGCTGCACCCTTTCCGGCAGGATCGTTGATTGGGGAAAAATTAGTGCCATCAAAGATGGAGGTGCCATTGAGTTGAGCGACAATCTCTTTACGCTCCTCTTCCGATACCGCACCCACAATCAACTTTGTGGTGGTGACCAAAGGCGCTGAGCGTATTTCCGAGGTCTCGGCACGCTTTACTCTCGATGCGCTGCCTGGCAAACAGATGGCGATTGACGCCGATCTCAATGCAGGGCTGATCAATC
>NZ_JBAVTT010000003.1:0-23639 GCF_049696395.1 Erwinia sp.
AACAGACGCCATGCAGAAGAATGCCGAGGTAGATCAATGTGCGGCTCTGGTCGTCCATGCCCAGCGCGAACAGTGCATAACGCACAAACCAGGCACACATCCCTGCCAGCAGCATGTATTTCACGCCAAGGCGGCGAAACAGCAGCGGGATCACCAGCATGAAGAAGATTTCAGACATCTGGCCAAACGACATCACCGTACTGACGTTTTCCACACCGGCATCGGCCAACCAGGACGCGGTAAAGGCGTAGTAAGTGCCCAGCGGAATGGAGATTAACGTGGCGCACAGGGCGAAAATAAAGAAGTGGCGGATCTTAAGCAGTGCAAAGGCATCAGCGCAGAACAGGTCGCGCACCTTGAAGGGCAACCCTTTCGCTGGCGCTGGGGTATGAGGCAAAGTCAGGCTGTAGATCGCCAGCGCAACGGAGCAAACCGCCGCCAGAGAGAAGATCGACGTGCTGGAAGAAATCCCGCTAACGCCGATAAATATCCCCGCCACGATCCAGCCAATGGTGCCGAAGACCCGCACCACAGGGAAACTGCGATCGCTACTGTCCAGACTGTGGAAGGCGATATTATTCGACAACGCCAGTGTCGGCATAAAACACAAGGTGTAGCCAAACAGCAGCGCTATCAGCAAAGCCCCGTTCTCCGCCTCCAGCGCGCCCGGTACAAACCATAAAATCACCGCACCGAGCAGGTTCATTACCGCCATCACTTTTTGTGACGGGAAGAACCGATCCACCAACATGCCAAGAACGAAGGGTGAAAGAATTGACGCTATCGGCCCTGCAGAAAACGCATCGCCAATCAGTAAAGACATGTTGTGTTGGGTCATCACCAACCCCAGGGTAACGGACCAGCTCCCCCAGATGAAGAATTGCATAAACATCATCAAAGAGAGTCTTGGTACCAGCATTCGGTGCTGTATCCCCGCTTTCCCGGACTCTTGCGCTGTAGAAACCATATAAGCCTCACATGAAAAGTAATCGATTACAATAATATGACAGGCAGAAAGTAATCGATTACAAAAAAAGTTTCTTAGAGGCGGATCACATTTTCATTTCACTACGCACATGGGCGTACCAGAAACCGGGTCAGCGTGGATCTCTGCATCTACAGCAAAAACGCTGGCCAGCAGTTCTGGGATCATCACGTCTTGCGGCGTCCCCTGCGCGATGATTTTTCCCTTAGCGATCATCACTAAATGATCGCAGTAGCGGCTGGCCTGATTCAGATCGTGCAGTACCGTCACCACCGTTTTACCCTGCTGATTAAGCTGGCGAAGCAACAGCATCAACTCCGTCTGGTGATTCATATCCATATAGGTGGTTGGCTCGTCTAACAGCAGTACTGGCGTGGTTTGTGCCAATGTCAGTGCCAGAAACACCCGCTGCTGCTGGCCGCCGGAAAGCTGGCTGACCAACCTATCGGCCAGTCCGGCGATTCGAGTCACGTCCATCGCTTGCCGAATAATCTGTCGATCTCGTTTCCCCAACCTGTGCCACAGCGGCAACCAGGGGTTGCGGCCATAGCCCACCAGTTCCTCTACACGAATCCCTTCTGGGACACTGTGCTGTTGTGGCAACAGCGCCAGTTTACGTGCAAGCTCACGGCCAGACAGCGACTGAATACGCTCATTATCCAGCTGGATCTCACCAGACTGCGGCGCAATAAGGCGCGAAAAGCACTTTAATAACGTCGATTTTCCGCAGCCATTCGGCCCAATCAAGGCGGTGATTTTCCCTGACGGCAAGGTGAGCGAAATATCGTCAAGAATGGTTTTGTTGCCGTAACCAGCACGAAGATGTTTGGCGGTAAGGTGCATATCAACGAGTTCTCATCAGTAACCAGAAAAACCAGGGCGCGCCAATAATGGCAGTCAGTACTCCTGCCGGGATCTCAATCGGTGGACGCAGCGTGCGGGCCAGAAGATCCGCCAGTAACAGGATTTCGGCCCCTACCAGCATGGCGGCTGGCATCAGCCAGTGATGGCGGCCACCAACCAACTGACGGGTTAAATGTGGGGCAACCAGCCCGACAAAACCGATTGGCCCGCACATCGCCACACTTACCGCCGCCAGCGCCACGGCCAGCAACAGCACCAGGAAAGGCACCCAGCGCAGGGAGACGCCTAAGGTGGAAGCACGGGCTTCACCAAGCGCCATGACATCCAGATCTTTGCAAAACAGCATCCCAAGTGGAAGTAACAGCGACAGGGCTGGCAGGGCAATCCAGACAAATGGCCAGCTTCGTCCCCACAGACTCCCTGTCAGCCAGAGAAGAGCCTGATTGATATCGAGCGGATGTGACAGCATCAGCCAGTCAGTGACGCTGGCATACAGAGCAGTTAATGCCACGCCTAGCAGGGCCAACCTTAGCGGCCCACGGTTCCCGGTCAGGTGTTTAAGCAGGATGAAGGCCAGTACGCCGCCGACAAACGCCAGCGGAGGCAACCAGAATACCGACATTGCCGGAAACAACATCAGCGCCGCAACGGAGGTGACACCCGCAGCATGGTTGATGCCCAGAATATCCGGTGAAGCCAAAGGATTACGCACAATGCCCTGAACCAGTACACCAGAAAGTGCCAGCGCCGCACCGATAAACAGCGCCAGTAACGCCCGTGGTAAACGGTATTCGACCAGGGTGAAATGCTTGCTGTCCTCAGGCGAAAAGGCGTGGTGAATCTGACTGAAGCTGAGGGTTTCCGTGCCATAACGCAGTGATAAAATAAAGGTCAGCATCACCACAGCCAGCAGCATAAGCACCCTCATATGCGGCGATTTCATCCTCGCCTCCTTACCAGCCAGACAAAGAACGGTGCGCCAACCAATGCCAGCACCACACCTGCGGGTATTTCACCAGGCCAGGCGAGGATACGGGCGAGTAGATCTGCGGTAAGCATCAGCAATGCGCCGAAAATGACGCAAACCGGCAGCATTTTACGCAGATCCTGCCCTGCCCAAATCCTGGCGATATGTGGCACCAACAGGCCGATAAAGGCCAGCGGCCCGGCAACGCTAACGCAACTGCCAACCAGCGCAACCACAATCAGGATAGCTAATCCCCGAAGCCACGGAAGATTGACCCCTAGCGATTGCGCACTGGCATCGTTCAGATTCAGTAAATTCAGGCGACTGGCCAGTAACATTGCACAGAAAATGGCGATCAGCGTGATGGGGAAAAGTTGCCAGAACGCCTCCCAGCGAACGTGTGAAACCCCTCCTGCCAGCCAGTAAAGCACGCCGTAACTGTGATCTTCTGCCAGCAGAATGATCGCTTTGGTCAGCGCGGCACAAAGTGCGGATACCGCCACACCGGCCAGGATCATCCGACTACGTTCCCCTGTTTGTTGCCAGCCTTTCCCCATCAGCATCACCATCGCCCAGCTGATTGTGCCGCCAACCGCAGCCAGCAAAGCCAGGCTGTAACCGGCAATCCAGGCCGGATTCAGCGCACTGGCAATCACCATTGCCAGTGAAGCGCCTGAGTTAATGCCAAGCAATGAGGGTGAAGCGAGAGGATTGCGGGTCAGGGTTTGCAGCAGCGTGCCCGCAACTGCCAGGCTGGCGCCCAGTAACATGGCCACCAGGCTGCGGGGTAATCGCAGGTTGTAAACTAACGCTTCAGGCAGTGAGGCAGGAGGCCCGGGTAGCAGCGCATGAAGTGCGGCCAGCGGGGGAATAGAGATCGCCGACCAGCTGAAAAGTGACAGCCAGAAACACCCGGCCAGCAGGAGCGGGGGCAAGAGCCAGCGCAGAGGCTGGCATACGTTAAAGCCGGTTTTCATTGTGCGACGTTTACCGCCTGATGATGCAGGATCGACACCAAATCGCTGCCGATACGTTCAGCAGCAAACAACCCACGCATTCGCGCCCAGCTGTTGCTGTCCACTGAAGCGATCTGATTTTTTTGCGCGGCGGTCATCATCTGCCACAGCGGATCTTTCTGCCACTCACGCACGATGCTCTGCTGACGATAATGCGCGACGATCAGCCAGTCAGGATTAATCGACAGCAACCGCTCCAGGCTCAGGCTTACCAGCGCAGCATTATTGATGGGACCTGGAACCTTTATCCCTAAAGATGCAAGCACGCTACCGGTATATGACTCGCTGGTGTGAAGAGTAAACTGTTGCTCGCGTGAGGTGCCGAAAACCAGATTCGTCCCCTTCGGCAGCTGCTTCGCAAAGCCCTGCATTCGCTGCTGGTGTAAGGCCAGACGCTGCTGCATTTCGTGCTCTTTCCCCATCACTTTGCCAATAATCGCCGCTGACTGAAGATTTTCAGCGTAGGTTTCATTGCGGGATTTCAGCATCAGTGTCGGTGCCAGGGTTTTGAGCTGGTCGTAGATGCCAATGTGACGGCTGGAATCAGCAATGATCAGATCGGGTTTTAACGCTGAGATCGCTTCCAGACTAGGCTGAGCGCGAGTCCCCACCGATTTCCACGGCTGAATGCGCTGACGCACTTCCGGTAGAATACGCGTGGCATCGTTGTCATCGGCTACACCGACCGGGCTGATATCCATTGCCGCCAAAGCATCAACAAAGGAGAATTCCAATACCACAACCCGTTTCGGCGTCGCCTCAAGAGTAAAACTGCCCTGACTATCCTGCACGGTGACTGCCTGTGCGGTTTGCAGGCTGGTTGCCATCAGACAGGCAAATACAATACGCGAGATAAAAGACATAAAGCTCCATCAATGAAAAAGCCAGCAAACACCCTGCCTGCTGGCTTAAGAGGATTAGAAGCGCACCGAACCCTGCATATAGACAGTGCGTGGCTGGCCGGCATAAATGCCTTTGTTGTTGTCGTCGTAAGCGCGGGTGAAGTATTCCTGATCGAAGAGATTCTTCACGCCAATCGCCAGGTTGAGGTTACCCAGCTGTGGGCCGAAGCTGTAGTTAGCACGGGCGCCCCACAGCATAAATCCTGGAATGCGTCCGGTGCTGCCGTCGGCACTCTCTTCAGCGGTGTTGGCGTTATCAGCAAACTGGCTGGACTGGAATTCACTGTTCAGGTTCAGCGTCCAGCTTCCCAGCGCGTAATCCACTCCCAGCGTGCCTTTATGCTTCGGCGAGAACGGCACCTGATTACCGCGAGTGTCGCCCTCTTCGCGGATCACCGCATTCACATAGGCATAGCTGGCATAAGCTGAGAGGTTTTCAAGTTCAGGAGTGAGATCGCCAAGATCATAACGGAGCTGGCTCTCAATTCCGGTATGACGCGTTTTGCCGCGAGCGGTTACGCTGTCATCCACCTGGTTGGAGTCATACTGGTTACTGAAGTTAATCAGGAAGACACCGACTTCGGCTTTCAACGCCTGATTATCAAAGCGTGTTCCTAACTCCCAGGTGCGAGCTTTCTCTGGCTCCACGCTGCCACTGTCTACTGCTTTACCGATCTGGCTGTATTGCACGGTGCCGAAGGAACCTTCGGTGTTGGCATACAGATTCCAGGACTCGTTCAGGTGATAAAGCACATTTAATGCAGGCAACGGCGCGTTATAGCTGATCTCTTCCTTACCATTTTTGACGTAGTCATTCTGATAAGACTGAATATGCTCATAACGAATGCCGGGCGTAATGGTCCAGTCACCGATATCAATACGGTCATCAATATACCAGGCGTGTGCCTGCGTCCCTGACTGAGTATCACGATCGTACGGACTGTCGGTAGTTGGCAGCACACCTGAGCTTGACGGGCTGGTATAACGCAATTCATGCGTAGATTCACTGACGTAACGGTAACCTACTCCCACTTCATGGGCGGAAGAGCCCCAGTTGAAGCTCTGGCTGTAGCGAGGTTCAATGCCGCGCACCCAGTATTCACGCGGTGAGAGGGTCAGGTTTTTCCCCTGGTCCAGATAGCCACTGCGCAGGGTGTAGGTATAGAAGCTTTGAATATTGAATTTGTGCTGCTGGTCAGGCTGGAACTGATAGCCCAGGCTGGCTAACTGACGACGTCCCCAGAATTCGTCATAAGGACGAGTTGACTGAAAACGATCGGCATTATAATCCGCACGCGAAAGGCCGCCCGGCATCTCTGCGCGACCTTCGTAATACTGCAACAGGCTGGTGAAAGTATGCACTTCATTCGGCGCATAACGCGTTTTCAGCATCACGTCGTCAATTTTGGTTGAGCTATGTTCACGCCAGTCGCTGCCACGGGTGCCGGAATAGAGCAAGGCTGCACCTAATCCATTATCCGCCGTACCCCCAATCATCAGATTGCCTGTGCCTTTGGGATCGTTCTGGCTGGAGGTTGGCGTCAACATCCCTTCCATCCCGGCTTCCATGCCAAAATCCTGGGGGATCGCTCGGGTAACGAAGTTCACAACGCCGCCAACGCTCTGCGGTCCGTAACGCACAGCACCGCCGCCACGTACCACATCGACCGCGTCCATATTACCCAGCGAAACCGGAGCCAGTGACAGCTGAGGCTGACCGTAAGGAGCAAAGGGCACCGGTATGCCATCCATCAAGACGGTTGAACGGCTGGCAAGACGCGGATTCAACCCACGAATACCGAAGTTCAGCGCCATATCGTGGCTTCCGGTTCCGTTATTCTCCGGCGCATTGACGCCCGGAATACGGTTCATCGCTTCCCGGACCGTCGTTGCCCCTGTTTTGATGAAGTCTTCACGGCGGACCACATCGCGCGCCCCTGCATGTTCAAAAACGTCATTTTCACGCGCTTCTGCCAGCCAGTCTCCGACTACGGTCAGGGATTTCTCTGCTGGCCGAGCCTCTGCCTTCACCACTGTCCAGCTGTTATCACCCAGCGATTGCGCCTGCAACCCACTGCCAGCCAGCAAAGTGTTGAATCCGTCATTGATCGAATAGCGGCCTTTCAGACCTGCACTGGTTTTGCTTTGCGTCAGCGAGGAGTCGATCGAGAGCGCAATCCCTGCCCGGTCGGCAAACTGATTCAGCGCTTTGTCCAGGCTGGCGCTGCTGATGTTGAAATCCAGGCTGGTGGCTTGTGTCACCGCCGCAAAAGCCTGAGCCGGAACGAACAGTGCAACCGGGATCAGCGCACAGTGGATAGCCAGGGCCAGAGGTGTTGTTTTGCAAAAAGCGCGAGTAAGGCGAGCGCGTGAATCAGACATACCGTCTCCAAAGGAAGTAATTTATTTTTTTACTCTGTGATTAAGGAGTCGGATGAGGCGGGCAAAAGGTGTAATCGGGAATGAGATTTTTTATCATTTTTATTTTCAACTGGCAGATCAGGCGGCCGTGACCTTCAGCCAGTAGCGCGTAGCGGACTGAATTTTAATGGGAAGTGTTCGGGTCAGCAGACGTAATAACTTATCGGTATCCGCCAGGGGGAAAGTGCCGGTCACCCGCAGATCGGCCACGCTGCTGTCACAGGTCAGAACGCCATGACGATAGCGAGCGATCTCTTCTATCACTTCCGACAACCTGCGGTTGCTGACGCTTAGTATGCCCCGCGTCCAGGCATTGCTGTTGGGATCGAGTGGGGTAATTGGTTCAAATTCACGGTCGGTAAAACGCAATATTTTACCTTGCTCTACCCGCTGAGTTAGCCCTGGTTTGCCGCTCAGCGTCACCTCTACTGCCTGTTCCTGCACTGCCAGTTCGGTAATATTGCCCCGCTCCCGTACGGTAAACTCCGTGCCCAGGGCGCGTACAATCCCCTGGCTGGTCTGCACCAGGAAAGGCCGTGAACGCTGAGGATCTTTTGCAGTAGCAATAGCAATTTCACCTTGTTCAAGGCGGATCAACCGTTGTTGCGGGGTGAAGTGCACCGTGACAGCACTGGCGGTATTCAGCGAAAGTTGCGAGCCATCTTCCAGCTTCACACTGCGGAACTGCCCGGTTCCGGTGGTGTAATCGGCCCGTAAGCGAGAGCCAACCGGGGATTGCCAGAGTTGCCAACTGCTGCCAACACCGAGCAGAACCAGCAGCGTTTTCAGCACACGTCGGCGGGTCAGGCGAGCCTGCTGGTGGGAGTGATTCAGCGTTTGATAGCCGAAATGGCCGGGCATACTTTTTAGCTGCCCTTGTAAAGACTCAACTCTCTGCCACGCCCAACGATGATCGTCGTGCTGCTGGAGCCACTGTTGCCATCTGGCATGCTGTTGAGGCGTGACTTCCCCGGCACACAGGGTGGCAAACCACTGTGCGGCCATTTTAAGCGCGAGTCTTTGCTGTTCGGAGATCGTATTAGCCATCTGTCTCAGTCCTGAGTCAGGCTGAACAACAGGCAATGTTCCATGGCTTTCGCCATGTATTTTTTGACCGAACTGAGGGAAACATTGAGTCGCCGGGCGATTTGCACATAAGTGAGACCTTCCAGTTGCGACAGCAGAAACGCTTGTCGCACTTTATCCCCCAGTCCATCGAGCATGCTGTCGATCTGTTGCAGCGTCTCCAGCACTGACTGGCGATATTCAGCAGACGGGCAAACATCTTCAGGCATCCGTTCGAGCATCTCCAGATAGGCTTTTTCCAGCGCATTACGGCGGAAGAAGTCGATCATCACCCGGCGGGCAATCGTACACAGGAAGGATTTGGGTTCGCGGATAGTGGCGGTATTGTCCCCTACCAGCACCCGCATAAAGGTATCCTGGGCTAGATCATCCGCGTCAAAGGCCGAACCCAGCTTGTGCTGAAGCCAGCCCCGTAACCAACGATGGTGGGTGCTGTAAAGCTCAGTGAGCGTCAGGGAAACAGGCGCAACGTGTGACGACATAAGATGTAACACTACCCAACAGGAAAATGACAAAAAAAAGATAATAATTGATAATGCTTATCATTTCAATGCTGTCAAATCCGGGACACAGCCTTCTCATTCTCAGTCAGAGCCACAATCAGCGTATTCAGAGAGCCTTAAGTTTTTCTCAACTTAATCGCTCTTTGCGTCCCCTTCCTGACTGGCACTCAATGCCGCACTGAAGCAAAGACCGAATTTTTGCTCATGAGACAGACCCTTATTGGGCATGGTCCTTGCCAGCATCTCGGCGTCACTGATACAGCCGATGCGTTCAATTTGTCCATCATCCAATTTGATGATTTCACCCCGATCCATTCCTGCTCCTTGAGGTGAATAGGTTCCCCTCTTCCAGACATAATGGAGATCCCGATCCAGCCAGCCCCAGAAAAAAGCCAGCCGTGTGAATAACTCTTGCTGTGTGACGGTTAAAACATGTTCGAGCAATTCCGGGAACACCCGGGGATCATTGAAGCGCAGTATTCCGCTCTGATCTCTCCACTGCAACTGCGTTAAATTGCTCAGATGTTCTTTCAGGAGGGTGAATGAAAGCGGACTGATAATCAGCATCAGACGATGATCATCACTGTACTGATGCATTAGTTCTGAAAGCAACGATTTATGCTGCCAGGTCGACCACGAAAAACGGACCACTATCGGGCCCTCTTCCAGACTCTCTTCTTCTGCTGTTCCTTCTGACAAGGAGCCCCATTGAAGGGGTGGAGTAATACGTCGCAGGGCGCCAGAAACAAGCTCAACTGCGGCCCGATCGATAATGACATCGATATGGCCAATTTCGGCTGCACTGCACAGGGACTCACACTGTGCCAGCCACCGGATAGCATCATAAGAATTGATAGAAGAACTATTCACGGATCATGACTCCCATTGCCTCTTCTCGTGTTTTTTCAGGCAATCTTTGCAAACGGATTGAGGAAGATCGGATTGGCAGGTTTTTCACTGCGCCGCCCGCCTGCGGGCCACGGATTGCCTGCACCAGCCAGTATTGATAAAGCTGCGCACCATGTTGGCGGCAAACGCGAATGAGGCATTGGTCCATAAATAATGATCGTGATCCGGGCCTTTCACTTCTTCAACATAGTTGAAGCTACGCACCGGCACGGTGTCAGGACCATACGGCAGACGGCCCAAAACTCGCGGCAGAGTCAGGCCGATGTAGCGGGAGTCGTCAGAATCGCTCAAAGACGTCCATTTAATGTATTCGGCGCGATCGAAGTAGTTAGCGATATCGTTTAGTGCAGCAACATTTTCCCTCCTCTCTTTAAGGAAGAACGCCGGACCCACAGAGCCGATAAACAGCATATGCGCCGCTGCAGAGACTTTGGCGATATTACGCAACAGCGCCAAGTCCTGCGCCGAGGCATCGAACTCATAGGCAGAGATCACCGCACCAATCGGCTCGCCACCTGGCGTGTCATCTTCTGTGATGTAAGTCTGGCTATATAACCCGCTCTGAGTGACGTCAGGACAGTCTTCAAAGTCCTGACGAAGTTCCTCTTTCGACAGGTCGAGGATCTCCAGCTTCACGTTCTGACGGAAGTCAGTTTTGTCGACCAGAGACTTCAGGCCGCGCCAGACGGATTCCACTTTCTGGAACTCGTCGTGGTGCATCACTTCATCAAGCTGCCGGCTGATCTGAACATCCAGCTTAGCAATATGGTGGTCCAGCAGCGCCTTATCCAGTTTTCCAACTTTTTGGCCTGACTTCTGCAGGCACTGCATTAACACCTTAACCGCTGCGGTTAAGCGGGCATCAGCAGAGGTTTTTGCCATCAGGGTGTTATCCTGAAAACCGTCCAGCGAATCGATTTCGGCAACCGGCGTCAGATTAATTTTATTAAAAAGGGAAGCATAAACGCCGTTGGCTGGACGTTTTTTTCCCACGATGGTGCCGCCCGCAGCAGTCTGGGGGTCATTGTTGACAGACATAAGCATTCTCTCGTCATTATTCCGTTAATGGTTTTGGGTAATAAATGTGTTATTGATTCCAGTAATTAACGCTCAGCAGGGGGCAGTACATTTAACGCTTTCCGCAACGGCTCACTGAACCTTGAATCTTTCAAAATTAACTCCAGTTCTTTCCTGAAAGTTACGTTATCCAGCAAGGTAGATTTCAAGTCACGCAGAAGGTTACGCATCGATAACATCGCACGGAGTTGTGGGATTTGTCTGGCAATTTTCTCCGGCTCAAAGTCTTTCATGCTTTGAAAACTCAGCTGGACACTCTCTTCTGTTCCCTCATCTGACAGCGTGTTTTTCACTGTCAGGCTGACTTCAGGATTCATATCAGAAAAAACACTGTTGAAATTGTTCTTGTTAATATTGATCCTTTCTCTCTCAGACAACGATCCCTCTGCTTTCCCATTGCTAAAGTCACCTACAACCAACAACTTAAGTGGAGGTTCAACGTTCTTTTTAGCGCCACCGTTATGCAAGTCTACCTTCATGTTTATGCGTAGCGTTGATATTTCCGACTGGAATGAATCTACCATTTATCACCTCTGTATGAATAGCTTACTGTGACTTAATATGTAGAAATCGCAATAGAAATACGCCTATTTACCCTGTTCGGAAAAGGTCAGAGGAATTTTAAGAAAAAAATCATGCTACTTCAAACGAATAAATCAGAAAAAAAAAGGAAATTATCAATAATCTTCTAGGAATTTTCTTTATCATCTGCTTTATTGATAGCCGCCAAAATCTTAACTTTTTGCCGGCAAGTGTATAACTGATAACAAAACACCCTCAAATGCCCCCTCAGCATGACGAGTCTCATTGAGAATTCAAGGCCACCTCATACTGATAATAGCGATGGATTTTTTGACGAAATATTAAGAAGTGTCTGTAGGAATGAAGGGCAGAGAAATAATAATAAATCCCTTATTTTGATCATGAGTGTGGATGTCGATAAAATACGACTTTTCTTTAAGACTCCTCAGGCCTGGCCAGCAACCTTAGGGTGCCTTGGTCATGCTGAAAATCCGCTCTCGATCACACTTTCCGTCCCCCCTTCCCCGATTAAGCACAATTGAGGGTTTTCCCTCATTGAAGCGATAACGTCACCGCAAACTCGCTCTTTATAGTGTCTGTAATTGACCTGAAAGGAGCGTTCCCCCGATGAATCCACGTATTAAGTTAGGTGTCAGTCCCTTAAGTTGGACCAACGATGTCCTGCTCGATTTGGGCGACACAATCCCGCTGGAAACCTGCCTGAGACAAGCGGCTTCAGCGGGTTATCAGGGCATTGAACTTGGCAGAAAATTCCCCCGCACCCCAGCAGAGTTAGCCCCGTTACTGCACCAGGTTAATCTGCAGCTGGCTTCCGGCTGGCACAGCGGCTTCCTGGCCGATCGTAGCATTGCAGAGGAAGTAGCAGCTGTACAACCACATGCCGCCTTACTGAAGGCGCTGGGGGCCAAAGTCATGGTGTATGGCGAATGTGGCAAAATGCCGGGCAGCCATCCGCTTGATGAATCGCTCTCTCTTTCTCCTGCTCTTAGCGGCATTGATATCGACGATTATGCGCGGAAAATCAGCGAATTTGCCGACATATTGATGAGTAATTACAGCCTGAAACTGGCCTATCACCACCATCTGATGATGCTGGTCGAACACCATGATGAGCTGCTGGCGTTCCTGGCTAAAACCAGTAACAGCGTTGGGCTGGTGCTGGACTCCGGACATGCTTTCGCTGGGGGCGTCAACCTGGCGCAAACGGTGAAACAGTTCGGCCATCGCGTGGTGCATATTCATCTTAAGGACGTTCGCCCGGACGTGCTGCGCCGGGTGCAACAGGAAGACCTCAGCTTCAATGATGCCGTTCGTGCGGGGCTGTTTACTGTCCCTGGCGAAGGCTGCATCGACTATTCCCCGCTCATTGAGTTTGTTGCGACTTCTGGCTATCAGGGCTGGCTGATTGTGGAAGCTGAACAGGATCCGCAGAAAGAAGAGCCTTTTGCGGCCGTTTCTCGCGCGGCTCACTGGGCACGCAACACTTTCCCTTTATCCGTTGAAGTAAAGGAAACCGCACAATGAAAGAGACTCTGAATATTGGCCTGATCGGCTCCGGATTTATGGGACAGGCGCATGCCGATGCGTACCGTCGTGCCGCAATGATCTATCCAGACCTACCAAAACGTCCGCATCTTTATGCTCTGGCCGATCAGAATCAGTCGCTGGCAGACGAAAATGCAGCCCGGTTCGGTGCGGAAAAAGCCTACGGGAACTGGCAAGACTTGATCAACGATCCCCATGTTGAGGTGGTCGATATCACCTCCCCCAACCACCTGCATTTTGAGATGGCGCTGGCCGCTATTGCTGCGGGTAAGCATGTGTATTGTGAAAAGCCGCTTGCCGTCAGCACTGAGCAGGCGCTGGAAATGACTCAGGCCGCAGAGAAAGCCGGGGTAAAAACCATGGTGGCCTTTAACAACATCAAAACGCCTGCGGCGCTGTTGGCTAAACAGATTATCGAACGTGGGGATATCGGCACGCCGATCCGCTTTCGTGGCACCTTTGATCAGGGCTTTTATAACGATCCTGAGCTGCCGTGGTCCTGGCGCTGTTCCAAAAAACTGGGCGGTAGCGGTTCGTTGGGCGACCTCGGTGCCCATACGCTTTCCGTGGCGCAATTTCTGATGGGCGGTATCACTGAAGTCACCGCCAGTGCTCAGACTTATCTGCGTCAGCGCCCGGTTCCTCAGGTTGATGCGGGCTATGCCAGTCGTACCGATGAACATGCGGAACGGCGAGCAGTAGAAAATGACGATCAGGTTCAGTGCCTGGTGAGTTTTACCAGCGGAGCCAGCGGCGTGATTGAAGCTTCACGTATCGCAGCGGGACGTATTTTTGGCGTGTTTTGGGAGGTCTCCGGCACCGAAGGAACGATCTCTATGGACGGCGAACGCTTCAATGAATTGCAGGTTTATCGCTTCAACGACGACAAACACGATCGCGGCTTTAAAACGTTGTATGCAGGAAGCCAAATTCCGGCCTATTCAGGTTTCTTTGGGTTTGATTTTGGCGGCGGCGGATTAGGCTATTTTGATGTGAAGGTGATCGAAGTTCACGATCTGGTTCAGGGCATCTGCAGCGAGGAAGATTGCTATCCAAACTTTGCTTTTGGCCTGCAAAACCAGCAGATCCTGACCGCGATTGAGCAGTCAATGGAATCGCATCAATGGGTTCAAGTGGCGGATAACCGCTAAATCGCCAACAAGGAGTGTCTATGTTTCCCTCTTCTTTACCTGTCCCAAGGCTGCCCTCTGAGCAGTCCATTCCTGTCCTTCGCTGGGGCATTATTGGCCCAGGCTGGATCGCCGCGCATTTTGCCAAAGCGCTGAAGGGTCATACAGGCCAGCAGTTGGTTGCTGTGGCCGCAAGAAATGGCGACAAGGCGAGGGCCTTTGCCGATCAATGGGGAATTCCAGCCGCTTTCAGTAATGTAGACGAGATGTTAGCGATGAAAGATCTGGATGCCGTCTATATCGCCACGCCGCACAATCATCATTACCCGGATGGCCTGCGGGTGCTGAAAGCGGGCAAACATGTGCTGATTGAGAAGCCACTGGCGTTAAATGCCAAAGAAGGCTCGGCTTTGCAGGCGGAAGCTCAACGCCAGGGCAGGCTTTGTATGGAAGCAATGTGGTGCGATTTTGCGCCTAAATACGCCGTGATAAGGCAGCTATTAGCGGACGGTACCTTAGGCGACCTTCACAGCCTTATTGCCGATCATGGTGAGTTTTTCACCGCAGATCACCGTATTTTCAATGCCGATCTTGCCGGTGGGCCGATGTTGGATCTGGGCAGTTATCTGGTTTCGTTCAGCGTGATGGTGGCTGGAGCACCTGCGCGCATCCAGTCCAGCGGGCAACCAGCTAATGGAAAAGTTAATGGTCAGGCCTCAATGCTGTTTGAACATGCTAACGGCATGCATTCGGTGCTTAACACCACGTTGTTCAGCAACACGCCCGGTGGAGCGGTGATTGCGGGACGTGATGCAACCCTCGTATTGGATGGGCAATTCTATGCGCCGGGTGGATTTGTTTTAACTTCAAGCCAGGGCAACAAGTCGCTGCGCTGGGAAGAACCGCTAAACCGCTACACTCAGCTTTATCACGAGGTGCAACATTTTGCCTGGTGTGTCGGTCAGGGAATACAAGATTCCCCTGTCCGCCCTCTGGCGACGTCATTGATGACACTGGCGGCGATGGATACCGTGCGAGGACAGCTGGGAATCGTGTTTAACGAAGAGCGATGAAACGGGGCGTTAACTAAGGAAAAGGTCAAAATCCTCACAGGTTTTGACCTTTTTGTTTCTGTTTACAGCGTCAATTCAACCGGACAAAAAGTCTTTGTGGCCAGTGATTTCACTGCCGCTTCTGCGATTGCCTGCGCCTGAATCCCATCTATTAAACCCGGAAGATCTGCCACCTCTTCACCCTGCAGCTGACGGACAAACGCATCCAGATGCTGGTAATAGGTTGCCTGTACCCGGCTGAACCAGTCCGGATAAAGACCCGGTCTGGCAATACTGTTGCCCTGATAAAGCGTGATGCCTTGCGGGCTTTGCGAACCAGATTCTGCCAGCCCTTTCTCGCCCATCACGCTAATCCGTTCATCGTAGCCATACCCGGTGCGGCGCGTGTTATCCAGTTGCGCTAATCCTCCCTGACGCATCTGCATAATCAGCACTGAAGTATCCACATCGCCGAAATCGCTGATGGCCGGCATGGCCAGCGCGGCCCCCATTGCACCAATTGCCGTAACTTCATCGCCGGTAAGCCAGCGAAGCAGGTCGAAGAAGTGAATGGCCTGATCGCGCATCTGCCCGCCAGAAGATTGCAGATAGCTAAGCGGCGGCAGTTCGGAGGAGCGACAAACCATCTGGATTAATTCAGGACGACCCAGTGTCCCCTGCTGTAACTGGCGCTTTAACTGTTGATGGCTGCTGTCGAAACGGCGGTTAAAGCCCACCGTTATCTTCGCGTTCAATGGCAGCACTTTCTCAACCACGCGGCTTGCCCGCTCAAGTGACAAATCGATGGGTTTTTCGCAGTAAATCGCTTTGCCTGCCCTGGCCGCGGCCTCAAGCAGTTCAGCATGGGAAGGGGTGGCGCTGGCTATCAGCACGGCTTCTATATTGTCGCTATTGATGGCCGCACTCACCTCGCCCGCCTGGCTGTTATAGCGCCGGGCCAGCGAGCTGGCTCTGGCGTTGTCCACATCAGCTACCATCGCCAGCTCAATGCCTGGATGGGCCGCAAGATTGGCAGCGTGTACCTGGCCGATAAATCCACAGCCAATCAGGGCAAAACGTTTTCTCTCAGTCATGATGAATTCCTGTTAACAGGTCAAAGTTCAGCAATAAAGTCGTTGCCAAAATAGCCTGCTGGCTTACCCTGAGGAACGCGTGTTTTGATGGAATTCCCTCAACAGGAACGGCAATGAAAACAATCACTCTGGAGATGCTGGCCGAACTGGCGGGTGTAGGCGTAGCAACGGTAGATCGGGTGCTGAATGAACGGGGGGGCGTATCGCCTCGCACCACGCAAAAAGTGTTGCAGGCAGCCCGTGAAGCCGGACTAAAACGCATCCTGCCGGAAGAGCACCGCCATGCCTGGCAGATTGAGGTGCTGTTGAGCGGTAACGACTCGTTCTTCTTTAAACAGCTTGCCAGTGACTTTGCTGCGGTAGCGACCACGCTGGGCTATCGCCGCCTTGTTCTGCACCGCACTTTTGTTCCCGAATCCCGCCCGGATAAGCTGGCTGAACTGATTGGTGAACGCAGCAAAACCCGCGACGGGTTGATTGTTTTTGCCCATGAGCACCCCGCTATCTATCAGGCCCTGCAACTCTGCAAACAGCGCGAAGTGCCGGTGATCACCATCGTGACCGATCTGCCCGATGCTGAAAGGCTGTGCCATGTCGGTATTAATCAATTGCAGGCTGGCCGTACTGCGGGTCTGATGATGGGCAGCATGGTCAAGCAGGAAGGTGAAGTGATTGTGGTCAGCGGGCGCTTTGAATATCGGGCGCATCAGCAGCGGATTCAGGGCTTTCGCGAGGTACTGGAAGAACGCTTCCCGGAAATCAGGCTACGTGAAGTGCTGGCAGGTCAGGAGAGCCGCATCACCATCAGCAAACTGCTTGAAAAGCAGCTGGCGCAGTCTGCGAACGTGGTTGGGTTGTACAACACCGGGTTGGGAAACACTGAAATAAGTCAGGCGCTGGCGCGGCATCGCCTGACCCAGATCTGCACCTTGATCACCCATGAACTTTACTCCACCACCAAAGCCCTGTTCGCCAAAAAAGCGCTGGCGCTGACTCTGGATCAGAACAGCGTGCGTCATGCTCAGCTTGCCGTGGATATTCTGCTAGGTTACCTGGAAAAAGGGGAAGAACCAGCGTGCGAGGAAGCAGGAAAAGTGACCTTTATGCTCTACACTCAGGAAAATTATGCTTAGGATTACCGTAGAGGTTTCGGTAATCCCAAAGCGTCAGTTTTGCACCCGTTCAGGCTGGCCTGCGTTAGAGCGTCACTTTAGAAACATGCAGCGCCGCTGCGTCATTAGCTTCGACAACCGCCTCACTCAATGATTTACCGTCAGCCAGCGCTGAGCAAAACACGCCGGTAAAACAGTCTCCAGCGCCATGCGTGCTGACCAGTGTGATTTTTTTTGCGTCAAGGGAATGACTCTCTTCATCCTTTTCACAATATGCCACACCGTGTTCACCAGCCGTCACCACCACTTGCGGATAGGTTGTTGCCAACACTTCAGCGGCCTGTTTTGCCGAGGCTAAATCGCTGACAGTAACGGCACACATATCGCGAGCTTCGATGGCGTTAACGATCAGCACATCAATGTTTTCCTGCAACTCTACACTTAACAGACGGGCTGGCGCAGCATTGATGCACACTCTGATGCCGCGTTTTTTTGCTTCTTTCGCCGCATGTACGTTGATGGCTTCCGGAACTTCATTTTGTAAAATCAGCAACGAAACATCCTGCCAGAATGCATCCTGATCAAACACAGCCAGCGGGATATGCAGATTGGCATTGGAAACCACTACGGCACCGTAATCACCTTCAGCATCGGTAATGGCAACACTCATTCCTGAAGGCATGGCCCCAATTACCGCCACGGACTCGGTATTTACGCCCTCGCCTTTCAGCTTATTCAGCAAAAAAGTGCCCTGTTCATCGGATCCCACCGCACCGGCGAAGATCACTTCTGAGCCTGCCATGGCGGCAGAAATGGCCTGATTGCCACCTTTACCGCCAAATTTATACCTGCACGCCGTCCCCATCACGGTTTCGCCTTTTTCCGGGCGATGATGGGCATCCAGCATAATGTCGTAATGCAGGCTGCCGGTAACTGCGATCTTATTCATGGTTAGAATTCCCGAAGGTTCTGAACCGCATGCTGAGTTTTTGTCAGGTTTTTCTCTGCCCGCTTCAAATCTTTCTTAGCGATGGCCACAAACAGTGCATCCAGGATATTCAACTGGGCAATGCGTGACGCGGCATTTTCCCCTAACAGATGCGATCCCTGAGAGGTTGAATTGAGCACGACATGCGCACTTCGCGCAATCGGCGACTCGGCGTAGTTAGTAATGGCAATCACCTTGGCCCCATTGCGCGCCGCCAGTTTGACGGGGTCATTAACAGCGCGAGTGGCGCCCGAATGACTGATAGCAATCACTACATCATCGTCAGATAACACCGCTGCTGACATCAACATAATGTGCGCATCATCGTAGGCCGACGATTTAATACCGATTTTTAACATTTTATGTGAGAGGTCACGTGCTACTGCGGCCGATCCCCCTACTGCGTATAAATCGATATAGCGCGCTTTAAATATAATGTCAGCGGCACGGTTGAATTCAGAAATATCCAGAATAGACAGCGTTTCTTCTATCGCCTGGATTGAGGTTCTGAATACTTTTGCCAGCAATTGTTCCGACGAGTCATCCGGCTCAATTTCCGCATGTAAGCTTGCCACTTCAGATTGATTATAATAAACAAGACTGCTTCTGAAGTTTCTAAATCCCGTAAAGCTGAGCTTCTTGGTTATTTTAACAATCATCGCCTCGGAGACATTATTTTCCAGAGCAATCTCTTTTAAAGACGTTTGCTCGGTAATGTCAGTCCTTGCCGTGATGGATTCTACAACACGGCGTTCTAATGGCGTCAGTTGTGGCAAACGCATACGAATTTGAGCACCAATGGCTCGCGGATCTTGCTTCATTACTTGCCTCGGGTCGCTCGGTCAATCAACATCGCTATGATAATAATAAGGCCTGTGGCAAGCAACTGATAAAAAGCCTGAATATTTAGCAAGGTCAAGCCGTTACGTAATGCGCCCAAAATAATCACCCCGATGATGGTGCCAAACACACTTCCCTTACCGCCCATCAATGAAGCACCGCCAATGGCCGCAGCAGCGATAGCATCAAGTTCCCAAAGGTTGCCAATTGTTGGCTCGGCTGCGCCCAGTCGGCCAATCAGGATCAGTGAAGCCAGTGAGGCTAACGTTCCTGAAATAACATACACCGTGACTTTGGTTCTTTTTACCGGTACTCCAGCTACACGAGCGGCTTCTTCGTTGCCCCCAATCGCCAAAATAAACTCGCCTAACGGGGTTTTGTTCATCACTGTCCACAGCACCACGGCAATCACTGCCACAATGATAATCGGCGTGGGAACGCTGAAAAGAGTGCTGTTGATGATGCTACGAAACTCAGACGGAATGCCGAAGATTGGATTACCGCCGGTATAGATCAACGCAATAGCGCGGAACAGTGAAAGCCCTCCAAGCGTGACAATAAAAGGCTGCAGTCCGGCATAGGCGATCAATGAACCACTGAACACGCCACAGACCGCGCCTACCCCCAATGTGGCAATAATTGCCAGCGGCACAGGCACACCAGAGACCATTAAGGTCGCCCCTAATACCGCTGAAAGTGCGGCCGTGGGGCCAACGGAAAGGTCAATCCCGCCAGAAATAATCACCAGCGTCATGCCCATCGCAATCAACGCGTTAATAGAGGACTGTTGTAAAATATTCAGCAGATTTGGCAGGGTAAAAAATACCGGAGACAAAAATGAGAAGGTGATCACAATAATAAGTAATCCGATCAGGGTTCCTGCATCGCGCACATTGAATTTAATCAGCGATGAAGCCGGCGGGAACGATCGACTTGTAGGTTGAGTCATCATTTTATAGCCTTAATAAAATCAGGTTTAAATGCTAAACGGTTTCTGTCTCTTTGATAGCAGCACGGGCGATATTCTCTTCCGTTATTGCTTCACCGCTGAGTTCCTTGGTGATCTTCCCTTCTCTCATTACCAATACGCGGTCAGATATCCGAATGATCTCGGTCATTTCTGAAGAGACAACCACGATGGCTTTGCCGGCCTTAGCTAATTTTTCGATCAAATTATAGATTTCGGACTTGGCGCCGATATCAATTCCCCGGGTTGGCTCATCAAATAAAAAGACTTTTGCATCCGCAGCCACCCAACGGCCTATAATCACTTTTTGCTGATTACCGCCGCTTAGCGTGCCAATGGTTTTTTCAATATCCAGCGGCCGAAGATTCAATTCGCTCATCACTTCATTGGCGACAAGATCGAGTTTACTTCGGCTGATAATGCCTGCTTTGGTGAAGGTAGACATGGAGGGCAATGCCATGTTCATTTTCACGGCACGCTCTTTGATAATACCCTCTTTCTTACGATCTTCCGGCACCAGTCCAATACCAGCACGGATGGCTGCAGTGACATTATGATTGCGTACGGAACTGCCGTTCACGGTAACGCTACCGCTGCTCCGTTTATCAATACCCGCAATCAGTTTCAGCAGTTCAGTTCGGCCTGCGCCAACCAGCCCGGCAATTCCCAGCACTTCACCGGCGTGGACAGTGAAGTTGGTGGCTTTAATCTCGTTGCCTCGCGTCAGGTTTTCCACCTGCAGCACCACACGCTCAGTAACGTAAGCATTGTGATCCAGCCTTTCAATTTTGCGGCCAACCATTTTGGCAACGAGCGTTTCTTCCGTCTCATCACACAGGTTAACCACGCCAACCTGCTGGCCATCACGCATGATGGTGGCACGATCGCAAACGCGGAAGATTTCGTTCATTTTGTGTGAGACGTAAATCAGCGACACGCCCATCGACTTCAGATCGCTAATCAGTTCAGCCAGACGATCGAATTCCGTTGGTGTCAGGCTGGACGTCGGTTCATCCATCGCGATGATTTTGGCGTCATCCAGCATGGCGCGGGCAATCTCCACGATCTGCTGTTGAGAGACCTTTAGATTTTTAATCGGCTCATCAGGATCGATGGTCGGATCTAACGTTTTCAGTATGAAGGTGGCCCGAGCGACCTGTGCCTTTTTATCAATCCACAACCCGCCAGCTTTGGTCAGTGGGCGGCCAAGAAACATATTCTGGGCAACGGAGAGTTCTGGAACATGCTGCAACTCCTGATGGATCATGGCGATGCCCGCATGGCGCGCACTCAGCGGATTTTTCATCTGCACAGCCACGCCATTCACACTAATTTCACCACTGTCGGCATTTCGTACGCCTGAAAGAATGTTTAGCAGCGTCGATTTGCCCGCGCCGTTTTCACCAATCAACGCATGAACCTCACCGGGCAGCACAGTAAAATCCACATTTTGTAAAGCAGCGGCATTGCCATAGGTCTTGCTAATGCCGCGCATCATTAAGCGATACTGTTCCATACACTCTCCGCCTGACTTATTGCTGAGCCAACAGCTGACGTAATTTAACGTTATCTTTGGTGGAGAACGCGTCGGCATTCTCTTTGGTGATCAGCGCCTGTGGCGTCGAAATCACGCGGGAAAGCTTCTGTCCGCCAATCAGGCGTACCATCACATCCATCGCCACTTCTCCGGTCAGCACAGGGAAACTGTCAACCGTGCCAGTCAGTTCACCCCGTTTGATTGACGCGTAAGCATCTGAGATACCGTCCGTTCCGAAAACTGCGGTCTGATCGGCTTTGTTCAGTGAACGAACCGCTTCAACAACACCCAGCGCCATGGTGTCGTTGTTGGCGTAAAAACCGATCAAATCAGGATGCTGCTGCAAGATGGTGGAAGCCGCGTTAAACGCTGTTTCACGGCTCCAGTTGGCAGGAACGCTGGCCACGATAGTGAATTTGCCGTTGGCCTGTAATGTTTCTCTGAACCCACTGGTGCGCTGACCGGCAGCATACACGCCAGGCTGGCCCTCAATGATGGCAACGTTACCGCCTTTAGGATGGTGCTGAATAAACCATTTTGCCACGCGGACGCCATTGTCTTTCTGCACGTTGCCGACGTAATACTGGGCATTTGGCATCACTGCATCATTCACGTTGACTACCGGGATCTTTTTGCTGTTGGCACTTTCCAGCGCAGGTTCGAGGTTGATATCGGTCTGCGGGGAAACCAGAAGCCCCTTAAATCCCTGGGAGATCATGGTTTCAGCAATCGACAGCTGGCCCAGTTGATCATCTTCATTTGCCGCAGCCTGATAGGCCACGGTGAAGCCATATTTCTTCGCCCCGTTCTGATAACCCTGACCTAACGAGCGCCAGTATTCATTGGTCAGCGTCTTTGAAACGCCGCCAATCATCAGATTTCCTTCAACTTTCGGCATCGCACCGTATTTGCTGTCAAGCTGGGTCCAGTCGGTACGATCGGGTTCAGTGTCAGATTTCAGTGGCGCTAATTCAGCCGCATAGACGCTGGAGCAAAGCAGCGAGGATGCGATTACAGAGAGCAGTAATTTTTTCATTTTCTGAGCCTTTTTTATTATTGTCGCAGGGTAATAATCGGGGACTACTCTTTAGCCAGCATAATGTCATTAACAATCTGTTGTGAGGTCACAGCATCCTGGCGGCTGATGGCGTCCAGCAGCGCGGCATTATTGTTGAGTTTTTCGCTCAACTTCAGCAGGCGTTTCACCGTAAGGACGTTGGTTTCTGCTTCGCGCACAGGATCCAGGCCACTGGCGTCCGGGAAGGTATCGAAATAATAAGCACCTTTATAACCATCACGCTGCATCTGCCAGAGAAACTCCAGCGTGGCACGTGGGTTTACCGAACCGGCCATCAGGCCATCGTCACGTTTGCCCCACCCATCATTTAAGTCCAGACCCAGCAGGCGTGAACGGCGAGCCACCATCGCTGCGGCATAAGCCGGGATCTCGTTAGCAAATAACACATGCGCGAAGTCCAGCGTAATGCCGAGGTTTGGGCTGCCCGCTTCTTCCACCGCCAACAGGCAGGAAGTGACGTTCGGGAAAATGCTGTAAGCACGTGGCTCGTTCGGTTTGTATTCTATGCTGACATCAACATCAGGTGCATAGTCCGCCACTTCACGAACGGCGCTAACGGCGTCTTCCCAAATCTTCTTGTAATCTGCCTGGAAGCAGTAATCAAACCCATCCTGCCCCATCCATAACGTCATCAGCGTGGAGCCAAATTCACGCCCGGCATCGATACCGCGTTTCGTTAATTCAATGGCTTCACGACGAATCTTCGGATCGGGATTGGTAAAGGCGCCGATCTTGAATTGCGGGGCATCCCAACGCATTTGCATGCCATTAACCGCCAGCCCGGCATCGTCGATAGCTTTACGCATCGTGCTGATATCACTGGTGATATGTTGCGGATAGTTGAGATCAAGATGGGTCAATCCTTTTGCTGTTCCCGCACGGGCAATCATCTGCAGAACTGAGGGTTTGCCCTGCAAGTCAGGCCAGTATAAATGGGCTCCCGAGGAGAAAGAGTTTAGACGTGTAGCAAATTTCAGTTCTGACATAGGAAGACCCTTAATGAGGTTTGTAATGTACTTTCCA
>NZ_JBAVTT010000004.1:0-6302 GCF_049696395.1 Erwinia sp.
CGCAGCCTCAAACCGTCGCATCTTTTAACATTATTTTAACTCAGCGTACCAGTTTGCTCTGTTCTCTGTTTTGAGGTTGCGAAGCCCATCACTAAAATAATCTCATCCTGAGATCGCCAATAAAAAACGACCCGACGACAGGTTGCCATCGGGTCGTAAGAGAGTCTTCTGTCTGTCTATTCCGTCAGGATGGTCTGTACCCGAGCGGGTCCGTTGTTGTAGTAACCAAACGGAGGCGGGCCCCAGTATCCACCGTGACGACTACCACGGGGCGGGCCATACCAAATCCATGGGTCGATCGGCTGAGGTGGCGACACTATTTGCTGGGTAAGATGCCAGCGCTGATAACCTGTCACATCAAGGGTGATAAAGTTATAAGACGCCTGACCTACTTCCCCTTTCTCAGTGCCTTTTATCGGCCCGACAACGGTCACCATCTGATTATTGAAGTCGATCGGATCGACAAAGCCTTTGATATCAGCATAAATGCGTCCAATAGAAGGCGTGTCTAATACCGGCCTGGCGGTGTCATCAAGGCGCTGAGCGGCAATTTCCAGCCGGGTCATGCCATCTTTATTGATGACTTTAATGACTTTTCCGCCAAAGCGAGCTTCCTGCCCGACATAAATCTGCGGAGCGCTCATCACCCGGACCAGGTCCTGCTGTGGCGTGGGTGAAGTGCCTTTCACTGAGTCTGGCACACTCATACAGCCAGAAAGCAGTGCAGAGGCCAGTAACAGACTACCAAACTGCAACAAAACACGTTTACGCATAAAGTTCTCCAGGTTACTGATTACTCTGACTGCCTGCTGGATAAATAGTTGCCCGAATCAGGTGCGCCCCGGCAATTTTTTCCATGTCACTTCGTTACGTAAATAGGTCGGTTCAGCCTGTTCTACTGCCACTACTCGCCCAGCCGCAAAGGCCAACGCGGCCAGAGGTAACATATCCTCGGCGCAGGGAAGTTCAACTGCTGTGGCTTTTAAATTCGGTCCGACCGTTTCTGCCAGCTCAGGCCAGGCTTTCCAACCGGTTCCCACCATTGCCCACTCACCCGTCAATGCGGCCATTCTTTCCTGCGCCGCTTCAGGTTTCAGCACGGCTTCGGTTTCTGCGCCCTGCCAGTCGCCCTGCTCGTCACGCTGGTATTCAGCCCAGTAGACTTCACCCATACGCGCATCAATAGCAGCCAGAACGCGGGTAGCGCCGTGCAAGCGCCAGGCACTTTGTGCCATTGTTTTCAATGTGGATACGCCAATCATGGGCAGCTCTGCCCCCAAAGCCAGACCCTGTGCGATACCAATGCCAATACGCACGCCGGTAAAGCTGCCAGGCCCCTGACCAAAGGCCAACGCATCCAACTCGGTGAGTTTGGTGTTCTCCTGCTGAAGCAGAGCCTGGACCATCGGCAGAATTCGCTGGGTGTGCTCACGGGCACAAAGTTCAAAATGGGCCGTGACGTTTTCGTCATTCAGCAACGCGACGGAACAGGCCTCCGTAGCCGTATCAATCGCTAAAATACGCGTGGACATACACACCTCTGGCGGGATAGATTTTTCGGCGCGCAGCATAGCACACTGCGCCGCAGATTACTGTTGTGCCGACGGTTTAAGAAACTCAACCGCCTGCTGAATATCACGGGTTCTTGGTGTTGGCGGCAGGCTGTTCAGGAACACCGCGCCGTAGGGACGCATCACCAGGCGGTTATCGCAGATCACCAGCACGCCCCGATCGTCCACATCACGGATCAATCGTCCAACGCCCTGTTTCAACGTAATCACCGCGTCCGGAAGTTGCACCTCATCAAAAGGATCGCCACCGCGCAGCTTGCAGTCTTCCATTCGCGCTTTCAATAGCGGGTCATCCGGTGAGGTAAACGGCAGCTTATCGATGATCACCAAAGAGAGCACATCTCCTCTTACATCCACCCCTTCCCAGAAGCTGCTGGTCGCGACCAGTAAAGCGTTTCCGGCAGCTACAAACTGCTTCAGAAGCTGGCCTTTACTGGTTTCACCCTGCAGCAGAACCGGTAAAGTCAACATGGCGCGAAACTGCTCTGCAAGATCCCGCATCATCTGGTGCGAGGTACACAGGAAGAAGCAGCGACCCTCATTGGCTTCAATGAGTGGCAGCAGCATCCGCGCCATCTGCTTTGCCCCGCCTGGTTGGTTCGGCGAGGGCAGATTGCGTGGGACGCAGAGCAGCGCCTGGCTGGCAAAATCGAAAGGACTTTCAAGGATCATCGTTTTCGCACTGCTCACGCCAAGACGCTCAACGAAATGCGTCATTTTTTCGTTTACGGCCAGCGTAGCCGAGGTAAATATCCAGCTTGCCGGACGCTCATCCATCACTTCACGAAAACGTTCTGACACCGAGAGCGGCGTAAGTGCCAGCACAAAGTGGCGGGAATTGCATTCATACCAGTAGCTGAAACCCGGCTGGTTAACGTCTTTCAGGCGCTTCAGCCGGCCACGATAAAGTGCTGCGCGGTCAAAAGCCGCATCAAGCAGCGCGGAACGGCCAAGAGACATTTTCGCCACGTCATAGCAAAGCTCCAGCGCATCATCCAGCAGTAACAGCGCACGCTGGATGGTGGGATTATTCATGATCTCGCGCAGATTCCCGCGAAAGCCGGGATCGCCCAGCGCCAGACGAAAATCCTGGGCGCTTTGCGATAAACGGTCGGCTGATTTTTGTAACTGCTGGACGTCACGCACTTCGGTGCGGTAGGCGATAGTAATGTCTTTTGCCAGATCAATAAGCTGTTTGCTGGAGAGCTGCTGGCCAAAATACTGGCTGGCAATGTCCGGAACCTGGTGCGCTTCATCGAAGATCATCACATCGGCTTCGGGGATCAGTTCCGCGAACCCACTCTCTTTCACTACCATATCGGCCAGAAACAGATGATGGTTAACCACCACCACATCAGCATCCATCGCTTTACGCCGGGCTTTGACCACAAAACAGTCTTTATATACCGGACAATCGCTGCCCAGGCAGTTGTCATTGGTGCTGGTCACCATCGGCCAGATAGTGCTGTCTTCCGCCACGCCGCCGCAGGTACTGATATCCCCATCAACCGTTTCGCTGGACCAGCCACGCAGGTGCACCAGATCGCTCATTGCCTGCACGGCAAGTTCACCTCCGACCATCGACTGCTGCTCAAGCCGCTCCAGACAAAGATAGTTGGACCGTCCTTTTAAAAGTGCGACCTGACCTTTAAATTTGAGCGCTCTGGCTACGGTGGGGAGATCGCGGCTGTACAGCTGATCCTGCAACGCTTTCGAGCCGGTAGAAATGATCACTTTTTTACCGGACCGCAGCGCCGGAGCCAGATAAGCGTAGGTTTTCCCGGTTCCGGTTCCCGCCTCAACCACCAGTTCATGCTTATTTTCGATAGCTTCACTGACCGCCAGCGCCATTTGTCGCTGCGGTTCACGCGGTTTGAAACCCGGGATTGCCAGCGCCAGCGCGCCATCTGCTGCAAAATCGTCTGCCACACATCCTCACTACGTTTTAAAAAACACTGTAATTATGTCAGTATTAATTAAAAGGCGCAAAATTATTAAAATCAAAGACTTATATGCTTATTTTGTCTGTTTTATATACAACAAAGCACGACAAAACAGGACGGATGGCTACAATCTTATCAATGAGTTAGGAGATCATTTCGAATGGAATTAAGGTGCATTATAGCCTATGTCACTGCGGACGCGTCAGTGTTACTGGCGTTCGCTATTAGGTTTGAAAATGCTTTCAAATTGTAGGTCGACGTTCCTCGTAAACTTGTCGGGCGCAAAACATGACCCTGCCGATCACATTCAGCTCGTCCAGCACCTCACCTTCAATACTCTCCCCTGCGCTCGTCACCAGTGCCCCGCCCATCATCCTTCCCAACCCAGACTCCCCAAGCAGCTCGTAATAGAATGACTCCCCCGGCTTCGGACGCACAGACCGGTCAATCACATGCAGCGTGTCGCCTTCGTAATAAATCGACGTGGAAGATGGTCGCGCCACCATAATCTCGTTCAGGTCGATGCGCGATTCAACGTAGTCCTGCGCCGGTGATGGAAATCCCATATCAGCAGCCCCCGTTGTTTGGGTTGAACAGGTGGAACGTACGGCGCTCACCCTCTTCAGTCGATATGTCGCGGAAGTTACCCTGATAGTGCTCAATCCACCGGTTAGCCTCTGCCAGGGTGAAGTCATGGTTAACCTTCGCCAGTGCGGCCACGAAGTTCACCGTCTCCACCGTGCGTTTGCCGCTGGCGGCTATCCTGATGCTGTGTCTGAATGCTGCTGCTATGTCGTCTCTGCGTGCCATGGGGTGCCTCTCAATCAAATACTGTATGCATATACAGTAATATTGATCGATGTGGCCTATCAAGGGGATTTTGATGTAGCGACGTTAGTGGGTTGATCCTTGGCTGAATTTAGTAAAAACCCGCCGAAGCGGGTTCTTTTACCTCGAGCAGGAGTATGAGAATTTTCTTCTAAAGTCCCGGCTTCCTTCCCCTTGCTTGTCAGATATGACGTAGCTTGCACTACCTCTTTCCAACATAGGATCAATCAAAAATGAACCTACTGGAGTGACGTTAAGCCTCCCTCCTTTGCAACTCCCTAATATCCACTCAAGACCATCATTAAATGATTTTGAAGTTTCATATCTTGCCTTGCTCATTATGGTGATATTAACAATGAGAATTGCAACCAGCACACCTACAGGCCAAACCCATTTCCCTGTACTCTCATCTTTTTTGAACATCATCAAAGGTAGTAAGGGGATTAAATAAAGGTGAGGGGCGTATCTCGCCCACCATGATTCAGGATTCAAAATAGTGCAAATAACAATCAGTGATAGTATTAATATTACGTTCTTGTCGATCATCTTTCTTGATATTAGAATGATGATCGAAATAACTAAAGCAAGTGAAAAATAAACGCCGAAACCACCAATCCTGAGATCTTCATATGCAAGATTATTGAATTCCTTTTTGTTATAGTGTCCAGGGATTTTCAGTGTCGGTGACAGACCAGAAGCTTCGTTTATATTTTCACTTTTGCTGAATGTTGATATGAATAACTTCTCACCTCTATTCATTCCTTGGAAAGATTCCGGAGATGCAAAAGTAATAATGTCTTTCTTGTCCTTACCAAATAGCGGATAAAAAACATGCCGACCTTCTGATATATTTTTAATGTAAGGATTAGAGCCTATAAATCCTACACCAACGGCCAAGAACAATGCGAACCATAAAACCACAGATGAAGTTTTTTTAACATTAGGCAGCGCTCTAAGTCCCATAACCAAGAAAACAGCACCAACATACAAGAACCAAGAAAACTTAATGTTAACCACAATAATACTACAAATTACAACTACTACTGCATCAATTTTACTGTACCGGTTGCCATAGCTCACGGCTGCGAAAATCATCAATATCGCTAAAAATCCCATTGTAGCATCAACATAATAGCTAAAGGATTGAGCTATAAAAATATGATTGAGCAAGCAAAGAGCTGCAAATATATATGACGCCTTCACATTATAACCATACATTTTAAAGAAATGTATAATGTAGAAGAACATTGCCCCGCCAATTACCAACTGATAAGAACTACCAACAGATAGATTACCGGTTAGTATTCCTAGCTCACCTGAGAAGTACCAGGTTGATTTTGGATATGGACTTATCCAAAAATTACCAGCTTGCCCCGTAAAATCATAAAGTAGGTTTCCACCGTGCATAAGATACCAGGCGGCCTTCTGATGGTAAGCTAGTCCATCCCAACTTTGATCAGGGAATATAGAGCTTTGATAAATGGCAATTATCAAAAATGCAATTGGGAATGCAATATACTTATTTATTCCACCGCAAAGGTATATGTAAATTAAGAGCGATAGAGCAAACGCATAAGGAACAACCGAGTGATCAGATATGTTCAACCCATAATGCATTGATATTTGTTTTATGACAGAGAGTACGCTAGTTAGAAGAAATATAGAAAGTAGAAAAATACAACTAGCTAAAGATGTGCTTATTTTTTCGGAACTCATTAAAGATTCCTTTCCTCACGAAAAATTAACAATGAACACACCGCCAACTATCAACGCTGCTCCAAGAATTTTCATCAATGTTATAGGTTCTGCGAAAAAAACCGATCCCATGAACATAACAAATAGTATTGCACTTGAAACCATTATTGGATATGCGACTGTCAGGCTCATTCTTGAAAGAGCGAGAAAGTAGAACACAAAACCAATAAAATATAACGCCACTGATGTTGCATGTGGCCAATAG
>NZ_JBAVTT010000005.1:0-76364 GCF_049696395.1 Erwinia sp.
AATAGCATTTTGCGCGTGATCCGTTTCGGCCCTGATTCCCTGAAAAGGACACCACTGTTCCTCCTGTCGAGTAGGCGCGATGATATCACCGTTGGCTTTAAGGATTTACTGCTGATGGGTAAATTCAGATAATGACTAAAAGGTTGGCAAAGTAGGCGCTCTGGTGACGGTATGGCGATTTACTCTGCTTTACGTTAACAGGTAGTCAATCTAAATCATTGTAAAACATGGTTAATTTTATTGTTATTTACAATATGGGAGGCTTGGTAAACAGTGGTTACAAAGATTTTTGGTCTGCTTTTTTCCCTAAAATGATGCACGATTTTTAAGTAAGTGGGGGGGCGTAACGCGCTTTTTTGGGAGGATACTGTTAATTAATTGATGCGATAATGTTAGTTGTGGGTTTTTTTTTGCAGGCTTCAGCGCTGAAGTACAGCAGGTTTTTGCCAAAGGGTCTGGCGGCGTGGCACGTTACTGAGACGCCCATTTTGCGCAGGGAAGTCAGAATTTGCTTGTTTTATTCTCATGTCAAAAATGATAAATTTCTTCCTTATGAACTAACAGTTTCCCATTTATATAACTGTTCAGCTTCAATAAGGTGCTGAACGTTTCTTTAATACCAGGTAAAGGTCTTCTATGTTCAAAAACATTTTAATCTCTCTGCTGGCATTTCTCTCTTTTGCTTCGTCGGCAAAAGATACCCACAGTGGAATGATTATTGAAGCCTACGGTGGATCCAGTACTGCAGGTGTGATGGCTATCAGGAAAGATAATGGTCGCCTGACGAATATCATTACCAAAGATAACGAAATGCATTTTTTAAGTGAGTTTTTACAGAAAAGATATGGCAAGAGTATCGAGGTTATAAATAAAGGACAGCCTTCAGCTCAAGCCGTAGAATTGCTTAATGGAACCTATAAATATAAAAATAATGGTCTGTGGGCTGATGAAATGAAAAAATCCAAGGCAAGGCTGATCATCCTTAATTTTGCAACTAATGATGCGCGCCATTACCATTTTAAAGATGCCAAGCCGGGATATGTGTTAAGTCCGGAACAGTATGAAAAGGTGATGACTGAACTGATCACTATAGCTCGTGATAATGGGAAACAGGTGTTATTACAGGAACCCCACCCACTGTGCGGAAAGGCAGAAACATGGGATGTCTCTCCTTACAGCATCAAGCTGGACGCGCTGGCGAAAAACTTATCTGTGCCGGTGGTCAGACAGTATCAGCGCATACAGGATATGCCTGGATGGCAGTCGATGATGTCTCCAGACTGCATTCATCCCTCAAACGAGTTATATAAAATAAAAGCTGAAGAGACGTACAAAGTGATTGATAAGAACTTCGAAACGTTGATGGCCAAACGCTAAATCCAGTCCACAAAAAAGCCAGCATAAGCTGGCTTTTTTGTGGCTATGAGACGGCGTTATTACCCTTTCTCATTCGCCGTAGAGAGGTTTTGCAGCACTGAAAGTTGCGCTACGGCGTCCTGCATGGCATCCATTCCGGCGGTCAGGCTTCGCAGGCTACCGAGGTGCTGGGCAATGCTTTCCCGTTGATGCGCGGTCTGTTGGCTCATCGCGGCTATCGAATCAGCAGCGGCGATGCTGCGCTGTGCCATCTCAGTGGAGGTTTCCACCGTTTCACTGGCTACAGCACGGATGCGGAAAATGGTGTCGACAGCCTGACCAATATTGCCGGCCGTTGAATCTGCCTGCTCTTTAGAAGAGTGGGCCAGACGACGAACCTCTCCCGCCACCACCGCAAATCCACGTCCGGCTTCACCGGCACGTGCTGCTTCAACGGCGGCATTCAACGACAGGAGATTGGTCTGGAAGGCGATATTACTGATCCCGCTGGTAATCTCATTGATGCCATTTGAGATTTTCTCCAGGTCATCCAGCCCTTGCCCCAAACGCTGTTGCGCCTGCTGACTTTTCAGCGCGATATCACTGATTGAGCGAATGCTGTTTTCCGCCATCCCCAGCGTCTCATTCTGCGTTTGCGTGGCGGCTTCCAGCATCGGCAATGCTGCCATCAACGGCGTCAGCTCTTGCTGATACGAGATCACGCGATTCAGCACGCGTGACTGGATGCTGTTCAGCGCTTCCCAGCGGCGCAACGCACGTTGAGCGTAATGCCCGGCATAACCCGCATACTGCACCGAAAACTTGCTCATCGCTTTCACGTCCTGGTTGAAAAACACCAGTGCGGATAACGTCTGGTTAATCGGCACGCCAAGAATTTCACCAAAGCTGGAGAAGCCCGCTGCGGGCAGCCCTTTAAAGAAATGCGCGTTGTGGAGTTGTTCTTCATTGCCTACCCGGCGAAGGATGCAGTCATTCATCAGAATGGCCGCAGGTTTGCCTCGATTAGCGATAAACGATTTCCAGTCCTGACGCGTCGTCTCTTTAAAGTCTTTTTCTTCAAGCAAATACAGGCGATCGCCGAATTCCAGATCGCAGAAAAAATGAATGTTGTTGGCTTCAATTTTGGCAATGGAGCGAATGAAATACTCTTCACCGACCTTCACGCCAAACGTCAGTCCTTTCAGGTGCTCAGTCAGTTGCGACTCTTTGCAGCCAAGCCAGCTCGCCAGCGCATCGGTAAAACTGACCTGCTGACCCTTTTGATCAAATACGGAGCTGACCGTCCGGGCAACAGGATCGGCCTCAGCAATAAGCCAGCTTTTATCTTTCGCTACAAAGTTTTGGCTTTTAAACGGCGCAAAGGATTTCCCGGCGGCCATCTGGCAGAAAATGATCACCGCTTTACCCTGCAATATTTTGCCGCCAACGCTGATCCAGGTGCCATCAAACTCAATCTTTCCGCCCGCCGACCCGCCGATTGCCAGGCAGGGGAAACGCCCGCAATTATACCAGGCCTGCATCAGGAAACCTTCAGACGCCGACAGACCGTCACAATAAATCATCGCGAAGCTGCGGTCGGAAGAGAGCGGCATATGCACCGACAGTCTGCTTAACTCTTGCTGGATCGCGTCGATACGATCGGCAGCCGTGTGTGTGTCATTCACATGTAAATCGACGATATGCGTTTCGTGACGCGCAATCAGGCTATCAGGCAGCATCAGCCAGCTGCCCTGCTGACCAGCGCCTTCGCAGTAAGTGCTCTCTTTGCCGCTACTGCTCAGCGCGCCATTAGAAGAGAGGGTAATCACCGTCAAATCCGCTGAAGTGAAGCGTTGCCAGGCCTGGCTGACCCGCTGGAAGTCCGCATAAGGCGGTACAAAGGTCATTAAAATACCGGCACTCTTTTCAGTTAATCCAGCTTGTGAAAGTGAAGCAGGCAGGCTCTGACAGTCGAAAGTCCCGTTAGCGGGCTGGTGTTTACTGCGAAACAGCAAAGCTGACAGGCGCTGTTTAACCGCCCTGAATGGAAACATGGGTTTACCCTTACTTTTTAATGATTTAATGGATAGTGATTGGTGAAAAAGAGAGTCTGGTGACCAAAGGAGGGCTAAAGGCATGTTCCATACGCAAGAAGAACTCAGGAGCGAGAGAAAACGCGACTTGTGTTTACTGCCTCTCACTTCCTGAACGTTATCGCCAGATTCGGCAAAAACTTTAATGATAAAGCGGACGAAACGCGCCATTAAGACAATAAAAAAGCCAGCATAAGCTGGCTTTTTCCGATCCCCAATTGGGGCTTAACGCATGGTGACAAACTCTTCCGAACCGGTTGGGTGGATGGCCACAGTGTTATCGAAGTCTTTCTTGGTTGCGCCCATTTTCAGTGCAACGGCGAAGCCCTGCAGCATCTCATCCATGCCATAACCAATACCGTGGATGCCAACGATCTTCTCGTCTTTACCCACGCATACCAGCTTCATGCGGCACGGCTGACGGTGCTGAGTCACGGCGGTGTACATGGCGGTGAAGGAAGATTTATACACTTTCACTTCGTCATCGCCGTACTTCTCACGCGCTTCTGGCTCGCTCAGGCCAACGGTGCCGATTGGCGGGTGGCTGAAGACCACGGTTGGCACATTGCTGTAGTCCAGATGTTCTTCAGGCTTGTTGTTGAACAGGCGCTCAGACAGACGACGACCGGCGGCAACAGCCACTGGCGTCAGTTCTACCGCACCGGTGTTATCGCCAACCGCATAAATGCCAGACACGTTAGTGTTCTGGTACTTATCGACGCTGATGTACCCTTTATCGTTCAGCTTCACGCCAGTGACGTCCAGGTTCAGGTTGTCGGTCATTGGCTCACGACCAATTGCCCACACCAGACAATCAACCGTCTGCTCCTGGCCATTTTCCAGCTGCAATGTCAGGCTGCCATCGGCATTTTTGATCACCGCTTTCGGTACGGATTCAGTATGCAGCGCAGGGCCTTCGGCATTCATCACTTCAACCAGCGTGTCCACGATCAGCGGATCGAAGCTGCGCAGTGGCGCGTGTTTACGCACAAACAGATGGGTCTCTGAACCCAGCGCGTTAACCACACCAGCGATTTCTACGGCGATGTAACCTGCACCAACAACGGCAGTGCGTTTTGGCAGGGCATCCAGCTCGAAGAAGCCGTCGGAGTCGATGCCGTACTCGGCACCCGGAATGGACGGATGAGTAGGACGGCCACCGGTCGCGATCAGGATGTTATCGGCAGTGATCTTTTCGCCGTTGACTTCCACGGTATGCGCATCGATAAAGCGTGCGTAGCCCTTGATCACGTCCACGTTGTTTTTACCCAGCACGTTGTCGTACGAGGTGTGAATACGGTCGATATAAGCGCTGCGGTTTTTGACCAGCGTCGCCCAGTTAAAGCTGTTTACGGTGGTGTCGAAGCCGTAATCCGGTCCATATAAATGGATTGCTTCGGCAATCTGCGCCGCGTGCCACATCACTTTCTTCGGGACACAACCGACGTTAACGCAGGTACCGCCGAGGTCTTTAGCTTCGATCAACGCGCATTTCTGTCCGTACATAGCCGCGCGGTTAATAGAGGCGATACCGCCGCTGCCGCCGCCAATAGCAAGGTAGTCATAATGTCTGGTCATCGGGTATTCCATAAGTCAGTGAAATGAATTGGCAGTAGTGTAACGCCACTCGGTTAAATGCCGCAAAGTTTGCGTCTATGATTGTGATAGGGCAGCGGGGCTAAAATCAGCGATAATCATCAATTACTGCGAGATGGCTCACTGTTTTCGCTTATTCACAGGCAGAGAGAGGCCGGATGGAATTGCTATTTTTAGGGACCGGTGCGGGCACGCCCAGTCGCCAGCGGAATGTTACCAGCATCGCGTTGAATTTGCAGGGAACGCGCAGTGGCTGCTGGCTGTTTGACTGCGGCGAAGGGACCCAGCATCAGATGATGCGCTCCCAGGTGAAGACCGGGAAAATCGAGAAAATTTTTATCACTCATCTGCATGGCGACCATATCTTTGGTCTGCCGGGTTTGCTAACCAGCCGCTCAATGAACGGCATCAGCGAAACGATGACTGTTTATGGCCCGAAAGGCATCAAAGCCTTTATCGATACCACGTTAAGCCTGAGCGGATCCTGGCTGACCTTCCCGCTGGAGATTGTGGAGATCGAAGCCGGAGAGCTGTTCAACGATGAGCACTTCCGCGTGACGGCTTATCCGCTGACACACCCGGTTGAATGTTACGGTTTTCGCATTGAAGAGCATGAAAAACCGGGCGCGCTGGATGCGCAACGGCTGCTTGCCGACGGCATCAAGCCTGGCGTGCTGTTCCAGCAGTTAAAGCTGGGTAAAACCGTGACAATGGAAGACGGCCGTGTGGTCAATGGCCAGCACTACCTTGGCCCGGCGACCAAAGGCCTGACGCTGGCGATATTTGGTGATACCAGCCCAACGCCTGCCGCCAAAGAGCTGGCAGCGAATGCCGATGTGATGGTGCACGAAGCTACGCTGGAAGTGGCGCTGGAAGAAAAGGCGAACGGGCGAGGGCACTCTTCAACGGTGCAGGCAGCTACGGCGGCAAAACGGGCGGGAGCGAAAAGGCTGATCGTGACGCACCTGAGCTCGCGTTATCTGCGTGAGGATGCGGAAAGATTACTGGCAGAATGTCGGGAGATCTTCCCCAATACCGAGATGGCACATGACTTCTCGCTATTCAGGTTCTGAGCCTTTGCTCTGAAGGCAAAAGTCAGGCAGCGGGGCGAGCAGCGTCGCCCCACAGTCCTTTACGCTTTATTCAGGCACAATCCAGCTGACTTTGGCGTGACCGGTGCCAGACGGCACCAGATGCTTCAGCAGCCACGGCAGCACGTTATTCATCTGTTGCTCCAGCTTCCACGGTGGGTTGATCACGATCATCCCGGAAGCCGTCATGCCAAAGCGATCGCTGTCCGGGCGCACGCCCAGCTCAATCTGCAGAATGCGGCGGATGCCAGAAGCTTCCAGCTCTTTGGTGATACGTTTAATCTGCTGACGCAGAACAACCGGATACCACAGCGCGAACACACCGGTGCCAAAACGCTTATACCCTTCAAGCAGACCCTGAACCACGGCCTGATAATCCGTCTTCATTTCGTAAGGCGGATCGATCAGCACCAGAGCACGGCGTGACGGAGGCGGAAGCTTGGATTTAAGCTGCTGGAAGCCGTCTGCACGTTCGGTGCGGGCACGGTCATCTTTCTGGAATTCGTTACGCAGCATGGGGTAATCGCTTGGGTGCAGCTCGGTCATGTTCAGCTTGTCGTAAGGACGCAGCAGATGACGAGCGATCAGCGGAGAACCAGGGTAAAAACGCAGTTTGCCGTTCTTGTTCAGCGCCTGCACGCAGGAGATGTAGCTTTCCAGCTCTTCCGGCAGATCTTCCTGTTGCCAGATGCGGGCAATCCCTTCCAGATATTCACCTGTACGCTCGGCGTGCTCGCCGCTCAGCTGATAGCGCCCGGCACCGGCGTGGGTGTCCAGATAGAGGTAAGGTTTATCCTTCTCATTAAGCGCAGTGATAATCAGGCTCTGAACGGTATGTTTGAGAACGTCGGCGTGATTGCCGGCATGAAAACTGTGGCGATAACTCAGCATGTCGTGGGATCTGTCCGGTGGGGAATGAGGAGCGTGCCGCCGTTGGGCGGCACAGATTGGCGTCAGTATAACTGTCCTGCGGCGAAAATGCTCTGTTATCCTGGCAGGCGCTGCCACATCGGATAGGTGAAAAACAGCAGGTGCAGCAGATTAAAAGCAAAGTGCACCAGAGTGGAGACCCAAACTCTGCCGCTCCACAGCCAGGCCAGGCCATAGATAATCCCGGCCATGGCGGCAAAGAGCACCAGTAGAGATCCGCCGGCGATATGGGCCAGGCCGAATACGCCTGCTGCAATCAATAATCCCCAGACGTTGCCCACCTTTTGGCTCAGTCGCTGCTGCAGATAACCCCGAAACAGCGCTTCCTCCGCAAACGAGACAAAGAACAGGTTAGCCAGCATAAAAGCGCCCAGCCACTCCGGCAGATGTCGCTCAACGCGCAAGCCGCCTGCCAGCGTGGCAACCAGCAGCAGCAGCGGCATTGATAACATCAGTACCAGCCACCACAGCTTGTTCTTTGGCCCCGCCGCCGGGCGCTTCAACAGCGTTGGCAGACAGGCAAGCAACAAAAACGGGATCAACGCTTTGTCGAAGTTGTAATAGAAGCTAAAAGGCGCGCTTTCAGGTCCAGCTTTCACCGCACTGACAATCTGCGGATTAGAAAAACCGGGGATCAGATGCAGCATCAGCGCCACCGCGCTCAGCAGCAGAATGGCTTCTGCAGCCAGGCCCACCGCGGCGGGTTTTTTGATCTGCCGATGGCCAATCGCCACGGCACCGATAACGATCAGCGCCGTTATCGCCTGCCAGTGAAGCGTGCCGTCCACGGCGGCCAGGATCAGTGCAACAGCCAGCAACCCGAACGAGGCCCGACGGTAAAAAGGCAGGAAAAGCAGCGAGGCCGCGTAGACGTACCACATAACAACACTCCGTGTAGAACTCGTGTTAACAGGAAACGGCGGAAGTATGCGGCTGGCTGCCGGGGCAGGCAACTGGAATCGTGTTGAGAACGTCTGAATCTGCAGATGGAAATGACCGAGATCAAAAGGCGGGTTTTCTGCTTCATGCCGCTGCTTTGGCAGGCGAAAGGGCCAACTTTCGTCACTTATCGTAACCGCCAGGCCATTGAATTTCGCTACACTTAGCCTCATGTTAGTCTAATCGCGTGCTTAACCGCGCCTCATACATGTTTGATTATAAGGACTGCGCAATGACCAATCCGTTACTCTCCTCTTTTACGCTTCCTCCTTTCTCCGCCATTAAACCAGAACACGTGGTGCCAGCTGTGACTCAGGCCCTGGCCGAGAGTCGGGCAGCCGTTGAGAAAGCGGTTGCCCAAGGCGCGCCTTATACCTGGGATAACCTGGTTCAGCCGCTGGCTGAAGTCGACGACCATTTAGGCCGTCTGTTCTCCCCGGTCAGCCACCTGAATTCGGTTAAAAACAGCCCGGAACTGCGTGAAGCCTATGAGCAGACGCTGCCGCTGCTGTCCGAATACAGCACATGGGTGGGTCAGCACGAAGGCCTGTATCAGGCTTACCGTAATCTGAAAGAGACCAGCTACGCCGGATTAACCGCCCCGCAGCAGAAAGCCGTGGATAACGCGCTGCGTGATTTCGAGCTGTCCGGTATCGGCCTGTCCAAAGAGAAGCAGAAGCGTTATGGCGAAATCGCCGCGCGCCTGTCCGAGTTGGGGTCGAAATACAGCAACAACGTGCTTGATGCCACTATGGGCTGGAGCAAGTTGATCACCGAAGAAAGCGAACTCTCCGGCATGCCGGAAAGCGCGCTGGGCGCTGCCAAAGCGCAGGCCGAAGCCAAAGAGCAGGAAGGTTGGCTGTTAACGCTGGATATCCCGAGCTATCTGCCGGTGATGACTTACTGCGACAACCAGGCGCTGCGTGAAGAGATGTACCGCGCGTTCTCTACCCGCGCTTCCGATCAGGGCCCGAATGCCGGCAAGTGGGATAATAGCGAGGTGATGGCTGAAGAGCTGGCGCTGCGTCATGAGCTGGCACAGCTGTTGGGCTTTGACTCCTACGCCGACAAATCGCTGGCGACCAAAATGGCCGAAAACCCGGCGCAGGTGACCGACTTCCTGACGGGGCTGGCCAAACGCGCTCGTCCACAGGCTGAGCGGGAAATCGAGCAGCTGCGTGCCTTCGCCCAGAAAGAGCATGGCGTTTCTGACCTGAATCCGTGGGATCTGACCTACTTCGGTGAGAAGCAGAAGCAGCACCTGTACGCGATCAGCGACGAACAGCTGCGTCCTTACTTCCCGGAAGAGCGTGCCGTTAACGGCCTGTTCGAAGTGGTGAAACGCATTTATGGCATCACTGCCAAAGAGCGCAAAGACGTGGATGTTTACCATCCGGACGTGCGTTTCTTCGATCTGTTCGACGAAACCGGCGAATTACGCGGCAGCTTCTATCTGGATCTCTATGCGCGTGAACACAAACGGGGTGGCGCATGGATGGATGACTGTGTAGGCCAGATGCGCCTTGCCGACGGTTCTCTGCAAAAGCCAGTCGCTTACCTGACCTGTAACTTCAACCGTCCGCTGAAGGGCAAGCCTGCACTGTTTACCCATGATGAAGTGACCACGCTGTTCCATGAGTTTGGCCACGGTCTGCACCACATGCTGACCCGCATCGAAACCCCTGGCGTGGCTGGTATCAGCGGTGTGCCTTGGGATGCGGTAGAGCTGCCAAGCCAGTTTATGGAAAACTGGTGCTGGGAGCCGGAAGCGCTGGCGTTTATCTCCGGCCATTATGAGACCGGCGAGCCGCTGCCACAGGAACTGCTGGAGAAAATGCTGGCCGCGAAGAATTATCAGGCGGCGCTGTTTATCCTGCGTCAGCTGGAGTTCGGTCTGTTCGACTTCCGTCTGCATGCGGAATTTGACCCGGCAAAAGGCGCGCAGATCCTTGAGATGCTGAAAGAGATTAAACAGCTGGTTGCGGTGATACCAAGCCCGGCCTGGGGCCGCTTCCCGCACGCCTTCAGCCATATCTTTGCCGGGGGTTATGCTGCCGGTTACTACAGCTATCTGTGGGCCGATGTGCTGGCCGCTGATGCTTACTCACGCTTCGAAGAGGAAGGTATCTTCAACCGTGAAACGGGCCAGTCATTCCTGGATAACATCCTGACGCGCGGCGGATCCGAAGAGCCAATGGAGCTGTTCAAACGCTTCCGTGGCCGTGAACCGCAGCTGGATGCGATGCTGGCTCATTACGGTATTCAGGAATAGCGTTAGGTGAAGATCTGTTTAGTTGATGAATCGGGCGCCGGAGACGGCGCCTTATCTGTTTTAGCAGACCGCTGGCAGCTGGAGCACGATGCGTCCGCGCCGATGGCGTTGGTCATGACAGCCACGCACCTGGAGTTACGCAAGCTCGACGAGCCAAAGCTGGGCGGCATTTTTGTTGATTTCGTAGAAGGGGCGATGGCACACAGGCGGCGTTTTGGCGGGGGACGAGGCGAAGCGGTTGCCAGAGCCGTCGGTATCAAAAGCGGCTATCTGCCAGCGGTGGTGGATGCCACAGCCGGTCTGGGACGTGATGCCTTTGTACTGGCCTCGATTGGTTGCCGTGTACAGATGCTGGAGCGCCATCCTGTGGTGGCGGCGTTGCTGGATGATGGTTTACGACGTGGCTATGAAAGTGCCGAAATAGGCGGCTGGCTGCGACAACGTTTGACCTTAATCCACGCTTCGAGCCTGCAAGCCCTCAGCGAAATCGTCGAACAGCCGGATGTGGTTTATCTGGACCCCATGTTTCCTCACAAGCAGAAAAGCGCGCTGGTTAAGAAAGAGATGCGGGTGTTTCAGACGCTGGTGGGGGCCGATGACGATGCGGATGGCTTACTTGAGCCGGCAAGGCGTCTGGCGAAGAAGCGCGTGGTAGTCAAGCGCCCTGATTACGCCCCGCCACTGGCTGGCGTGGTGACACAGGCGGCGGTGGTGACCAAAAGCCACCGATTTGATATCTATCCTCCGCTAGTCAGCGAATAGCTGGTGTAGCGACCAACAAAAAGGGCGAAATATCTTCCGCCCTTTCTTCATTCTGCTTATCAACCAGACTACTCGTCGTCTTCTTCATCGCGCAGTGGCACGATCAGCATATCGATATGCACGGTATTGATCAGTTGGCGAGCCGATGACATCAGCTTGCTCCAGAAGTCCTGATGGTGACCACAGACCACTAAATCCACATCGTATTTTTTGATGGCGTCGACTAATACCTGGCCCAGATCGCCGCTACCGCTAAGGGTTTCGGAAATCGGATAGCCGGCGCTATTGGAGAGGTCAGTCAGGGCGGTGTGGGTCTCTTCAGAGATACGTTTTTGCATATCGCCAAGGTTTACATCGATCAACCCGGTATACAGGTCGGAATAGTTCACATCGACGTGGATCAGTGACACTTTGGCATCGTAAGGACGCGCCATGGACACCGCTTTGGCGACCAGCAGCTTACTTTCTGGGGAAAGGTCGACTGCAATCAGAATGTGTTTGTAAGACATAACGATACTCCTTTCATTCGTTGCGGAGAGTTATCCGCCGACAAAGTTGTCTTTTGGCATCATAACACATTGAAATCCGTTGCTAATGTTTAATGCATTGAGGGGTAGTGCCACGCCTGAGATAAGGAAACATGCCGGCGCCTTTATCGTTTTCGCTTTTATTATAGCCCGAATTGTTAACAGAAGAGCGTGCAGGTCGCGCCGTTTGCGAGCGGGATCAACATGATTTTTTCTCTCTTTCTGCTGGTTAGACAAAACATCGCTGGAAAAAATTTAAGCAAATCTCCTACACTGATATTAACGACCTGTTATGCGCTAATGACAGTCGCTCAGCGGTTACAACACCAATTTTGTCTGGTTCAATGAGGTGATTGGCGAATCATCGTGGGGCTTGTCTGGCGTTCCCCGCTGACTGCGCCCTTAAGATGCCTTGCCGGGAGGGGATCATGATCAGCACCATCGCGCTTTTCTGGGCTCTTTGTGTGGTTTGTGTGGTGAATATGGCGCGCTACTTTTCCTCTTTGCGCGCGCTTTTAGTGGTGCTACGTGGGTGCGATCCTCTGCTGTATCAATATGTGGATGGCGCGGGCTTCTTTACTTCACACGGGCAGCCGAGCAAACAGGTTCGACTGGTGCGTTATATCTGGTCACAGCGCTATCTGGACCACCATGATGACGAGTTTATTCGCCGCTGCGAACGGGTTCGTGGGCAGTTTATCCTGACCAGTGCATTATGCGGTCTGATTGTCATTAGTCTGGTCGGGCTGGCTATCTGGCACTGACGCCGCGCCGACAGTAGAAACGAAAAAAGGGCGGAGAGTGTCTCTCCGCCCTTTTGTTTTACCTGCAGGTCGTTACGCCACGAACTTCAACGCAATCCAGTACAGGCCACCGGACAACACTATCGAGACTGGCAGGGTCAGAATCCAGGCCAACAGGATGTTTTTGATGGTGCGGCTCTGTACGCCTCCGCCATCAACCAGCATTGTACCGGCCACGGAAGAAGAGAGGACATGCGTTGTCGACACTGGCATCCCGGTGTAGCTGGCTACACCAATGGAGACCGCTGCCGTCATCTGCGCTGACATACCTTGCGCATAAGTCATGCCTTTTTTACCGATCTTCTCACCGATAGTGGTCGCAACGCGACGCCAGCCAACCATGGTTCCCAGAGACAGCGCTAAGGCTACCGCCACGATAATCCAGATTGGTGCGTACTCCACGGTGTTCAACAAATCGCTTTTCAGCTTGCTGAGGAAGCGCTTGTCGTCATTGGTAACGTCAGGCAGCTTAGCCGCTTTTTCAGCCGTATCAGAGATGCACATCAGCAGGCGACGAAGCTGTGCCCGTTGATCGACGTTCAGCTTGTCGTAGCTTTGCAGGTTATTCAACAGGCCCTGGGCCTCGTTGATAGCTGGCAACGCACGGGACGCATCACAGTGGAACTCTTTCGGGCCGCTTGGCACTTCTTCCGGCGTTGGCACGGCTGGTGGAGCCATCTGAATGATATGGGTCAGCGAATCAGCATGCTGCTGATAGTACTGCTCCAGATGGTTCACCGCATCGCGGGTTCGGGTGATGTCATAACCTGTAGAATTCATGTTCACCACGAATCCGGCAGGGGCCACACCAATCAGCACCAGCATGATCAGACCAATGCCTTTCTGACCATCGTTGGCACCGTGCGAGTAACTCACGCCGATAGCCGACACAATCAGGGCAATCCGGGTCCAGAACGGCGGCTTCTTTTTGCCGTCGATCTTTTCACGTTCAGCAGGCGTCATGTGGATCCGGCGACGTTTCTTGTTGCCGCTCCAGTAACGACGAAGGATAAACACCAGGCCGCCTGCAATCACCAGGCCAACTATCGGCGAGATCACCAGCGACAGGAAGATGCCAATCATTTTCGGAATGTTCAGCGCATCCACCACCGAGGTGCCGGTAAGGAGTGCGTTGGTCAGGCCAATGCCGATAATGGCCCCGATGAGGGTATGGGAGCTGGAGGCCGGCAGACCAAAGTACCAGGTGCCGAGGTTCCAGATAATAGCGGCAAGCAACATTGAGAAGACCATGGCGAGGCCATGAGCCGATCCAACGTTGAGTAATAAGTCTGTGGGAAGCAAATGAACGATAGCGTAAGCCACGCTCAGTCCGCCCAGCAGGACGCCAAAGAAGTTGAATACCCCGGCCATGACTACCGCAACTTGCGATCGCATTGCTCGGGTATAAATAACAGTCGCCACCGCATTGGCCGTATCATGGAAGCCATTTATCGCTTCGTAGAACAACACAAAAAGCAGCGCAAGCACCAGTAACGTACCGGTGTGATAATCGAGACCAGCAAACAGATGTAACATAAGCGTTAAGCCATTTTGGAGGACATGAACGCGGCGCATTATCAGCGAGAAAGCGCGGCTGGGGAAAGGGAAATATAGACTTTTTTTGACATTAATGTGGCAATCAGGTGAATTAAGTGGATTGTTCTGCTTAAAAATCAGTCAGATGTAAAATCTTCTCCCCGATGGCACTTTTGTGACTCTGGCATCCGCGGCCCCTTATCACTACAATCAGCGTTTTTTTAGCAGCCCCGGAGCGAGTCGTGGAAAAGTTTGACGTTATCATCATTGGCGCCGGTGCGGCTGGCTTGTTCTGTGCCGCTCAGGCTGGGCAGCGAGGCAAGCGCGTTCTGCTGCTGGATAACGGCAAAAAAGCGGGGCGTAAGATCCTGATGTCCGGCGGCGGTCGCTGCAACTTTACCAACCTCTATATCGAACCGGCGGCCTATCTGTCGCAAAACCCCCATTTCTGTAAATCTGCGCTGGCGCGCTATACCCAGTGGGATTTTATCGACCTGATCAATCGCCATGGCATTGCCTGGCATGAGAAGACGCTGGGCCAGCTGTTTTGCGATGACTCGGCACAGCAAGTTGTCGACCTGCTGTTAAAAGAGTGCGAAGCCGGGAACGTGACGGTGCGGCTGAGAAGCGAAGTGCTGAGCGTTGCTCGGGATGAGGCTTACACACTGGAGCTGAACGGCGATACGGTACAGGCTGAGAAACTGGTGATCGCTTCTGGTGGACTGTCCATGCCTGGGCTGGGCGCTTCGCCGTTTGGCTACAAAATTGCTGAGCAATTCGGTCTGAAGGTGTTTCCTACCCGTGCCGGACTGGTGCCGTTTACCTTGCATAAGCCGCTGCTGGAACAGCTGCAAACATTGTCTGGCGTTGCCGTTCCTTCAACGATAAGCGCCGAAGATGGCACGGTGTTTAAAGAGGCGCTGCTGTTTACGCACCGTGGCCTGTCCGGACCGGCTGTTTTACAACTTTCCAGCTACTGGCTGCCTGGCGAATTCGTCACTATTAATCTTTCGCCAGAACGCGAGCTGGGCAGCTTTATTAATGAAGAGCGCGAAGCCCACCCCAATCAAAGCCTGAAAAACACCCTGGCAAAAGTCCTGCCTCGCCGGTTAGTAGACAGCCTGCAATTATTGGGCAATGTGCCTGAATGCACGCTGAAGCAGCTAAACAGCCGCCAGCAGGCTGAGCTGGTGCAGTTACTGCATCACTGGCGCATTCAGCCCAACGGCACCGAAGGCTATCGCACAGCGGAAGTCACCCTGGGCGGAGTCGACACCAGCGTGCTCTCTTCCAAAACCATGGAAGCACGGCATGTGCCGGGTCTGTACTTTATTGGCGAAGTTGTGGACGTCACGGGCTGGCTTGGCGGCTATAACTTCCAGTGGGCCTGGGCTTCCGCCTGGGCTTGTGCTCAGGCTTTGTGATTGTGTTCAGAATGAATGTAAACTTTCCCTGCCAGAATTCCGCAACGTGAGTGAGGCGCTCAAAAGTGCCGAAATTAACCGGTACAATATTAACGATGCTGGGCAGTATTAGGGTGATGACCCAAATGATCAGGGCTGGATAAAGGCAGGGAGTGATTTTGCAAAGCGTTCGGGGTTTTAAAAAACGTTATTTTTTGGTGCCACTGGTCGTCCTGCTGGCTGGTGGTATTTATCTTCTATCCCAGCTGACACCCTTTTCTGAGAGGGTCTTGAAAAAGGTTCAGATTAACAATCTGGCAGTGCTCTACGTCACGGAAGGTGATGCCGGTGCAACAACGGCATATTCTTATCGTTACTTCGTATATGACGCATCGAAAAGTGAAAAAGAGTTCACAGAAAGTATCGGTGGTGACACGCAGCCCTTCATGATCACCTCCGATAAAGATGCGGAGGCTAAAGTGGATGACGGTAAACTCTATCTGAATGTGCGTGGAAAGATTTATTCTTATAGTAGTAGCGTAAGTTACAAGCTTTCATCAGGCGTTTACTCCGTTCCCGTCTACCTGAACGCAGCGCCTTACTGATTGCAGCAGCCAGTGATAAAGGCCTTCATACCCCAGTGATAGGGGCTGAGGGCTTTCGAAGCGTTAGCTGCGGACAGAGAACTGGTTACTTTCCGTCTTGCCAAATTATCAGCTAAGGGCGCTGAGAATTCTGTTTCAGCGGGAAAAGTCGGGTATTGATCAGCGCAATATTCACTTCACAAGGCACGCCATCGTCGAGGAATACGGTTTCATTAATCTGAATAACCGCCTCGTTTTCCGTCAAATTTAACAATGCGAGAATGTCCGGGTCGGTTAAATTTATCGCCGCTAAATGTTGGTCCCGTAGCTGGACTTTTTTGCCGGTAAGTTCCTCTATATAAGAGTATTTCGATATTTCCAGCTTGCTGAATTCCATACTGCTAAACAGGCTTACCGGCAGGTGAATATGCTCAAGCGCCACTGGAATATCATCGAAGCACATCAGGCGGACTATTTTATACACCTGATCGCTGTTCTTGATGCGCAGCGCTTGTGCCATATCCGGCGTGGGGACCTTCATGATGCTCACCGAGATAATTTTTCTGACGCCTTTGTGACCATGCTTTTGCGCCTGATAATCGAAAGGTGAAAGGGCATGAAATCTCCCTGACTGGTTGCTGATCCCAATCGCTCCAACAAACAGTCCGGATCCTTTCACCCGGTAAATCCGCTGTTGTTCAATAAGAATGCGTGTGGCTTCACGAACTGTCGCGCGGGTGATTCCTATATTTTTGGCAATAGAAATCTCGGTATCCAGTTTCTCTCCGGGTAGAAGGCAATCGTCCTTAATTTTTTTGAGGATGTAATCAACAACCTCTCTTTGTTTTTCTGTAATGCCATCAACCATCGACTTTCTTCCCGTTTGAGTGAAGGACAGACGCCCTCGATCCGTATTAGCCCAGCCAGGGCTGACTTTCTGTGCTGAATAGCCATTCAGTGAGATGAATATGTGATCAACTTAACGAATTTACACAGAGCTCAAGCTTGTCCAGCGATATTTTAACGTTAGATGTTGTATCTGTACACGTCCAGGCTCATCATCAAGATGACTATACACGTGAAACCTGTCTATACGTAATGGTTTACAGCAAAGAATAACGCGGCATAAAGACGGTTCACGTGGAATATTATTAACTAAGTGTCTGTATAAATAGTTTTTTTATAAGATTTCTGCTTTATTGATTTCATCCTGATTTGCTAAGTCGGGCGAATAAAATGTAAAGGCTTGAATTGAGAAATGGAATATTTTACACAACACCTGACTGTACATACTCAAGGCTGCCAGGGAAAAACCAGCATCAGAACAGACCTTATTCCTTATAAAAACCGTTCTTTAAGGCCGTGTGCAACTGTCTGGCGGTAGAAGCCAGTATCGAAGGGGTCTGGCAGCGGCCAGAACGCTGCTCAACTCAATTTTATTGCCCATGTAAACAGCAGGATTAAGACGATGTCACATCTGGCTAATTGGTTAAATAACGAGAAAGTACAGTACGTTGAAAGCGTAGCTGACTGGCAGGAAGCGCTGCAGATTGCGGGGCGTCCTCTGCTCAGTGAGGGCGCAATTTCGCAGGATTATATTGATGCCATTATTCGACAAAAAGAGGAGATCGGTCCCTATTTTGTCATCGCTCCACACATTGCCATGCCCCACGCGCGCCCGGAGCAGGGCGCACATAAACTGGGATTGTCGATTGTGCTGCTGGGAACAGCAGTGAAATTTGATTCTGAAGAGAACGATCCGGTGAAGGCCATTTTTATGTTCGCCGCCCCGGACAGTAATAGCCATATCGACATGATTTCCCAGCTGGCGGAAGTCCTGTCCGATGAAAACATCATGGAGCAGCTCTTCACTGCGAACAGCAAAGAAGCGCTTATGACGATTTTATCAGGCGGCTAGTCTGCCAGTTGCAACTCTACTTTTGATCAACAGCTAATGAGGTTTGATATGAAAATTATGGCGGTTTGTGGTTCAGGTTTGGGCAGCAGCTTCATGATGGAAATGAACATCAAGAAAGTGCTTAAAACGATGGGGGTTGAAGCTGAAGTTGACCATTCGGATCTCGGCTCTGTGACCCCCGATGTGGCGGATGTTTTTGTGATGGCAAAAGACATTGCCTACAGCGCAAATCTGCCGGAAGACAAGGTCATCATCATCAATAACATTATTGACCTGAAGGAAGTTGAGCAAAAAATACGCGAGTATTTTGAGAAAAACTGACCCTTATAACTAGATAAACACCTTACCCTCGAGGTTAATATGTTTACTCAAAACCTTTTGCAGTTCGTCGTCGACGTGCTGAAAGTGCCCTCCATATTAGTCGGACTGGTGGCATTATTCGGACTGGTTGCGCAGAGGAAGCCGTTTCCTGATGTCATTAAAGGCACGGTAAAAACCATTCTGGGCTTCCTGGTGCTGGCCGGCGGGGCGACCGTTCTGGTCGGTTCGCTGACGCCATTGGGCGACATTTTCAAACAGGCGTTTGATGTTCAGGGCATCATTCCTAACAACGAAGCGATGGTGTCTATCGCGCTGGCTAAATATGGTGCGCCTACCACGATGATCATGGCCTTCGGCATGGTCGCCAACATCGTTGTTGCCAGGTTCACCCGATTAAAATACATCTACCTTTCTGGTCATGTGACGTTCTATATGGCCTGTATGATCGCGATTATTTTATCGGTTGCCGGATTTGAAGGTATTCAGCTTATCTATACCGGATCGCTGGCCTTGGGCATTCTGATGGCCACTTTTCCGGCCATCGCCCAGCCCTATATGCGCAAGATCATTGGGGGTGACCATGTCGCTCTGGCGCACACCGGGACGATTGGCTATGTCTTATCGGGTTGGATCGGATCTTTGGTGGGAAAAGGGTCAAAATCCACCGAAGAAATGAACATGCCAAAAAACCTGAGTTTTTTGCGCGACAGTACGATCTCCATCTCGCTGACGATGATGATTATTTACTTAATTCTGTCGGTTTCTGCAGGTAAAGAGTATGTAGAGTCCCACTTCAGCAACGGTCAGAACTACCTGGTTTACTCCTTTATTCAGGCCATTACCTTTGCGGCGGGCGTCTTTATCATTCTGCAGGGTGTGCGCTTAATCCTGGCTGAAATCGTCCCTGCCTTTACCGGTTTTTCAGAAAAACTGGTGCCGAATGCCAGACCAGCGCTGGATTGCCCGATTGTCTTCCCTTATGCCCCGAATGCGGTTCTGGTTGGCTTTATCTCCAGCTTTGTCGGTGGCCTGGTTGGGCTGTTTGTTCTCGGTCAACTGCATTGGGTATTGATTCTGCCTGGTGTTGTTCCTCACTTCTTCTGTGGCGCCACGGCTGGCGTGTTTGGTAATGCCACCGGAGGCAAGCGTGGCGCGATTTGCGGTGCCTTTGCTCATGGCCTGTTAATCACCTTCCTGCCAGTGGCTCTGTTGCCGGTACTGGGACAGATTGGGCTGACCAACACCACCTTCTCTGATACCGACTTTGGCGTGGTGGGGATCCTGCTAGGCAATATGGCTCACTTTATGGATAAGGGAACCATCACCCTGATCATCACCGGCATCTTTGGTTTGTTGGTGGTTTATAACTTCACAGCCAGGAAGAAAGTCGCTGTGGAAGAGAATGTAGGGTAATCACAACGGTTAACAGCAACCAGTAAGGGAGGCGAACGCTCCTCTGGTTGCTGTTAGTTATAGAGTTCGATGTCTCTCAGGTTAGGGTCGATTTTGCTGAGTAGCGGAATGAAGGTATCCAGGCCGCGCTCTGCTGGCAGGAAAAGGGCGATCGCAACTTGTTAAAAAATCATCAAAAAAATTAACGCTTGCTTAATGAGTCGACCCAGGGGTAGTATGCGTCATCGGTTTGGAACACAGACCTTATGTAAGCAGTTTTAGTAAAGCAGTCCTCAGTTTAAGTGTTATCCCTAGATACCCTTCCTCATGAGCCTCCTCCTAAGTGCGCCCATAAGTAATTATCTGAAACTCAGGCCAAGTTCGCCGCGTTGAGTGGCTCAATATATTAAGGAAATATCTATGTCTAACAAAATGACTGGTTTAGTAAAATGGTTCAACTCTGACAAAGGCTTCGGCTTCATTTCTCCAGAAGACGGCAGCAAAGATGTATTCGTACATTTCTCTGCAATCCAGAGCAACGATTTCAAAACTTTAGACGAAGGCCAGAAAGTAGAGTTCACTATCGAGAACGGTGCTAAAGGTCCATCAGCTGGCAACGTAGTTGCTCTGTAATTGCTGATACTTCGCTAACACTTGCGACAGCGATGACGGCACCAGCCCGAGCAGCCAGGTAATAGCGATGAAAAAAAACCCGCCTGGTGCGGGTTTTTTGTTTTCAGCGGCAGAAAGAAGCCACTCCACCTGAACGGCCCCTTTAAAGGAGGCCAGTTACAGGCTGAGTGGCTTTTTTAATGGGCGTCGTTCAGCTTCAACCGGGCTGAGTTTCAGCCACCGGACCCTCACTGGCTGGCTCTTTCGCCGCGCTGTAGGGATTGTTGATAGTCATGCTTGGCAGCGCCATCTCAATTCCTTGCTCCTGCAACCGCTCAATGATCTGAATATTAATCTCCTGCTGAATGTCCATGTACTGGTTATAGTCAGCGGTGTTGACGATATGCACCACTTCAAAATTCAGGCGATCGCTACCAAATCCCAGCAGATGTGCCCTGTCGAACTTTGTCTCACCGGCTTCGGTAATGATCACTTTGACCATCTCACCGATTTTGCGCAGCTTTTCAGGCGGGGTATTTAGCGCCACGCCAAAGGTGAAGACAATGCGACGCGTCTGCATCCGTTTGTAGTTGTGCAACGTCTGTTGCAGCAGAATGGCGTTACCGCAAACGATCTGCTCGCCGCTAAGGCTGCGGATACGGGTAGTTTTCAAGCCAATGTGCTCGACGGTTCCCGCCACATCATTGAACACCACAAAATCACCAATCTCGAACGGCTTATCAAACCCAATCGACAGCGAAGCAAACACATCACTAAGAATGGTTTGAATGGCCAGTGCGATAGCGATACCGCCGACCCCTAAGCTGGCGACCAGCGCGGTAATATCCACACCGGCATTCGCCAGGATAGACAGCAGCATCACTGACCAGACTATGGCGCGAAGGATCAGTCCGGTAATCACTAACGTCACCGGATTTTTTTTCATGCCTGGCTCAATCATTACCTGGCGTGCCCAGGAGACAATTCCCTGATCCAGCCACAGTGCGACCTGAATCGCCAGCACCAGGAACCAGGCGTGGCTGATGGTGTTGTAGAGGTTATCCGGCAGGTTAACGAAGCGCAGGCTGAACAAAAAGGCAGAGATGAAGATCAGTGACTTGCTGGTTCTTCCCAGCATATCGGTGACGATAGGGCGAGTTTTGTGATTGGTGCTGTCCTTCTCTCCCCTGCGGTTAATCCCTCTCTGAATAAAGGCCAGCAGCCGGTTAATGATCCAGTACATGACAAGGGTAATGATGATGACCGTGGCCGTCCCGATCCAGAATGAGGTGGTCATAAACAGGTTAAAAAAATCGAAGCGCGACAGATATTTCATACTTTCTCCTTATCCCAGCAGTAAACAACCAGTATAGGAAAGCGAGGAAAAAACGGGGGGTTACGACAAAAAAGCCTGAGTCAGCCCCTGTTTCGACGGGCTGACTCAGAGTAAAGCGGTTACATCACTGCGGACAACAACCAGACCAGCACAAAGCCGGTGACGCCCATGGCGGTGGTCAGCACGGTCCAGGTTTTCAGACCGTCCGCTACTGACAGGCCCAGGTAACGAGTCACTACCCAGAAACCGGCGTCATTAACGTGGGACAGGCCCAGTCCGCCGAAGCAGGCTGACAGCGTAACCAGCACCAACTGCATATCGCTCAGTCCTGTCACGGCCTGAGTCAGCAGTCCGCTGGTCGTCAGGATAGCAACGGTCGCAGAACCCTGCGAAGCACGCAACGCCAGTGACAAAATAAAGGCAGCAGGGATCAGCGGCAGGTGGATGGTTTCCAGCGACAGTGCCAGCGCCTTGCCGACACCAGACTCGACCAGCACTTTACCAAACGCGCCGCCAGCACCGGCGACCAGGATCACGCCAGCAGAACTTGGGATAGCGCGGTCCAGCAGTTCGCCCAGCTTCTCTTTATGCATGCCCCGACGCAGAGCCAGCAGCCAGGCAGAAAGCGCCAGCGCAATCAGCAGGGCAATTGCCGGCGTACCGATTAACGTCAGCAATTGGCGAATGACGTTACCTTCAGGCAACGCGGTGTGCGCTAGCGTGCCCACGACAATCAGCACGATGGGAACGACGATCAACGACGCAATCAGCGCTGCGCCCGGCGGTTGCTGGCCTGATTTGCCCGGAGTACTTTCGGGTTTTGCCAGCTGCAACTGCTCGAGTACGGCCAGCGAAAGATGGTACTGACGGCGGTTCATGGCCTTCGCGACAAAATAACCGACCACACCCACAGGAATTGAAATTGCTATGCCCAGCAGCATCAGCCAGCCAACATCCGTACCCAACAGACCCGCAGCAGCAGCAGCGCCAGGATGCGTTGGCAAAGCCACATGCACGGTCAACATCACACCCGCCATCGGCAGGCCATATTTGATGGGTGACACTTTCGCGACCTTGGTGAAGCCGTAAATCAGCGGGATCACAATAATAAAGCCGACTTCAAAGAACACCGGAATGCCCAGAATAAAGGCAGCCATAGTCAGAGCGGCAACGGTGCGTTTGATGCCCAGCGCATGAGTAAAGCGCTGCGCCAGTGACTCTGCGCCGCCGGAGGATTCAATAATCGCCCCGAGCATCGCGCCGAGCACAATGATGATGGTAATGGACCCTAACAGGCCGCCCATCCCGGCAACGATCACTTTCATAATGTTGTCCGCCGGAATACCGGTAGCGATAGCCACTAACAGGCTGACCACTAACAGCGCGACAAACGGATGGATTTTCAATTTGATCACCATCAGCAGCAAAATCAGCACGCTGGCGACGGCGATAGTCAGTAACAGGGCGGTGGACATGATCTCAGCCTCGTAGGATTTTATAATTTTGTCATGCTTTTCAGCACGGTACGGGTATTGCGTCCCTGGCTCTGCCCCAATTCAGGCAACAGAAAGCCAAAGCTGCGCTAACGGCGCGCAGCCTTTACTCGGTCAGTCATTCATTATTTATAGGCGTCGAACCAGCCCAACCCTTCTGTGGTGCTGGCGCGAGGGAAGTATTCGCAGCCAATCCAGCCCTGATAGCCGCTGCGATCGATCAGATCGAACATCCACGGGTAGTTGATTTCGCCTTCGTCCGGTTCATGACGATCCGGTGCGGAAGCAATCTGGATATGTTGATACTGGCCGCTGAACCCGGTGATCAGATGGCTCAGGTTGCCGTCCACCAACTGCGCATGGAACAGGTCGAGCTGGGTAAACACGCCTGGCCGATCAATACGTTTGACCATTTCCAGCGTTTGGTACTGGCTGGAGTAGAGATAGCCAGGTTTGGTTTTGGGGTTTAACGCTTCCAGCAAAATACGGATGCCGTGCGGCGCGAAACGGTCGGCGGCATAACGGATATTGCTGATAAAGGTCTGGCAGTACGCCTCACGATCGGCACCCTGAGGCACGGTGGAGGCCATGATATGCACCTGAGGACAACCTAAGGCCAGCGCATACTCCAGCGCCTGATCGATGTCATGACGGGCCGCTTCTTCACGGCCAGGAATGGCGCAAACGCCCCATTCACCGGCATCAACGTTGCCCGGACCCGTGTTAAACAGCACCAGTTCCAGATCGTTACGGGTTAACGCCGCCTTCAGCTCTGCGGCGTCGTAGTCATAAGGAAACAAAAACTCCACGCCGCGAAATCCCGCCGCCGCCGCCGCATCAAAGCGATCCATAAACGGCAAATCGGTGAACATCGTGGAGAGGTTAGCGGCAAACTTAGGCATGGTTAGCTCCGTAATTCAGCCACTTCGTCATCCTTCAGATAACGAATCGGGCGGTCGCCAAGGGTGAAGATCAGGCGAGCCGTCTCTTCCAGCTCCTCGGTGTTGTCGGCCGCTTCACGCAGCGTTTTACCCACCACGACCGGACCATGATTCGCCAGCAGGAAAGCTTTGTAATGCGGTGCCAGTTTGGCCAGGTCTTCGCCCAGACGAGCATCGCCCGGACGGTAATAAGGCACGACCGGAACATCGCCCACACGCATCACGACATAAGGCGTGAACGGGCGGATACAGTTCTGCTTGTCCAACCCTTCCAGGCAGGACAGCGCCGTCAGATACAAGCAGTGCAGATGGACGATGGCGCCACAAGCCGGATTATTCAGATAGATCGCACGGTGGAAGCTGACCTCTTTCGAAGGCTTATCGCCGCCAATCCAGTCGCCTTCCAGCGTCACTTTTGACAGGTTGTCAGCCACTAATTCGCCAAGGCAGGAGCCGGTAGGCGTGGCCAGTAACGTCCCGTCTTCCAGTAACATGGACAGGTTGCCCGCTGACCCGGTGGCATAACCGCGCTGGAAGAAAGAAGCGCCGAGGCGAACCATCTCTTCCCGTGCTTGTTGTTCAGTCATAGGGAGAACTCCTGTTGTGCGCGGGCGAAGAAATTTTCATCGCCGAAGTTGCCGGATTTCAATGCCAGCGAAATAGGCTGGGAAACGGCTTTGACCCACGGAACACCGGGCGAGATCACCGGGCCGATATGGAAGGCGTCGATATTCAGCGTCTGCGCGACCACGCCTGAGGTTTCGCCTCCAGCGACGATGAAGCGCTGCCAGCCACGCTGTTGCAGCTCACGCACTACGCAGGCAAACAGCTGTTCAACGGCTTCGCTGCTTTTCTCTGCACCATACTGTTGCTGAATACGCTTTAAAGTTTCAGGCTCTGAGGTAGCGAACAGCAGTGGGGCCAGCTTTTCACCTTTGTGCGCGGCTACCCACTCACAGAGTTCAATGGCATAAGCTTCACGCTGTTCCAGCGCACGCTCCACATCTACAGCCAGAGAAGAAGCCTGATCGCGATAACGTGCAACCTGACGATTGGTCATGGTTGAGCAGGAACCGGAAAGCACTACTGCAAGCTCGCCCTGAGGTTTGCCAGCGGCCTGAGCCTGTTCACTGTTGTGCGCGCTGCTTGCCCACTGACGAGCCAGACCAATGGCCAGGCCGGAACCGCCCGTCACCAGCTTCATCTCACACAGCGCTTCGCCCTGAGTCAGCAAATGCTGCTCGTTCAGCGCGTCCAGCACGACATAACGCACGTTCTGATCTTTTAACTCTGCCAGCGCCTTACGGACAGCGTCTGCACCCTTGTCCAGAGTCTGGCTGTTGATCAGCCCGGCTTTACCTTCGCCCTGGGCTTCCATCAGGCGCAGTAAGTTGCTGTCTGTCATCGGCGTAACCGGATGGTGGCGCATACCGGAATCTGACAGCAGCTGATCCATCACAAACAGATGCCCCTGATACACCGTGCGGCCATTGACCGGCAGTGAAGGGGAGAGAATGGTTTGCGTTTCGCCCAGCTCAGCCAGTAGCGCATCCGTTACCGGGCCGATATTGCCTTTGGCGGTGCTGTCGAAGGTGGAGCAATATTTAAAGTAGAAACGTTCGCAGCCTTGCTGCTGAAGCCACGCCAGCGCCTGCAAAGAGTCGGCTACTGCCTTCTCTGGCGCGCAGGAGCGGGACTTAAGGCTTACCACAATCGCTTCGGCTTCCAGTGCCAGCGGTTCAGCTGGCACGCCGTTGACCTGCACCGTCGCCATGCCATTCTGCACCAGGAAGCTGGCGATGTCGGTGGCTCCGGTGAAGTCATCTGCTATCACGCCCAGACGCATTATTCGTGCTCCTTTTTCGCTGGCAGAGTAATGCCGCTGAAGATCTTGATCACTGCGCTGTCGTCTTCGCGGCCAAAACCGGCGTTGCTGGCAGAGGTGAACATGTTAAAGGCGGTAGAAGCCAGCGGCAGCGGGAAGTGCAGCGCTTTGGCCGTGTCGGCGACCAGGCCCAAATCCTTCACGAAGATATCCACCGCAGATTTTGGCGAATAATCCCCGTCCACGACGTGCTTCATACGGTTCTCAAACATCCAGGAGTTACCCGCCGCATTGGTCACCACGTCATACATGGTGTCCAGAGGAATGCCTGCGCGCGCAGCCAGCGCCATCGCTTCGGCACCCGCCGCAATATGCACACCAGCCAGCAGCTGGTGGATGATTTTCACCGTGGAGCCCAGACCGATTTCGTTGCCAATGCGGTAAACCTTGCCTGCAACGGCATCCAGCACCGGTTGCAGCAGCTCAAAGGCTTTATCGCTGCCGGATGCCATCACCGTCATCTCGCCCAGCGCCGCTTTGGCAGCCCCGCCAGAGACTGGCGCATCTAACATGATCAGCTGGTGCTCAGCCAGGCGCTGTTCAATCAGCAGCGCATCCTGAGAAGAAATAGTAGAAGAGACCATCACTGCGGTGCCTGGCTTCAGGTGGGCAGCCAGGCCGTTCTCACCAAACAGGATCTGGTTCACCTGCGCGGCGTTAACCACCAACAGCAGCACAGCGTCTAACTGCCCGGCAAAGGCATCAGCACGGGTATCGGCAGCTTTTGCGCCGCTGCTCAACAGGGTTTGTAGCGCCGCTGGATTCAGGTCGACACCGTAGGTGTTCAGACCGGCTTTGAGACAGGATTGCGCCGCGCCCATGCCCATAGACCCGAGGCCAACGACACAGACCGACATTGATGTTGCGTTAGGCATACGCTCTCCGTGTTAATTTAGGTGATAATTTGTTTTGTTGTGTGAAGTATAGGCGCTTTTTTCGGCAGGATGGGTGATGTGCATCACATTAATTAACAGCCATTCACCTGATTTTCACAAGGTTTAACATACTGGTAAGCTAAGGAAAAGCTTATCAATGCCTTAATTATCAATATTATGTGCCAGTTTATGGGCTGATCAAAACCTGAGCAGTGAGCGGGTTACGTGATAAAATGATAAAAATTGGGGTGCAGTCCGCTCGCCTGCTCTATTACACTTATCCGGCAGATAACCCCGGCTCACAAGGAGAGACCATGATCCCGGTCGAAAGACATCAACAAATTTTAGCGCTGGTGCAGGAAAAGGGTGTAGTGAGCATTGCTGAACTGACGGATCGGCTGGCGGTGTCACATATGACTATCCGCCGGGATTTGCAGAAGCTGGAAGAGCAGGGCGCGGTCATGCTGGTCTCGGGGGGCGTCCGATCTACAGAGAGATTAGCCAGCGAGCCCTCACATCTGGATAAAACCAGCATGTTCAGCCAGGAGAAGCAGGCGATTGGCGAAGCGGCGGCCAGGCATATTCCCCGCAACAGCTGCATCTATCTGGATGCCGGAACCACCACGCTGGCGCTGGCCCGTGAACTAGGCATGCGGGACGATTTGACTGTGGTGACCAACGACTTTGTGATTGCCAACTTCTTTATCGATAACAGCCAGTGCCGGATGATCCACACGGGGGGCACGTTGTGCCGTGATAATCGTTCCTGTGTGGGTGATGCGGCAGCGCTGGCCTTGCAGGGATTGTCGATTGATATTGCCTTTATCTCGGCCTCCTGTTGGGGCATGCGCGGCATCTTTACGCCGGATGCGGAGAAGATCACCGTTAAGCGCGCGGTCAGTGAAGTCAGCCGTAAACGCGTTTTGCTGGCCGACAGTTCAAAATACAATAAGATCGCGACTTTCCTCGCTTTGCCATTGGCCCGATTTGACGCGATTATTACCGATCCCTATCTCCCTGATTCCGCTCGCCAGGAGATGGCGGCGCTGGAGATCGAAATGACCCTCGCCAGTTAATGTTTTAGCCCTGACAGCTCACTTTACGTCCAGCTTACACCGACTTAAACGGGCACGGAGAACTGGAAGCAGGCTCCGCGTTGGGGCCTGTCTACCAGCTGAATATCGCTGTCATGCAGTTGCAGGATGCGGCGCACAATCATCAACCCTAAACCGCCTACGCGGTGCTTACGCATATTGAGCAAAGTAGGGCGGACAAACAGATCGGTTTGCTGTTCTTTGGCAATTCCCGGGCCGCTGTCATTCACCTGCACCATCACTTTACCGGCCTGCAAATAGAGGCGGATTTCAATCAACCCCTCTTCCGGCGTATGGCGCAGCGCGTTATCCAGTAAGTTGGTAAGCACTCGCTCAATCATCCCCAGGTCGGCATTCACCAGCGGGATCCCCGGCTGAATATCCACCCGAATATGCTGATGGCGGGACTCGGCGGTCAGCTCAAATTTCTGCAATACGTCCTGCACCAATTCGCTCAGGCTGAAGCTCTCTTTTTGCGGCTTCACCACGCCATACTCCAGCCTTGCCAGCTCAAATAACTCCTGCGCCAGCTTGCCGACTTTCTGGCTCTGTGCGAGGGCAATGCCCAGATAGCGCTGACGATCGGCGGGCGTTAGCGTATCCGCCTTAACCGACAGCGTCTCAAGATAGCCATGCAATGAGGTTAGCGGCGTGCGCAGGTCATGCGAAATATTGGCCACAAACTCGCGCCGCATCTGGTCCTGCATAGTCAGACTTTGCCACTGTTGATCGATGCGCTTCGCCAGATTGATAAACCCTTGTTGCAGCTGTGTTACTTCATCACGGGGCTGCCCTGCGGGCACTTCACTTTGAGCCAGTGCCTGAATCGCTGGCATGCCTTCGCTTTCCAGCGTGGCTATCTGCGCGGTCAGCTTACGTACCGGGCGCGTTACCCAACGGAAAGCGATAATCCCGGTCAGCCCACCAAACAGGATCACCAGCCCCATGGATCGCAGAGCCATCATCACGGCAGAGTTGTACTGCGCTTCGCTGGCCAGCGCGGTGTACTCCTCGCCCTGCAGCACGATGTAAACGTAGCCTTTCTGCTCGCTGCCCATTTTTAACGGCGCAACGCTGAACACTTCCGGTTGGTCTGGTGCGCGGGGGTTATCACCATAAACCGGCATAGCCGCGCCAGAGAGCAGGGCTTTCACCGGGGCCAGATTGACCTTTTGCTGCAGCAATTTACCGGCAGGCGCGGCATTGCCCACGATATTGCCTTCGTTATCCAGCAGGTAAACTTCCACGCTGGGGTTGACCGCCATCAGCTGGTTAAACAATTGATGCACGGAGTTCTGATTCAGGCCTTGTTCGCTCAGCAGCGGATTATTGCTGGCGATTTGCGAAGCGAGATTCACCGACAGGCGTTGAATAACCGACTGGCTGTACTGATTAGCCGTGCGAACCTGCATATAACCGGAAATGGCACAGCAGGCGACCAGCAGGAGAACAAACACCAACATCAGGCGTTGTGAAAGAGTGAACTGTCGCATACCCATTCCTCAGGCGTCGTGCGCCCCAGTGGAAAATTTATACCCTTTGCCCCACACGGTGAGGATCCTTTCAGGCTCCGCCGCATTGGTTTCAATTTTGATGCGCAGACGGTTGATGTGCGTGTTTACCGTGTGTTCATACCCTTCATGCTGATAGCCCCAAACCTGATTCAGCAGGCTGAGGCGGGAAAAGACTTTGCCGGGGTTTTTAGCAAAGAAGTAGAGCAGGTCAAATTCACGGGGCGTCAGCTCGACCGGATGCTGCTTGAGCGACACTTCGCGGGCAATCGGATCAATGATCAGGTCGCCAAAACTCAGGGTGCCGGCATCCATCTTCAGATTACGGCCCATGGCTTCCTGGCGGCGGAACAACGCTTTGACTCTGGCGACCAGTTCCAGCATCGAAAAGGGTTTTGCCAGATAATCATCGGCCCCTAACTCCAGTCCCAGCACGCGGTGAACCTCGCTTGAGCGGGCGCTGATAATGATGATTGGGGTGTAGCGAGTCATGTTGCGCGCCCGGCGGCAAATCTCCAGCCCGTCAACGCCTGGCAACATCAAATCCAGAATCAGCGCATCCCAGCCGCCCTTTTCCAGCAGCGCCACGCCTTTGTCGCCATCGTCGGCGTGAGTGATGTCGTAGCCCTCATCGCGAAGGTGCAGGGAGAGCAAATCGGCGATGTCACCGTCATCCTCGACAATCAGTATTTTCTTGCTGTCCATAAGCGGATTCCTGCTGCGGATTATTTGTGCAGTCTACACAAAGCCCCGGCCCGGAGTTATCACATTTTGTTTAACTCTACGTGAGGTCTTCGGGAAGAGATTCGCTCAATACTTAACCCATCGACCCTTGCCAGAGGATAGCCATCATGAACTTGCCCACTCAGGGTTCTGCCGTTCAGCCAGTTGTTGTGCATCGTTTGTGGTTACGTCTGGTGCACTGGATTAACGCGCTTGCAGTGCTGATGATGGTCACCAGCGGCTGGCGAATTTATAACGCATCGCCACTGTTTGGTTTCGAATTTCCGGGCCAGATCACGCTGGGCGGCTGGTTGGGAGGCGCGTTGCAGTGGCACTTCGCGGCGATGTGGCTATTTGGCTTTAACGGCCTGTTTTACCTGGTAATGAACCTGGTCACTGGCCGGTTTAAAGAAAAATACTGGCCATTAAGCTTCCGTGCGCTGCTGAAAGATCTGACCGATGCGCTGAGAGGCCGCTTACAGCATGCCGATCTCCGTCATTACAACATGGTGCAGCGGCTGGCTTATCTGTTCGTGATGTTCGACGGCATCGTGCTGGTGCTTTCCGGACTGGTGATGTGGAAGTCCGTGCAATTTCCCCTGTTAAGAGAGTTGCTTGGCGGGTATGACACGGCGCGCTATGTGCATTTTCTGGCGATGGCGTCACTGATGGGCTTTGTGGTGCTGCATGTGGTGATGGTGGCGCTGGTGCCGAAAACGCTGATTGCGATGATCCGTGGCCGTTAAGGAAGCGAGATGAAAAAAATAATCCAACAGATTTTCAGTGCCTCTCACAGCCAGGACATTGTGGCTGAAGCACAGAGATTACTGACTCGGCAGCTGGACTCTTCTTCACGCAGACGTTTTCTGCGTAATGGGCTGACACTGGGTGGCGTGGCGATGCTGACCGGCTGCGATATCAGCGATAACGCCGGGGTGGAGTCTGCCCTGAATGCGATATCCCGTAAGAATGACCGCGTGCAGCACTGGCTGTTTGGTAGCGATCGACTGGCACCGGTTTACCCGGAAGCGCAGATGACTCGTCCCTTTCCTTTTAATGCCTTCTACGGCGAAGAGGATGTGCCAGAGGTCGACGGGGCGGCTTATCGCCTGAAGGTCACTGGCAAAGTGCTGGATAAGCGCAGCTGGTCTCTGCCGGAGCTTTATCACATGGCGCAGGTCAGCCAGGTCACCCGCCATATCTGCGTGGAAGGCTGGAGCGCCATAGGCAAATGGGGCGGAGTGCCGTTTGCAGCCTTCCTCAAACTGATTGGCGCGGATTTAAGTGCGGAATACATCAGTTTTAAGTGTGCTGACGACTACTACACCAGCATTGATATGAAGACCGCGCTGCACCCGCAAACGCTGCTGGCACTGACCTATGACGGGCAAATCCTGCCGCCAAAATACGGCTATCCGATGAAACTGCGGATGCCAACCAAACTCGGATACAAGAATCCCAAACATATTCAGGTGATTGAAGTCACCAACACCTTCCCTGGCGGTTACTGGGAAGACCAAGGCTACAACTGGTTTGGCGGAAGCTAAGCCGCTGAAAACGCGTGTCCCTGCACATACTGTGCTTCCCAAAAATAAGTAAGGATTGATCATGAAAAAGATGATGACTGCGGTACTGATGTCCGGCGTGATGATGATGGCTATGGGTGGTGTAACTCACGCGGCGGATAGCATGAAGAAAGACAGCATGAGCACTATGTCTAAGGACTGCATGAAAAAAGACAGCATGGGGAAAGACTCCATGAAAAAAGACAGTATGAGCAAAGACTCCATGAGCAAAGACTGTATGCACAAAGATTCCATGTCCAAAGACAGCATGAAGAAAGACTCGATGTCTAAAGACTCGATGTCCAAAGATGGCATGAAGAAAGACGAGATGAAAAAAGGCGCAATGAGCCAGTAAGCTGCTGACTTCCCTTCAGCCTTAACAGCCATAAAAAAGGCCCGCGAGTTTCGCGGGCCTTTTGCTGTCATCAATCCAGATAAACGTTATTCGTTAATATTTGGATGCTGATTGATCAGATGCTTACGTTTCTCTTCCAGATCGGCAATCTGCTCACTGATATCATCGATTTTGGTTTCGATATTATCGTGGTGCTCCTGCAACAGCTCTTTCGCTTCATGAATGTCGGAAGCCGCAGGCGTAGCGCCACGCAGTGGCATATTCGCCGTTTCCTTCATCATGATACCGGTGACCAGACCCACAACCGCCACAACCATCAGGTAGTAAGCCGGCATGTACAGGTTAGCGGTATATTCTACCAGCCAGGCGGCCAGCGTTGGCGTCAAGCCGGCAACCAGAATGGAGATGTTGAAAGCACTGGCTAAGGCGCTGTAACGGATATGCGTAGGGAACATCGCCGGAAGCGAGGAAGCCATCACGCCCGTGAAGCAGTTCAGTATCACCGCCAGGATCAGCAGGCCAGCAAAGATCAGCCCCATCACGTTACTGTTGATCAGCATAAAACAAGGAATGGCCATGATCAGTAGCGCGATGCTGCCGATGATAACGAACGGGCGGCGGCCAAATTTATCACTCATCAGCCCCATAACCGGCTGAATAAACAGCATACCAATCATGATGGCGATGATAATTAATACGCCGTGATCTTCGGAATAATGAAGATTGTGCGACAGGTAGCTTGGCATGTACGTCAGCAGCATGTAGTAGGTGACGTTGGTCGAAAGCACCAGACCGATACAAGCCAGTAGGCTTTTCCAGTGCTTGGTGGCAATCTCTTTGAACGACACTTTCGGGCCGTCGGCCAGACCCTCACGGTCGCCTTTTTCCAGTTTGTCTACGTGCTGCTGGAACGCCGGGGTTTCTTCCAGCGCATTACGTAAGTAGATCCCGATCAGGCCCAGAGGCAGCGCCACGAAGAACGGAATACGCCAGCCCCACTCAAGGAATTTGGCTTCGCCGATAACTGTCGAGATCAACACCACCAGACCCGCACCGGTCACGAAGCCGACAATAGAACCAAAGTCCAGCCAGCTGCCCATGAAGCCGCGCTTGCGGTCCGGGGAGTATTCAGCCACGAAGATTGAAGCACCGGTGTATTCACCCCCTACCGAGAAGCCCTGCGCCATTTTACACAGCAGCAGCAGGATAGGTGCCCAGATGCCAATGGTGGCATAGGACGGTATCAGGCCAATACAGAAGGTACTGATCGACATGATCACAATGGTGATGGAAAGGATTTTCTGACGCCCGTATTTGTCACCCAGTCGGCCAAAGAACAGGCCGCCTAACGGACGAATAAGGAAAGGAACGGAGAAGGTTCCCAGCGCGGCAATCATCTGCAAGCCCGGATCGGCACCCGGGAAAAATACCTGGCCTAATGCGAAGGCCACAAAACCGTAAACCCCAAAGTCGAACCACTCCATGGCGTTGCCCAGCGACGCGGCGGTAATGGCTTTGCGTAACCTGGCATCATCAATGATCGTTACGTCTTTTAAGCCAATCGGCTTAACACGCTTCCTACGTAGCTTCATATAAAACACCCTGTAATTGTCTGTTTCCCAATTAGATTCTTGCCCCTTTCTGCTCGCGCGCAAGACCTGGCACCGGGCAAAATGGTACAAATACTGTAGGGCCAGAAGCCCTACGGACAGCGATTTGTAGTGGGTATTGGCTCCCATCAACAGATCTGTCTGCTTTTAGTATATCGTTTCTTACGCAGCTCACATAATTTCTGTCTGAAATTAGCAACAAGAGCGCAACAGACACAGACCGAATCAGAAACAGAATTTTGTGAAGCAGTGCCAGCGACCGACGGCTATCCTGCACGATAAAACGCCGAACGGCAGTTATTCATTCTGAACAGCAGAATAATAAAAAGGAACAGCCCTGTATATTGCGGATAATTCATTACCTGAATTAAGTTAAATTAATTAACGCCAGTGAGTAAAACTTATTTGTTGCGTGTTATCGGACTATGGGTAATACTTCCTGCCGCATTCTTGCGGAGCCGGAAATGTATAATAAAAATAGAAACACCTTCGAGAATTATTATCTTAATATGTATGACAGCATTGAAAATAATGTAAATTTCCGGGATAAATATCCTGCGACTAACCCGGTTAATACTCAGGTTATTGGTGCGAATAATGCCTGGCTGAACTGTGGTGAAAGCGTGGATAAGGTGCTTGGTAAGTTGATTTTACAGGGGAAGTTGGTGGAGCGGCAGGCTGGAGACCTTAACCGGTACGGGCTGTTGTCACAACAGATGCAAGGACTGGTAGAGCGTTTTCAGATATTGGGTGAGAAACTGGCGCAACAGAGCGGAAGCCAAAAGCGCCAGGAGGTTTGTGATGAATATCAGCAGCTGGCCGATCATATTATGCCTACGCTGGCGCGTATTAATCAGCGTGTAGAAGCTCGCCGTGAAGCGGTAGGAATTAAAGCGGACGCACAAATATCCGTTCCGCCAGCCGACGAAACGCTGGACGTAGCCTTACGCGCCGCCCAGAAACGCCGGGCATGATTTTTCTTTTTATTCCGCTCTTTCCCTGGTTGGATCTAAATGCCAGGGCTGCTGGCTTTGTTCTTCTATCCAGCTCATTAGCGCGCTACTGCTCATCGGCCGGGCATACAGATAGCCCTGGATAAAGACCACACCACGGTTCTTCAGGTACTCCAGCTGGACGGGGGTTTCCACGCCTTCCCCCACAATACGTAACTTCAGCTTGTGGCTAAGCATAATTATTGCATCCAGCACCGGTGCTTCCCCCTCTACGGTTTCAATGGCATTGACGAAGCCCCGATCAATTTTCAGGTAGTCCAGTGGGAAGGTTTGCAGATAAGAGAGCGCGCAATGCCCGGTGCCGAAGTCATCGATGGCAATCCTTATCCCTTCCTGGCGCAGCAGCTGCAGTTTGCCGATCACATCGTCGCCGTCAGAAATCAGGCTTCGCTCGGTCAGTTCAAGGGTTATTTTGGGATTGTGATGGGCCAGCCTGGCCGCAAACTCCCGGATATCCGCAATAAAATCAGCATGCTGAATATGTTCACCGGCGATATTCAGGGCAATATGAAACCCCTGCGGTAACCGCCAGCTTTGGGCATCTTCGGCGACATTCTGCAATAAAAGCTGAGTCAGCGGGACAATCATCCCTTCTTCTTCGGCAGCCTGAATAAACAGATCGGGTCTTGCCCAGTTCCCGTTGGGTAACTGCCAGCGCATCAGGGCTTCCGCTCCAGAGAGTCCACCCATTTCAAGGTTATAAATGGGCTGATAGCTCACCGAGAATTCCCGGCGTTGAATAGCGCGCTTAAGCTGATCGCGAATTGACACTTTTCGCTTCAGCCAGTTGTTGGTCATCATCATCAACAGCAGCGAGAAAATAGCCGCCATCGGAATAAAGGTCATCATTCCATGGCGCCAGGTCAACGCCAGGTCGCGCGGGGGAGAGGTAACCGTTGCCACGATGGGATAACGTTGCGATCGCTCAATCAGCGTATGTGAGTTGAACAGTGAAGTCTGGGCTTCGGGAAGCTGTTCACTGACTATGCGGTAACCGCCGCCAAACTGTAATGCGATGCTATAGCCGTGGCTTTTGCCCACGGCATCCATAAAGTCGAGCAAATACTGGCCATCAACAATGGCATAACTGCTGAACATCGTCGGCTGATCGCGCATGAAGATCACCGCAGGCCGATTTTTTACCGAATAGGTTCCCGCCACAGAGTACATCCACCAGGCCTTCCGCGTTTTCGGGGGAGGGCCTTGCAACAGGGTATTAAGATCGCCTCTTAAACCTGCAAACATGGATGAACAGGTGACTTCGCCATCCTGCATCACGCCTATCGATCGAAAATAAGGGTACTGGGAAACATAGGCCTGCAGCTGCTGATTGGTTTCACTGCAGGGTTTGCCGGAGGACTTGCTCAGAAAGCCGACCATATTCCAGGCCTGATCGCTGATCGCTTCAGCCTGACTCAATAACATAGAGGCCGTAACAGATTGCTGACGATGCACGATTTGTCGGGCGTCGATATAGGTAAAAACCACACAGAGGAATAAGGGAACCAGACCGGCAATAGTCAGAAAAAGGCCCTTCTTTTCCGGGCTGGTCTTAAAAATAGAGTCCACGTCGTACCTCTGTAACCCAACAAAACGTTGCGTAAAAAATGTCTCAATCTTTCGTACTAAACAGTGTAGCTAATGAAAGGCCTGACAGTCTGCCTGAATCATAAGCGCAGAGACCGGGCTTTAGTCAATATTCTGCATATTATTGGTTTCCCCCGCCTTTGTCCCTGTGCCAGGCTGCCCTCGTGGTCTGGCCGCTTAGCTTCAGACAACCCAGCATACCCACACCGCTGCCGGGATTGGGGTGGCGGTGCAGAAAAACGGCCTGCTGATGATTTCAAAAACATGCGCTTCTTCCAGCGGCTGGCTAACCACAACTATGAAGGGATTGGGCTGGATCTGGACGAGCAACAGCGGATTGTGGCCGATCTGAAGATAGCGGAACAGCAGGGTACGCCTTTGCTGCGCGATGGCAAAGGACTGACCACCGCACTGGTGTTTGTCACGGTATTCGTCCGGTGTCCGCTGAAGCTAGTGCGAAAGTGAAGAAGGTGTCCGATCTGTTCTCCTCGCTGGCCATCCTGCCAGAGAAAGTGAACGCTCAGTCGATAACGGACACCAGCGTGTTTGAGGCGCAGTAAACAGAGTTACAGCCGTACTACTTGTCCACTGTTCATGGACTCCAGCGCCGCATCAGCCAGGCGCAGTGCCTGTAAGCCATCTTCGCCGCCAGGGGAGATGGCCTTGCCATTTTTCAGATGCTCAATCAGGCTGGCGAACTCCAGACGATAAGCATCGGCATAGCGTTGCAGGAAGAAGAACATCGGTTTCTGCGCTACCACGCCGTTGATTGAAGATTTAACCAGGCTACTTTCCGGCAGGTTGTTCACTGCCAGCATTCCTTCGCTGCCATGAACTTCAATACGCTGATCGTAACCGTAAGTGGCGCGGCGGCTGTTGGTGATCACCGCCATTTTACCGCTGGCACAGGTCAGCGTAACGATGGCGGTATCAATATCGCCCAATGCTTTAATAGCGGGATCGACCAACGAACAGGCGCTGGCATACACGCTGACCGGCTCTTCCTGCAGCAGCCAGCGAGCCATATCAAAGTCATGAATTGTCATGTCGCGGAACAACCCGCCAGAAGTCTTCAGATAGTCAGCCGGAGGCGCGCCAGGATCGCGCGAGCTGATGGTCACGATTTCGGTACTGCCAATCTCACCGGCGGCCAGGCTTTGCTGCAGCTGTGCCATGCTTGGATCGAAGCGGCGGTTAAAGCCGACCATCAACGACACGCCACACTCTTTGACCGTAGCCAGGCAGCGTTCCACGCGCTCTAAACTCAGATCGACCGGCTTCTCACAAAAGATCGCTTTGCCCGCTCTGGCAGAGGCTTCAATCAGGTCTGCATGGGTGATGGTTGCACTGCAAATGGCCACCAGATTAATGCTGCTGTCGTCCAGCGCCTGCTCGGCTGTCACTACCGTGGCCCCGTACTTTTCTGCCAGTGCCTGAGCGGCAGGAGGATAAACGTCGATGACATACTGCAGTCGGCAATCTGGATGCGCCGCGATATTGGCCGCGTGGATTTGACCGATACGACCGGCACCGAACAGGGCAACGTTATACATACAGTAATTCCTTAGCTGAGGGAGAAAAATGTCTACCGCATGAGTGATCGTTTTTGGCCGAAAAAAAGTCAACGCAAAGGCCCATCGGCATTCTCAAAAAATGCGTTAAATCACAGATTTAAATGAGGTGAATGCCATCAATTAGCAGCAATAAGCAGGAAATCATCAGCTTAGCCTTAGTGGCTGAATGGGCGCGTTGAACTATGATGAGAAACACCTCAAGAGCAACAGATGTGGAGGCAACGATGCCTGACAAAAACAGCTGGAAAGGGCCAACCATCGCCGATATAGCTGCCGAAGCCGGGATAAGTATGGCTACCGTGGATCGGGTGCTGAATGCCCGTCCCGGCGTGCGTGAAGTCACCAGGAAAAAGGTCAAGCTGGCGATACAGCGACTGGGCGGTAAATGGGATGAGAACGGGGTAGCAGGACAGCGGCGGCGCATTGCCTTTATCTGCGAGTCCGGCACCAGCTTTATCAGCCTGGTGGAGCAGGAAGCGAGGCGCTATATCGCCGCGCATCCTGAAATCGCCTTCAGTTTTGACAGCGTGCCGAATGTGCAGGTGAATACCGAGCGCTTCAGCCAGTTGATTACCCGAAGGGCGGCAGAGTCGGAGGCGGTGTTACTGGTCTGCCGGGACGACGCCAAAATCAATCGCGCCGTACGTGAAGCGATAGAGGACGGCGTGCATGTGATCTGTCTGACCAGCGATCTGCCCAATTCTCGTCGCAGCGCCTATGTCGGTCTGGATCAGATCAGCACCGGGTCAACGGCTGGTTGGTTGATGGGCCGTATGTTGCCGAAACAGAGCGGCAATATTTTGCTGATTTTCAGCTCAACTTACCGCACGCAGGAAGAGCGGGAGGTAGGGTTCCGGCGGGTATTGCGCGCCGAATTTCCGCATCTTACGGTGGTAGAGCGGGTCAATATCAACGATGAATCGGAAAGCTCATACCAAAGCGTCAAAAAGTTTCTGGCCGACAATCCGCCAATGGCGGGCATTTATAATATGGCCGGAGGGAATCGCGGCGTTGCTAAGGCATTAACGGAAAAGGGCCTGGCGAGCGAGGTGGTGTTTATTGGACATGAGCTGAGCGACTACACCCGCAGCCTGCTAGAAACTGGCGAAATGGACATTGTGCTTGGGCATGATATCCAACGGGAAATTGAGCACAGTATTGAGGTTATCGACCGTTTACGCACCGGTGAGAGTATTCAAAGCATAAACACGCCTTTACTGATTTACACCAAGTACGCGCATTTTTAAGCCGTTGCGGGCCTAAATTCAGGAGGACATGCTTATCACCCTGTTGTTATGCTGCGATAAGCCCCCAAACCAAGGTAATCAGCACGATGAAGATGAGCGACATTCCGTTTGGTACTACGGCCTGGTCTGCGCTGGCCGCCACTGAGCATCCAGGCGAAACCGGTAAAGCGCTGTGGCGCACGCAGCATTTCGGCGATGTTCGCGTCAGAATGGTGGAATATACCGCTGGTTATCTGGCGGATCACTGGTGTTCCAAAGGGCATATTCTGCTGTGTCTTTCCGGCGAGTTGCACACGGAACTGGACGATGGACGGGTATTTTCACTGACGGCAGGGATGAGCTATCAGGTAGCCGATCGGGCCGAGGCCCATCGCTCCTGGAGCCCTACCGGCGCTCAGCTGTTCATTGTTGATTAACGGAAAGGCCAGACGACTGTCTGGCCTTGTAAACTCAGTCGTTAAAATAGATCTGTTTCAAAGCCACTTCCACACCGCGAACTTCCGCTAACCCTTTCAGGCGACCAATGGCTGAATAGCCAGGATTGGTCTTTTTGTGCAGGTCATCAAGCATCTGGTGACCGTGGTCGGGCCGCATCGGGATCGCGCGCTGGTTCCCCTGCTGACGGCGACGCTGCTCTTCCGCCAGAATCACCTTCACCACGCCAACCATATCCACATCTCCGCCGAGATGAGCGGCTTCATGGAAGCTTTTTGGGTTCGCTTCGCGCAACGTAGAGCGCAAATGGGCGAAGTGAATGCGGTTAGAAAACGTTTCGGCCATCTTCACTAAATCGTTATCTGCCCGCACGCCGTAGGAACCAGTACAGAAGGTGAAACCGTTATGCACACTGTCTACCGTCTCTTTTAACCACTGCATATCTTCCAGCGTGGAGACAATGCGTGGCAGACCGAGGATCGGACGCGGAGGATCGTCCGGGTGCACGGCCAGCACAATCCCGGAAGCTTCTGCCACCGGAACAATGGCTTGCAGAAATTCGGCCATATGCTCACGCAGGCCGGCTTTATCGATGCCGTCATACTGGGAAAGCTGAGCCTGGAACTGCTCCAGCGTATAGCCCTCTTCCGCGCCCGGCAGACCGGCAATAATGTTACGGGTCAGCGTTTCAATGGCTTCCGGCGTCATGGCGTTGAAGTGGTCAGCCGCTTCTTTCTGCTCCTGCGCGTCATAATCCTGAGTGGCGCCCGGGCGTTGCAAAATATGCAGCTCAAAGGCGGCAAAGGCGACATGGTCAAAACGCAGCGCTTTAGCACCGTCCGGCAGGGTCCAGGCCAGGTCGGTTCGCGTCCAGTCCAGTACCGGCATAAAGTTGTAGCAGACGGTATCAATGCCACAGCTGCCCAGATTGCGGAGCGACTGCTGATAGTTAGCAATGTAATGCTGATAATTCCCGCGCTGCGTTTTAATCGACTCATGGATCGGGATACTTTCTACCACCGACCAGAACAGCCCTTTTTCGGCCAGCAGAGCCTGACGGGCTTTGATCTCGTCTACTGGCCAGACTTCGCCATTAGGAATGTGATGCAGTGCAGTGACGATGCCGGTAGCGCCCGCCTGACGGGCATCGTCCAGCGAAACGGGATCGTTGGGGCCATACCAGCGCCATGTGTGTTCCATGCAGAGCTCCTTAAATAAGCAGGAAAAACCGTTTCCGGCCCAGTGGTCAGGCCGCTGGACCAAGAATAAAACGCAACGGCAGGGGCGTGCCGTGATCTGGATCGCAGGTTTAGCCGCCGGGCAACGTCAAAAAGCCTCACGGCTTATGCTAAGCTGCCTGCCAGATTGCCCGGCAGGAGATCGGATGATGGAGTTACCTACCCTAAAACCAGAACGACTTTACCGGCAGATTTCCTCGCTGCTGATTGGCTGCATCCGTAAAGGACAGTTTGCGCCGGGCGCGATGCTGCCAGCGGAGCGCGAGCTGGCAAAGCAGCTGGGTGTCAGCCGGTCGTCAATCCGTGAAGCGCTGATTGCGCTGGAAATCACCGGTTGGGTGGAAATCCGCACCGGCAACGGCGTTTTCGTCAGCACCCTTTTGCCGAAAACGGACGCGCCGCTGGTGGAAGATGAGTTCAGTCTGAAGTCGCTGATTAACGCCAGATTATTGTATGAAGGGATGACCGCCGAACTGGCAGCGCGGAATGGCACCGAAGATCAGCGCGCAGAGCTGAAGGAAGTGACTCAGGATTTAATCCAGCTGCACGTCAATGACGAGAAATTTCTGCGCGAGGATAAGCGCTTTCATCTGCTGATTGCCGAGATGACCGGCAATGAAGTGCTGGCCGAGATGATGGAATATCTGTGGAACAAGCGCAAAAGCAGCCGTTTTCTGCGGCTGGAAAGCCACTACGCCGAGAGTGATTTCCCCCGCGAGATGAATCAGGATCACGCCAATATCACGCAGGCGATTATTGAACGCGATCCCCAACGCGCCAGAGCCTGCATGGAACGGCATATCCAGCACGTTTATAACCGACTCTTTACCGAACAGTAATTTCTCCGGGACTGCGGCGTGTCGTCTTCACTCTCGATGACTCCACGCCGGTTATCAGCTCGCCGACTTCGTTCTGGCAATGACCTTTTTCTCTTTAGGCCTGCCATTCCCCAGCAGGATTGCCAGTTTGTTTCCGCCCGGCGTGGTTTCCATCAGGATTTTACACACGCTGGTTAGCGGGACGGAAAGCAGCATTCCCACCGGCCCAAGCAGCCAGCCCCAAAAAATCAACGACAGAAACACCACCAGGCTGGACAGTCCCAGACCTTTGCCCATTACTCGCGGCTCCAGCATATTGCCGAACAGCATGTGAATGGCGGTAAACAGCACCGCGACCATCGCCGCATCAAACACGGTGTTGAGCAGCAGAGCCTGAATCAATGGCGGAATACCGGCAATGACCGGGCCGATATTGGGAATAAAGTTCAGCACGAAGGCGACAACACCCCAAAGCAGGGCAAACTTCACCCCCAACAGAAACAGCGCCAGCCAGACTGCCGCGCCGGTAATCAAACTGATCAGCGTTTTCAATGCCAGATAATGGGTGACGCCTTTCAACGCTTTATGCAGACCGGCAATGCGGATTTTGGGGTTAACCAAGGCAAAACGCAGCTTGTAAGGCAGGTGATGGACCTCAAACAGCATAAACACCACGGTCATCAACAGCAGCACAATATTGGTCATGGCACCGGAGAACTGGCTAAGTACCGTGGTTGCCATATCCATCAATGAGTTAGGGTCAAGTCGTTCCACCATGCGATCGGTCGAAAGGTTGAGATGAAAGGTGGCAGCAAAGTGCTGAACAATGCCCAGCTTATGCTCTGCCTGAGAACGAATTTGCGGATAGATATCGCTGAATTCATTGACCGACCCGGCTATCATCGCCACTAACAGGCCAATAATGACCAGCACGCCCAGCATTACCAGGCTGATTGCCATGCCTCGCCTGACGCCTTTGCGCATCAAAAAAGTGACCAGCGGGTTCAGGACAATAGCCAAAAATATGGCCAGTAAAAACGGCACCAGAATCTCTGATGCCGCTTTGATGCCCGCCAGAATCACAATCAGCGTGGCCATTTTCAACAGCATATTCTGCCCGATCTTTTCCTGCTGCAGTTCGCTCATTCCCTCTCCAGACCTTTATCAGATGCGTAAGTTTAACGCCTCTGAACAGTCTCAGGCTGCTTTTAGGAAAGATCGGAAGCTTTTCCCTGCCTTTGCAGCAGGGCCAGCGCTGCCAGCATCAGCACCAGGCTTACCGTCATGGCGATGCTGGCCATGGCCATCCCCTGACCAACCGAGCCTTGTTCAAACTGGCGCCAGATAAATACGGCGACAGTTTGCGTCCCGGCTGGGGCCAGCAGTAGAGAGGTGACTAACTCACGGGAAGCGATAGCAAACACCATCAGCATCGCCGCCAGCAGGCTTGGAAAGACTAACGGTAAAATGATATGGCGAAGCGCCTGCAATGAACTGGCACCGTGCACGCGAGCGGCAGGTTCCAGATTGCCACCAATCTGTTTCAACGCGCTGCCAACATAGCGCACCGGCCAGGGCAGCAGAATGCAGCAATACGACAGCAATAAGATCGCCCAGCTGTTATAAGGAGAAACCGGCCAAAACGATCGGTTCCAGAGCAAGATCAACCCCACGCCAACGACCACGCCAGGGATAGCAGCGGGCAGAAGGGAGAGGGCATCAATGATTTTCGCCCCGCGCATTTTGCCTTCGACTACCAGCCATGCCGCCAGAAAGCCCAGCACACCAGTGATCGCCGCCGCACCCAGCGCCAGACCCACGCTGGTGGTGAGGGCTGCCAACGCTTCGCTTTGCTGCGCAAACAGGGCGACAAAATGGCGATCTGTCAGGTTCGCGAAATGCACTCCGCCAGACAGCGTAGACATCAGCGCGGTGACGAAGAGCGAGGAAAGCGGCAGGGCGACCACCATCAGCGAGACCAGGGTAAACAGGACTGTCACTGGGGTCTGCCAGCGGCCCAGCAGAACCGGGCTGCTCTGCGCGGGTTTGCCGGTAATACTGGTCACCTCTTTATTGCCGGTAAGCTGTTTTTGCAGCGTAAAAGCACCCAGGGCGATCAACACGAGGATCACTGAAAGCAACGATGATCCGGGCAGATCGATGGGCCAGTCTGCAAGTCTTTGCTCAATGCCGACCGTCAGCATCACTACGCCAGCGCGCGGGCCGAGTGCCGCAGGCACGCCAAACTCCTCAATCGCCAGGGTGAAGGCCAGCAGCACACCTGCTGCCAGTGCGGGCAGCGCCATCGGCAGCGAAATATGCCAGAACGCCCGCCAGGCGGAAGCGCCATGCACTCTTGCAACAGTCGCCAGCCGTTGACCGCTCGCCAGCATGCTGCGGGACACCGCAAAGTACACCACCGGGAAAATGTTCAGCGTCATGATCAGCATAATGCCGGTCTGGCTGAACAGCAGATTGTTGAGGTTCGGCCCGCCCAGCTGCATCAGGTAGCCATTCTGTTGCAGCGCCAGCATCCAGCTCAGCGCAGCGATATAGGGCGGCGTAAGAAACGGGATCAACAGCATCAGATCCCAAAAGCGGGCCAGCGGCAGATGAAATAAGCCTCGCAAGGTTCCCAGCGGGATCCCCAGCAACGCGCTGAATAGCGCAACGCCAACGCCGGTTTTCAACGTACCCAGCAGTAAAGTGGGCAGCTCAGGATCCTTTAACAAGGTGGGAATAGTCGAGAACGCACCGGCCAGCGATCCTTCGCTCAAAGCCGGGAACAGCGCCTGAAGCAGAATAAACAGCAGCGGCAGCGCCACCAGAACACTCAAAAGCGCCACGGTAATCAGTGGCATCAGGCGCAGTTTCACAGGCGTATTTCCAGTGCGTGTAACGACGGAATCACTGGGCAAATAATTTGCCGAAGCGCTGAAGAACCGCCGCGCGATCGCTGTTGCCATCGCTCTTCGCTGGCAGCAGTTTCAGGTCGCTGAGCAGCGGGCGTTTAGCGCCAATATCTGAGCGTGCAGGCATCAACCACGCACTCGCTACGGATTCCTGGCCTTCCGGTGACAGCACATAATCAATGAAGGCTTTGGCATCTGCTGCGTGCTGAGTGGATTTGAGGATCATCATCGGGCGCGGTGCCATGACTGTGCCGCTGCTCGGGAAGATCACCTTGATCGCTTCGCCATCCTGAATGCTGCCGTAGGAGACATAATCCACCGCGCCAAATACCGCGGCTTTGGCCCCCTGTAAAACGGGCGTCAGCGCCTGAGCATTCGGCCCGCTGATCACCATGCCGTTGGCTTTCAGCTTATCGAACAGCTGCCAGGCGCCGTCACCCATGCCGTTCTGCAGGCCAATCAACAGGTCCAGTGAAGCGCCAGACATCGAAGGATCTGGCGTGGTGACCTTGTCCTTAAACTCTGGCGTGGTCAGGTCGGCCCACTCTTTCGGCTCCGGCGTGCCGCTTTTGGTGTTCCAAACGATACCCAGTGCCGAAATGCCCTGAGCAACGTAAGAATCACTCTTCAGCGAGTCCGGCACGTTAGCCGCGTTGGCGCTTTGATAAGGCAGCAACCAGCCACGCTGTTGCAGCTCTTCTGCGGTGTCCCACGAGGCGGAAATCAGCACGTCTGCCAGCGGGTTGGCCTGCTCGGCTTCCAGCCTTGCCATCACCTTGCCGGTGGTGGCCTGGAAAATATTCACTTTCACGCCGGTTTGCTTTTCATAACCCGCGGCAAGTTTTTTGGCCAGTGAACCCGGACCGGCGGTATACACCGTCAGTGCGCTGGCATCATTTATCATCATGGCGGAGGTGAAGATCATCGCGAAGATGGCTCCTGTTTTTTTAGTCAACATGGATTTCATGCTATTTCCCCAGAGAATGGCGTGACGGCCTGAATGGACGTCACAGAACCTTGTGACAAGTGAACAATGCGGTCGGCGAGCACTTCGGCTTCGTTGCGATCGTGGGTGACATACACCGCAGTGGTGCCCAGCTGGCTCAACAGGCTGCTCATTTCACGGCATAAGGATTCACGCAGATCGCGGTCGAGGTTAGAAAGCGGTTCGTCAAACAGCAGAATACTGGGCTCGGCGATGATGGCTCGTGCCAGTGCCACGCGCTGCTGCTGGCCGCCCGAAAGATCGGCAGGGCGGCGCATCGCAAAATGGGCCAGGCCTACGCGCTCCAGGGCGATCATGGTTTTTTTCAACCGCTCCGCGGTAGCCACTCTGCGCATCAAGAGCGGGAAGCCGACGTTCTGGGCCACCGTCATATGCGGCCACAGCGCGTAGTCCTGAAAAACCATGCCGATGTCACGCTGTTCCGGGGGAAGCGCGCTTCGCGGGCTGGCAATCAGCCTGTCACCAAAGTGGATTTCGCCTTGCTGGGGGTGCAGCAGACCCGCCAGTAATTTCAGCAGTGTGCTTTTACCGCAGCCCGAAGGACCCAGCAGCGCCACGGTGGTGCCGCCTTCAACCGTCAGGTCCAGCTGCTGCAATACAGGGTGATCGCCGAAAGCATATTGAATGCCCTTCAGCTCAATTCTGGTCGGAGTGCGCGTCATAAGGCGGCCTCTTCAGATAACAGGCACAGCCTACAGCCCGTCAGCCGCAGCTGAGGGTTAACGCTCTCCTGGAGGAAAATCAGGGGAGCCAGCATTTTTTATCCTCTTTGGGATTTCATTAAGGCGGCAGTATAAGTGGGCTATGTGACGGATTTATGGCGGCAATTGTAACCATCCTGTAAACGGGGGATGACAGGCGGGGGGGAATTCGCGGTATAGTAAAACCTCGAGTTTTTGCCAACAGAGTCCCGATCCCCATGCCTGAGCAACCTGCGATGGAGCCTGCTCAAAGCGGTTTACGCTTGAATCTGCGCATCATTTCCGTAGTGATTTTCAATTTTGCCAGCTACCTGACCATTGGGTTGCCGCTGGCGGTGCTGCCTGGTTATGTCCATGACGTGATGGGCTATAGCGCCTTCTGGGCGGGATTAGTTGTCAGCCTGCAATACTTCGCCACGCTGCTTAGCCGGCCCCATGCCGGTCGCTATGCCGATCTGTGGGGGCCTAAAAAAGTGGTGGTGTTCGGGCTGTGCGGCGCTTTCCTTAGCGGTATTTGTTATGCGCTGGCCGCATTCGGCGCGAGTATGCCGGTGTTCAGCCTGGTAATGCTGTGCCTTGGACGCGTTATTCTGGGTATCGGGCAGAGCTTTGCGGGTACGGGCTCCACACTGTGGGGCGTGGGGGTTGTCGGGTCGTTGCATATCGGCCGGGTTATCTCCTGGAACGGCATCTTCACCTACGGAGCCATGGCTATCGGCGCACCGTTGGGGGTGGGGATTTATCAACTGGGCGGTTTGATGCTGCTGGCGGGGATCATCATTGCTATCGCGTTAATCGCCATTGTGTTTGCCCTTCCCAGACCAAACGTCAAAAGTAGCAAAGGTAAGCCGCTGCCGTTCCGTGCCGTGCTGGGCAAAATCTGGGGCTACGGCGTGATTCTGGCGCTGGGGTCAGCGGGTTTTGGGGTGATTGCGACCTTTATCACGCTCTTTTATCAGGATAAAGGGTGGGAAGGCGCCGCCTGGGCACTGACGCTGTTCAGTGGCGCCTTTGTCGGCACGCGACTGCTGTTCCCTAACGCCATTAACCGACATGGCGGGCTGGCGGTAGCGCTGGTCTGTCTTGCTGTAGAAGCTATTGGTCTGTTTCTGGTTTGGGGATCGGTTGATCCGTGGATGGCGAAGCTGGGGGCCTTTTTCACGGGTGCAGGTTTCTCGCTGGTGTTTCCTGCCATTGGCGTGGTGGCAGTCAAAGCCGTTCCACCACAGAATCAGGGCAGTGCGCTGGCCGCCTATACCACGTTTATGGATCTGTCATTAGGGATTACCGGGCCGCTGGCTGGGTTTGCGATGAGCTATCTCGGCGTGCCGGTTATTTATCTGATCAGCGGTGTGCTGGTCTGCATAGCGATGCTGCTGACGGTCAGACTGAAACGGCTGTTGAAGGTCGAAAAAGAACAGCTGGTGGAGATGTCCTGAGCCCGAATCTGTGCCGGCAGATTGGGGACTGAAAAAAACGGCGGCAGTTCGACGGCTGCCGCCAAAGTGACACAGATAAGGTGAGGGGCGTTACCCCTCGTTATTTGTTATTTATCCTGCAAGAGTGCGATGCTGCGGCGGATCTCACGCTCAATATCCGCCGCTTTCCAGTTATCCATTACCGAGGAGAAGGGCTCGAAAGCATAGATTCCCTTATAGCCCATCCGTTCCAGACGCTGCACCTGAGCGGCCGTCTTCAGCACATCGCCTTCTGTCAGCATAATGCGCTCTTCATCGGTCAGTTCACTGGTCGGGCGGCTGTCTTCCACGCCGGACAGGTGGATTAGCCCAATCGCGTTGATATCAATACCGGCGGTAAATTCTTCTTCAGCCTTCTCGTACAGAAAATGGTGGAAGGTATCCAGCACCAGACGGAACGGCACCTTGGCATCACGGATCAATGCCTGTGCTTTTACGCCAGAGCGCAGCGAACTGACCGGGAAGCCCAGCGGCTCAACCAGCCCTTCAATGCCATACTTAGCAAACAGCGGCCCGAGTTTTTGCAACGCAGAGAGCGTCTGTTGATCGGATACCGGCGTGCCGTCGTTCAGCGGGCAGAGCACCAGGGCTTTGGCACCGACGCCCTGAGCATCTTTCAGCAGGCCTTCTGCTTTTGCCATTAACGCCTCGTCAGCCTGATTAAACGGGTACAGGGCGTTGATGGTGACAATCTCCAGATCGTAGCGCTGCGCCAGCGCTTTGACTTCAGCATGGCTCAGCTTGTCGGTGACGCTGCCGCCGGGCATATCGTTGCGCAGTTCAACTTTGTTCAGGCCAAGCTTATTCACCAGCTGGAAAAACTGTTCGATGCTGAGGCTGGGGGCAATCTTACGGTTAATACAAAAACGGGTAGGGTCAATCGCCATGGTACTGCTCCTGCAAACAAGGTAGAGAGGGATCAGATGAGGCCGTTATCGTGCAGAAAAGTGCGGCCTAAGGTTATGGCCTATAAAAGAACATTTATTTCATGTTTGGTGAATTATGAAATTTAAATTTTTGGATCGCTCTCGCAAAATTTCGTTTTTTTCCGGTTCACGCCGCGCAGATCTGGTGGTTTTGTGAGCCTGATCGCAGGGTAAAACAGCGGCGAAGGGATTGGCACTGAAAAGCCCATAAGCCGCGCCACCCTTAAGTTTCAGCCTGCTTTCGCTGGCAAGTCTCAGCGATCGGGCCGGGAACCGCCTCAGCCGGAAAAAATGCGATCCAGGCCGCTAAAAATGAATTTTCTAAAGTGAAATATTTGAAAAATTTATTCCAATATAATACTGTCCTTGCACGCATTCGGGATTTGTCCGGTCAGGTTGCCAGCGGCTTAACGCGGCAGCCCGCAGGGAATACTCACATCAAAGAGGCCAGAACATGACTATCGTAGGCAATTTTATTGGCGGAAAAACGTCTCAGAGCGCCAGCAATGAAACCATCCCAATTTACGATCCGGCTACCGGCAAACCGGTGCGCGAACTGACGCAAAGTACCGCAGACGAGGTGACCAAAGCTATTGAAGTGGCGCATAACGCCTTTGAAGACTGGTCGCGCACTTCTCCTCTGCGCCGTGCTCGTGTGATGTTCAACTTTAAAGCTTTGATGGAACAGCACCGCGAAGAACTGGCAGAGCTCATCGTCAGCGAGCATGGCAAAGTCTGGTCAGATGCGCTGGGTGAACTGACACGCGGTCTGGAAGTGGTCGAATTTGCCTGCGGCATCCCTCATCTGATCAAAGGTGAAAACTCTGCGGACGTGGCCACCGGCGTGGACAGCTACTCACTGATGCAGCCGCTGGGTGTGGTAGCGGGGATTACCCCGTTCAACTTCCCGGCGATGGTGCCGTTGTGGATGTTCCCGATTGCTCTGGCTTGCGGCAATACCTTCGTGCTTAAGCCACCGGCTTTGGACCCTTCAGCGTCCGTGCGTATGGCCGAACTGCTGACTGAAGCGGGCCTGCCAGATGGCGTGTTCAATGTGATCCATTGCTCTAACGAAGATGCTGAGCAGCTGTATAAAGATCCGCGCGTGCAGGCTGTCAGCTTCGTCGGTTCTTCAGGCGTTGCCGAACATATCTACAAAACGGCCAGTGCGCATGGCAAACGTGTTCAGGCCTTTGGTGCGGCGAAAAACCACGCCATCGTCATGCCGGATGCCGATCTGGAAGCGACCGTAAATGCCATTATGGGCGGTGCTTTCGGTTCAGCGGGCGAGCGTTGCATGGCGCTGCCGGTTGTTGTGGCAGTAGGCGACGACACCGCAGACAAACTGATTGCCGCTTTGACGCCACTGGTGAAAGCGCTGCGCGTAGGCCCTGGTATTCAGAAAGGCAGTGAAGAGAATGAAATGGGGCCGGTTGTCTCTGCCGCGCACCAGAAGAAAGTGCTGGGCTACATCGATAAAGGTGTGCAGGAAGGCGCGAAGCTGGTAGTCGATGGACGTAACTTCCAGGTGGAAGGCTACAACGAAGGTTACTACGTTGGCGGTACGCTGTTCGATAACGTGACGTCCGATATGGTCATCTGGCGCGAAGAGATCTTTGGCCCGGTTCTGAGCATCATGCGTGCGCCGGACTATGCCAGCGCGTTGAAACTGGTGAACAGCCACGAGTTTGGTAACGGTAGCGCGATCTTTACCAGCAACGGTCACACTGGCCGCGACTTCGTGCGTGAAGTGCAGGCAGGGATGGTCGGCGTGAACGTGCCGGTGCCGGTTCCAATGGCCTTCCACAGCTTTGGTGGCTGGAAGCGTTCCGTGTTCGGTGCGTTGAATGTGCACGGTCCGGACGGTGTACGCTTCTACACCCGAATGAAAACGGCAACCGTGCGCTGGCCAAGCGGCCAGAAAACCGTTTCCGAATTCAGTATGCCAACGCTGGGATAATTCATTCATTCCAAACCTTCTGGCGCGGCCGTGGAGCGCCAGAGGGGAAATAAGGAGAACGGCATGTCATTGTTGTCCAAAGTACAGAAACCGGATGCGCAAGGGCGCATTCAGCATGTTACCCCGGAGAGCGTGGGCTGGCGTTACGTTGGCTTTGATGCCTATCAGCTGAAAAAAGGGCAGACCCTGCAGCTGGAAAGCGGCGATAAAGAGCTGTGCCTGGTGCTGGTTGCCGGGCTGGCTTCCGTGAAGACGCTGCACGCAGAGTTTCCCGGCATCGGTAAGCGCATGTCGCCCTTTGAACGCACGCCACCTTATTCGGTCTATGTGCCGAACAACGACAAAGTGGAAGTGTATGCGGATTCCGACCTCGAGCTGGCAGTCTGTAACGCGCCGGGCAAGGGCTCTTTACCTGCCCGGCTGATTTCGCCTGCTGATGTGGGTGTGGAGCAGCGTGGAAAAGGGCGTAACAAACGTCTGGTGCATAATATTCTGCCTGATGACCAGCCTGCGGACAGTCTGCTGGTGGTGGAAGTCTATACCAACGAAGGTGACACCAGCTCGTATCCGAGCCACAAGCACGATCAGGAAAACTCAGAGAACGAAACCTATCTGGAAGAGACCTATTATCACCGGTTCAATCCTGAACAGGGTTTTGCCATGCAGCGCGTTTATACCGACGACCGCTCGCTGGATGAGTGCATGGCGGCCTATAACCGCGATGTGGTCACTGTGCCACGAGGCTATCATCCGGTGGCAACCATTGCCGGTTACGATAACTATTACCTGAACGTGATGGCCGGGCCGGTGCGTTTATGGAAGTTTACCTGGGAGAAAGATCACGCCTGGGTGAACAGCGACGAGTATCCAAGAGAGAAGTAGGCTGCATAAGTCGAGTTATGTGGGCTGTTCGGAGAAAGTTAACAAGCGGGTGGAGAATTCCACCCGTTTTTTTATGCCTTGTCGGCGTTGTTCAGCGCCAGGGAAACGGCCAGCGTCTGTGCCAGGCAAAGAGAAGCCACCTGCGAACGGAAGCCATCGACCTGTGCTTCACGCACCACAAAACAGACATCACTGAAGGCGGCCAGCGGGCTGACCTGGCTGTCGGTGATCGCAATCAGGTGCGCGCCACGTTTGGCACCTAATTCAACCAATTCCACTGCTTCGCGCGCATACGGCGAATAGCTGATGGCAATCACCACATCCTTTGGATTCACCATGCTCAGCTGCTCGGTAAACATCCCCCCCAGGCCGTCAATCAGGAAGGCCCGGCGTTCCAGATGGCGCAATGCATAGGTCAGATAAGAGGCCACGCTGAACGAACGGCGCAGGCCGATCACGTAGATGTTCTCAGCCTGATGCAGCATCTCAACGGCTTTGTCCAACTGCTCTGGGTTGGTTTGCATCGCCAGCTGTTGCAGCGCCTGTGAGTTCACCATAGTAAACACATTCAGGATTTCAGCCGGGTTCTCTGGTGGAGCAGCCGTTTCATCCGTAGAGGTCTGGCGGAACAAACGTGCGCGCTCGGTGTAGTTCACCGTCTCTTCCATCAGATGCTGACGGAAAACTTGTTTCATTTCATTGAAGCCGCTAAAGCCAAAGGCATTCGAGAAACGGATCAGCGTGGACGGCGGTACGTCTGCCTGTTGGGCGATAGAGGCCACGGTATCAAAGGCAATGCTGTTGCTGTTGTCCAGAATATAACGAGCCACCTGTTTCAGGCGCTTACTCAGGGTATCGTAGCGACGACGGATGTCGTCCTGTAACAGGGAAAGCTGCGTCGGGTTGTTGGTCATTACTTCGGCTCGCTAAATAAAATAAGTCGTTTGTTCTGTCCGATATCTTACCAGATGAACAAAAAATTTCACTTTCTAACGGAATTCAGGGGATCTATTTCATCGGGATATGAATCGAATCACAGATTCTGGCTGAAAAGAGAGCAGTTAGCCGGGGGTTTTAGTTCGCGGAGTAAAATAAGCGGAGGGAAAAGGGAAGAGCACGGATCTGAAAAGGGCCAGGACAGGCTACATTCCGATGGTCGCTGGCAAAGCCGACCCTGAATTATGTAGCGTCCTCGCCCTTCTGTTACGGATTACTGAGCCGGACGGACTTCGCGCCAGTAATTGATCAACTGATGATAATTACTCTTCACCTGGGCGATAAGCGCTTCATCATCCAGTTCGCCTTGCAGCCACTGGCGGGAAGGCTGGCCGAAGATGGTGCGGCCCACAGCAAACCCTTTCACCCAATGCGCTTTGGCAGCGTCAGCGAAACCGGCTTTCAGCTTCTCTTCCGGCGCATCCAGACCAAGGATTAAAATACCGCGGCAGTGCGGATCTTCCTGCTCAATCAGCCCACTGATTGCCTGCCAGCTTTCAAGCTTCAGCGGCGGCAGTTTCCACCAGTCAGGCTGAATGCCCATCGAGTAGAAGTGGGTCAGGATATCGAGGTAGTAAGACTCTTTCTTGTCCGGATTGCTCTCTGGCAGGATCACTTCCAGCAGCAGCTCATGACCGGTTTTGTTACAGCCCTTCCACACGTCCATCACCAGCTCATCCTGCTCTTTACGCAGTTCAGCGCTGTCCTGCGGGTGGTAGAACACCAGGCATTTCACCACGTGTTCCTGTGGCCAGTCGACCAGCTGGGAGCCGATGTTACCGTGCTCAAGACGCAGCGGACGAGAGCTTGGCAACTCAATAGGGCGACCAATCCACCACCCTTTGCCGGTAATGGCGTTCAGCGCAGGCTGACCGAACGTGGTGTCAGCAAGAATACCGCTGCGGCCATCCAGTCCGGCTTCACCGGCGGCTTCTTCTGCCGCACGCAGCAGCAGCAGCTTCAGTTCTGGTAGGCGAGAGGTATCGACACCCGCTTCGTTCGCCATATCGACCAGCTGTTTGCGATGGTCGAAGGCAAAGACACAGAGTTCTGGCCAGTGCTTTTTACGGGTAGTGACGCGATGCAGGTGGTTCAGGCGGCTGTCGAGGTCCGGGCGTTTGACGTCCCGATCGCGGCTTAAAAAATCATCCAGTTCAGCTTTAGTTGGCATCGCTGGCGCACAGCCGTGGCGTGAGACCACTAAGGCACCGCAGGCATTCGCATAGCGGCACGCCTGTTCCCAGCTTTCATCATTCAACCAGCCGCGTAGCAGGCCAGACATAAAGGCATCGCCCGCGCCCAGCACGTTAAGCACTTCCACGCGCACGCCGCTTTGCAGTTTGGTTTGTTCCCAGCTGTCCGGGATCTCGCCTTCCAGCACTACGCAGCCCATCGGGCCCCGTTTGCAGACCAGTGTGGCTTTAGTGGCCTGACGAACGTTTTTCAACGCGGTCAGGGTGTCGGTGCTGCCACCGGCAATATGAAACTCTTCTTCCGTTCCTACCACCAGATCGAAATAGTGCAGGACTTCCTGCAGCTGTTTCGTCACGTGCTCGGATTCCACAAAGCGGGTTTCACCGTCGCCGAGCGAGGTCAGTCCCCACAGCACCGGACGATAATCAATGTCCAGCGCGGTGCGTAGTCCGTTGTTACGGGCAATATCCAGCGCCTTTAATACTGCGGCACGGGTTTGAGGATGCGAAAGGTGCGTGCCGGTAACGGCAACAGCCCGCGAAGAGGTGATGTACTCTTCCTTTATATCTTCCGGGATCAGTCCCATATCCGCGCAGTTATCGCGGTAGAACACCAGCGGGAAGGTGTCCTGATCTTTAATGCCGAGGATCACCAGGCCAGTCAGCCGGGTTTTGTCGGTGATCAGGCAGTCCGTATCGGCACCCACGCGCTGCAGCTCTTCGCGCAGAAAACGGCCCATATGTTCATCGCCAACGCGGGCTAACATGCCGGACTTCAGCCCCTGAATGGCCGTACCGTAAGCGACGTTGCCGGACGAGCCGCCGAGATATTTCGAAAAGGTGCTCATATCTTCAAGGCGGGCGCCAATTTGCTGGCCATAGAGGTCAACGGCAATGCGCCCGATACAAATCACATCAAGCCGTTTCTGTTGTGTACTCATACCTGTTGTTTCCTTCTCTGATAAGCCGACTCAGCTGCGCTTTTCCAGCGGACTCGCCTGAACGTAACGTCCGGACGCCCGGATTCAATATGGAAATGAGTATGGAGAATAAAAATTTCAACTTCAACACAAAATGAAATTAATACCCCAAAAGTGTGAGGTGGATAAAACTCTGAGGATCCGGATCGCAGGGGATCAAATCCTGCTGTTGGTTGCGGCAGTACAAGCTGTGTGAGCCTGCTCGCAATCTGTAAAATCAGTCTGTGCAAAGCCATTGAAGTGAAACGAAATTTTCTTTACTGCTAAGGCATCCTCTTTATTGTTCCAAATCTGACCGCTTGATCACCCCTCGCCGGAGCGTTTCATCGCATAATTTGATCTCTCTCGCAAAATGAAATGTTTCTTCTGTAATTCTGTTTAGTGAAAAAAATATTTGTTTATAATCGCCTCACGTTTCACTTTCAGCCTCACCGTTAAGGAAGAGCACATGGGTAAGAGTAGATTAACCACAGCACAGGCTCTGGTCAGGTTCCTGGACAACCAGTATCTGTCGGTAGATGGCGTTGAAACCAAGTTCGTTAAAGGGATTTTTGCCATCTTTGGTCACGGCAACGTGCTGGGCCTCGGCCAGGCATTAGAGCAGGACAGCGGCGACCTGGTCGTTATGCAGGGGCGCAACGAACAAGGCATGGCGCACGCAGCCATCGGCTTCGCCAAACAAAAACTGCGCCGTGAAATCATCGCTTGTACCTCTTCCGTCGGACCTGGCGCGGCCAATATGATCACCGCTGCGGGCACCGCATCGGCTAACCGCATTCCTCTATTACTGTTGCCAGGCGATGTGTTTGCTACCCGCCAGCCGGACCCGGTTCTGCAACAGATTGAACAAAGTCATGACCTCAGTATCAGCACCAATGACGCGTTCCGCGCGGTCAGCAAATACTGGGACCGCGTAAGCCGTCCTGAACAGCTGATGACAGCTTGTATCAATGCGATGCGCGTGCTGACTGACCCGGCTGAAACCGGTGCGGTGACGATTTCTCTGCCGCAGGACGTGCAGGGCGAAGCCTATGACTACCCGGATTACTTCTTCCAGAAACGCGTGCATATCCTGGATCGCCGTTTGCCAACGGAAGCACAGCTGGCTGCCGCACTGAAGATGATCGCCGGTAAACGTAAGCCCATTATCATCTGTGGCGGCGGAGTGAAATATTCAGAGGCGGGCGAGGCACTGCGCCAGTTCGCCGAACGTCATCAGATCCCGTTTGCAGAAACCCAGGCGGGTAAAGGCACTCTCATTTCCGATCATCCGCTGAATGTAGGTGGTGTGGGTGAAACGGGCTGCCTGGCGGCCAACTTGCTGGCGAAAGAAGCCGATCTGGTGATTGGCGTCGGCACGCGTTACACCGACTTCACCACCGCATCCAAATGGATTTTCCACAATCCTGAAGTCAGCTACATCAACATTAACGTCAACAATTTTGACGCCTACAAGCTGGATGCCGTGCAGGTCGTGGCCGATGCGCGTGAAGCGCTGACCGCACTGGATGAGCGCCTGACAGCGCAAGGCTTCAGCAGTGGCTGGGGCGAGAAAATCTCCCAGGCCCAGAGCAAATTGCTGAAAGAAACGCAGCGCGTTTATCAGTCTGTTTATACCAACGATGGTTTTGTGCCGGAAATTGACGACCATATGGATCGCGAAGCGGTCTATGCCGAGTTCAATCGCCTGACCGATTCTTTCCTGACGCAAAGCAGTGTGCTGGGGACGCTAAACGAGCACCTCCCAAAGGATTCGGTGATCGTCGCCGCTGCGGGTAGCCTGCCGGGCGATCTTCAGCGCGTCTGGCGCACTAAGGATTACAACAGCTATCACGTTGAGTACGGTTACTCCTGCATGGGTTATGAAGTGAGTGCTTCGCTTGGCGTGAAGCTGGCTGAACCACACCGTGAGGTCTTCACGATGGTGGGTGATGGCTCCTTTATGATGCTGCACTCCGAGCTGGTCACCTCCATTCAGGAAGGGGCGAAAATCAACGTGCTGCTGTTCGACAATATGACTAACGGCTGCATCAACAACCTGCAGATGGAACACGGCATGGACAGCTTCACCACCGAGTTCCGTTTCCGTAATGCCGAAGGCGGCAAGCTGAACGGTGGGTTTGTCCCGGTCGACTTCGCGGCGATTGCTGGCGGCTATGGCTGCAAAACCTACCGCGTAACTACGCTGGAACAACTGAAGCACGCGCTGGAAGATGCCCGTAAGCAGACCGTTTCAACGCTGATCGATATCAAAGTGCTGCCGAAAACCATGGTGCACAAATACTTCAGCTGGTGGCGCGTGGGCGGCGCTCAGGTCTCTGAATCTGAACGAGTCGATGCGGTTGCCAAAATGCTGAACGAGCATATCGAACAGGCCCGTAAATACTGATCCTGACCACTTTCTTACTCTGATATTGGGTGCGGACGCCTTCACTGGCAGCAGATAACTGGCAGGCTGGCGCCCGCGCTCCCCCCTACTTATTAAGGACATTTTATGACTCTGAAACTTGGCGTAATCGGCACCGGAGCTATTGGTCAGGAACATATTCGTCGCTGCAGCAAAGTGCTGCAGGGAGCGAAAGTGGTTGCCGTCTCAGATATTAATATCGAAGGCGCTAAAGGCATCGTCAGCCTTTTAGGGCTGGACGCTGAAGTGTATGCGAACGGCCACGATGTGATCGCCTCTTCTGATGTGGATGCGATCCTCGTGACATCCTGGGACCCAACGCACGAAGAATTCACTCTGGCCGCCGTTGCCGCAGGTAAGCCGGTGTTCTGCGAGAAACCGCTGGCGATGAGTGCTGAAGGTTGCCGCCGTATCGTTGAGGCTGAAATCGCCCACGGTAAACGTCTGGTGCAGGTTGGCTTTATGCGCCCTTACGATGCTGGCTACCGCGCGTTGAAGAAAGTGATTACCGATGGTGAGATCGGCGAGCCGCTGATGCTGCACTGCGCACACCGTAACCCAACCGTGCCGGAAAGCTACACCACCGATATGGCGATCACCAATACGCTGATCCACGAACTGGATGTGCTGCGCTGGCTGACCGAAGACGACTATAAATCCGTGCAGGTGGTGTTCCCGCGTTCAACCAACAAGACCCATGCCAAGCTACGTGATCCGCAGGTCGTGCTGTTTGAAACGCAAAAAGGCACGCGCATTGATGTCGAGATCTTCGTTAACTGTGCGTACGGCTACGATATTCAGTGCGAAGTTGTCGGCGAAACCGGCATCGCTAAGTTGCCAGAACCTTCTTCTGTTCAGCTGCGCAAAGACGCGAAGCTGTCGAACACCATTCTGACCGACTGGAAAGACCGCTTTATAGATGCCTATGACGTTGAGCTGCAGGCCTTCATCAACGATGCAACGGCTGGCAAATTGCAGGGTCCTTCAGCCTGGGACGGCTATGCGGCTTCCGTAGCTGCAGACGCCTGTTTGAAAGCGCAGGAGAGTGGCGCTATCGAGCCTGTTGAGCTGCCACCGCGTCCGGCCTTCTACAACAAGTAATCTCAGGGAGAAACCTATGAAAATCGCTTTTGACGTTGATGTCATCCGGGATATGGGCATCACCAAAATGGTTCATCAGGTGGCGGACTGGGGCTACAAGTACATTGAACAGTCTCCGCACCCGCAGATTAACCCGTTTTATAAGCACCCGAAAGCCAGCCGGGAGATCATCACCGAGTACAAAAACGCGCTGCGTGAAACCGGGCTGGAAATCTCGTCTTTTATCGTGGTGTATCGCTGGTCGGGCCCGGATGAAGCCCGTCGTCAGGCGGCGGTCCGCAACTGGAAGCGCATGATTGAGATTGCGGTTGAAACCGGTGTGCAGGTGATCAATACCGAACTTTCCGGTACGCCAAACGAGCCGGAAATCTGCGAAGAGATGTTCTATCGCTCAATGGAAGAGATCTTACCTATCGTCGAACGTGAAGGGATTCGCATCGAAATCCAGTCACATCCCTGGGATTTCTGCGAAGAGAACAACGAAACGGCCGATCTGGTGAAGTCGTTCCGCAGTGAGAACGTTAAATACCTTTACAGCGTGCCGCACACCTTCTTCTACGACAAAGGGAAGGGCGATGTGAAGAGCATGCTGGAGTATGCCGGAGGCGATCTGTCGCACGTGCTGATTGCCGACACCATGAACCATACCAAGCATTGTCGCTACATCGTTAACCCGCCAGGCGTGGATGCCACTATTCACCAGCATGTGGGCGTGGGTGAAGGGGAAGTCGACTTTGACACCCTGTTCCAGACACTGCGCGAAATGGATTTTGCCAACCGGACGTACAAAGTGGGCGGCGAGTCGATCATTGCCTCTTCCCTGTTCGGTTACCCGGAAAAAATGCAACGTCAGGCCGTGGAAACCCGCGAGCTGATTGAGCGTGAGCTGCTGAGCAGATAACTTCTGGCAGCCTGCGCTGCCTTATCCCTTGCGAGAGATAGCGATGAACAAAGATAACGTTAAGCTGGCGATAGCCCCGATTGGCTGGACCAACGATGATATGCCGGAGCTGGGTGCTGAAAACACCTTCCAACAGATTGTCAGCGAGATGGCGCTGGCTGGGTTTACCGGCAGTGAAGTGGGCAGCAAATACCCGCGCGATCCGGCAGTCTTAAAGCCGATGCTGGATATTCGCGGTGTGCAGATTTGTAATGCCTGGTTCAGTACCTTTTTTGCCAATGGCGATAAAGCCAAAACCATCGATGAATTTATCAACCACCGCGATTTCCTGCATGCGATGGGCGCGAAGGTGATTGGCTGTTCTGAGCAGAGTAAGAGCATTCAGGGCACCACGCTGTCGGTGCTGGAAGAGAAGCCTTATTTCACCGATGAAGAGTGGCAGCTAACGGCAGAAGGCTATAACGAACTGGCGAAACTGGCCGCCGAGAAGGGCATGCAGGTTTGTCTGCATCACCATATGGGCACCGCTATCCAGACCACGGAAGAGATTGACCGCTTTATGGCGATCACCAATAAAGACGTCTTCCTGCTGTTTGATACCGGCCATGCTTATTACTCGGAAGGTAGCCAACAGAAGATGCTGGCGATCCTGACGAAATACCTGCCGCGCATCAATCACGTGCACCTGAAAGATGTGCGTGATGAAGTCGTCGCGCAAGTAAGAAGCCAGAAGCTGTCGTTCCTGGATGGGGTCAAAAAAGGCACCTTCACCGTGCCGGGCGATGGCGTAATCGACTTTTTGCCGGTGTTTAAGATTCTGGACGAGTCGGGCTACAAAGGCTGGATGGTGGTGGAAGCCGAGCAGGATCCGGCGTTAGCCAATCCGTTTGAATATGCAGTGAAAGCCAGAAAATACATTCGCGAGAACGCCGGTCTGTAACTGAAGCCGCGTTGCAAAAAAGAAAGCCCCTGACCAGCAAACTGGCAGGGGCTTTTTGTCTCTGGACTGCTTTTATTTCAGGGCAATCGTTTTGATGATGTTCTCAGAGTCAGTCTGAGACTGCTGCTGGTTGTCTGCTGGCAGCGTAATCTGCAGGGTCAGCAATTTGCCATCAACCTTCGCCAGCACCACGGTGGACCAGGAAGACTGGTTCTTGGCGGAGATAACGGTATCCAGCTGCTGAGCAGGCTGGCCGCCGAGGTCGATCGACTTGTTGGAGACGACCTGCAGCTGAGGATCGCGGTTGCGCTGCTGCTGCTCAAGGCGGCCAGCCAGTACGTCCAGTCCATCGGTGGTGGCATCGCCTTCGATCACGATAATCGCTTTCTGACCGGTAGCATCAGCATAGACATGCATGTTATTGGCCTGGGTGCCGAGCTTGCCGCTCTGATCGGACATGCCCGCTGGCAGAGTGAAGCCCAGCTTACCGTCCATCAACGTCACTGCCTGGGTGCTCTGGCTGCTGCTGACACCGTTGTCATCAGCAGCGGCTTTGTCATCTTTGCCGTCGCAGGCGGTCAGTCCAACCACCAGTAAGCCGATACCGGCATATTTCAGTAAGTTACGCATCATGATCCCTTTTACGTTAGTCGTGTGCTGCTTTACAGCCCCTCATAGAATAGTAATCAGCGGGCAAAAGCAACTCTCACTCTGTCACAGAATGCAGCTTAGCCGAAGTTGACCTGAGCGCGACTCGATTTTTCCGCCAGGCGCTTGAGCATGGCATTCAGCAGCAGGCCGTAAGCTGGCAGGAAGAAAATCATGCAGATAAGCACCTTGAAGCTGTAATCGACCAGCGCGATTTCCACCCAGTTCTGCGCCATAAACGGATCGGGACTTTTGTAGAAGGCGATAAAGAAGAACGCCAGCGTGTCGCTGATATTGCCAAGGAACATCGCCGAGGCCGGAGCAATCCACCACTGAGGCAGTTTACGCAGGCGGTTGAAGACGTGCACATCAAGGACTTGTCCCAGCGCGTAGGCCATAAAACTGGCGCAGGCGATGCGGGCCACAAACAGGTTAACGTTTTCCAGCGCGGCAAATCCCTGCCACTCGCCCTGATAAAACAGCGCAGAGACGGCGTAAGAGATAAACAATGCCGGGACCATCACCGCAAGGATAATGCGACGAGCCAGCCCCGCGCCAAAAATACGCACGGTGAGATCGGTAGCCAGGAAGATAAACGGGAAGCTGAATGCGCCCCAGGTGGTGTGGAAGCCGAAAACAGAGATCGGTAATTGCACCAGGTAGTTACTGGAGGTGATCACCAGCACATGGAACAGGGACAGCCAAATCAACGCGTGGAAGCGCTGACTATTCGAGAACGAAATCATCATATGACCTTTTTGAAGATTGGGGTGAGGGAACCCAATGAAAAATTGTCTCGCTTTTGCGAGTGCGCGGCATCTTACCGAAACACTGTGCTATTGCAATGGTTAATTTTAGCGCAAACGTTATCGTAGCGGTGCGCACTTGCACATGCAAAAGGTGAGGGTAAAATGAGCGCAGTTTATTCTGACGTGTTAATGAGACTGCTATGAGCGATCTGTTCGCCAATCCCGATCAAACCCTGGATGCTATGGGCCTGCGCTGCCCGGAGCCTGTGATGATGGTGCGGAAAACCGTGCGTCATATGCAGGACGGCGAAACTCTGCTGATTATCGCTGACGATCCGGCTACCACCCGCGATATTCCGGGCTTCTGCCGTTTTATGGAACACACGCTGGTTGCACAATTGACCGAGCAGACACCTTATAAGTATCTGCTGAAGAAAGGGCTCTAAGGCTGACATTCCGCTGCTTTTCAGGTGGCCGCCTGTTTCGAAACCAGGCGGCCTTGTCCGTCAGCGCTTACGCAGCAGCCTTAAAGCGTTAGCGGTTACTAACGCGGTTGCGCCGGAATCAGCCAGCACCGCCAGCCACAGGCCGGTAATCCCCAGCAGTGTTGTCACCAGGAACACCGCTTTGAGACCCAGCGCGAGGGTGATGTTCTGCCGGATATTGGCGTGCGTGGCTCTGGAGATGCGGATCATCGTTGCCAGGCCACCCAGCCGGTTGTGCGTCAGTGCTGCATCCGCTGTTTCCAGCGCTACATCGCTACCGCTGCCCATCGCAATGCCACTCGTCGCGGCTTTCATCGCTGGGGCATCGTTAATGCCATCACCTACCATAGCCACAGGTTGTTGCTTATTCAGCTCGACGATGGCGGTGACTTTATCCGCAGGTAACAAGCTTGCGCGGTAGTCAATGCCCAGTTCACCGGCAATGGCCGCTGCGGCGCGCGGATTATCCCCGGTCAACATTACCGCCTGAATATCCATCGCTTTCAGCTCTGCTAAGGCTGCGGCAGCATCCTTGCGTAAGCTGTCCCGTAAGGCAATCAGCGCCGTTGGCTGGTTATCCTGCAACAGCACAACGACCGTATTCCCTTCGGCTTCAAGCGCAGTGACCCGTTCAATCTGGTCATTGCTCAGCGTGCCTTCCTCAAGCCTGCCGGGCGCGCTGATTAAAAGTATGTGACCACTAACTATCGCTTCCACACCACTTCCTGCAAGCGCCCTTTGTGAGGTTGCCGGAGCAAGCGTCAACCCACGCTCGGTTGCCAGCGCCACGATAGCTTTCGCCAAAGGATGGGAAGAGCCCGTTTCAACCGCTGCCGCTTTCGCCAGCAGGGACGATTCGCCCTCTTCAGTCAAGGGAACTACGGCCTTAACTTCAGGTTTCCCCTCGGTCAGCGTGCCAGTTTTATCGAAGGCAAAGGTGCGGATGGCATTCAGACTTTCCAGCGCTGCGCCGCCTTTAATCAACACACCACGGCGGGAGGCGGCTGCCAGTCCTGAGGTAATTGCCGCAGGCGTGGAGATCACCAGTGCGCAAGGGCAACCGATTAACAGCAGCGTCAGGCCTTTGTAGATCCACGGCTGCCAGTCCGCTGAGAACAACAGCGGGGGGATCACCGCAACCAGCAGCGCCATTGCCATAATCACCGGCGTGTAAATACGGCTGAAGCGGTCAAGGAAGCGTTCAATGGGTGCCCGATTAGAGTCGGCTTCTTCGATCAGATGCAGAATGCGGTCAATGGCACTTTCACCCGGTTTGGAGACCACTTCCAGCACTACCTGGCGATCCACGCTCAGGCAACCAGCGGCAACGGCTTCGCCCTGCTGGCGCTCAACCGGGATGGATTCTCCGGTCAGGGCACTTTCATCAAAGCTGGCAAACGGCGAGAGCAAACGCGCATCAGCAGGTAACCTGGTGCCGGGCGCGACTTCAATCCGGTCACCGGGACGCAGGTCGCTCAGAGCGACGGTTTCACGCTGGTCGCCCTTCAGCCGGACGGCTTCTTCCGGTTTCAACGCCATCAACGCGGTAACACCACGACGGGCGCGGCTGGCAGCAAAAGATTCAAGCCGTTCGCCCAGCAAGAACAGCAGCAGCACCATCGCGGCTTCTGCCGTCGCACCAATAAAGAGTGCGCCGATGGCCGCGACGGTCATCAACGTTTCAATCGCAAAAGGGGTTCCACTGCGGATCAGTCGTAGCGCGCTGCGGGCGATTGGCCAGGCACCGGCTAGCGTGGTCAGCGTGAAGGCTATCTGTCCCGCCTCCGGGCTGACAAGGTGGATCACCCAGCTGGCGAGCATCATCACGCCAAGCAGAATGATGGCACGGTTTTCCTGCCAGAAGCCCGGCGCGGCGGTTTCTGTGGCTGGAGCATCGCTGCGCTTCAGGGTAAAACCAGCCTGCCTGACGGCGGCTTCGACCTGCTGGCGGACATCTTGTTCTGCATTCACCACCAGTTTCTCGGTAGCAAACAGCACCCGAGCCTGATCGACTGCGCTCAGCTTACTGACGGCATTTTCAATTTTTCGGGCACAGCTTGGGCAATCCATTCCGCTGATTATCCAGCTGAAACGTTCTCCGGAGCCTGTTCTGTCGCTTTCCTCATCGGGATCGCTGCCGGAACTGCAGCCCGCGTCGCTACAACAGCTGGTTTCAGCCGTGACGGAGGTCATCACCGAGATTTTTTTGATGGTTGGGCGAGGTTTGCCGCTGCAGCCATGCTGGCTGTGGGCGTGGCCTTGGCCACAAGGGCAAGAAGATGAGTGCTGATGCATAGCGCCTCCTGATGGGCAACGGCGGGAAACGCTCCCGCCGATAACGCATCTTACACTCTGGAGTGGACTCCAGAGTCAAGGCTTTTACCGCAATTACAGATACAACGAGCGAACAATCATAAAGTGGCCGGCAAAGTAGCAGGCGGCCACAATCGCCCGGTCAGAGGTGAAGCGGCGGCGATAGTGGCTGACAAACCAGACGATATTGGCTAACAGCAATAGCGACGTGCCGACCATCAGCGTGAAGCTGTAGTCGGTTGGACGGAAGAAGTATTGCTCCGTAGTCAGCCACACCATCAGCAACGTCATACCGATAAAGGTGCAAACCGGCCAGCGCAGGTCCTCCAGTCTGGACCAGATAGTGGCGATCAATATCGCGCCTATTACCAGCACCGTCAGCGGGATAGGCCAGAAGAAGGTCAGCGTCATATGGCTGGCGAAGCACAGGGTATACAACAGGTGCGAAAGGAAAAATGCGCCAATCGCGTAGAGCATGCGGCGGTTAGGCAGCAGGGTCAACGCATCGCCAATCAGCGTGGCCAGCAGGCCAAACAGGATCAGATAATCGGTGGTATTGAGGATCGGTGCCTGCCAGGCAAGCGCCAGCAGTAACAGCAAAGTCACGGGCTTAAATACCCAGCGCTGCCACAAAGGCCCACGGTAGGAAGCATCAACATAGAGCCAACCGGAAAAGAAAACTGCCAGAAACGACCAAATCATAATGTGTCCCTTTGTATTCAGATGCAAAACTCCACAATTCTGAATCTAGTCTAGGACAGAGCCCAACGATGTGACAATGGGAGGCGTCTGGTTGTATCCTTTTAGTCCGTGGGAATGATTGGCATTGCCTGATAAGGGGGAAGAAGAAAAATATGAAGGTCATTTTTTTCATCGTACTGGCTGTCATCGCCGTGCTGGCCACGCGTCAGTTTATCAAGCAGCGAAGAGAAGTTGCGGTGAACGATGCTTCACCGGTGCGTTCCATTCCGGCTGAAGTCAAAGCCAAGCGCGACTTTCCTGTGCCCAACCGCCGCTCGCGCCAGCGTGAGGTGATCCCGGTTGAGGAGAGGCGCTACGAAGCGTGGTTTCATCCACTCAACGGTGCCGGGGATTTTAAACTGGTGCTGAAAGAGCAGGATTACCGCCAGATCGATCAAGGGGAAAAAGGACAGTTGAAGGTACAGGGAACGCGGTTTATCTCGTTTAGCGCTAACTAGTGGGCTTGCCGAAAAAGCATGGGGCTCCGCGCTTTTTCGGCTGGCTTTGCCACTGTTTCACTTCTTCGGCAGGTATTTCTTTTGCCATGCCAGCAGCTCAAACACGCCAAAAAAGAAAATCTTGGTCTGCATCAGGAAGCTGAGCTTTGGGGCATCCTTTGGCTGAGTGGCGCGCATTAAGACCAGCTGCAATCCGTGCATCACCACCATAAAGAACAGCGCCACATCAATAAAATACTTCAGCGGCTTGGGGAACGGATGCACCAGGTTCAGCAGTAAAAATGCCCAGACACAGACCATCAGCAGCCTGCCAATATTAATCATCATGGTTCTCTTCCTTTGTCATTGTCTGACGATGGTACAGGCGATAAGCGACCTGTCCGGCGATCTTCTCCCGATGAAGCTGCCAACTTACCGGCACTGGCGGCAGGCCATGTTCCACTTCACTCTCGACGTAAATCAACGCGTTATCCGCCAGCCAACCGCGACTTTCCAGCTGTTCGAGGGTTTGTTCCAGTAATCCCTTACGGAATGGCGGATCGATAAACACCAGATCGTGAGGCTCACCGTTTTGCGCCAGAAATTGCAGCGTATTGGTGTTGATCACCCGACCCGTTTTACAGCCGAGTGTGGCCAGGTTCTTTTCCAATTGTTGGGCAACCGGGCGCTCCAGCTCTAACAGTGTGGCAGAAGCGGCATGACGCGACAGCGCCTCCAGCCCTAATGCTCCGCTGCCCGCGAAACAGTCAAGGCAACGAGCGCCCTGGATATCGGGTGCCAGCCAGTTAAAAAGCGTTTCACGGACGCGATCGGTGGTTGGACGAAGTCCGGCGCTGTCTGGCACCGGTAATTTTCTGCCGCGCCACAAGCCGCCAATAATGCGGATTTGTCCGGCGCCGCCGCTGCGGGGTTTTTTATTCATGCTGCTGAACTCTTCATAATTTGTTGCACAGTTTAACGGGCTTACCGGGCGGAGGAAACGTAAAAAGGGTGCTGTGTTGCGTTAGCAGGAAAGTGTTAGACTAGGGGATTAAGTAGATTTTCAAAGACCTGTCAGATTTTTCCCCGCGAGGAGTGTGGTTGCACCATGGCAAAAAATAAAAAACGTGGCTTTTTTTCCTGGCTGGGATTAGGGCGTGAAGAGCAGGCGCCACAGGAAGAGATAAAAGAGACGTTAGAGGAACAGCATCCCGCTGAAGAAACAGCAACGGATGCCGCCACGCCCGCTAAACCCGAGGCAGAGCAACGCGCCGAAGAGCTGGTTGAAGTCACGGAAAATGTGGCTCACGACCAGGCCGTGCACCCGGATGCTTACAGCGAGCCTGCTGCTGAACCGCAGCCAGAACCAGAGCTTCTGCCGGAAGCCGTGGCTGAAGTTAAGCCGGAGCCGGAAGAAGACTATCTGCCGGAAGACGTGGCTGAAGTTAAGCCGGAGCCAGAAGAAGAATATTTGCCGGAAGAAGTGGCTATAGTCGAGCCAGAGCCGGAAGAAGACTATCTGCCGGAAGAAGCGGCTGTAGTCGAGCCAGAGCCGGAAGAGGAATATCTGCCGGAAGAAGTGGCTATTGTCGAACCGGAGCCGGAAGAGGTTGCAGAGATCGAGCCTGAAGAGGAGATCCTGCCGGAGGAACTGGAAGCCCTTGCGCTGGCTGCCGGGACGAATGAACCGGAAGTCATTGAAGAGCAAGAGTCGGTCGCCGCCGCGCTGGCAAAGGTTGAGCAGGCTGGTCAGTCAGATCAGGCTGAACAGCAGCGCCCGACCAAAGAAGGGTTCTTTGCGCGCCTGAAGCGCAGCCTGGTGAAAACCCGCCAGAATCTGGGTTCCGGCTTTATTGGTCTGTTCCGCGGTAAAAAGATTGATGACGATCTGTTTGAAGAGCTGGAAGAGCAGCTGCTGATTGCGGACGTAGGCGTGGAAACCACTCGCCGTATCATCACCAACCTGACTCAGCAGGCGAACCGCAAGCAGCTCCGTGATGCCGAAGCGCTTTACGGCCTGTTGAAACAGGAAATGTCAGAAATCCTGGCTAAAGTGGAAGAGCCGCTGGACGTTAGCGGTAAAACGCCGTTTGTGATCCTGATGGTTGGGGTGAATGGCGTGGGCAAAACCACCACCATCGGCAAACTGGCTCGCCAGTATCAGGCCGAAGGGAAGTCTGTGATGCTGGCGGCGGGGGATACCTTCCGTGCCGCAGCGGTTGAGCAGCTCCAGGTTTGGGGCCAGCGCAACAATATTCCGGTGATTGCTCAGCAGACAGGCTCGGATTCCGCCTCGGTCATTTTCGATGCGATCCAGGCTGCTAAAGCGCGTCACATAGACGTGCTGATTGCGGATACAGCCGGTCGTTTGCAGAACAAATCGCACCTGATGGAAGAGCTGAAGAAAATCACCCGTGTGATGAAAAAGCTCGATGACCAGGCGCCGCACGAGATCATGCTGACCATTGATGCCAGCACCGGTCAGAATGCCATCAGCCAGACTAAGCTGTTCCATGAAGCGGTAGGGTTGACGGGTATTACGTTGACCAAGCTTGATGGCACGGCGAAAGGCGGAGTGATCTTCTCCGTTGCCGATCAGTTTGCCATTCCTATTCGCTACATCGGCGTGGGTGAAGGCATTGAAGATTTACGCTCGTTTAAAGCTGACGATTTTATAGAGGCACTTTTTGCCCGAGAGGACTAATTAGGATGATTCGCTTTGAAGAAGTCAGTAAGGCTTATCTCGGCGGTCGGCAAGCGCTTCAGGGGGTAGATTTCCATCTGCGTCCGGGAGAAATGGCGTTTCTGACCGGGCATTCCGGGGCAGGGAAAAGTACCTTGCTGAAGCTTATTTGTGGCATCGAGCGGCCAAGCGCCGGTCAGATTTGGTTTGGCGGCCATGACATCAGCCGCCTGAAAAGCAGCGAAGTGCCGTTTTTACGCCGCCAAATCGGCATGATTTTCCAGGATCACCATCTGCTGATGGATCGCTCGGTCTATGACAACGTGGCTATTCCGTTGATCATTGCCGGTGCCAGCGGGGAAGATATTCGCCGCCGCGTTTCCGCCGCGCTGGATAAAGTCGGCCTGCTGGATAAAGCCAAAAGCTATCCGATTCAGCTTTCTGGCGGTGAACAGCAACGTGTGGGCATCGCTCGTGCAGTGGTGAACAAACCCGCGGTGCTGCTGGCCGATGAGCCAACCGGTAACCTGGATGATGCCTTGTCGGAAGACATCCTGCGTCTGTTTGAAGAATTTAACCGGGTTGGCGTCACCGTTCTGATGGCAACCCACGACCGGGGCTTGATTGCCCGGCGCAACTATCGCCTGATGAGCCTGAATCAGGGACGTTTGCACGGAGGCCAGGGTGGTTAATAAACGCAATTCCCGGGCACCTGCGCCCAAAGCCGCGAAGCAGAAGCAGCCTTCAAAAAGCAAAGCGCTGAAAGGTGGCTGGCAGGAGCAATGGCGTTATGCGCTGCGCGGTACGTTATCTGATATGTGGCGTCAGCCGCTGGCGACATTGCTGACGGTGATGGTGATCGCCATCTCCCTGACGCTGCCAAGCGTCTGCTATATGGTGTGGAAAAACGTTAACCAGGCGGCGGCACAGTGGTATCCAGCCCCGCAGTTGACGGTTTATCTGAGCAAAACGCTGGATGATGATGCTGCGGAAGGCGTCGTCAGCCAGCTGAAGAAAGAAGATGGCGTGGACAAGGTGAATTACCTTTCACGCGAAGAAGCGATGGGTGAGTTCCGTAACTGGTCGGGCTTTGGTGGCGCAATGGATATGCTTGAGCAGAATCCGCTGCCTGCCGTGGCGATTATCACGCCGAAGCTGAACTTCCAGAATGACAACACCATGACTAACCTGCGCGATCGCGTGTCGAAAGTGCAGGGCGTGGATGAAGTGAAGATGGATGACAGTTGGTTTGCCCGCCTGGCGGCGCTGACCGGGCTGGTGGGGCAAGTGGCTGCGATGATCGGGGTGCTGATGATCGTGGCGGTGTTCCTGGTGATCGGGAATAGCGTGCGGCTAAGCATCTTTGCCCGGCGCGATACCATCAACGTGCAAAAGCTGATCGGCGCAACGGATGGCTTCATTCTGCGTCCGTTCCTGTACGGTGGGGCGTTGTTAGGATTCGCTGGCGCGTTACTGTCGTTGATCCTTTCCGAAGTGCTGGTGTTCCGTCTGGAGTCAGTAGTGACACAAGTGGCGGCGGTGTTTGGCACTACCTTCAATCTGACCGGACTGGCGTGGGATGAGAGCCTGCTGCTACTGCTGATCTCGGCGATGATTGGCTGGATAGCCGCCTGGTTAGCGACTGTACAACATTTACGTCGATTTACGCCGCAGTAACCCCTTTACACGTTTTTTGCTATAATCTTCCTCTGCTGCATGAATAACGTGCTTCAGAGGAAGTCATCATTTTGTCACTTCCTCCTGCTATACTCTGCCTGCCCAGACGGTGTGTACTTTATGCACCGGTGATAGTGAACTTGTGGATAACTTTGAGGTCGAAGTAGCACAGATTGCTTTTAATTCTGGCTGCCGTTCACGTACTCTTGTGGACTGTGCAGGGAATGGCGCGGCATTATTGTTAAATACAGAGAGGGTTTGAATGACCAAAGAAATGCAAACTTTAGCTATTGCTCCTTTAGGTAACCTGGATTCTTACATCCGGGCCGCCAATGTCTGGCCTATGCTGACGGCAGAAGAGGAAAAAGCGTTGGCTGAACGGCTGCATTACCAGGGCGATCTGGAAGCAGCTAAAACGCTGATCCTGTCTCACCTGCGCTTTGTTGTTCATGTCGCTCGTAACTATTCGGGCTACGGTCTGCCGCAGGCTGACCTGATTCAGGAAGGTAACATCGGCCTGATGAAAGCGGTTCGTCGCTTTAACCCGGAAGTCGGCGTGCGTCTGGTCTCCTTTGCGGTCCACTGGATTAAAGCTGAGATCCACGAATACGTGCTGCGTAACTGGCGTATCGTGAAGGTCGCCACCACGAAAGCTCAGCGTAAGCTGTTCTTTAACCTGCGTAAAGCCAAGCAGCGTTTAGGCTGGTTCAACCAGGAAGAAGCGGAAATGGTCGCCCGTGAACTGGGTGTCACCAGCAAAGATGTGCTGGAGATGGAGTCGCGTATGGCGGCCCAGGACATGACCTTCGATCCTACTCCGGATGACGAAGGTGAAGGTCGCTCCATGGCGCCTATGCTCTACCTGCAGGATAAGTCGTCTGACTTTGCCGATGGCATTGAGGAAGACAACTGGGAATCCCACGCGGCTGATAAACTCAGCGATGCGATGCAGGGTCTTGATGAGCGTAGCCAGAATATCATCCGTGCCCGCTGGCTGGACGATGACAACAAAACCACGCTGCAGGAGCTGGCCGATCAATACGGCGTTTCCGCAGAGCGTGTGCGTCAGCTGGAAAAGAACGCGATGAAAAAACTGCGTGTCGCTATCGAAGCGTAATTCATGCAAAAAGCAAAAAAGGGCGACTTCGGTCGCCCTTTTTGTTTCAACCAGCCAGATAACCCCAGCCACCAACCTGCGCAATAAAGCCTGCATGCTGCATAAAAGCGGCCATCGCCTCGCGATCTTCAACCTGGCTGTCCGCAATCCACCACTGAGTGATGCCCGGACTCTGCGCCAGCAAATCTTCCAGTAAATAACTGCCCACTCCGCGCCTGCGCGTCACCTCACGAACGACAAAATCCTGCAGCTCGCCCTGCGTACCTTTGATCGAGGCTTTAACTGCTGCCAGAAGGCGGTTATTAAATTTGGCGGCCCAGATCTGCTGATGCTCATTCAGCGAAGCTTCCAGTGCAACCAACCCGGCCTCTGGCCAGATTTTCGCCAAATCCAGGCGGTCCTGAGCGGTGAAATGTTGCAGCCTGATGATGGTCAGTTTCATAACGAATACCGAACTAGTACGAAAGGCATATTGTAGCGAATTTAGCCAAAGAAGGGCGGTTAACTTTTCCTGAGCGAAAACGGAGCATTCTGTTTATCACCAACCACTATCCCAGGGTTAATGCTCAAAGCAGCGCAATAAGTCAGCACAAAAGACTGGCTTATTGATGAAAAAGCCACCGTTGCCACCAGTGTTTTATCCTGCGGCAGTGAGGGATTTCTGAATGTGTCAGTTGATTTACAGCAGAAAATTCCTGTTTAATAACCTGAAAATTAACGCCTTATTATTAAAAATCGCCGCGTTTTTCGATAAGCCATTATTTATTCAACGTTTTATCTGGGATCCAGCGGTAATAAAACAGCAATCACAACAGATGGGGTAGTTCGGATGAAAATCAGTAAAGGTAGCGCGTTCCTGGCCGGTTGTGTGGCCCTGGCGATGAGCCACGCAGCCGTAGCGAAAGACATTAAAGTGGCCATTGTTGGCGCGATGTCCGGCCCGGTAGCGCAGTACGGTGATATGGAGTTCACTGGTGCCAAGCAGGCGATTGCCGATATCAATGCTAAAGGTGGCGTGAACGGTGACAAATTGGTTGGCGTGGAATATGACGATGCGTGCGATCCAAAACAAGCCGTTGCCGTAGCCAACAAAGTGATCAACGACGGGATCCGTTATGTGATTGGTCACCTCTGTTCTTCTTCCACTCAGCCAGCTTCCGACATCTATGAAGATGAAGGCGTGCTGATGATTACTCCTGCTGCAACCAACGCCGATCTGACCACCCGTGGTTACAAGATGATCATGCGGACTACCGGTCTGGATTCCGATCAGGGCCCAACCGCTGCAACCTACATCCTGAGTGAAATCAAACCTCAGCGCATCGCTGTGATTCACGACAAACAGCAGTACGGTGAAGGTCTGGCGCGTTCCGTGCAGGCCAGCCTGAAAAAATCAGGTGGCAACGTGGTGATGTTTGAAGGGATCACCGCTGGCGACAAAGATTTCTCCACGCTGGTGGCTCGTCTCAAGAAAGAGAACGTGGATTTTGTCTACTTCGGCGGTTACTACCCGGAGATGGGCCAGATGCTGCGTCAGGCTCGTGCCGCAGGCCTGAAGACCCAGTTCATGGGGCCAGAAGGTGTGGGCAACTCCTCACTGTCTAACATCGCTGGTGCCGCTTCTGAAGGCATGTTGGTCACGCTGCCTAAGCGTTATGACCAGGTTCCTGCGAACAAACCGATTGTTGATGCGCTGAAGGCGAAGAAACTGGACTCAACCGGCCCATTCGTCTGGACCACTTACGCCGCATTGCAGGCGCTGACTACCGGTATGGAGCGCAGCAAAAGTGCTGAGCCGGAAGATATCGCGAAAAACCTGAAAGAAGGTGCAGCAGTGCCAACCGTAATGGGCGACCTGAACTGGGATGCGAAAGGCGACCTGAAAGGCTTTGAGTTCGGCATCTTCAAATGGCACGCAGACGGTTCTTCTACCGCAGTGAAATAAATCAGCCATACTTTTCCGGCGGCCTGGGGCTGTCCGGGGAAGTCTGACAGCGGTGAAGGCGGCGTAACGTCGCCGGTAACAGTAAACGTCTGGTGAGGGATCACGGACGTTTTTTTCCATTCTCTCCGCCAGCGCGGAAAGAAGTAAGGTAGCAAGGTATGTCCGAGCAATTTCTCTATTTCCTGCAGCAAATGTTCAACGGCGTGACGTTGGGCAGCACCTATGCGCTGATAGCCATCGGTTACACCATGGTTTACGGCATTATCGGCATGATCAACTTCGCTCACGGCGAGGTTTACATGATCGGCAGCTACGTCTCCTTTATCGTGATTGCGGCCTTGATGATGGTCGGGATCGATGTCAGCTGGATGCTAATCGGTGCCGGGTTCATCGTCGCGGTGGTGATTGCCAGCGCCTACGGCTGGAGCATTGAACGCGTGGCTTATAAGCCGGTGCGATCCTCCAAACGTCTGATCGCGCTGATCTCCGCCATCGGGATGTCGATCTTCTTACAAAACTACGTCAGCCTGACGCAGGGCTCACGCGATCTCGCGCTACCAAGCCTGATCACCGGCCAGTGGACGCTGGGCGAGAGCAACGGTTTCTCCGCCACCATCTCCACCATGCAGGTGGTTATCTGGGTAGTGACCTTCCTTTCGATGCTGGCGCTGACGCTTTTTATTCGCTATTCACGCATGGGCCGCGCCTGTCGTGCCTGTGCTGAAGATCTGAAAATGGCCAGCCTGTTGGGCATTAATACTGACCGTGTGATCTCCCTGACGTTTGTTATCGGTGCGGCCATGGCGGCGGTTGCGGGCGTTCTGCTAGGCCAATTCTACGGCGTCATCAACCCATACATCGGCTTTATGGCTGGCATGAAGGCGTTTACCGCGGCGGTATTAGGCGGCATCGGCAGTATTCCAGGTGCGATGTTAGGCGGCCTGATCCTCGGCATTGCCGAGGCGCTGACTTCGGCTTATCTCAGCACTGAATACAAAGATGTGGTCTCTTTTGCGCTGCTGATTGTGGTGCTGCTGGTGATGCCTACCGGTATTCTGGGCCGCCCGGAGGTTGAGAAAGTATGAAACATCTCAACCTGGTTAACGCCATTGCCTCAGCGCTGATGCTGGTGCTGCTGGCGGCCTTCTTTATGGGGATGCGCCTGAACCTGGACGGCACGCATCTGGTGGTGAACAACGCCGGAAGCGTGCGCTGGAACTGGATTACACTGGGCGCTGCGGTGGTGTTCTTCTTCCAACTGCTGCGTCCTTTGATGCAAAAAGGCCTGAAAAAAATCTCTGGCCCGGCGATGGTTCTGCCTGGCATTGATGGCTCCACGCCAAAGCAAAAGCTGGTGCTGTTGGTAATGATCATTGCTGCGGTAGCCTGGCCGTTCCTCGTCTCTCGCGGGACTGTGGATATCGCCACGCTGACGCTGATCTACGTGATGCTCGGCCTTGGCCTGAACGTGGTGGTGGGGCTTTCTGGCCTGCTGGTGCTGGGCTACGGCGGTTTCTACGCTATCGGCGCTTATACCTTTGCCTTGCTGAATCACTATTACGGCATGAGCTTCTGGGAATGTCTGCCGCTGGCTGGTCTGGTTGCGGCGATGTTTGGTTTGCTGCTCGGCTTCCCGGTATTGCGCCTGCGCGGTGATTATCTGGCGATTGTGACGCTTGGTTTCGGCGAGATCGTCCGTATTCTGCTGCTGAACAACACCGAAATCACCGGTGGCCCGAACGGGATCAGCCAGATCCCAAAACCGTCGTTATTTGGTCTGGAGTTTAGCCGCAGCGTGCGCGACGGCGGCTGGGACACCTTCCATAACTTCTTCGGGCTGAAATACGATCCCAGCGACCGCATTATCTTCCTGTATATGGTGGCGCTGCTGCTGGTGATCATCACGCTGTTTGTGATTAATCGCCTGCTGCGGATGCCGCTTGGAAGGGCCTGGGAAGCGCTGCGTGAAGATGAAATCGCCTGCCGCTCTCTGGGTCTTAGCCCAACGCGCATCAAGCTGACAGCTTTCACTATCAGTGCGGCTTTTGCTGGCTTTGCCGGTAGCCTTTTTGCCGCACGTCAGGGCTTTGTCAGCCCGGAATCCTTCACCTTTGCCGAGTCGGCTTTTGTGCTGGCGATTGTGGTGCTTGGCGGCATGGGCTCGCAGTTTGCGGTCATTCTCGCCGCCGTTCTGCTGGTGGTTTCTCGCGAGCTGATGCGTGACCTGAATGAGTACAGCATGCTGGTGCTTGGCGGTTTGATGGTGCTGATGATGATTTGGCGTCCACAAGGCCTGCTACCCATGAAGCGCCCGCACCTGAAGTTGAAGACTGCAGAAAAAGGAGAGCAGCCATGACTCAGCCTTTGTTAGCCGTAAAAGGCCTGATGATGCGCTTTGGCGGCCTGCTCGCCGTGAATAACGTTGAGCTGGAACTGCGCCCGCAGGAGATCGTTTCGTTGATCGGCCCGAACGGTGCCGGAAAAACCACCGTCTTCAACTGCCTGACCGGTTTTTATCGTCCGACAGGCGGCAGCATTATGCTGCGCGACAACGACATTGCTGGTCAGCCAGGGCAGAAAATTGCCCGTATGGGGATTGTTCGTACGTTTCAGCACGTGCGTTTGTTCCGTGAAATGACGGTGATTGAGAACCTGTTGGTTGCTCAGCATCAGCATCTGAAAAGCGGGGTGTTTGCCGGTTTGCTGAAAACGCCTGCCTTCCGTAAAGCGGAGAGCGATGCGCTGGATCGTGCCGCGACCTGGCTTGAGCGAGTGGGTCTGCTGGAAATGGCTAACCGTCAGGCGGGGAACCTGGCCTACGGTCAGCAACGCCGTCTGGAAATTGCCCGTTGCATGGTCACCCGCCCGGAAATCCTGATGCTGGATGAACCGGCAGCCGGTCTGAACCCGAAAGAAACCCACGAGCTTGATGAGCTGATTGCCGAACTGCGCAGCCAGCACAACGTCTCGGTACTGTTGATTGAACATGATATGAAACTGGTGATGGGCATTTCTGACCGCATTTATGTAGTGAATCAGGGCACGCCGCTGGCCAACGGTACGCCGGAAGAGATCCGCAACAATCCGGACGTGATCCGCGCCTATCTGGGAGAAGCCTGATATGAACCCAATGCTCTCTCTTGAGAACGTCAGTGCCCATTACGGCAAAATCCAGGCGCTGCATAACGTCAGTCTGCATATCAACCAGGGCGAGATTGTTACGCTGATTGGGGCCAACGGCGCGGGCAAAACCACCATCCTCGGCACCTTGTGTGGCGAGCCGCGCGCGACGCAGGGATCGATTACCTTCGACGGTAAAGCGATCACCGAATGGCAAACCGCGCGCATCATGCGTGAGGCCATTGCCATTGTGCCGGAAGGGCGCCGGGTGTTTTCGCGGATGACGGTGGAAGAGAACCTGGCGATGGGCGGCTTTTTCGCCGAGCGTCAGCAGTATCAGACCCGCATCAAGCGGGTGTATGAGCTGTTCCCGCGTCTTTATGAGCGCCGCGTGCAGCGTGCCGGCACCATGTCCGGCGGTGAGCAGCAGATGCTGGCGATTGGCCGGGCGTTGATGAGCCAGCCGCGCCTGCTGCTGCTGGATGAGCCCTCGTTAGGTCTGGCGCCGATCATCATTCAGCAGATATTCGACACCATCGAGCAGCTGCGTCAGGAAGGCATGACCATCTTCCTGGTGGAGCAGAACGCTAACCAGGCGCTTAAGCTGGCCGATCGCGGTTATGTGTTGGAA
>NZ_JBAVTT010000006.1:0-16914 GCF_049696395.1 Erwinia sp.
TATGACCCTGCAAGTTTTCTGAAGTTCTGGTGACAGGTCAGGAAGAGAAGGTTGAACACAAAGACGCCGTGAACCCATCCCTGGGGGCTTAGCTGCGACGTCCATGTCGCAGATACTTTGCTTATCATCCTTCTCTCCCTTCCCGTAAGCTTCAATATTGTCTGTTCAAATGGGGCTACACACTTCAAAATATTCTGATTCAAACCATTCAAACCATTCAAACCATTCAAACCATTCAAACCATTCAAACCATTCAAACCATTCAAACCATTCAAACCATTCAAACCATTCAAACCATTCAAGCCATTCAAATCATTCAAACCTCAAACTCACATCAGGCAACTAAACTCTTGCCACTCTTTAAAAATGAGCGCGGGCATCTGCCAGGCAAAACGACATTGTCAGACTGAATGATAACCGAAGAGTTTGTGTTGAATTGTGTGTCCACCAAACCACTCAACGATGCCAATGTTATTGGGTGGCGGCATAGAGCGCGTTAGCCGAGTGTATGCAGCAGGGATGCTGCATCCAAGCCTACAGGGACGTATTTACGGCGTCTCGGATAACGCGCTCTATGCTGACGCCTTACCACCGCAGCTGGTTTTGACCTTAGCAACGCGCTCTATGCTGACGCCTTACCACCGCAGCCGGTTTTGACCTTAGCAACGCGCGCTATGCTGACGCCGTACCACCGCAGCCGTCCTTGACGTTGCAGCCTCTGACCTTGGAGTCCTAACCACGCGCTCTATGCAAACAACCCTTCAAGCCTTGCTCTCTATCACCTCTTCGGTAGCCTCAGTTTCATTCTTCCCTACCATCAGCATTGTCAGCGTGAACGACAGGATTAACGCTATCGCTACGCCCATGAGCGCGAAGACAAAATAGGGGCCGATGTAGGCTGGCAAACTGAAAATGCTCGACAGGATATACCCGTATAACCGCACCCCAAAGAAGGCGATAAAAGCGGAGGCTAGCGAACTGGCAACCGTTGCGGCAATAAACGCTTTCTTGTAGCGGGTTAACACCCCAAACAGCGCCGGTTCAGTAATGCCTAACAGCGCTGAAATCGCCGCTGAAAGCACCACTGACTTCTCCTGCCGTGTCTTACAATGCAGCCAGATAGCGAAGGTGGAACCGGCAATGGCCATATTTGCCATAAACATCATCGGCATCAGCATGTCATAGCCGCGATCGGTGAAGTTCTGCAACGCAATCGGCGTCATGGCGTGATGCATTCCCGTCAGGATTGCCACCGGGCGAATTGCGCCGACCACCAGACCTGCAAAACTTGCGGAAATCCCAAATAATCCCTCTATGAACAAGGCCAGCAGTTTTCCCAGCCAAATCCCCAAGGGCCCAATCACTACCAGCGCTACCAATGCCGCGATAAACAGCGTCAGCGTGGGGGTGAAAACCGTCTTAAGCACGTCCGGCATAAACCGGTCTACCCAACGGTGAAGATAACTCAGCGCCAGAACCGAGAAAATAATCGGGATCACGCTGGAGGCGTAATTAAATACCGACACCGGGATCACGTTGAGAAAGTAAAATGCATCGACTGCACCAGGAGCATGACCGGCAAGCGCTTTGGCCGCTTCAATCAACGAGGGATACATCAAGCAGGCGGCTACAGCGGCAGCCAGATACTCATTGGTTTTGAACATCTTCGCGGCGGATATCGCCAGGAAAAACGGCAGGAAATAGAAGACTCCGCTGGCAATCAAATCAATCACCACCACCGTATCGCTCTTAGCCGAGATCACGTTCAGGGCAATCAATCCCGCCAACAGGCCTTTAATCATCCCGGCACCCGCTATCGCAGGCACAATCGGTCCAAAGACACCTGACACCGTATCCATAAACAACGAAATCAGCCCTTTTTTGGCTCTGCCAACGGCGGCTGTTGCTGGCTTATCGGCCGTTGGTGACAGCAGCGGCAAAATCTCCTGATACCAGTCATTCACCTTGGGGCCAATAATAATCTGAAACTGATCGCTCTGGATCTGGGCGCCTAATACGCCTGGCAACGCTTTAATCTCTGCCTGATCTATTTTTGTCTTATCAACCAGATCAAATCGCAGGCGGGTCATGCAGTGCCAGACTTTATTTATATTTTCGGCTCCACCAACCAGCTCAATTATCTTTTGACTTGTTGCGGTAATTCCCATCAACCCTGCTCCTGAAACGATCGGCTATTCCAGGCGAAATAGTAGAGAAACCCTCAGGCTAAAACAAACCAATAAAAGTTGATTTGGCTCACACTTCGCTACCTAAAGCCACTAAAGGAGAGGGTAATGGATAATTGGTCTGGTTTTTATCGATAATACTCCTGCTTTCCAGACCAAAAAAAGGGGGTAAAAAAAGGGTTTACGCCAGCCAGTAAATAGCGCCATAGTATTGCCCATTAACCGGGGTAAGCCTCTTCAGTGACCACCTGATCCAAACCGGAGCCTATTTGAATGTCACCCACGCTGATTAAAAATATTGAATGTTTTATCACTAAACCCGATCGCCATAATTTAATTGTGGTCCGGGTGACGACGGATAAAAACATTATTGGTTATGGCTGCGCTACGTTTCAGCAACGTCCCTTAGCGGTGAAAACCCTGGTGGAAGAGTATCTTAAGCCGCTGCTGATTGGCCGTGATGCTAATGCAATAGAAGATCTCTGGCAGATGATGATGGTCAATGCCTACTGGCGGAATGGCCCGGTGATCAATAATGCCGTTTCCGGCGTGGATATGGCGTTGTGGGATATTAAAGGGCAGCTGGCTGGCATGCCGCTTTATCAACTCTTCGGGGGTAAATCGAAAGATGCTATTGCTGTTTACAGCCACGCTTCTGACGAAACCCTTGAAGGTCTTTATCCCCAGATTGATAAATTACTCGCCGCTGGACATCGCCATATTCGTTGTCAGCTGGGCTTTTACGGCGGCACGCCAGAAGGTATGCACGCCACTCGTGAACCCTCTCCCGGCGCTTACTATGACCAGGATCAGTATATGGCCAACACCGTGGCGATGTTCAAAGCGCTACGGGAAAAGTACGGCAACCAGTTCCATATCCTGCACGATGTTCATGAACGGCTGTTCCCACAACAGGCCATCCAGTTTGCCAAAGCGGTAGAGCCTTATCAGCCGTACTTTATCGAAGATATCGTCTCGCCGCAGCAATCTGGCTGGCTTGAGCAGGTTCGGGCTCACTCCTGTGTCCCACTGGCGCTTGGCGAGCTGTTTAATAATCCGGCTGAATGGCACGACTTAGTCGTCAACCGGCGCATTGATTTTATCCGCTGCCATGTGTCTCAGTTAGGGGGAATTACCCCAGCGCTGAAACTCGCAGTTCTTTGTCAGGCCTTTGGCGTGAGGCTTGCCTGGCACGGACCACCGGATATGACGCCAATCGGCGCGGCGGTGAATACCCATCTGAATATTCACCTGCACAACGCCGCTATTCAGGAGTTCAATCCTTATGGCGCCAATACACTGAAAGTCTTTCCGCAGGCCGCTCAGGCGGAGCAGGGTTACCTCTATCCCATTGACCGGCCTGGCATTGGTGTCGGGTTTGAACAGCAGGCAGCTGAAGCCTTTCCGGTAGAGTATCGCCCGCATGAATGGACACAAAGTCGCCTGCCAAATGGCGCAATGCATACGCCTTAGCCTGGCGTCTGGCGGAAGGTCAGGCTGTCGTGATTGAACGGAATGACGTAGGTGCAGTTGTAATGGATATCTACCACCTCGCTGATCTCAAACACGCGGCCGCCTTCCAGAATTCCCCGGCTGTTGATCTGCATCGCAGGAATGCCCTTTTTACATCCCAGCAAAGTTGCCTGCTCTTTACTGATTGCCACCGCCTGATAACTGGTCAGCAGATGCGAAATTCGGAACCCACGGCTTAACACGTATTTTTGCAGTGAACTCTCAATAATCTGCTGATTCAGATCGGGGAAATCCGCTACCGGCAGCTTTGAAACCTCAATCTGTACCCGCACATTGTCCACGTAACGTACCCGGCAAAACTGCCAGATCCACGCCTCCGCAGCCAGGCCAAATACCTGACGCTCTTCCTTATCGGGCAGCTTTTTATGCAGGCTAATCAGCTTAAAGCCAATCTGGTCGAAACGCTTTTCGGTGATCGAGTTATACACCAGGGGATTGCTGCGGGCGCGCTCGCTGATATAGATGCCAGAACCTTGCACCACATTTACCACGCCAATGCTCACCAGCTTCTCCAGAGCCTGGCGGATGGTAAAGCGGGACACACCATACTCTTCCGCCAGTTGCCGCTCTGGTGGCAGCTTTCGCTGGGCCGGATCGTGCTGTTGATAGATTTTGCTCAGCAGGTCCTGAGTCACAAAGTCTTTCTTTTTCATCGCGCTGCCACCACTCACTTGGGATGACTACTATACCTCAACGGACTTTTTCTTCGGCAGAGAAAGAATCAGATGAGTGACCACGCCGCCGACCAGCCCCCAGAACGCGGCACCCACGCCCAGTAAACTCAACCCGGACGCGGTAATCAGGAAGGTAATTACCGCCGCTTCTCGTTGTTTCTCATCGGCCAGCGCTCGTTGCAGGCTGCCGGCAATAGTACCCAACAGCGCCAGGCCAGCTATGGTGTGGATCAACGCGGGCGGCAATGCACTGAACAGTTGGCCGATGGCCCCACCAAATAACCCTGCCAGCAGGTAGAAAAATCCGGCACAGGCCGCACCCCAATAACGCCTTTGGGGATCGGCATGCACATCAGGGCCCATACAGATAGCGGCGGTGATGGCGGCTATACACACCGAGAAGCCGCCAAAGGGCGCAAGAAGCAGAGACGCTAAGCCGGTCCAGCTCATCAACGGAGAAATGGGAACCTGATAACCGGCGGCCTTTAACGTTGCGATGCCGGGCGCATTTTGCGAAGCCATGGTCACCACAAAAAACGGAATGCCGATCCCCAATAGGGTTGATAGGGTGAACTGGGGCGCAATAAACTGCGGCAGCGTAAAGCTCACTGGCTGGTGGGAGAAGTGAATCTCTCCGCTAAACCCGGCAACCAGCAGGCCTGTGATAAGCGTCAGCACAATGGCGTAGCGGGGCAGATAACGTTTCGCCAGCAGATAAGCCAGACACATACTGGCCGTCAGCGGAAAGTTGAGTTTAAGGGCGCCAAAGGCATCCAGACCAAAACGCAGCAGGATCCCGGCGAGCATTGCGGCAGAAATGGCCTGCGGGATAAAGTTCATCAACCTCGCAAACAGGCCGGTGACGCCACTGAGGAAAATCAGCCCTGAGGCAAAGATAAAGATGCCGATCGCTTCGGCAATCGGCGTACCTGGCAGGCTGGTGACCAGCAATGCTGCGCCAGGTGTTGACCAGGCTGTCAGAATGGGCGCACGGTAGTAGAGCGAAAGTCCCAGCGACGTGACGCCCATTGCCAGCCCAAGCATACTCAGCCAGCCGCCAATTTGCAGTTCAGAAGCGCCAGCGGCTCCGGCAGCCTGAAAAATGATCGCCGCAGAACTGGTATAGCCCACTAATACTGCAACAAATCCCGCAATTACAGCCGGGAAGGTCAGATGTCGAAAAGAAAAGGGCGGGCGCATAGCGAGATCCTGATTGTACGTTATAACGCACAAGCTACCACTGTGCGTTATAACGTACAAGCGCTATACTGAGCGCGGGACTGACTGGAGGAACAATGGAACCTGACCTTGGACAAACGTTGAAATCACTGCGAACCTCGCGCGAATGGAGCCTGGCTCTGGCTGCGGAGCAGACCGGCGTCAGTAAAGCCATGCTCGGGCAAATTGAACGAGGGGAATCCAGCCCAACGGTGGCCACCCTGTGGAAAATTGCCACTGGCTTCAACGTCCCGTTCTCAGTGTTTATCTCAGCTTCCACTCCACCTTCTTCGGCAGCAGCGCAGCGCAGCGGATCGATTGCCAGCTGGCGGCCGCAAAGTGGCAGTATGCAGGTCACGCCCTTATTTCCTTTCGATCAGCAGTTAGGATTCGATGTGCTGACCATCGAGCTGGCTGCTGGTGCTTCCAGCGACTCTTCTGCACACGACCTTGGGGTGATTGAACATGTGATAGTGCTAAGCGGGACGTTGATGCTCCAGGTTAACGACAGGTGGCACAGCTTGCAGACCGGTGAAGGATTGCGTTTTCAGGCCGACTCTCCGCACAGCTATCGCAATGACACCGATCGGGCGGTGCACTTCCAAAGCCTGATCCATTATCCCAAACACCGTTAAAAATACGCCAAATGACCTAACAGCCGCTTAACTTGCCGCTGGAGTGATTTGGAGCAATATTCTTAGTGCTGAGGTTTCACATACTAAGCATTCGCATTCAGAAGGAAGGCAGATGAATAACTTACTCGATCGCTTCTTAAACTATGTCTCTTATGACACGCAGTCGAAAAGTGCCGCGCGTCATGTCCCCAGCACGGAAGGGCAGTGGCAGTTAGCTCGGGTGCTACAGGAAGAGTTAACCACTCTGGGGCTGAGTGAGATTACCCTCAGCGAGCACGGCATTTTGATGGCCACGCTGCCCGCCAACGTAGACTGGGACGTGCCAACGATTGGCTTTATTTCGCATATGGACACTTCGCCGGACTTCACCGCGAAACACGTTAATCCGCAAATTGTTGAAAACTATCGCGGTGGCGATATCGCACTGGGCATCGGCGATGAAATTTTATCGCCAGTGATGTTCCCGGTGTTGCATAACCTGATAGGTCATACGCTGATCACTACGGACGGCAAAACGTTACTGGGAGCGGATGACAAAGCGGGCGTGGCCGAAATCATGACGGCGATGGCTCAGCTGAAAGCGGACAATGTTCCGCACGGTAAAATCCGCGTTGCCTTTACCCCTGACGAAGAGATTGGCAAAGGCACCAGCTGTTTTGATGTCGCGGCGTTCGGCGCGCAATGGGCTTATACCGTTGATGGTGGCGGAATGGGCGAGTTCGAATATGAGAACTTTAATGCCGCTTCTGCCACGGTCAAAATCACCGGTAACAACGTCCATCCGGGCACGGCTAAAAATGTGATGGTCAATGCGCTGGATCTGGCCATGCGTTTCCATGCGGCGATGCCGGAAAAAGAAGTGCCTGAACATACCTCGGGCTACGAAGGTTTTTACCATTTGCACAGCATTAAAGGCAGCGTGGATAAAGCGGAGTTGCACTACATCATCCGTGATTTTGATTTTGACAGCTTCACGGCCCGCAAGCAGCTGATGGCGGAGCTTGCGGCAAAACACAGCAAAAACCTGCAGGCCGGTTGCCATATTGAGGTGCAAATCGAAGACAGCTATTTCAATATGCGTGAAAAGGTAGAAGCCCATCCGCACATTGTCGACTTGGCGCTGCAGGCGATGCGTGAATGCGATATTGAACCGGAAGTGAAGCCTATTCGCGGCGGCACCGATGGCGCGGCGTTATCCTTCAAAGGATTACCTTGTCCGAATCTGTTTACCGGCGGATATAACTATCACGGTAAGCACGAGTTTGCCTCGCTGGATAATATGGAAAAAGCGGTGACGGTGATCATGCGGATTGCCGCATTAACGGCAGAAAAGGCAAAATAAGCGATCAAAAAAGGCCGATAAGCGATCGGCCTGATAGTCGAGAAGAAGCCCTGAATAATCAGGGCTTTTTTGATTACTCTTCGTCGCCGAAGTACCAGTAACCGCAGTTCACCAGCGCCGCCAGTTGGGCAAGGAACGAGGGATCGTCCAGTGCTTCACCCAGATCTTCTGCACCCAACAGATGCAGGTTCGCTATCGCTGTAAGGGCTGCACGGTGTGGCGATTCCATCTGCTCGCCATTTACAAACACCGCAGGACCGATAGTCAACACACGCAGACCGCCAAGACGGGTCAACTTGTCGCCCTGTTGCAGCGCATCGTAAATCTCATCGGGCTGATACGGGGGTTCTGGCGGAGCCACATCCAGCTCATGACGGGATTGCGAAATAAACTCACCAAACCACTGATTGAAGTGTTCAGGCTGGTTGATCACGTCAATCATCATGGCGCGAATACCTTCCAGCTCTTCAGGCAGAATTTCTGCTTTGTGTTCACGCGCTGGCACATCTGGATCGCTGAAGCGGTGGCTGCCCAGTTCACGGGCAATGGCAAAGTCAGCAAAGCCGCTGATCAGCTCGCGTCCGCTTGGCGCACGGAAACCAACAGAGTAGTTGATGGCGTTTTCCAGCGAGTAGCCTTCGTGCGGGAATCCCGGTGGAATATACAGAATGTCGCCAGGTTCCATCTCTTCATCAATGATCGCTTCAAACGGCTCAACCTGCAGCAGATCCGGATGCGGGCAATGCTGTTTCAACGGCACTTTATCGCCCACGCGCCAGCGGCGGCGGCCAGTTCCCTGAATAATAAAGACATCGTACTGATCGAAGTGTGGGCCCACGCCGCCGCCAGGGACAGAGAAGGAGATCATCAGATCGTCAGTACGCCAGTCCGGCAGGAAGCTGAACGGGCGCATCAGGGCAGCAGAAGGCTCGTGCCAGTGATCGACGGCCTGAACCAGCAGTGACCAGTTGTTCTCACCAAGGTGATCGAAACTCTCGAACGGACCGTGGCTGACCTGCCATTTTCCGTCCTGATGGCTGACCAGACGGCTGTCGACTTCGTTTTCCATCGCCAGCCCGGCGAGTTCGTCTGGGGAGATCGGGTCAACGAAATTTTTGAAGCCACGTTTGAGCACTACCGGACGTTTCTGCCAGTAGCGCTGAATAAATTCGGGGCAGTTGAGATCGAGTTGATAATCCATGGTGGGAGTTCCTGAAACGCTGAATTTATTCGATTATAACAGCGCCGGGCGGGGTCGGGGTAACCCATTTGCTCAGCGCTGCTCAGGGAAGTGGCGGTTGTCACTATTCGTCGGTATGCAACACTTCCTGACGCTTGAAAATGACTTCCATCCGCGCGCCACCCAACTCGCTGGTGGAAGCGATAATGTCACCGTCGTACTGTTCGAGAATATCTCTGGCTACTGCCAAACCCAGTCCCTGACCCGGTCGCAAAGTGTCGGCTCGCTGACCACGGATAAAGATCAGGTCCCGTTTGCTTTCCGGGATGCCTGGGCCATCATCCTCAACAATCAGAAGCAGCTCATCTTCCGTCTGCCGCACGCTGATTTCGACAAACTCCAGGCAATACTTGCAGGCGTTATCCAGCACGTTGCCCATCACTTCCATCAGATCGTTATGCTCACCAACAAAGGTCAGCTCGGGAGAGATATCCAGCGTCAGCACCACGCCCTTGCGCTGATAAACCTTATTCAACGCCGAGCAAAGGCTGTCCAGCAAGGCTGGCACAGAATGCAGCTCACGCTTCAGGACATTATGGTCGGCCCGCATGCTGGCGCGATGCAGGTAATAACCAATTTGTTGTGAGATGCGGCTGATCTGCTCAAGCATGATCGGCTCAGCCTGTTCAATCGACAGATTCTGGCCGCCACGCAGTGAACGTAAGGTGGTTTGCAGCACTGCCAGCGGGGTTTTCAGGCTGTGCGTTAAATCACTGAGCGTGGTGCGGTAGCGGGTGTAGCGTTGCCGCTCGTTATCCAGCAGCAAGTTCAGGTTACGCACCAGGCTTTTTAATTCCTGCGGTGGGCGGGGATCAAGCGTGTCTCGTACGCCGCCTTCCAGTTCGCGAACCTGCGCTGCCAGCGTGCCAATCGGGCGCAGACTCCAGTGTGCAGCCAGCCACAGCAGCGGGATCACCAGCAGCAGATTCACCAGCAGCACATAACTGAACCAGGACCAAACCACGTCTGAATGCTGCAACTCCTGCGGAATGGTATCGACAACCACTATTGTCAACGCAGGAAGGTTCGGTGTGGCTTCATACCGGTTAACCGCCACCGAGTGGGTGAAGGTGTCGTTATTGTCATCGTCGTAAGCCGTCAGCTTGTTCTGCGCTTCAGGGTTATTCCCCAGCGCCTGACGGCTGGTGCTGTTATCGGTATCGATCTCATAGAAATCGGAGCTTTTCAGCCATTCGCGCTTAATCTTATCGCGGATCTCAGGCACGTCACGCAGTTGCCACAGCAGCTTGCCTTTCTCGTTATAGATATAGACCAGCGTTGGGAAATTCAGCGAGACACGCTCGGGCTGGGCGATGGTTAATTTACCGTCCTGCCACTGAGCGAGGGTGAAGAATAAATTGCTTTCGCCACGCATCACCCGATAGGTATTTTTATCGAAGCTCATCACATAGCCAACCACCGCCACCATCCCGTAAGAAAGCGACAGGATCAGCACTACGGCAGCCGTGGCTACCAGGAAGCGGGCGCGGAGCGAGAAGGGCGTTTTGGGGCGAAAGTCTGGCATGTTGTTATAAATCGAACCTGTAACCCTGGCCGCGAACGGTAGTGATCACTTCCAGCGGATGCTGGGCCTGCATTTTCTTGCGCAGACGCCCCATCAGCACGTCGATGGTGTGGCTTTCACGCAGTTCAGCATCGGGATAGAGCTGCAGCATCAGCGAGTCTTTGCTGACGACTTTGCCGGCATTGCGGATCAGCGTTTCAATAATCGTATATTCAAACGCGGTCAGCTTAATTTGCTGGTCGTTAATGGTCAGCTCACGGCGTGAGAGATCGACCTGGAAAGGGGCGAACGAAATAATTTGCGACGCCAGGCCGCTGTTACGGCGCATCAGCGCCTGCATGCGGGCGACAACTTCTTCAATATGGAAAGGTTTGGTGACGTAATCATCGGCACCGGCTTCCAGCGCTTCAACCTTGGCCTGCCAGCCTTCACGAGCGGTCAGCACCAGAATCGGCTGCTTAACATCTTCGCTGCGCCAGCGGCGGATCAACGCCATCCCATCTTCATCAGGCAGGCCTAAGTCAACCAGAGTGATATCCGGCGTGTGTTCGTTGAGGAAATAGTCGGCTTCTTTGGCATCTTCAGCGGCATCAACCTGATGGCCCATATCGCGCAGCTGTACGGCGAGATGGTGACGAAGCAGTTGATTATCTTCCACAACCAGTACGCGCATAATTTATCCTTTCTGTCTGACAGGGTTACGGCCCAGAGCCTTAGTGTAAGTCTTTGCAGAGTATAGGTGAAAGCAGATAAACAGCAGGTTAACGCGGGCCGACTAGCGCCGGCCCGAAAGGCAGGAATTACTTAAGATCGTCGACCATCTGAATAGCGCGGCCGATGTAGTTAGCCGGGGTCATCAGTTTCAGGCGGGTTTTCTCTTCTTCCGGCAGCGCCAGACTGTCGATAAACTCTTTCATTCCGGCGGCATCCACACGCTTGCCACGGGTCAGCTCTTTCAGCTTCTCGTAAGGCTTTTCGATGCCATAACGGCGCATCACGGTCTGGATTGGCTCCGCCAGCACTTCCCAGTTGTGGTCCAGCTCGTCCAGCAGACGATCGCGGTTCACTTCCAGTTTGGAGATGCCCTTCAACGTGGACTGATAAGCGATGACCGCATAGCCAACACCGACACCGAGGTTACGCAGCACGGTGGAGTCAGTAAGGTCGCGCTGCCAGCGGGAAACAGGCAGTTTGCTGGCCAGATGCTGCATCATGGCATTCGCCAGACCCAGGTTGCCTTCAGAGTTTTCGAAGTCAATTGGGTTCACTTTATGCGGCATGGTAGAAGAGCCGATTTCGCCAGCAATGGTTTTCTGCTTGAAGTGGTTCAGCGCGATATAGCCCCAGACATCACGGTCGAAGTCGATCAAGATGGTGTTGAAGCGGGCGATACAGTCAAACAGTTCTGCGATGTAGTCGTGCGGCTCGATCTGCGTGGTGTACGGGTTCCAGGTGATGCCCAGACCAGTGACAAAGCTTTCGCTCAGTTCATGCCAGTCCACTTCCGGGTAAGCGGCGATGTGAGCGTTGTAGTTCCCTACGGCACCGTTGATTTTACCCAGCATTTCGATGCGTTCCAGCTGACGAAGCTGACGCTCAAAACGGTAGGCCACGTTGGCCATCTCTTTTCCAAGCGTGGAAGGCGTTGCTGGCTGTCCATGGGTACGGGAAAGCAGAGGAATGTCGCGGTACTGTACGGCCAGATCTTTCACGGCGGTGATGATCTGGTTCCAGTAAGGAACGATCACTTCACGGCGCGCCGTTTCCAGCATCAATGCGTGGGACAGGTTGTTGATGTCTTCAGAAGTACAGGCGAAGTGGATGAACTCAGAAACGGCATGCAGCGCGGCGTTTGGCTCCACTTTCTCTTTCAGGAAGTACTCAACTGCCTTCACATCATGGTTGGTGGTGCGCTCGATGGTTTTGATGCGGGCGGCATCATCCACGCTGAAGTTGCTGACAATCGCATCAAGGAAAGCGTTTGCGTCGGCATCAAATGCAGGAACTTCCTTGATCTCTGCGCAGGCGGCCAGTTTCTGTAACCAGCGAACTTCGACTTCCACGCGGAATTTCAGCAAGCCGTATTCGCTGAAGATGCCGCGCAACGGGGTGACTTTGTCGCCATAACGGCCATCAACGGGTGAGACGGCAGTCAGAGAGGATAATTCCATCAGTGCAACTCCTGGATCGGTTAACGAATTAAAGTGAAGACTCGGGCATACGGGACAGCATTTGCTTCGCCTCAGCGGCGAGGCGATTGCGTGAAAACATTAACTGCAGACGCCCACCGCCAACCTGGTGCCACAGTACCGCAGAGCGGATACCGGCAAGCAGCGTAGCGCGAACTTTGCTTTGAATCTGCGCGTTCTGCAACACGGCTGGCGAGCCGGTGACCTGAATGCGCGGTCCAAGCGGGCTAATCACATCCACATAGATGGCAGCCATGGCGCTCAGCAGTGTTTCGGAATCTAACTCATAATGCGCCAGCTGGCGGTCCAACTGACTGACTCGCTGCGAAAGGTCGTTCAGCGCACTCTTATTGGCGCTGAGCTTACGCTCCAGCACCATCATACTCAGCGTGTAACGGGTAAGCTCCGCACCGGCACCGTGGCGGCTGCTGCTGTTTAACACGGCCAGCAGCGACTCAAGGCCAAAGCGCAGATTTGCCTCGTCATTACCGTAAACCGCCAGTGTTGAAGCCGGATTAAGATCGACCACGCTTTGCAGCGAGGTTTTCAACGGCTCAGCCGGACAGTGGCCCTGATGCGCCAGCTGCTGAACCAGATGAGCAGACTGGCAAATACCCGCGAGGGCCAGCGTAATATCGTAATAATTCTTCGCCACGGTAACTCCTGTAATTCCCCTTCTTCAGGGGTTACGCCAGTATGCTGTTATCTTCTTATGCAGGGCAGGCCGCTCGCTTAAATCAGCGGCGTACGTGCTTCGATAATTCCGCCACCCAGGCAAAGTTCATCAATGTAAAACACCGCAGACTGGCCGGGCGTGACAGCGGCAACCGGCTCATCAAAGCGGACGTCAATCCGATCTTCGCCCAATGGCGTTACGGTGCAAGGAATATCTGCCTGGCGGTAACGGGTTTTGACCGTGCAGCGCAACGGTGCTTTCAGGATTTCGCGGTCAACCCAGTGCAGCTGCTGTGCGACTAACCCAACAGACATCAGGCGAGGGTGCTCGTGTCCCTGGGCGACCACCAGCACGTTATTGGCGACATCTTTGTCGACCACGTACCACGGCTCTTCGCTGCCTGCTTTGGTGCCGCCAATGCCTAATCCTTTACGCTGACCCAGCGTATGGTACATCAGGCCCTGATGTTCACCGACAACTTCCCCTTCGGCATTTAAAATTGGGCCTGGCTGAGCCGGTAAATAGCGCCCCAGGAAGTCCCGGAATTTACGTTCACCGATAAAACAGATGCCGGTAGAGTCTTTCTTTTTGGCGGTGATCAGCTCAAGTTCTTCGGCAATCCGGCGAACTTCAGGTTTTGCCAGCTCGCCAACCGGGAACAGGCTTTGCGCGATCTGCTCGTGTCCAAGGGTGTAGAGGAAGTAGCTCTGGTCTTTATTGTCGTCCAGGCCGCGCAGCAGACGGCTTTTGCCCTCCACATCCTGGCGGCGAACATAGTGACCGGTAGCAATGAAGTCTGCGCCCAAATCTTCGGCCGCAAACTCCAGGAAGGCTTTGAATTTGATCTCTTTGTTGCAGAGAATATCCGGGTTTGGGGTGCGTCCGGCTTTGTACTCTTCAAGGAAGTGTTCAAAGACGTTATCCCAGTATTCGGCAGCAAAGTTTACCGTGTGCAGATAAATGCCTAATTTGTCGCAGACCGCCTGCGCATCAGCAAGATCTTCTGCGGCGGTACAGTATTCCTCACCGTCGTCCTCTTCCCAGTTCTTCATAAACAGGCCTTCAACCTGATAGCCCTGCTGTTGCAGTAACCAGGCGGAAACCGAGGAGTCAACACCGCCGGACATCCCGACGATCACTTTTTTCTGGCTTAGAGACATGAGAAATACCCGACTTTAGTGGCAGTTAAAGGCTGCCCTGTAAAATTGCGGCATAGTCTACCACGCGTCTGCCGCGGGCGCATCCTCGCTAAAATGCCATTGAAATGCGCTTAACACCTCAAGCGGGTAGCGCGGACCTTGCTGATAAATCAGGATACTTTCCGCAACCAGTGGAGAACGTAGCTTTTTCGCCGTCAGGATCTCCTCCGGCGGCAGCCACCAGCAGCGATCGATATCGCGATCCTGCGGGTAAGTGGGCAGCACTTTCGGTAAATCCAGCGCGAACAGGAAGCGCAAAAACGGCGTATTATCCGGCGCTATCCACTGATGCAGCCGCAAAAAAGCCTGAGGAACGCCTTCAAGCCCGGTCTCCTCATACAGTTCACGTACAGCGGCCTGCAGCAACGTTTCGTTGGCTTCAAGATGCCCGGCAGGCTGATTCCAGGTTGCTCGTCCTCTTACCATCTCTTCCACTACCAAAAATTGCCCTTCGGCTTGCACAACGGTGGCAACGGTGACGTGGGGTTTGAACATGGCTGACTCCTTGCTAAAAGTGGCTTAAAGAGGAAACTCGGCGGTGACATCTCGCCATTCGCCTGGCAGTAAATCCTGCAGCATCTGCGTGCCCATAGCAAAACGAATTAAGCGCAGGGTAGGGAAGCCAATCTGTGCCGTCATCCTCCTGACCTGCCGGTTACGCCCTTCGTATAAAGTGATCTTTATCCAGCTGGTGGGAATGGCTTTGCGCTCGCGAATCGGCGGATTGCGCGGCCATAACCAGTCGGGTTCCGCCACTAACTCTGCGCCTGCGGGTAGGGTTGGGCCATCTTTCAGAATAATGCCATCCCGCAGCGCCTGAATATGGCTGTTATCAGGCACCCCTTCCACCTGAACATAGTAAATTTTCCCAGTGCGTTTTCCGGGTTGAGTCAGTGTTGCCTGCAACGCGCCATCGTTGGTCAGCACCATCAGCCCTTCGCTGTCGCGGTCCAGACGTCCGGCGGCGTAAACGCCGGCCACGGGAATAAAATCTTTTAACGTACTGCGTCCCGCTTCATCGCTGAACTGAGGCAGGACATCATAAGGTTTGTTAAAAATAATGATGCGGCGTGGACCTTTATCGACCTGACGGGCGGCAGAGGACGGGCTGAATCGTTTAACGCGGTGATTCTTAACGGAAGATTTTCGCATATGCTTTGCACTTTAAAACCATGAGCGCATTATACCGCAAACCGGAGATGATTGGCGCGACGTGAATATTCAAGTAGTATTGACGCGCATCTTACAAATCATTAACAAAAAAAGCGCTCGAAGGAGAGGTTAATGGAAAGCAAAGTAGTTGTTCCGGCGGAAGGTCAGAAAATCACCCTGGCGAATGGAAAACTGAACGTACCTAACAACCCTATCATCCCTTTTATCGAAGGTGACGGTATCGGTGTGGACGTTTCCCCAGTGATGATCAAAGTTGTCGATGCCGCTGTGCAGAAAGCTTATAACGGTGAGCGTAAAATTTCCTGGATGGAAATTTACACCGGTGAAAAATCGGTAGAGCTCTACGGTCAGGACGTTTGGTTGCCAGAAGAGACTCTGGACCTGATCAAAGAGTACCGCGTGGCTATCAAAGGCCCACTGACTACCCCAGTCGGCGGCGGTATTCGTTCCCTGAACGTGGCTCTGCGCCAGCAGCTTGATCTCTACATCTGCCTGCGCCCGGTGCGTTATTACACCGGCACACCAAGCCCGGTGAAACGTCCAGAAGAGACTGATATGGTCATCTTCCGTGAGAACTCCGAAGATATCTATGCAGGTATCGAATGGAAAGCCGGTTCTGCAGAAGCGGATAAAGTGATCAAGTTCCTGCGTGATGAAATGGGCGTGAAGAAAATTCGCTTCCCAGAGCAGTGCGGTATCGGCGTTAAGCCGTGTTCAGAAGCAGGCACCAAGCGCCTGGTTCGTGCTGCCATTGAGTACGCCATCACCAACGACCGTGACTCGCTGACGCTGGTTCACAAAGGCAACATCATGAAGTTCACCGAAGGTGCCTTCAAGGATTGGGGCTATCAGCTGGTGAAAGAAGAGTTCGGCGGTGAGCTGATCGACGGCGGCCCGTGGATGAAGATCAAGAACCCGACCACCGGCAAAGAGATCGTTGTTAAAGACGTGATCGCCGATGCGTTCCTGCAGCAGATCTTGCTGCGTCCGGCTGAGTATGACGTTATTGCCTGTATGAACCTGAACGGTGACTACATCTCCGACGCCCTGGCGGCGCAGGTTGGCGGTATCGGTATTGCTCCTGGTGCCAACATCGGTGACGAGTGTGCACTGTTCGAAGCTACCCACGGCACCGCGCCTAAGTATGCTGGTCAGGATAAAGTGAACCCAGGTTCAGTGATCCTGTCTGCAGAAATGATGCTGCGTCATATGGAATGGTTCGAAGCCGCAGACCTGATTGTTAAAGGCATGGAAGGCGCAATTGCTGCCAAAACCGTGACCTATGACTTTGAGCGTCTGATGGACGGCGCTAAGCTTCTGAAAT
>NZ_JBAVTT010000007.1:0-16906 GCF_049696395.1 Erwinia sp.
AATATCCAGACCGGCTACAGCAGGCGCTGGGTTAAGGATCACTTTAATGCCGTGCTCTCGGGCAAAATCGATGGCGTAATAGACCGTTGGCAGCGGGATTTCCAGCTGCAACACCATCAGACGACAACGTTTGAGATCTTCCGCCGCCGCATCAATATCCGCCGGAGAAAGGTGCGCATTCGCTCCTTTGATGATCAGGATGCGGTTTTGCGACTGGTCATCGACAAAGATCGGTGCAACGCCGCTGGAGGTTCCCGCCGCCACGGTGACGTGGTGCGTGTCTACACCAAACCTCTGCAAATTCTTCACCGTGTTGCCCGCAAACAGATCTTCGCCCACTTTGCTGACCATCATCACGTCTGCACCCAGCTTCGCCGCCGCAACGGCCTGGTTCGCCCCTTTGCCGCCGCAGCCCAGAGCAAAATCCGGGGCTTCTAAGGTCTCACCGGCTTTTGGCAGGCTGTTGGTGTAAGTGATCAGGTCGACCATATTTGAGCCGATGACGGCAATGTCCATGCTGTAATCCCCGTGTAAATTTCCATCATTAAATGTTGTAGAAATAACAATAACAATCATCGAGTGTTATTTTTGTGACACCCGTCTCAGCCTGAAAATCCCGCGCATAAGACGTTAATTGCCGATTGACGCCAGAACGAAAATGTTATTATTTTAACAAACACACCTAATCCGCTGAGGAGCTTCCCGTGCAAAACCCGGACTATGCCCGTTACATCGACCACACCCTGCTGGCGGCGAATGCCACCGTGCAACAAATCGCCACGCTGTGTGACGAAGCCATCACCCACCGCTTCTACGCTGTCTGCGTGAATTCTGGTTATGTGCCGCTAGTGGCGGAGAAGCTTGCGGGAAGTGAGGTAAAAGTCTGTTCTGTCATCGGTTTTCCTCTCGGAGCCGGATTGACCAGTGCCAAAGCTTTCGAAGCGAAGGCCGCCATTGAGGCGGGCGCAGAAGAGATTGATATGGTGATTAACGTTGGCTGGCTGCAAAGCGGTGAGGTTAAGGCTGTCACGGCCGATATTCAGGCGGTGCGCGAGGTTTGCGGCCCGATCCCATTGAAGGTAATATTAGAGACCTGCCTGCTTAACGATGCGCAAATCATTCAAATCTGTGAAATTTGTCGTGAACTTAAGGTCGCCTTTGTCAAAACGTCCACCGGTTTCAGTACCGGCGGTGCGCGTGAAGAGCACGTCCGTTTGATGCATGAAACCGCAGGCCCTGAAGTGGCGGTGAAAGCCTCCGGCGCGGTACGCGACCGACAGACGGCAGACATCATGATCCAGGCAGGTGCCAGCCGTATCGGGACCAGCTCCGGCGTCGCCATCGTTAAAGGCAGCGCAGCCGGCGAGGGATATTAACCGTATTATCAGGAGTAACTGACCATGGAAACCCGCCGCGACGAGCGCGTAAACAAGCTGGCATCTGCGCTTAAGCGAACCGATAAAATCCACCTCAGAGAGGCGGCGCGCCTGTTGGGCGTTTCCGAGATGACCATCCGCCGGGATCTCAACGAACAGCCTTCGGTGGTGGTGTTATTGGGGGGCTACATTGTCAGCGATCCGAAGAGCAATCAGGGCCACTACTTTGTCACCGATCAGCAGGCGCATAACGTCGAGAAAAAGCGGCGTCTGGGCCAGCTGGCGGCTTCATTGATTGAACCTGGCGATACGGTATTTTTTGACTGCGGCACCACAATGCCGTGGATTGTTGATGCCATTGATAATGAGCTGACGTTTACCGCCATTTGCTGTGCAATGAACACCTTCCTGGCATTGAAGGAGAAACCGGCCTGTCAGGTGATCCTGAACGGCGGCGAGTTTCATGCGGACAATGCCATCTTCACGCCGTTGGGCCACGGATCGGTGATGGACAGCCTTTGTCCGGGTAAAGCATTTATCTCTGCGGCCGGCATCGATGCTGCGCAAGGCGCGACCTGCTACAACCTGAACGAGTTGCCGATGAAGCATCAGGCGATGCAGCGTGCCAGCCACAAGATCCTGGTGGCTGACAGCAGCAAGTTTGGCAAAGTGCTGCCAGCCCGCATCGGCGAACTCAGTGCTTTTGAGACGCTGGTCAGCGACGAAGCACCGCCGAAAGAGCTGGCGCAGAAGCTAAAATTGCTTGGCATCGACGTGCTGGTCGGACAGAAAGCGCGTTAAGCCCAGCGATTCAGGATCTCTTCGCCATCGCGCAGGCGACGAAGGTTTTCACACACGCCCGCCACGTTGCCGTTCAATGAGTTATCCGTTACGCCACCAATGTGTGGCGTGGCGATGACGTTGTACTGAAACAGCGAATCATCCGGCTCTGGCGGCTCCTGCCAGAACACATCCAGCCCGGCTCCCGCAAGATGGTTCACTTCCAGCGCAGCCAGCAACGCCTGCTTTTCAATTAATCCGCCTCGCCCCAGATTAATCAGGAAACTGCCCGACTTCATCTGCGCCAGCGCCGTTTCATCAATGATATTTCGGGTATCCGCATTGTCCGGCAGGCTGAGGATCACAAAGTCCGCATCGTTCAGCAGAGCGGGCAGGTGCTCCATATTGCCCAGCCAGTCCAGCTGATGCTCTTTGGCAAAGGCCTGATCGGCTGTCCTTTTCACGCCGATCAGACGTACGCCAAACGGCACCAGTCTTTTCGCCAGCGCTTTACCAATGCCGCCCAGCCCAACCAGCCCCACGGTTTTGCCCATCAGCCCCATGCCCACAGGCAGGCCAAGCTGACGAGTGGCAATCATCTCAGGGATCTCACTGGCTTTACGCGCCAGGCCAATCATCATCCAGATCCCCAATTCGGCGACCGAATCGGCATTACCTGAGGTGTCCGATGGCACATTAGCCACCTGAATGCCCTGCGCTTTGGCGCTGGCAAGATCGACACCTTCAAGTCCCGCACCCGCCTGCTGAATCAACTTGAGCTTGTCTGCCGTCTTCAGCAGTTCAGGCGTCACCTTCGCCATACCGGGGATTAGCGCATCGTAGCCGGCCAGGCTTTCAGCGGCGTGGCCTGCTGAAGCGGTAAAATCGACGTCAGGCAAGGTGTTACGGAACTGCTGGATCATGCCGCCCCAGGCGTTCTCTTCCGCCGCGATCAGAACTTTCATCGTTATCTCCCTGCTTTGTAAGGCAAAAAAACAGCATAAAGCGCTCAGTTCAAAAATCAAACACTAATCACCAGATCACTTTACTCGGCAAAATAATGTGAGTGTCAGGACGGCGGCAAGCAAGTGCATCCTCAAGAGTTTACTTTAGTGAGTCACTGGGCAGCCAACGCCCCTGACACTCGAAATATGCAGGAGACTGTGATTACCACCTGAAACCAGCTAAACTTCCCGGTCTGAGTGGGCATCTGCTGCCCCAATAAACACACAGACACCAAGAGGCTCATCCTACGTGGCTCAATTCGTCTATAGCATGCATCGCGTCGGCAAAGTGGTTCCGCCGAAGCGTCACATTCTGAAAAATATCTCCCTTAGCTTCTTCCCAGGCGCCAAAATCGGCGTACTCGGTCTGAATGGCTCGGGTAAATCCACCCTGCTGCGCATCATGGCCGGTATCGATAAAGATATCGAAGGGGAAGCACGCCCACAGCCAGGCCTGAAAATCGGTTACCTGCCGCAGGAACCGCAGCTGAACATGGAACACACCGTTCGCGAATCCGTTGAGGAAGCGCTGGCGGAAGTCGTAGGCGCGTTGAAGCGTCTGGACGAAGTCTACGCTCTGTATGCGGAAGAAGACGCTGACTTCGACAAGCTGGCCGCTGAACAGGGCAAACTGGAAGAGATCATCCAGGCGCACGACGGCCACAACCTGAATACCCAGCTGGAGCGTGCTGCCGATGCGCTGCGCCTGCCAGAGTGGGATGCAAAAGTCGCTACGCTGTCCGGTGGTGAACGCCGCCGTGTAGCCCTGTGCCGCCTGCTGCTGGAAAAACCAGACATGCTGCTGCTGGACGAACCAACTAACCACCTGGATGCTGAATCCGTGGCGTGGCTGGAACGTTTCCTGCACGACTTCGAAGGAACCGTAGTGGCGATTACCCACGACCGTTACTTCCTGGACAACGTAGCTGGCTGGATCCTGGAGCTGGACCGTGGTGAAGGGATCCCATGGGAAGGTAACTACTCTTCCTGGCTGGAGCAGAAAGATGCCCGTCTGGCGCAGGAAGCCTCTTCAGAAGCGGCCCGTCGTAAATCCATTGAGAAAGAGCTGGAGTGGGTTCGTCAGGGCGCTAAAGGCCGTCAGTCTAAGGGCAAAGCCCGTCTGGCCCGTTTTGAAGAGCTGAACAGCACCGATTACCAGAAGCGTAACGAAACCAACGAACTGTTTATCCCACCGGGCGCTCGCCTGGGCGATAAAGTGGTGGAAGTCACCCATCTGCGTAAGTCTTACGGCGATCGCCTGCTGATTGATGACCTGACCTTCTCGGTGCCGAAAGGCGCCATCGTTGGGATCATCGGTCCGAACGGCGCCGGTAAATCTACCCTGTTCCGCATGATGTCTGGTCAGGAAGAGCCAGATTCAGGCAGCATCGTACTGGGTGATACCGTTAAGCTGGCCTCTGTCGATCAGTTCCGCGACAGCATGGACAACAGCAAAACCGTGTGGGAAGAAGTCTCCGGCGGGCAGGATATTATGCGTGTTGGTAACACCGAGATGCCAAGCCGTGCCTACGTTGGCCGCTTTAACTTCAAAGGTGTTGATCAGGGCAAACGCGTTGGCGAGCTGTCCGGTGGTGAGCGTGGCCGTCTGCATCTGGCTAAGCTGCTGCAGGTTGGCGGCAACATGTTACTGCTCGATGAACCAACCAACGACCTGGACATTGAAACCCTGCGCGCGCTGGAAAACGCCCTGCTGGAGTTCCCAGGCTGCGCGATGGTTATCTCGCATGACCGTTGGTTCCTTGACCGTATTGCCACCCACATCCTTGATTACCAGGATGAAGGCAACATCGAGTTCTTCGAAGGTAACTTTACCGAATACGAAGAGTACAAGAAGCGGACGCTGGGCGCAGAAGCGCTGGAGCCAAAACGCATCAAGTACAAGCGTATGACCAAGTAATCTTCAGAGGGCGAAGCGATTCGCCCTCTGCGTTGCTTCAGCGGGACGATCTCTTCGTCCCCTGCTTCCCCGACCGGCTTCGTTACTGATAAAACTCCCGTAAGACCGGCGACTGCAAGGCGTAATCAATAAAGCGCGCGACCGCTGGCGAATTGAGTTTACGGCTTGGATAGACCAGCCAGAGTTCATTGCCTTCGACCTGCCATTCCGGCAACACCTGAACTAATCCCCCGCCCGGCAGACTATCCTGCGTCAAAAAGCGCGGCAGTAGCGTTATTCCTGCCCCACTCAACGCGCATTCGCGGGCATAAACCAGGTTATCGGTCATATGCGTTGGCGGCAGCAACCAGCGGTAATACTCTTCGCCCCGGTTCAGTAGCCATTCGCTCCACGCCCGATGCGCAATGCAGCGGTGTTCAGCCAGTTGCTGTGGGTGAGTGATCTCGTCGTAGTGCTCAAGATAGCCTTCAGAGGCCACCAGCAGACGCTCGCAATAGCCAATGCGCCGCCCAATCAGCGAAGAGTCCTGCGGCTGCCCGGTGCGCAGCGCCACGTCATAACCTTCCAGCACGATATCCCGCACCTCATCGGACACCGAAACGTCCAGCGTCACATCCGGGTATTCCTGTTGGAAAGCCGCGTTTAAACGCGCCAGCAGAGTAGCCCCTATCCCCGCAGGTGAGGTGATGCGCAATCGTCCGCTGGGATTATCCCTCAGACGTTCGATGGCCCTGTTGGCGCGCTCGCTGGCCTGCATCATCTCCTGACAATGCACCAGGTAACGCTCCCCGGCAAACGTCAGGTTAAGTTGTCTGGTGGTGCGGTTAATCAGCCGCAGCCCCAAAGCCTGCTCAAGCTGACTGATGCGCTGACTGACGCTGGATTTCGGCAATCCCGCCTTTTTGGCCGCCCCGGTAAAGCTGCCGCATTCGGCCACCAGGGCAAACAGGGCCATATCCTGCAGCTGTTTAAACATAATTGTTCACCTGAAACGAACACTTCGTTAGATATTGTGCGGCTTATCATTAGCCTGCTGAGGTTCTACACTGAATAACACACCTTAAAGGAGATGCGCTATGACAATCAAAGCGATTGCTATCAATCCAGAAAAACCGCAGCAGTTTATCGAAATCGAAGCGGAGAAACCGACTCCGGGAGACTATGATCTGCTGGTCGAGGTGAAAGCCGCTTCGGTCAATCCGGTGGACACCAAAGTGCATAAAGGCGCACAAAAAAATGGCCTCCAGCATCCACGTATTCTGGGCTGGGATGCCAGCGGCGTGGTGCTGGAAGTGGGCAGCAAAGTCACGGGATTCAAAGCCGGTGACGAAGTGTATTACGCTGGCGACATCACTCGTCCGGGCAGCAACACCACCCATCAACTGATCGACGCACGCATTACCGGCCACAAGCCGACGTCCTTAGACTGGGCTGAATCGGCAGCGATCCCACTGACTGCGCTGACGGCGTGGGAAGGTCTGTTCGATCGCCTGCAGCTGGATAAGGCCGAAGAAGGGAAAACACTGCTGGTTGTTGGCGGTGCTGGCGGCGTCGGCTCACTGGCAATCCCCTTTGCCAAACTGCACAGCAAGGTGAAAGTGATTGCTACCGCTTCCCGCCCGGACTCGGTGCAATGGTGTAAAGATCGCGGGGCCGACCTGGTGATCAACTACAAGGATATGGTGGGTGAGCTGGAGAAACACGGCCTGAAGCAGGTGGATTATATTTTCTGCCTGAATGACACCGACGGCCACTGGGAAACGATGGCTGAGCTGATTGCGCCGCAGGGACATATCTGCACCATCGTGGAGAACGAAAAACCGTTGGAGATGAACCAGCTGAAGCTGAAAAGCGCGGCGCTGCATTTTGAATTTATGTACACCCGCAGCATGTTCACCACGCCGGATATCGCCCGTCAGGGAGAAATTCTGGATGCCACCGCGAAACTGCTGGATGCCGGCAAGGTGAGCAGCTCACTGAGCAAAACGCTGCACGGCCTGAGTGTGGAAACCCTGACAGAAGCACACCAACTGGTGCTGGAAGGCCACATGCGCGGCAAAGTGGTGATGGTTTACTAGTTTTTGCAGGGCGGAATACCTTCCGCCCTGCTGAGCAATGGCCTCGTTGATGCGCTAAGACCCCAGCATCTCCTTGACCAGCTCCACGCAGCGCAGGAAGCGCTCATCGTAGCCATCCTGCTCAACGTGCACATAGTTAATGTTGTTCTCTTCCAGCATCGAGACCAGCAGCGTCTGAAACTCTTTGCGATCCACCGAACTGCCCAGGCTGCGTAAGCCGTCGGCTACCCACGGCACGTTATTCTCGACCAGGATGACCAGGTCAAAGCGATACTCATCGATCAATGCCTGCACAAACGGGTGCTCACGCCCTTCGTATTTCTTACAGAACGCCTGAGTAGTGACAAAATCAGTGTCGATAAAGGCCACTTTGTTGGCGTACTTCACCGCAAAATCGATGTACTGCGCCTGCCCGAGCGCGATCTTGTCGTAGTCGGAATACTGCAACGCCATCTCATCGCCCCCCAAATGGGAGAAGACATAGTCGCGGCCAAATTCCCACGCACTGGTGGTGTTGAAGATGTTCGCCAGCTTGTTGACCAACGTGGATTTCCCGCTGGATTCACCGCCCAGAATCGCCACCGTACGCACAAAGAACGGTTTCACTTCGGTAGGAATATATTCCCAGTAGCGGAACGGATCGTGACGAATTTGCGCGCCGCTGATGCTCATAAACGATCGTTTAGGATCGATCACCACCGCTTCAATGCCCAGATGCTCCTGATACTGCGGCGCATCGAACTCCTCGCTGGTATAAACCCGGTTCGGCACAATGCCGTGGTTTTCCATAAAGTCATTGATGCCCCGGCTCCAGACATCCCAGCCGTGGGGATAGGGCTCCATCCCTTCCTCGTTGAACGAGTGAATGCGGATGTTTTTCTGGTATTTGAAGGTTTGCAGCAGCCAGCGCAGGCGATCGCTCACCGTGGGCTGTTGCGACATGGCGCTGGCTTCAAACAGCTGAAGGTCTCGCGGCTCGTCGTAACCCATGATGATATGCAGTTCGTCTACCTGACTACAGGCGCGCTGGATCAGGTAAATATGGCCGGTATGCAGCGGGTAAAATTTGCCGAACACCACGCCGATGGTTTTTTCCCGGCGCGGAAACTCCAGTCCCAGAAAACGGTGCAGCGCTTCCAGCTTCTGCGCGCTGGGGCTTTTGATTTTGGCGTTAAGCAGTTGGCTGAGATAGCCTTTGGTCATGCCACTGGCATCCGCCACCTGCTGCAGCGTGCAGCCCTGCTGGCGAATGGCGGTTTTCAAATAATCAAATGCTGACATCTATGCCTCCTGCGTTATAAATCCTCAAGGATCGCCAGCGCATCCGCCAGCTTCTTCACGCCATACACTTTCATATTTTCCGGCGGCTTTTTCGGCACGTTAGCAGCAGGCACGATAGCACGACGGAAACCGTGCTTGGCCGCCTCTGAGATCCGCTCCTGGCCGCTTGGCACCGGGCGAATTTCACCCGCCAGACCCACCTCACCAAACACCACTAAATCCTGAGGTAAAGGACGGTCGCGCAGGCTGGAGACCATCGACAACATCAGCGCTAAATCGGCGCTGGTTTCCGTCACCTTCACGCCGCCAACCACGTTGACGAACACGTCCTGATCGGCCATCTGCAAACCGCCATGGCGATGCAGCACCGCCAGCAAAATCGCCAGACGGTTCTGCTCAAGCCCAACGGCGACACGCCTTGGGTTGCCCATCATCGAATGGTCCACCAGCGCCTGAATCTCTACCAGCAGCGGACGCGTTCCTTCCCACAGCACCATCACTGAGCTGCCGGAAGTCACTTCTTCTCCCCTGCTGAGGAAAATGGCGGAAGGGTTGCTGACTTCCCGCAGCCCTTGCTCGGTCATGGCGAACACGCCCAGTTCGTTAACCGCACCGAAGCGGTTTTTGTGGCTGCGCAGCGTGCGAAAACGCGAGTCCGCATCGCCATCCAGCAACACCGAACAGTCGATACAGTGTTCGAGCACTTTGGGTCCGGCCAGCGATCCATCTTTGGTCACGTGGCCGACCATCACGATAGCCACGCCACGGGTTTTGGCAAAACGGGTGAGATAAGCGGCGGTTTCACGCACCTGCGCCACGCTGCCTGGCGAAGACTGAATATCCGCCATGTGCATCACCTGGATCGAGTCGATCACCATCAACCGGGGTTGTTCCTGCTCGGCAATCAGGCAGATCTGCTCGATGCTGGTTTCCGACAGCATGTTGAGGTTTTCGGTAGGCAGCCCCAAACGGTGGGCACGCATCGCCACCTGCTGCAAAGACTCTTCGCCGGTCACATACAGAGTTTTCATGCCCTCAGCCAGCTTGCACAGGGTTTGCAGCAGCAGCGTACTTTTCCCGGCACCGGGACTTCCGCCGATCAGAATGGCGCTGCCAGGCACCACTCCGCCGCCCAGCACCCGATCAAACTCTTTGAAGCCGGTTGAGAAGCGCGGTAACGCCTCAAGGCTGATCTCAGAGAGCTTCTGCACGCGGCTTGGGCCAGCGCTGCCTGCGCCAGCGTAGCCGGACAGGCGCTCGTTACGTGCCACGGTAGGCGAAGCAGCCAGACGCACTTCAGTGATGGTGTTCCAGGCCTGGCAGGCGCTACATTGCCCCTGCCAGCGAGGATAATCGGCGCCGCATTCATTACAAACAAAGGCGCGCTTTACCGCTTTGGCCAAATCTACCCCTTAACGCTCTTCATGGATCAGGCTGCCGCTGAGAATACAGAGCACGCCCATTAAATCCGCATGACGGATGATCACTTCAGTCTGCTCATTCACTGTAGGCTTGGCGTGATAGGCAATGCCCAGCGCGGACGCTTTAATCATCAGCAGGTCGTTTGCACCATCGCCAATAGCCACAGTCTGCTCTGGCGCAATCTCGAAACGCTCAGCCAGCTTTAGCAACGTATCGGCTTTGTATTTCGCATCAACAATGTCGCCCAGCACTTCACCGGTCAGTTTGCCATCACGAATTTCCAGCACATTGGCGACAATCGCAGACAGACGCAGCTTATCGCGAAGGTACTCAGCAAAATAGGTAAAGCCGCCAGAAGCAATGGCTACATGCCAGCCCAACGCCTGCAACTGCTGTACCATCTCAGTCAGGCCTGGCATCAGCGGCAGTTCATCACGCACTGTCTTTAAAATATTGGCATCGGCATCTTTCAGGGTTGCCACGCGCTGACGAAGACTGGCAGCGAAATCCAGCTCGCCACGCATCGCCCGCTCGGTCACTTCGGCCACCTTTTCACCGCAGCCAGCCAGTTTGGCGATTTCATCAATGCACTCCACTTCTATTGCCGTAGAGTCCATATCCATCACCAGCAGACCTGGGGTTTTCAGGTGCGGGATTTTCCCCAGCGGCGCAACATCCAGACCGGCATCGTGAGCCAGTTGCGTAGCGCGAGGAGTAAGCGAACCGGCCAGCCGGACGACATGATAATCCGCCACGCGCCAGGCGCTGACAATGACCATTGCCGCCCCCAACTGATGCTGCAGATGCGTCAGGCTGTCTTTGTTCACATCGCGGCCATACAGAAGCCAGCCGGTACGGCCAGCGCGGTAATCCAGCGGCATCACTTCATCGCCACTGAGAGAAAGAGGTAAACCCGGCCAGAGAGAGACATCAGATGGCAGGTCGCACCAGGTCAGACTATTTGGCATTACAGCTCCTGAAAGGACATTTTAACCACGCAAGAGGCTACCCTGTCAGCCCCGCTTCTGGCAACATAAAGCATCGATACGAACGCTGGTTCGTACATAAAGTGTGAAGGTTACAGATGGCAAAAGCCAAACTTAAATTTCGTCTGCATCGCACAGCAATCGTGCTGATCTGCCTGACCTTACTGGTGGTGCTGATGCAGGGTGCTTCGTGGTTCAGTCTGAGCCACCAGATGGCACGCTCCGAACAGGTGGATGAACTGGCCCGCACGCTCACGCGGCAGGTAGCCTTCAGCCTGACGCCGCTGATGGAAAACAGCGACGACAACCACCAGCAGATTGTTGATATCCTGGGACAGCTAACCCAAGAGAGCCGCATCCTGGATGCGTCTGTATACGACGACGACGGCACGTTACTGGCCCACAGCGGCGAAACGATTAACGTGCGCGACCGCCTGGCGCTGGACGGCCAACGTGCTGGCAGTTACTTCAACCACCAGCTGGTGCAGTCTCTGGACAGCTCTGAAGGCCCTCGCGGCTTCCTGCGCATCACGCTGGATACTCACGTGTTGGTGACCGAATCCAAGCAGGTGGATAACACCACTAACATCCTGCGCCTGATGATGCTGCTGGCGCTGGCTATCGGGATCATCCTCAGCCGTACTCTGCTGCGCGACCGCCGGACACGCTGGCAACAATCTCCGTTCCTGCTTACCGCTAACAATCCGGTGAAGGAAGATGACGACGACACCAGTGATGAGGCTACGCCACAGGCTGAAAAGCCTTAATCAGGCCATGCGGGCGAGTTGAGGCTCAAGCATTTTGAGCCTTTGTAGCATCTGCTGCGCAATCCGCCGGAAATCCTCACTCCAGACCGTATCGTTAATAATGGCCTGCCAGTAACGTTCGGCCAGGGTTAACGCTTGCTGCCAGACCACGCGCCCCACCCTGCTATCCAGCTCAATGGCTGGCGGCTCTGTACGCATATAACCAGCACTGTTAGGGGCAAAGCTCATTGGCAGCATATCGTAGGCTGGCGTCAACGTCAGCGCCGCTGAGGTGAGGAAAAAGGCCAGATTGCCAGCATGCATATCCCCGTTTGCTATCAACTTGCCAAAGGCCCATTGCAGCGTCCCGCGTTCGGCATCTGCCGTGGCGATCTTTTTCTGGCTTAACAGCGCGCTCAGTGCCTGCGGCCAGCGAGAGTAATGCCCGGTAAACTCTGCCTGGACTGACTCCAGCGAAACCATGCTACGTCGCCCCCGTTCACCCAGCCGATCAAACCTGACCACCTCAAGAAACAGCTGCTCTTCCGGACCGGCCAGGATACTGGCTTTCGCAGCTGACACCCCTTCCTCTCTCAGGACTTGCAATGCCAACGCCTCCGCCCGCAGCAGGTCACACCAACGCTGGCTGTTTTCATTGCGCCGTGCGGGCGTGAACTTCACCAGCACATGGGCAGCCTCTTTCTCCGCCAACTGAGCGTAACAGGCAAATTTAGGCTGCTCGCCGCCCGCCGAAGAACCCACTTCTTCTCCTGCCAGCACACGTTGCGCCAGTTCAGGGTACTGAGCCGGTTTATCTTCCAGCGAAATCAGTTTGGGCGCAGGCTGCTGGATCCACTGTTGATAGCTCTCACGACCAATCAACCAACTCCCTGAGATATCGCTCCCCCTGGCTGTCAGTGCAAGCAGGTTGTGATCATCATTCCACTGCCGGATATCTTCTGGCAACCCAAGTTGTAGCGCGCACTCTCGCCCCCACGCACGGCCAAGAAAACCCTGCGGGCGCATATCGCTGAGATACCAGGGCAATCCCGCATAATGTTGCCAGTGGCCCTGAGCGTCTTCAACGAGGTAACTGCCCGCGGGCCAGACACTGAACAGCTGCCCAGCTTGTCGGGAATGCCCTTGCTCATCAATGTGCCAAAGAGGAAAGCCACTCTCCTCACGCAAAGGACGAAGCAACGCATAACGTGTGGCTCTTGCCCGACCATACTTCATCACTTGCGGATGAGCAGCAATCAGGCGTGAAAGCGTGGCCTGGCTGATCGCCAGACGGGCTGTCAATGTTGCCGCATCCAGCGGCCCCTGCAGAAGGAGCGTCGTTAAATCAGCCATAATGAATAGATTCGTGAATAGATACTTGAATAGATAATTAGCACTTAATCAGCTGAAAATAAATGAATAAATCAATAAGGAAATAAATATTGGCAGGGAATGATGAATAGATACCATTTTGATGGTAGCGCTGAAAAAGTTGAACCGAGGGCAGGACTATTGTGGGATCATTAACTTAACAGCTGGCCGGGAGCCCGGCCAGCAGGACTGCACTAAATCAGGCTTCTTTGTCGCCCAGCAGCACAGACTCCAGCGCGATAACAATCATCTCGCTGAAGGTGGTCTGGCGCTCAGCCGCTGTGGTCTGCTCACCGCTGCGGATGTGGTCAGAAACGGTACAGATTGCCAGGGCTTTCGCGCCGAACTCTGCAGCCACGCCGTAGATACCGGCGGCTTCCATTTCCACGCCCAGGATGCCGTACTTCTCCATCACGTCAAACATCTGCGGGTCTGGCGTATAGAACAGGTCTGCAGAGAAGATGTTGCCTACGCGAGCATTAACGCCCAGCGTTTTGGCGGCATCCACTGCGTTACGCACCATATCGAAATCCGCAATCGCAGCGAAGTCGTGATCTTTAAAACGCATCCGGTTCACTTTGGAATCGGTTGAAGCGCCCATGCCGATCACCACGTCACGCAGCTTCACGTCAGAGCGCACAGCGCCGCACGAACCCACACGAATGATCTTCTTCACGCCGAAATCTGTGATCAGCTCTTTCGCATAAATTGAGCAGGAAGGAATGCCCATTCCGTGGCCCATCACCGAGATTTTACGGCCTTTATAGGTGCCGGTGTAACCCAGCATGCCACGCACGTTGTTCACTTCTACCGCGTCCTGCAGGAAGGTTTCCGCAATGTGTTTTGCGCGCAGCGGATCGCCCGGCATCAGAACCACGTCAGCGAAATCACCCATTTCTGCATTAATATGAGGGGTAGCCATTTTTCATCCTTTTTCAGTCTGGCCAGCGCCTTAGCGCCGGTCGTTTAGGTTGCGCAGATTACAGCATGGATTTGCCGTATTCCATATCGGAAAGGCCAAAATAGTTCGCTACCGTCTGGCCGATATCGGCGAAGGTCTCGCGATGGCCTAACGAGCCTGGCTTCACGCCTGGGCCATAAATCAATACCGGGATATGCTCGCGGGTATGTTCGGTGCCTTCCCAGCTTGGGTCGCAACCGTGGTCAGCGGTGAGGATCAGGATATCGCCCTCTTGCACCAGCGCCATCAGCTCCGGCAGGCGGCGGTCGAACAACTCCAGGCCGCCAGCGTAGCCAGGGATATCACGGCGATGTCCCCAGGTTGAGTCAAAGTCGACAAAGTTAGTGAAAACGATGCTGTTATCCGGCGCGATTTTCATCTCTGCCACGGTGGCGTCAAACAGCGCATCCAGCCCGGTCGCCTTCACTTTTTTGGTGATGCCGACGTGCGCGTAGATATCCGCAATTTTACCGACAGAAATCACCTGACCGTTCTGCTCATCCACCAGTTTTTTCAGGATGGTAGGCGCAGGAGGTTCAACCGCCAGATCGTGCCGGTTACCGGTACGTTCGAAGTTTCCAGGCTTGTCGCCTACAAACGGACGAGCGATCACGCGGCCAATGTTGTAGCCACCTTCGGTTAACGCTTCACGCGCGATTTCACACAGCGCGTATAAACGATCCAGTCCGAAGGTCTCTTCATGGCAGGCAATCTGGAACACTGAGTCAGCCGAGGTATAGAAAATCGGTTTGCCGGTCTTCATATGCTCTTCGCCCAGCTGATCCAGGATTACCGTGCCTGACGAGTGGCAGTTGCCCAGATAGCCTGGCAAATCAGCCTTCTCGACCAGCAGATCCAGCAGCTCCTGCGGGAAACTGTTCTCTTTGTCGCTGAAATAGCCCCAGTCAAAGAGCACCGGAACACCGGCGATCTCCCAGTGACCAGAAGGTGTGTCTTTGCCGGAGGAAAGCTCGCTGGCATAGGCGTAAGCGCCAATGATCTCAGCGTTTTTATCCAGGCCCAGCGGGAATTTTCCGGTAGACTCTTCTGCCGCTTTGCCTAAGCCTAAAGCCGTCAGATTCGGCAGGTGCAGCGGGCCTTTACGTCCTTTGTCAGCTTCGCCTTTGAAGCACGCCTCGGCAATGTGGCCGAGCGTATCAGAGCCTTCATCGCCAAACTTGTGGGCATCTTTACTGGAGCCGATCCCGAAGGAATCCAGCACCATGATAAATACACGTTTCATCCTGATCTCCTGCGTCTGTGACGCGCTGAGCGTAAATTTTATCGATCCGAACAGTATGACCCTTATCCACTAATTCTGCGATAGATAACTGGCGTTTCCGCCGGCGCATTTTCGCTTAAGGTCACTGCGCGCTTCACCGCTTCGGCGGCTTCCTGCCACGCTGTTTCCGTTGCCGCGTGGATCACCGCCAGCGGACGTTGGTTGTCTGCCCGGTCACCCAGTTGCGCCATCTCACTGAAACCAACGCTGTAATCCAGCGGATCGCTGGCCTGACGACGCCCCCCGCCCATCGACACCACGGCCATACCTAATGCACGGGTATCCATCGCGCTGATAATGCCAGGTCTGTCGGCATACACCGCCTTGCTGAGCATTGGGGCAGGCAGATATTTATCCATTTTTTCGATAAAGTCTGCCGGGCCTTTTTGCGCCGCAACCATGCGTGCAAACACTTCCGCCGCTTTGCCGTTATCCAGCACCGCCTGCAATTTGGCCGTGGCCTCTTCCGTGTTCGCAGCCAGGCCACCTGAAACCAGCATTTCAGCACTCAATGCCAGCGTCACTTCCAGCAGGCGCGGATTACGGTATTCCCCCGTGAGGAAACGCACGGCTTCCCGCACTTCCAGCGCATTCCCGGCGCTGGAGGCCAGCACCTGATTCATATCGGTTAACAGCGCGGTGGTTTTACATCCCGCCCCATTAGCCACGCCAACAATCGACTGTGCCAGCAGCTCGGACTGTTCAAAGGTTGGCATAAAGGCGCCGGAGCCCACTTTAACGTCCATCACCAGCGCATCCAGACCTTCGGCCAGCTTTTTGGCGAGGATGGACGCGGTGATCAGCGGGATCGAATCCACGGTCGCCGTGATGTCGCGGGTGGCGTAAAAACGTTTATCCGCAGGCGCAAGCGAGTTGGTTTGGCCGATAATCGCCACACCTACGTCTTTAATGATGCGGCGGAAAGTCTCGTCATCCGGGAAGATGTCAAAGCCTGGAATCGCTTCCAGCTTGTCCAGCGTGCCGCCAGTGTGGCCAAGACCCCGGCCCGAAATCATCGGCACATACCCGCCGCAGGCCGCCACCATCGGACCCAGCATCAGCGAAGTCACGTCGCCTACGCCGCCGGTAGAGTGCTTATCCACTATCGGGCCGTTGAGGTTAAGGGACTTCCAGTTCAGCACCGAGCCGGAATCACGCATCGCCATAGTCAGCGCGACCCGCTCCGGCAGCGTCATATCGTGGAAATAGATGGTCATCGCCAGCGCGGCGATTTGCCCTTCAGACACGGTGTTATCGCGCACGCCATTAATAAAGAAGCGGATCTCTTCTTCCGTCAGCGGCTGACCATCTCTTTTTTTACGGATAATTTCTTGTGGCAGGAACACGTTGCCCCCTGGAGGTTGCTGTAATGAGGGCGAACGGATGTTCGCCCTTACGGCTTACACTGACGGGCGATCGATGCCGCCTTTCAGGCTAGTAAGCGGAGTCGCTCTTCGCGCCAGTGTGACCAGCCGCTTCCAGCAGGCTGGCTAACAGGCTTGAAGCGCCAAAGCGGAAGTGACGGGCATCAGCCCAGTCGCTACCCAGAATATCGTCGGCCAGCTTCAGGTAGATCGCCGCATCATCAGCGGTGCGCACGCCGCCAGCCGGCTTGAAGCCAACCTGGTGCTTAACGCCTTTATCAGCAATGACCTGCAGCATAATGGCCGCCACTTCAGGCGTGGCATTGACCGGCACTTT
>NZ_JBAVTT010000008.1:0-16106 GCF_049696395.1 Erwinia sp.
GGCGGCGGGAACCTCCAGCGGCGTTGCACCGATCTTTGTCGATGACCAGTCGCAAAACCGCATCCTGATCATCAAAGGAGCGAATGCGCACCTTTCTCCGGCGGATATTGATGCGGCGGCGGAAGACCTCAAACGTTGTCGTCTGATGGTGTTGCAGCTGGAGATCCCGCTGCCAACGGTCTATTACGCCATCGATTTTGCCCGAGAGCACGGCATTAAAGTGATCCTTAACCCAGCGCCTGCTGTAGCCGGTCTGGATATTGATTACGCCTGTCAGTGCGACTTCTTTATGCCCAATGAAACCGAACTGGAAATTCTGACGGGCCTGCCGGTCAGCACCGATGAAGAGGTGCTCCGCGCCGGTCAGATGCTGCTGGGACGCGGCCTGAAGAACCTGATTATTACCCTTGGCAGCCGCGGATCGGTGTGGATGCAGGGTGATGAGGTACACCGCGTTGAGCCCACGCCGGTTAAAGCGGTTGATACCAGTGGCGCAGGGGATGCCTTTATCGGCTGCTTTGCTCACTTTCTGATCCAGCACGGCGATGTCGCTCAGGCAATGCAGTCAGCCTCCGACTATGCCGCCTGCAGTGTAACCGGACGGGGAACCCAGCTTTCATACCCTGACGCCGATACCTTTCACCGTTTTCTCAACGATTAACTGAGGATTCGCTATGCACCCGACGATCGTCCAGCAGCCTGATGGCTATTTAAATAAGACGCCACTGTTCCAGTTTATCCTGCTTTCTTGTCTGTTCCCGTTGTGGGGCTGCGCCGCCAGCCTGAATGATATTTTGATCACCCAGTTCAAAAGCGTGTTCGCCCTCAGCGACTTCGCCAGCGCGCTGGTGCAAAGCGCCTTCTACGGTGGGTACTTTCTGATTGCGATCCCGGCTTCGCTGGTGATCCGCAGCAGCAGTTACAAGATTGCCATCCTGCTGGGGCTGGCGCTGTACATCGGCGGTTGCGTGCTGTTTTATCCGGCCTCGCATATGGCGACTTACACGATGTTCCTGGCGGCGATCTTCGCGATTGCAATTGGGCTGAGCTTCCTGGAAACGGCGGCTAACACCTACAGCTCGATGATTGGTCACCGCGACCACGCCACGCTGCGGTTGAACGTCAGCCAGACCTTCTACCCGATTGGCGCACTGATGGGCATTGTGCTGGGAAAATACCTGGTGTTTCAGGATGGCGACAGCCTGCACAGCCAGATGGCTGGCATGAACCCGGAACAGCTGCACCAGTTCCGTCTGACCATGCTGGAGCACACGCTGGAACCTTACAAATACCTGGTGATGGTTCTGGTGGTGGTGATGGTGCTGTTCCTGATGACACGTTACCCGCACTGTAAACCGCAAAGTGCTGAGAAAAAACTGCCAAGCCTGGGTGAAACCTTCAGCTATCTGGCGAAGAACCGCCATTTCAAACGCGGCATCATCGCTCAGTTCCTGTACGTTGGCATGCAGGTCGCCGTCTGGTCCTTCACCATTCGTCTGGCGTTGAACCTCGGGGCAGCCAACGAGCGCCACGCGTCTAACTTTATGATCTACAGCTTTATCTGCTTCTTTATCGGTAAGTTTGTCGCCAACTTCCTGATGACCCGTTTCCGGGCGGAAAAAGTGCTGATTGCTTATTCCATCGTGGGGGTGGCAACGCTGGCTTACGTGATGCTGGTGCCGAACTTTACCGCCGTGTATGCCGCCGTCTTCGTTAGCGTGCTGTTCGGGCCTTGTTGGGCAACGATTTATGCCGGAACGCTCTCTACCGTGGAGAGCAAATACAAAGAAGTGGCTGGTGCATTTATCGTGATGGCGATTGTCGGTGCCGCCTTCGTGCCTGCTTTGCAGGGGCTGGTGTCTGACCGTATTGGCTCAATGCAGATGGCGTTTGGCGTCTCTTTGCTCTGTTTTGCCTGGGTTGGCTTCTACTTCTGGGGCGAACTGCGCCACAAAAAGCAGCCTGTGGTCAGTGGCCGTCTGGTTGAGGAGGCATGATGAGAACCACACTGCCTCTGCATCCGGCGCTGTTTGGTGAAACGCCGCGCACGCTGCTGGATAACGCTAACGTTAAAGTGGAGCTGTTCCGCTATCCTTCAGGGATTGAGGCGGTACGGATGGAGAACAGCCGGGGTTATGTGATTGTGCTGCCATTTTACGGGCAGATGGTCTGGGATGCGGCTTTTGACGGCCACCGAATGACCATGGGCAGCGGTTTTAAACACCCGCTGCCGGGCAAAGACATTATCGATACTTACGGCTGTTTTGCCTTTCACTCAGGCTTGCTGGCGAACGGGTGTCCTGGCGCGGAAGATGTCCATGCTTTGCACGGCGAAATGGCCTGCGCAAAAATGGACAGTGCCTGGATTGTGCTGGAGGAAGAAAGCGTTGCAGTGCGCGGTGAGGTGGAATACATCAAAGGCTTCGGCCACCACTATCGCGCTTTGCCCGGCGTGATGCTGCTGGCAGACAGGCCGAGAATACGTATTGAAATGGAAGTCACTAACCTTTCCGGTGCGGCAATGCCTTTGCAGTACATGTGCCATATGAATTACGCCTATGTGGAAAACGGCACCTTCAGCCAGAGCATTCCGGACAGCGCCTTCAGGCTGCGTACATCGATTCCCGGCCATGTTCATCCTACGCCGGTCTGGCTGGATTACACCCGTCAGCTTGAGGTGGAACCTCAGAATTTTGGCGGGCTGACTCGCCCGGAGATGTACGATCCGGAGATCGTATTTTTTGCCGATAATCTGGCGCAGTACGGCGACAAGGCGACGTTCAGCCTGCACTCGCCGGACGGTTACGGCTTCAGTACCACTTTCCAGACTTCGCAGTTCAACTACGCGACTCGCTGGATCCTGCACAACAGCGATCAGCAGGTTGCCGCCTTTGTCCTGCCAGCGACTTGCCGCCCTGAAGGCTTTACCGCCGCTAAGCAGGCAGGCACGTTGATTATGCTGGAGCCCGGCGAGCAGCGACAGTACAGCGTTGAAACCGGTCTGACAGAAAGGTAAAAGGCCAGCCGTGAATGCACCGCCAGCCTTCTGAACCCCCGCCTTTTTCTGGCGGGGTTTTTTATTAAAAGCGAGGCTTACTTGCTGTTCTTAGTCATAAACTCGGTGTAGTTCTCAGGGGTAATTGTCTGGTAAGGGATCCAGATAGTGCTTTCCACTTTCTCACCTGCCAGCATTTTCTTCGCCGTTTGAACCGCGCCAATGCCCTGACCGGCCGCATCCTGGAATATGGTCAGCGACAGTTTGCCGGTTTTCACAAAGCGCAGCGCATCAGGCGTGCCGTCGATGCCGGCGACCAGCACCTCTTTTTTACCCGCCTGTTGCAGCGCCATGATCGCGCCAATCGCCATTTCGTCATTGTTGGCGGCGATAGCGTCAATCTTGTCGCCGTTCAGCAACCAGCTGGAGGTGACGTCCACCGCCTCGTTTCGCATCCACTGAGCAGACTGCTTTTCAACGACCTTCATGTCTTTATATTTGGCAATCACCTCTTCGGTCGCTTTGGTGCGCTGACGCGCTTCCTCAGCGGAGAGGGCGCCCATCAGGATCGCCACGTTACCTTTGTAGTTCATCTTTTTCGCCAGCGCTTCCATCTCCATTTTACCGCCCAGCTCGGAGTCCGAACCGACATAGGCCATATTCGCCCCCAGCGGAATTTCTGGTTTGCGGTTGACGAAAATCAGCGGGATTTTGGCGCGAGTGGCGGCTTCCATCATCGGTTTAACGGCCTGAGTATCCACCGGGTTAAGGATAATGGCGTCCACGCCCTGATTGATAAAGTTCTCTACCTGCTGAACCTGCACGGCAACGTCCCCTTTGGCGTCCTCGAACTGGCCAGCCATCTGCTCTTTCGCCATCTCTTTCACCATCTGGGTTCGCAGGATCGAGACGAAGTTCAGGTCGAAGTTGGCCAGCGCCACGCCAACGGTGTGCTCTTTTGCCTGGCTTAACGGGCTGAGGATCAGCGTGCAGATCAGCAGTAATGGTTTGATTTTCATAGCGGTGTTTCCTGTAGGGTATTTCCCCCTGTGGGGGTATGTAGTTATGGGTTACGACATAAACTGCTCTTTAAAACGCATCAGGGCGGTTTCGCTGTCGCCTGATGCCCAGCCTTCCATTGCCACCACGCCCCGGTACTCCATCGCTCGCAGGGCATTGGCGATGGCGCGGTAGTTGATCTCTCCCGTGCCGGGTTCCTGGCGGCCTGGCACATCGGCCACCTGAATTTCTCCGATTGCGCTGCCGGCCCTTTTCACCAGCTCAATCAGGTTTCCTTCGCCGATCTGCGCATGATAAAGGTCGAGGTTGATGCGCAGATGAGGGCTGTTGACGGCTTCAACCAGCGCCAGCACCTCACTGGCTTTCGCGAAGGGCGTGCCGGGATGGTCCACAGCGGTATTGAGGTTCTCAAGCGTGAAGACTTTGCCTGCGCGTTCCGCCATCGCCGCCAGTTTCTCCAGCGTGTTGGCGGCCTTCAACCACATTGCTCCGCTGACCACTTCCACCGGTTTGACCGGCAGACCCTGGTCATTCAACCCGGTGCCGTGCAGGTTAAGCGAAGGGCAACCGAGTTGCTCAGCCACGCCCAGCGAGACTTCCGCGCTGTCCAGCAGCCTGGCTATCTCTTCATCATCGGTAAAATTGCCGGACAGATAGCCGGTCATGGAGGTGAAGCGCGCCCCGGTTGCCACCAGTGCCGCAATGTCTTTGTTCTGCCAGTTCCAGATCTCCACGCCAAAGCCCAGCTGATGGATGCGTTTCACGCGTTCAATAAAGGGTAAATCTAAAAAAACCATTTCAGCGCACACGGAAAGAGTGAAAAGGGTCATGTCCTGCCTCCGCAGAAAGTAAATGAAAGTCGGCCAGCCGCAGGTATGCAGGCTAATAAGCACTAAGCAAATGTTATGCCAGTGGCAAAACCGCCCATTTAGCGGGCTGGCAGTCGGCGTTCGATCACAAAGTGAACACAAAATCGACATGTAAACTCAACATGTCGATAAAATGGACATTCCAGAAAGGGAGAGAACAAAATGCATATACCTGTTTTGGCTGGGGCGATAGCGGAAGAGTGTGAAGGGAAGTTAAGCCTGCCGGAAGGCGCTGAAGCCAGCCGCTGGGACGAGCAGCTTGAGCAGGCCTGGCGGGAGTTTGCTGCCGGGCAGGAACCGACTTTTCTCCGTCCGCAGATCCGGGAATCCTGGCGGGCCAGCCGTGATGCCGGGATTGATCCCGGTGCAATCAACTACGTTTTCCCAGCCGAAGCGGAGCTGAAGGCCATTCTGGAGAACCATGCTGAGCTGATCGAAGTGGCGGACAGCATTATGCAAAGCCTGCTGGCCTATAATCCGGACGGGCACATCAATTTGACCGACGCTAACGGCGTCACCTTATGTTACTGCGGGCTGGATTTGACCCCTGTCGGCAGCATTCTGCGTGAGTCGGTGATGGGCACCAACTGCACCGGTCGTTGCCTGAACGAACAACGGCTGGTCTACGTGCTGAACGGTGAAAACTGGAAGCAGGCGTTGCGACAGCGGCATCGTCAGTGTGCCGCCGCGCCGGTGCGCAATGCCGAAGGCAGGATGATTGGCGTGCTGACGCTGACCGCCAGCCAGGACAATTTTCACTATCACACCCTTGGCACGGTGCAGGCCGCCGCCGAAGCTATCAGCCGCCAGCTGGTGTTACGCAGCCTGCTGGCCGAACAGCGCTCAATTCTGGAAACCCTGAATGAAGGGGTGATCGTGACCGATGCTCGTGGCACGATCAAAACCATCAACCGCTACGCCAGGCAGATTTTCCACGGCATGATGCTGACCGGGAAATCCGTAGATAGCGCGCTGAACCCGGAAGGCGTGACCCTGACCGGGATCACTTTTTGCAATGACCGTGAAGTGGTGTTCCAGCCGCAGGATCGCCCGCGCGTTTCCTGTCTGGTTTCGGTGATGCCTGCGCCGGACGGTGGCCGGATCGTTTCGCTACGGGATAATCAGCGCATCCGGGCGATCACCCGTCAGGTGATGGGCATCGGAGCCAGTTACACCTTCGAGATGATCTGTGGACGATCGATCGCATTATCCGAAGTCCTGGAAAAGGCCCGAACCAGCAGCCGCAGTGACAGCACGGTATTGCTGACCGGGGAAAGCGGGACGGGCAAAGAGCTGTTTGCTCAGGCCATCCACAACGGCAGCGCTCGCCACGGCGGCCCGTTTATCGCGGTGAACTGCGGAGCGTTACCGCGTGACCTGGTGCAGAGCGAGCTGTTTGGCTATGTCGACGGCGCGTTTACCGGCTCCCGTAGAGGCGGTGCGGCAGGCAAGTTTGAGCTGGCCGATGGCGGCACGCTGTTCCTGGATGAGATTGGTGATATGCCGCTGGAAGCCCAGACCAGCTTGCTGCGCGTGTTGCAGGAAGCGGAGGTGATGCGTATTGGCGCACAACGTCCGGTGAAAGTGAACGTCCGGATCATCGCTGCCACTAACTGCGATCTGCAGCGGGCGATCGAAACGGGCGCGTTCAGACGGGATCTCTTCTATCGGCTGAACGTGATTTCGCTGCGCATCCCCGCGCTGCGGGAGCGAACCGGAGACGTGCCGCAGTTGGTGGAGTGGTTTAGCGAGAAAATGTGTACCCGCCTGAAGAGAGCCAGCATGCAGTTTACCCCAGCGGCGATGGCGGCGTTGGGGCAGTATCCGTGGCCTGGCAACGTACGTGAGTTAGAGAATATTGTTGAGCGGGCAATCAACCTTAGCGATAAGTTGCTGATTGATGCCGGAGATTTGCCGGAAGAAATCGCCCTGAAAGAGCAGCCTGAACGGGGTGACGCGCAGCGGCTGGACAGCAACGAGCGGGCGCACATTGTGACCATGCTGGCCTCCCTGAACGGCAATTTACGCAAAACGGCGCAGAAGATGGGAGTCTCCCGCGCCGGGTTGTATAACAAGCTGAAGAAGCACGGTATCAGTGTGGATGAGTTTCGCGGGTGACTCAACGTGCAATTCGATCGTCAGGTTTGATCCCGCAGGCCCGCAGCCAACTCGCGAGATTATTGGCTTTTGCGTTAAATAGCCACCAGACCGCGCACGCCATCGGCTTCCATACTGTCGCCCCGGCCGCGTTGGACGATTTCGCCTCTGGACATCACCAGATAGCTGTCCGCCAGCTCGGCGGCAAAGTCGTAAAACTGCTCGACCAGCAGGATCGCCATATCGCCGCGCTGCGCAAGCTGACGGATGACTGCGCCAATCTCTTTAATGACTGAGGGCTGAATACCTTCGGTGGGTTCATCCAGAATCAGCAGTTTTGGCCTGCACGCCAGCGCCCGGCCAATCGCCAGTTGCTGTTGCTGGCCGCCGGAGAGATCGCCGCCGCGACGTTGCTTCATCTCTTTCAGCACCGGAAAAAGTTGGTAGATCTCTTCCGGCACTTCTTTCGCTTCCGCGCCAGAAAAACGCGCCAGCCCCATTAACAGATTCTCTTCCACCGTCAGTCGGGGAAAGATTTCCCGGCCTTGCGGCACATAGGCAATTCCGGCCTGCACGCGCTGATGAGGCTTGCGGCTGTTGAGGGTTTTATCCTGCCAGCTGATGGTGCCGGACTTCGCCGGGATTAAGCCCATCAGGCACTTCAGCAGCGTGGTTTTGCCTACGCCGTTACGGCCAAGCAGGCAGGTAATTTCCCCGATCTTTACCTCAAAAGAGAGGCCACGCAGGATGTGGCTGCCGCCATAATATTGATTGAGTTGTGATACCTGTAACATGTCAGCGCCCCAGATAAACTTCGATAACCTGCTCGTTGGCCTGCACTTGACGCAGCGAGCCCTCGGCCAGAACCTGACCCTGATGCAGCACCGTCACGTGGTCGGCTATGGTTTCCACAAAGCCCATATCATGCTCAACCACCATCAGCGAATGTTGCCCCGCCAGGCTGCGGAACAGCTCGGCGGTGTACTCGGTTTCGGCATCGGTCATGCCCGCAGCAGGCTCATCCAGCAGCAGCAGATGCGGGTCCTGTACCAGCAGCATGCCAATCTCCAGAAACTGCTTCTGGCCGTGGGAAAGCAGGCCAGCCAGGCGATGGCGCTCGGCACCCAGCCGCAGCAGTTTCAGCACGTCATCAATGCGATCCTGCTGTTCGCCGTTCAGACGACTGCGCAGGCAGGCCCAGACGGATTTGTCTGTTTTCAGCGCTATTTCCAGATTCTCAAACACCGTCAGCGCCTCAAACACCGTGGGTTTCTGGAACTTTCGGCCGATGCCACTGCGGGCAATGTCGACCGGCGAAAGCGTGGTGAGGTCAATGCTCTGGTCGTACATGACCCGGCCATTGTCCGGCCGCGTTTTGCCAGTGATCACATCCATCAGCGTGGTTTTTCCCGCGCCGTTGGGGCCGATAATACAGCGCAATTCGCCCACGCCAATCTGCAGCGAGAGGTTGGTCAGCGCCTTGAAACCGTCAAAGGAGACGTTGATATTCTCCAGTAACAGCACCGGGTCGGTCCGATCGCGGTGTCTGTCTGCCGGATGCGGTTGGGTAAACAGGTGCTCAGTCATGCTTCCTCCGGCGAATCAGCCCAATCACGCCACGCGGCAGGAACAGGGTCACAAGGATAAACATCAGGCCAAGGAAGAACAGCCAGTACTCAGGGAAGGCCACGGTAAACCAGCTTTTCGCGCCGTTGACGATCCCGGCTCCCAGCAGCGGGCCAATCAAGGTGCCACGGCCGCCAAGCGCCACCCAGATAGCGGCCTCAATGGAGTTAGTCGGCGACATTTCGCTGGGGTTGATGATGCCAACCTGCGGCACATACAGCGCACCAGCCAGCCCGCACAACACGGCGGAAAGCGTCCAGACAAACAGTTTGAAGCCTTTTGGATCGTAGCCGCAGAACATCAGGCGGTTTTCCGCATCACGAACGGCGGTCAGCACGCGTCCGAATTTGCTGCGGGCAAGGGCAAAGCCAATGCCCAGGCTGGCAGCCAGCAGCAGCACGGTCGCGACAAACAAGCCGATTCGCGTGCTGGTGGCCGTCACCTGGAAGCCGAGCAGCGTAGTGAACCCGGTAAAGCCATTGTTGCCGCCAAAGCCGGTTTCATTGCGGAAGAACAACAGCATTCCGGCATAGGTCAGCGCCTGAGTCATGATCGAGAAGTACACGCCTTTGATCTTCGAGCGGAAGGCGAAGAAGCCGAAGATCAGCGCGAGGATCCCCGGCACCAGCACGATCAGGCACAGCGCCCAGGCAAAGTGCTGCGTTCCGGCCCAGAACCACGGCAGCTCGTTCCAGGAGAGGAACGACATAAAAGCAGGCAGCCCATCGCCGGAGGCCTGGCGCATCAGGTACATGCCCATCGCATAACCGCCGAGGGCAAAGAACAACCCGTGGCCCAGCGACAGCAGCCCGGCGTAACCCCAGACCAGATCCAGCGCCACAGCCACAATGGCGTAACAGAGGATCTTGCCGATCAGCGTCAGGGTATAGGTGGAAAGGGCCAGCGGATTATCCGCCGGCAGCAGCGCCGTAAAAGGCAGCACCAGCAGCAGCAGTAAGGCCAGCAGGCCGATACCAATAGTCAGGCGCGGCGCTTTCTGCGTCAGGGTAAGCGTCATGGGTTGCGTCATCAGTCAATCACCCTTCCTTTAAAGGCGAACAGCCCCTGCGGTCGTTTCTGAATAAACAGCACGATCAGCACCAGAATCAGAATTTTGCCGAGCACCGCGCCAATCTGCGGCTCCAGCACTTTGTTCAATATGCCCAGACCAAAAGCGGCGACTACCGTGCCAGCCAGTTGGCCGACGCCGCCGGTAACCACCACCAGGAAGGAGTCAATAATGTAGCCCTGGCCCAGTTCCGGCCCCACGTTGCCCAACTGAGACAGCGCCACGCCACCCAACCCGGCAATCCCGGAGCCAAGGCCAAAGGCCAGCATATCCACGCGGCCTGTTGGGACGCCGCAGCAGTCCGCCATCGCGCGGTTTTGCGTAACAGCTCGCACGTTCATTCCCAGACGGGTTTTGTTCAACAGCAGCCAGGTGAGGAACAGCACGCCGAAGACAAAGACGATTACCGCCAGACGGTTATACGGCAGCACCAGATTCGGCAGCACCTGCAGTCCGCCAGAGAGCCATGGCGGGTTAGCCACTTCAAGGTTCTGTGCGCCAAACAGCATCCGCACCAGCTGGATCAGCATCAGGCTGATGCCCCAGGTTGCCAGCAGGGTTTCCAGCGGTCGGCCATAAAGATGGCGAATGATGGTGCGTTCCAGTGCCATACCAATCCCGGCGGTGACAAAGAAGGCGACGGGTAACGCCAGCAGCGGATAGAACGCCAGCCAGTCGGGCGCAAAGCGCTGGAACAGCGTCTGGACCATCCAGGTGGCGTAGGCACCGAGCATCAGCATCTCACCGTGGGCCATATTGATGACTCCCAGCAGGCCGTAAGTGATCGCCAGCCCAAGCGCGGCCAGCAGCAGAACGGAACCCAGTGACAGACCGGTAAAGGCCTGGCCCAGCAGGTCACCCAGCATCAGGCGACTTTTAATCTGCTTCAGGCCATCAACGGCGGCAGCGCGAACCAGGGCATCCGGCTCATTCTGTGGCTGAGTTAAGCGCTCAAGCACGGCCTGGGTTTGCGGGTCGCTGGTTTCGCCCAACAGCTTCACCGCTTGCAGACGAACCTGCGGGTTGCTGTCGTGAATTTGTAAACTGGCGACGGCCTGCGCCAGCACGGCATGAACGCCGTCATCTTTCTCCGCCGCCAGGCGCTGAGATAACAGCGGCAGCTGATCGGCCTGGGCATCGTTTTGCAGCGCGCGCGCAGCGCTCAGGCGGGTCGCAACGTTGTCGCTGACCAGTTGATGAGCGGCCAGCGTGGTGGCAATCATTACGCGCAGGCGGTTATTCATAAACAGCTTTTTGGTGCTGCCAGCCGGTTGAGCCACGCTGTCCAGCGCGGTCAGTTTGCCGTCAACCTGAGTGAAAGGCTGCTTGTTCTCATCCAGCACCACGTTCTCTTGACGCAATGCCTGAAGAAAGGGCAGGCGGGCAGGATCGGGAGTCGCCGCCCACGCCTGCAGAAGTGTGATCTGGTCTGTGCGGCTGGCTGCAGCAAAATCCGCAGCCGGGCCGGCAAAAGCCGCCAACGGAGCCAGCAGGCACAGGGCCAGTAACAGAGTGAGTAAAGGGCGAATCGTCATCGCAATGCCCGTCCATGTCAGGGGTGCAGAAAACGGGCCGACGCATCGGCCCCTACGGAGTGACCCACATGGGCGGATGTTTTCGCCCAGGCTTGCCTGAACGGGCGGAACTGGCGTCCGCCCGCTGGGGGTTACTGGGTGGTTTTTACCGGGTAGTCAGGCTTTTTGTCGTTACCGGCGATGTACGGGCTCCATGGCTGAGCGCGCACCGGTTTGTCGGTCTGCCAGACCACGTTGAACTGACCGTTATCTTCGATTTCGCCAATCATCACCGGTTTGTGCAGGTGGTGGTTGGTGTTATCCATGGTCAGCGTGAAGCCGTCTGGCGCTTTGTAGGTCTGTCCGGCCATGGCGGCACGCACTTTATCTACATCGGTCGTCCCGGCTTTCTCAACGGCTTGTGCCCACATATGGATGCCGACATAGGTCGCTTCCATTGGGTCGTTGGTGACCGCTGTGGCTGAGTTCGGCAGGTTATGCGCTTTGGCATAAGCCCGGTAATCGGCGACAAACTTCTTGTTCACCGGGTTATCAACCGATTCGAAGTAGTTCCACGCCGCTAAGTTACCGACCAGAGGTTTGGTATCAATGCCGCGCAGTTCTTCTTCACCGACTGAGAAGGCTACGACCGGAACGTCAGTGGCTTTGATGCCCTGGTTAGCCAGCTCTTTGTAGAACGGCACGTTAGAGTCACCGTTGATGGTGGAGATCACCGCGGTTTTACCGCCCGCGGAGAATTTCTTAATGTTCGACACGATGGTCTGGTAATCGCTGTACCCAAACGGCGTGTAAACCTCTTCAATGTCGCTGTCCTTCACGCCTTTAGTGTGCAGGAAGGCACGCAGGATTTTGTTGGTGGTGCGCGGGTAAACGTAGTCGGTGCCCAACAGGAAGAAGCGTTTGGCGCTGCCGCCGTCTTCGCTCATCAGATACTCCACCGCCGGGATTGCCTGCTGGTTAGGCGCTGCGCCGGTGTAGAACACGTTTGGCGACATTTCTTCGCCTTCATACTGCACCGGATAGAACAGCAGGCCGTTCAGCTCTTCAAACACCGGCAGGACAGACTTACGGGAAACGGAGGTCCAGCAGCCAAACACCACGGCAGCTTTATCCTGAGTCAGCAACTGACGGGCTTTCTCGGCAAACAGCGGCCAGTTTGAGGCCGGGTCAACCACCACCGGTTCAAGCTTTTTGCCCAGCACGCCACCTTTGGCGTTGATCTCATCAATGGTCATCAGCGCCACATCCTTCAACGGCGTCTCAGAGATCGCCATGGTGCCGGAGAGTGACGAGAGGATCCCTACTTTAATGGTGTCCGCCGCTTGCGCACCCCATGACAACCCCATACTGACAACCGTGGCGGATAGTGCAAAAGCCTTGAGCAGTGAACGTCTTTTCATCTGGCGAACCCTCAAAAGTAGTAGTGGTTATGGGTGTGAATCCGGTTGTAGCCTTGCCTGCTGCAGCATATGCAGGGTGATCTTTCTGACCTCGGCCTTACTCACAGAGATATGGTCGGTCAGAATGCGTTGGGCCTCCTCAGTGTGTTGGTGTAATACCGCCAGCAAAATCCGGGCGTGCTCGTTATAGGTCGCGTCAATCCGGTCTTCCCGGGTAAAGTCGAGACGGCGAATGATGCGAATTTTTTCGGTCAGTTCGGCATGAATGCGCGCCATTTCGCTGTTGCCTGCAGCGGCAACCATCGTCATATGGAACGCTTCGTCATGCAGCGAAACGGCTTTCCCCTCTGCAAGACGAGGGGAGTCAATCCAGAACAGGCTCAGCTCGCTCAGCAGTTCGCTGGCGCGGGCTTGCGGCATGCTGCACAGGCGGCGCACCGCCTCGCACTCCAGTACAATTCTCAGGTCGTAAAGCTCTTCGAAGTATTCGAAGTCGAACTGGCGAACCTGCCAGCCGCTGCGAAAATAGACCTCGACGTAGCCTTCACGCTCCAGCCAGAACAACGCCTGCCGCACCGGGGTACGGCTGACTTCCATCCGCTCCGCCATTTCGCTTTCGCTGAAGCGGTCACCCGGCATCAGGCGGAAATCGAAAATGTCGTTCTTGATGGTCTGGTAGACCTTTTCTGCCAGCGCTTCCGGTCTGGCTTTGCCGCGTTTGGACTGAAGTTCCTGCATCCTGCCTCCTTTATTCCAGCCACAGCAGGGCGTCACCTGGGCTGACAGCACGGCCTGGCTGGCAGGCAATGCGTTTAACCATGCCAGCCTGCGGCGCGTTGATCGCCAGCTCCATCTTCATCGCTTCCACGATGATCACCGGCTGACCCGCGACCACTTCATCGCCCGGTTTCACCAGCACTTTCCAGATGTTGCCGTTCAGATCCGCGCTGACCTGCACGCCGCCTTCCTCTTCTTCCTCTGGCAGCAGATTTTCATCGCTGGTCAGCGGAGCGCCTTCCTCTTCCTGCGCCCAAAGCGCGACTTCGGCTTCGAACGAACTGGCCTGATTGGCGCGGAATTCGGCGATAGAGTCCGCGTTTTCGCTGAGGAATTGCGTGTGTTCGGCGAAATCAAACACCGTTTCTTCAATGGTGACGGTGGCGCGGCCTTCACGGAAATTTTCCCGCAATACGTCGAGCTCTGCTTCGGTGACCGGGTAGAAACGAACCTGATCGAAGAAGTGCAGCAGCCACGGCTCATTGGCCGCAAACTGGTCGTTTTTCAGGAATTTGTTCCAGATTGGCAGCGTGCGGCCAACAAGCTGATAGCCGCCAGGCGAGTCCATGCCGTAGATGCACATGTACATGCCGCCAATGCCCACGGTGCCTTCGGCGGTGTGAGTTCGGGCCGGGTTATATTTCGAACTTAACAGGCGATGACGCGGATCGATTGGCACCGCGCAAGGCGCGCCCAGATAGACATCGCCCAGCCCCAGAATCAGGTAGCTGGCATCAAAAATCGTGTCACGCACTTCTTCGCGTGTGTTCAGGCCGTTGATACGTTGAATAAAGTCGACGTTATTTGGTAACCAGGGGGCAGTGGACCGCACGGTTTCTTTGTAGCGCTCAACGGCACCCAGAGTGGCGCTGTCTTCGAAGGCCATCGGCATATGCACAATGCGCGAAGGCACTTTCATCTTGCTGACGTCGCCGAGGTTTTTCTCCAGCTGAAGCAGCAGAGTCAGCAGCTGTTTCTGGCTGAGGATGCGGCTGTCGTAGCGGATTTGCAGCGAACGAACGCCTGGCGACAGCTCTTCAACGCCTGGCTGGCCCGTCTCACGCAGCGCGGTCATCAGCAGATGCACACGCAGGCGCAGCGCCAGATCCAGCACGTTGTCGCCGTATTCCATCAGGATGTAGTTGTCGCCAGCCTGACGGTAAACGGCGGTTGGGGTGAACGCGGTCGCTTTGATTGAGGCCAGCACCGTTGCTGAGCCATGGGCGGTTTCAGCCAGAGAAGGCACTTCATAAGCTGGCAGCGAAGAGGCATGCAGTCTTTCAACGCCTTTCGCCTGCGCCTGCTCAAGCGCGTGGGCTTCCTCAAAGCTGATGGGATGGAAGCGGATGCGGTCGCCAGGCTTCACCTGACCGACTTTCCACAGCTCGGCTTTAGCGATGGTGACCGGGCAAACGAAGCCGCCCAGGCTGGGTCCGTCACGGGTCAGGATCACCGGGAAGTCGCCGGTGAAGTTCACCGCGCCAATAGCATATTCGCAGTCGTGAACGTTGGAAGGGTGCAGACCCGCTTCGCCGCCATTAGCGCGCGTCCAGCTTGGTTTGGGCCCAACCAGGCGCACGCCAAGACGGTTAGAGTTGTAATGAACCTGCCAAACGCTGGCAAAGAATTCGTCGATGGATTCCTGGGTGAAGAAGTCCGGCGCACCGTGCGGGCCGTACAGCACGCCAATGCGCCATTCGTCGCCGTAAACTGGCACCAGGGAAGCATCGACTGCCTGGGGTTCGCTGACTGGCGCCGGTGTGGTGCAGGCGGCCAGTTCTGGCTGAGAGATTGCCAGCATATCGGCTACACGTAATGTGCGTCCTGCATGTCCGCCAAACTGGCCTAACGCGAAGGTGGAACGGCTGCCCAGATATTCCGGGACATCGAAACCGTTACGCACGGCCAGGTAAGTGCGGCAACCCATCTGCGCACGACCAAGCGTCAGCGTTTGTCCGGCTTTTACTTCAACGGGCTGCCAGTAAGTTACCGTTTCGCCATCCAGCGTGGCCGGGCATTCGGCACCGGTCAGGGAAATCAAGGTATCGCTGTGGAAGCGCAACGTTGGGCCTTGCAGCGTGAACTCCAGGCCTGCGGCTTCTTCGGCGTTACCGACAATGCGGTTCGCCAGGCGGAAAGCAAAATCATCCATCGGGCCAGACGGCGGCACGCCGATGTCCCAGTACCCCAGGCGGCCAGGGTAATCCTGAATACTGCTCCAGGTGCCAGGCTGGATCACTTCTATCACCGGGGAAAGTGGGGAGAAACTGTCCAGCATACGCGTCCAGACTTTGCCGGTGCGGAAGGCTTCGGTGGCGACGATCTGGCGCAGATAATCCAGGTTAGTGGCAATGCCATGCAGACGGGTTTCGCTCAGCGCCTGCTGCATTTTGGCCAGCGCCGCTTCACGGTTTTCGGCATGGACAATCAGTTTGGCGATCATCGGGTCGTAAAACGCCGAGACTTCGGTGCCGGTGTTGATCCAGCCGTCCACACGCACGTCATCCGGGAAGCAGACTTCCGTCAGGACGCCAGGGCTTGGCTGGAAGTTTTTCAGCGGGTCTTCAGCGTAAATACGCACTTCGATAGAAGCACCCTGGGGCGCTTGCGTCAGGCGTGCCCAGTCAATCTCTTCTTCAGCCGCCACGCGCAGCATGCATTCGACCAGATCCAGCCCGGTCACGCTTTCCGTCACCGGGTGCTCAACCTGCAGGCGGG
>NZ_JBAVTT010000009.1:0-66464 GCF_049696395.1 Erwinia sp.
CAGCATCCGTACACCAAAGGTCTGCTGGCCTGTCTGCCTTCGCTTCGTCATCCGCGAGATCGTCTGCCAGTGATGCAGCGTGAAGCCTCGTGGCGGGAAGAGTGATCAAGGAAAATCTATGATTGAAATTAAAGACTTACGCATCGCTTTTGGGTCGCAGGACGTGGTGAAAGGCGTGTCATTCGACGTAGCTAACGGCGCAAGCTTCGGCATCGTTGGCGAAAGTGGCTCAGGCAAATCCACCATCCTGCGCGCGCTGGCCGGACTGAACAATGACTGGCGTGGCGAGATGAAATTTGGCGGCATGGCGCTGTCCGCAAACCGTGGTCGCAACTTTTTCCGCCAGGTGCAGATGGTGTTTCAGGATCCTTACGGATCGCTGCATCCTCGTCAGACTATCGATCGTATCCTGCATGAACCGCTGCTGATCCACCGGATCGATCGTGCTGAACAGCGCATCGCTCAGGCTTTGTCTGACGTTGGCCTGCCTGCTGGCGTGCGTTTTCGTTTTCCTCATCAGCTTTCTGGCGGTCAGCGCCAGCGTGTGGCGATTGCCCGAGCGCTGATTGCGGAGCCGGAAGTGCTGCTGCTGGATGAACCCACCTCGGCGCTGGACGTATCGGTGCAGGCGGAAATTCTGAATCTGCTCAGTGATTTGCGGGAAGAACGCAAACTCACCTACATTATGGTGACGCACAATCTGGCGGTGGTCACTCACCTTTGTGCGCACATCGGGGTGATGCAACAGGGCCAAATGGTGGAGAGGTTGAGCGCAAACGATCTGCGCGCACGCCGTATTCAGCACCCGCATACCCTGCAACTGTTTGATTTGAGTATGACGCTGGAGGAACCGGCATGACGCTTAACTGGCAGCAGGCGAAAAAGGTCGCTGATGAGATTACCGCAGGCTGGGGACAACCCGGCGCTCCGGGCGGTGCCATAGCGCTGTTCGACAGCGAAACACTACACAGTATCAGCACAGGTGGCCTGGCCGATCTGGCGCAGAACCACGCGTTCAGCAGCGAGACCGTGGTGCGCTATGCTTCCGTCACTAAACACATTTTTGCCTCTCTGGTTACCGGTGCTGCCAGCCAGCATCTGAGCCTGGAAGATAAACTGGTACAGCATCTGCCCCAGCTGACCGGTGAGAATGGCCAGGTCACGGTAGGTCGCGCGCTGGATATGACCTCAGGCCTGCCGGACGTGCGTGAAACTCTTTCCCTGCTTGGTCTGTCCGTTTACAACGCCACCAGCGCCGCCTCGTTACTGGATTTTCTGGCTGAGATGGGCGACCTGAGTTATCCGCAAGGCAGTGAAGTCTCTTACTCCAATACCGGCTATCGCCTGGTGGAAGAGGCGCTGAAGGCCAAAGGCGTGCTGTTCTCAGAGCTGATCAGCGAGCAGATTAACCAGCCGCTGGGCACCAGGTTTACCGCACCGGAAACCTGGTTCGATATCGTGCCTGGCCTGGTTCCGGGCTACTGGCAGCACAATAAACAGTGGCTGCTCGCCAGCGCAGGACTGCATCTTTCGGCCTCCGGTTGTCTTACCGGCAGCGTGACCGACCTCAGCCAGTGGCTTCAGCATTTATTGAGTGAAGAAAAGACCCTGACCAGACTGTCTGCGCCGCGTCAGCTCGCTGATGGTCGGGTTACAGGCTACGGTCTGGGCCTGACGCACTCGTCTGTTGGCATGACGAAGCTGGTCGGTCATGGCGGCTCTCACGCGGGTTATAAAAGCTATTTCCTGCTCGATCCGCAGCAAAAAGTGGGGCTGGCTCTGGTTGCCAACCGCGAAGATGTTGCCAGCTTCGATTCGGCGCTGGCCATCATGTCTGCACTGCTTGGGGAATCTTTGCCACAACGCGGCCACAGCCTGACGCCAGGAATGTATGTAGCGGAAGAAGGCAGTGACTGGCTCGAAGTGAATGCCGACAGCATTAACTGGCTGGGGAATGCGGAGAATTTGTATCACAGCGATATGCCTGGTGAAGCCGTGTCGCTATCCAGCACTTTCCCGGTCCGTCTGCGTCAACAAGGCAGCGTGATCAGCGGTGAAATTGGCCTTGCCGCCCGCCAGTTTGTGCCAGTGGAAGCGGACAGCGCCACATTGGCTGCCGTGCAGGGACGCTGGAGCATTCCGGCCATGCGCAGCGAACTGACTATCAGCGGTGAAAAGATGGTGATGGGCATCGGGCCAGCCGCCATTCACGCCACGCTGGTTCCGCTCGGCAAAGGTCGCCTGCTCGCCACCGCACAGGATGGTTTGTGGCAGAAACGCTTTGCGGTGCAGTTTGACGACGATAGCCTGAAATTAGTGCTTAATCGCAGTCGGGTGGTGAAGTACTGGCGGTAATATTTTGACTGGGTGCCTGACTATCATGGCACTCAGTGGCAGACTGACAGAACATTTCAATGATCTCTTCCTGATACAGTTCATTAAAATTGTCAGGGGCTGAACATTGCCCTCGCATAAAACCGAGACGAGTTTTTACGTCATTGGCAGTCTTCATTGCGTATCTTCACTGTCGATAAATGCCGAAACGGGGATGTTGAAGCGGACTGACAGCGCTCGCATATGTTCCAACGTCAACACGCGCTGCCCGTTCATGATCATACTCACTAATGAACGACTGCCAATTTCGTGCCGAAAACTACTTTGATTAAGCCCATATTGATCCATCAACGTCCTGAGCATGGCTAATTCACGCGGAATGGCTGCTATGCGGGCGTTAAACTCAGCAAATTCTGCAGCCGTATCTTCATAACTTGCAATTCTCGTCGCCAGCAGGTCAATCAACGGGCTGTCATCATTGTGCTCGAGTAAATATTCAACCAGTTTCAGGGCTTCTTTATAATCGGCCTGACCAGGATTCGCCCCCAGAAAAGGCACGGCGTTCACCAGGATTTCGGTCGCATGGATCACTTGTTGATATTTAACGGCTTGAGCGGCTCTCATTTTGGGTTCCTCCGGTAATACTCGGTCAGTCTGTCGAACTCTTTATGTCCTGGAGGAAACAGTACTCTCTTTGAAGGATGTTCACAATAGGTGAACAAACTTGGTTATACTTTGACTTCCGGTCAGGCTGTTCAGTTCTGCGTCGTCGCCAGATAAGAGAAAGCGCTGAGCAGGCTGACAATCGTCGCCATCTCTGGTGCGGTATAACTTACCGTCACGGCATCCAGCCGTTCTACGCCGGGGATCAGGCAGAACAGATCGCCCAGCAGCGGTTTTGCCACCATCAGTTCCAGCGTATAAGGCGCGGCAAGGCGCGTGGTGCTGACTTTCCTGGCGCGTTTTACCGCCTGTTCTGCGGCCTGTCGGATCGCCGTGCGGGCGTGCTCCGGGCTGAGTGACTCCGCGCAGGTTTGCGAAATCGCCCGTTTCACGCAGACGTAATCTACCGAGGGATAGTAATCCGTTATCCACTGCTGCAAGGTGTCGTCTCCCGTCACCAGCCACAGCGGTGAATCTTGTTCTGCACCCGCCGCGGCATAGATATCGCTTTCCCCCATCACTTCACCGTTGATTTTCACCCGGTAAAACGCCCGGCCATTGATGGTGTGCGCCAGCACGCCAAACTCACCGGCGGCGCTGTGAAAACCGACGAACATCATGCCGTCGTAAGGCTGATGCTGCAGCCCTTCCACCATCGATAACCCACGAGGTTTACCCTGTACCAGACGCGCTCTTGGGTCGATATTCTCAGCCCGTAAATTGGTCATCTGTGCATGACTGTCGGCCACCACAACTTCTGTAGCGCCGCCAGCAAAGGCGCCGTCGATGGCGGCATTCACTTCCTGCTCCATCAATCCCCGAGCCAGCTGATATTCGGCGTGGCCCGGGCTGCACTGCTCCGGACGCATCACGCCAGCGATGCCTTCAATATCGGCGGAGATAAAAATTTTCATCGTGAATTCCTTAATTGAGGGCCAGCCGGTCCAGCAACTCGCTTAACGCAGGGCGATGATGCCCACGGAAGCCGGTCACTGCTTCGGCACTTAACAGCGCATCGAGAACGGCATGTTCCGTGGCATCTGCGGCGGCGGATAAAAGCGGTTCAAGAGAGGACTCTTCTGGCGGCTGCGGGATAGCCGTGGTGGAGAAGGCAACGGCGATGTCACCAGAACCGTGGCCCCAGTAGCTGCCCAGCCTGCCCAACCCGGCACCGGCGCGTTTGGCAATGCGCTTCAACTGTCGCGCATCCAGCGGCGCATCGGTCGCCATAATAATGATGATGGAACCGGCATCCCGTTGCGGTGTCAGCTCCGGCAGTAAGGGTTCAATCGCCTCGCCCATTCTGACGCCGTCCAGCGTCAGCGCGGTTAAGGCGCCAAAGTTGGCCAGCACCAGCACGCCCAATGTCGCGTTAAGTGCAGGGATCACTCGTGAAGCTGTGCCAATTCCGCCTTTCATGCTGAAGCAGCTCATTCCTCGCCCGGCACCGACGCTGCCACGGCTAAAGTCAGCCGCCGCAGAACGCAGCGCCTGCTGCGCCATCTCTTCCGTCACGGCCAGCGCCTGAATATCATTCAGCCAGCCGTCATTGCACTCCAGCGCCAGCGGATTCACCGTAGGCAGTGAACGCCCCAGTTCTGGATTTTGACCGATCGCCTCACGCACCAGCGTGGTAAACAGCGTGCCGACAGCCAGGGTATTGCTCAGCAGGATCGGCGTTTGCAGCACGCCCAGTTCTTCAATCTGCACCAGTCCAACCGGCTTAGCGAAGCCATTCAGCACGGCGGCTCCACAAGGCAGCGGGTGAGTGAAAAGGTTACCGCCCGGCGGAACAATCGCCGTCACGCCGGTCTGACGTTCGCCCTCATCCAGCGTGGCGTGACCCACCCGAACGCCAGGCACATCGCTCAGGCTGTTGCTGGCACCACAAGTGCCGCGGGGGTTGCCTAACTGACGGGTTTCACGCCAGCGTTGCAATAACAGCTCAAGCGCTGCCTGCCGGTAATCCATCAGCTTACCCTTTCAGTTTCGGATCTAAGGTGTCGCGCAGCGCATCACCCAACAGGTTAAACGCCAGCACGGTAATAAAAATCGCCAGACCCGGGAACACGCTGACGTGCCACTCTCCGGCCATCATCATATTGCGGCTCATCGCCAGAATATTGCCCCACTCCGGCACGTCCGGCTCCGGACCAAGGCCGATAAAGCTCAGTCCGGCAGCCGTCAGAATACTGGTGCCGATGCGCATGGTGAAATAGACAATCACGTTGGACAGCGTGCCTGGCAGAATATGGCGAAGCAGGATCACCCGGTCGGGCGCACCGGCACAACGTACCGCTTCCACATAAGCGGCCTGCTTCAAAGAGAGCGTGGAAGCACGCACGATTCGGGCAAAAACCGGTACGCTAAACACCGCCACAGCAATAATGACGTTATTTAAGCCTGGGCCTAAAATCGCCACCACCGCAATTGCCAGCAGCATGCCAGGGAAGGCAAACAGCACGTCGGAACCGCGCATAATCAGCATATCAACCCAGCGGCCGTAATAGCCCGCCAGCAGTCCCAGCACTATGCCAACCACCATGCCTAAAGTGACGGAAAGTACGCCAACATACAGCGAGATGCGCGCACCATAGATAATACGGCTAAGTACATCGCGCCCCAAATCATCGGTGCCCATCCAGTGCGCAGTTGAAGGCGGTGCCGAGAGCGCCATCCAGTCTGGCGCCATCGGATCCCACGGCGCAATCCACGGGGCAAAGACCGCCACAATCACCAGCAGCAGGATAAACCCGCCAGACACCAGCGCCAGCGGATTACGCATCAGGTTCTGAATAAAATCATGCCACGGCGAGCGGAGCGTGCTGTTCTCCAGCACGTTTTGCGCGATGGCCGCTTCGGTTGTTGGCTTCATGCAGGCTCCTGACGCAGACGGATTGCCGGGTTAACGACCGCATAAAGCAGATCCACCAGCAGATTGATCACAATGAATTCAAAGACAAACAGCATCACCAGCGCCTGAATGACCGGCTGATCCTGCGTTTTGATCGACTCGATCAGCAACCAGCCAAGACCCGGCCAGCTGAAGACACTTTCCACCACGATCGATCCGCCCAGCAGAAAACCAAACTGTAAGCCAAGCATAGTGATCACCGGGATCAACGCATTGCGCATCACATGCTTCCACGTGACCAGCCGGTTACGCAGTCCTTTGGCCTTCGCGGTGCGAACGTAGTCTTCCTGTGCCACTTCAAGGAAGGCCGAACGGGTAAAGCGCGCCATGACGGCGGCCACCGAAGAGCCCAGCGTAATAGCGGGCAGAATAATGTCGCTCGGCTGGTTAAAGCCACTGACGGAGAACAGGCCGAACGGCATGGCAACAAACTGGATCAACAGCAGCCCCAGCCAGAAAGGCGGCATCGAAATCCCCCCCACTGCCAGGCTCATCAGCGTCCAGTCCTGCCATTTCCCGCGTTTCAGGGCGGAAATCACCCCGATAATCAGCCCCAACAGCACTGACCAGGCAAACCCAGCAAGCGCCAGCCACATCGTCGGCATAAAGCCCTGAGCAATCACTTCTGTCACCGGCTGTTGCGTGCGGTATGTCACGCCGAGGTCGCCCTTCACTAAACCGCCCAGCCAGTGGAGATACTGCTGTGGCAGCGGATCGTTCAGACCTAAATGCTGTCGTGCCGCCTCGACCGCCTCGATTGGCGCATCGGGACCGGCATAGATTCGCGCCGGATCGCCCGGCAGCAATTTGATAAACGCAAACACTAACAGAGAGACCACCAGCAACACCGGGATCATTTCCAGTAAACGTCGGACAAGATAAGCAAACATAGGCGATTTCCTGGTTAAGTCGGGTGTACCAGCAGCACAGGCGGGATCGCTCCCGCCACAGACTAAGGATTAATGAAACTCAGCCTGATCGAACAGGAACGAGCCGTCTGCCAGCATTGAAACGCCGGTCAGGTTCTTCTTCTTGCCGACCAGGTTATCTGGCGAGCCGAGGAAAGCGATCGGCGCATCTTTCCAGATGATTTTCTGCGCCTGGGCGTAAGCCGCCGCGCGCTTAGCCGGATCGGCCGTTTGCAGCGCGGCAGCAATGGCTTTGTCCGCTTCCGGATTGCTGTAGTAAGAGACGTTATAGGATGTCGGCACCCAGGATTCGGTAGCAAACAACGGACGCAGCGCCCAGTCAGCATCGCCTGTTGAAGTAGACCAGCCGCCGTAGTAAAGGTCGAATTCGGCCTGCTTCGGATCCTTCACGCCCCACAGTTTGGCGTTACGCGCACCGGAGTCCATTGGCGTTACCGTGACACGAATACCGACAGCGCCAAGCTGCTGCTTGAGGAACTGCGCAGCGCGAACGCTGGCGGTGGCGTTGGTTACCCACAGCTTGAGATCCAGACCATTAGCGAATCCGGCTTCTTTTAACAGGGCTTTGGCTTTTTCCGGGTTGTAGCGGTAATCCGGATCGCTCTGTTTGGCGTAGAACTGCACGGCAGGAGGAATGGCTGAGGTAGCCGGTTTGCCCATGCCGGCATAAGCCACTTTCAGCCAGATCTCCCGGTTGATGGCATAGTTGATAGCCTGACGCACGCGCACATCGGCCAGCGATTTATGTTGGGTGTTAATCGCCATATAGTAGAGGTAGATACTTTCATCGCGCTGCACAGCCAGTTTGCTGTCGCCTTCCACGGTTTTAATCAGGTCAGAAGGCAACGGATAAATAGCATCAACCTGGCCAGACTTCAGCGCGGCTACGCGAGTGGAGTCTTCAGGACTTGGCGTGATGTAAACGTTATCGACCTTCGGCCAGCCTTTCTGCCAGTAACCGTCAAACTTGCTCAGCTTGACCTCTTTACCCGGCTGCCAGCTGACAAATTTGAACGGGCCAGTGCCGGTAGGGTGCAGGCGCAACTGGGCTTCTTCCGGGTACTGCTTCAGCACGGTTGGGCTCCACATCACCGCTGAAGGGTGTGCAAGGGTGTTGATAAAGGCACCAAATGACTGATTCAGATCGATTTTGACCTGCGTTGGAGAGACCACGGTAACCGTTTTAATCATTTTATACAGGCTGTTACGCTTCAGACCTTTAGTCTGGTCGGCCAGCCTCTCAAGGTTAGCTTTTACCGCTTCTGCATCAAACGGCGTGCCGTCCTGGAAGGTCACGCCCTTGCGCAGGTTCAAAGTAAACTCGGTGGCGTCAGCGTTGCTGGTGTAATCCGTAGCCAGCCACGGCACCAGCTTCATTTTGCTGTCGAACTGGAACAGGCGCTCAAAGATCCCTGCCTGTACCGAATAGCTGGCGTTGTCCGAGGTGTCATGCGGATCAAGGCCAGTGATATCTACATAAGCGGAAATCCGCAGGTCCTGTGCCTGAGCGATGCCCGCCAGACACAGTGACAGCCCAAGGGCGACGGCAGAACGACGTAAACACGGCTTCATGGTGTCTCTCCAGATTGGTAAGTGAAATAAGCGCTAACGGTGCATGTCCCCTTCGGCCACCCAGTGATGCGGGGCAACCTGGCGGTAACGAAGTTTTGCCACTTCTTCCCCGGCTTTACGCAGCGGCGAAGGAATTTCGCCATCATCCAGTTCGCGCACGGTGCGGCGGGCAGGATCGGCCACCGGCACCGACGCCAGCAGACGACGAGTGTAAGGATGCTGAGGGTCGGTAAATACGGCATGACGCGGGCCGATTTCCACAATCTGGCCAAGGTACATAACCGCTACGCGGTTGGCGATGCGCTCAACCACAGCCATATCGTGCGAGATAAAAATCCAGGCAACGCCGGTCTCTTTTTGCAGGTCCATCATCAGGTTAACCACCTGCGCCTGAATGGAGACGTCTAGCGCGGAGACCGCTTCATCAGCAATAATGACCTGGGGCTGAAGCGCCATCGCGCGAGCAATCGCAATACGCTGACGCTGGCCGCCGGAAAATTCATGCGGATAGCGGCGGGCATGCTCTGGCAATAAACCTACGCTCTTCAGTAATGACTGGACCTGTGGCGTGGCTTCTTCCAGTGATTTCACCAGCCCATGCAGCAACAGCGGTTCGGCAATGGTGAACCCCACGGTAAGACGCGGATTTAACGAGGCGTAAGGATCCTGAAAGACCATCTGAATTTCCCGGCGCAGCGCATGAAACGCCTGCTCTTTCATCAGGCTGATCTCTTCGCCCCGGAAATGAATACTTTCAGACTCGCTGGAGACTAAGCGCAACAATGCCCGTCCGGTGGTGGATTTACCGCAGCCGCTTTCGCCGACTATCGCCAGCGTTTCGCCCGGCCAGACGCAAAAATCAATCTGTTCAACAGCATGGACGCGGTGAGTCAGCGCCGAAAACAGTCCGCTGCGGATCGGGTAGTAGACTTTCAGCCCGCGCACATCCAGCAGCGGCTTCTGCTCATAACGCGCGGTAATCTGTACGCCTTCATCCTCATCCTGCTCTTCACCGAGCAACGGGAAGCGTTGCGGCCAGCGGCTGGCTTTCATATCACCCAAACGGGGGACGGCCGCCAGCAGCGCCTTGGTATAACTGTGTTTCGGCGCGGCAAAGATCTGCTCCACGCTGCCCTGTTCCACCACTTCTCCGCGGTACATCACCACCACGCGGTCGGCAATTTCCGCCACCACGCCCATATCGTGGGTGATAAACAGCACCGCCATATCGCTTTGCTGTTGCAGGTCACGCAGGATTTGCAGGATGCGAGCCTGAACGGTCACGTCCAGCGCGGTGGTGGGTTCGTCGGCAATCAGCAGTTGCGGATCGCAGGCCAGCGCCTGAGCAATCATCACGCGTTGGCGCATGCCGCCGGAGAGGGAATGAGGATGGCTTTTCATCACCCTATCGATATCCGCAATACGCACTTTGCGCAGCAGTTCACGGGCTTTGGCATTGGCGGTTTTGCTGTCGCACAACTGGTGATCCCGCAGGGCCTCCGTCAGCTGATCGCCCACCCGAAGGACCGGGTTAAGCGAGGTCATTGGCTCCTGGAAGATCATCGCCATATCGCGACCGCGCAGCTTGCGGCGCTCTTCGGTGCTCATGCTCAGTAACGGGTGTTTCACGCCGCTGCGTGGGCTGAAGTGGATAGCGCCGCGCTCAACAGAAGCGGACGCTGTCAGCAAGCCCATCACCGCCAGAGAAGTGACCGATTTCCCCGAGCCACTTTCGCCCACTACCGCAACAATTTCGCCCTTATTAATGGTGAAGGAGACGCCTTTCAGCGCAAGGTTTTTCCCGGAGCGCCCGCTAAAGCTGACGCTCAAATCCTCAACCTGTAGCACAGGTGAAGAGGTGCCGGATCCGGTGGCGGTAGGTTCTGAGTGAATACGTTCCGTCATCGTAGCTCCGGTGGTAACTGGCTTACAGCCAGATACGACCCTGGTTATATGAGAGATAAGGGGAGCTGTCCGCCGCGAGCCAGATCGGCCCGTCCAGATCAACATGTTCTGCCGAGACGGCGACCGGCAAGGCGGCTTCCATCGCCAGCGATGAGCCCAACATACAGCCCACCATCAGCCGCAGCTTGTGACTCCTGGCCTCTTCGACCATCGCCAGCGCTTCGGTCAGGCCGCCGCATTTATCGAGTTTGATGTTGATCATCTCGTAGCGGTTACGCAGCCCGGCGATATCGCCAACGTGATGGCAGCTTTCATCAGCGCAGACCGGGATAAGATGATCAAAACGTTGCAGATCGGCGTCTTTACCGGCTGGCAAAGGCTGCTCGATCATCGCGATATTGAAGTGAGTCAATGCCGTGAACAGGCTGTTCAGGTCCAGCCCGCTCCAGGCTTCATTGGCATCAATAATCAGGGTGGCTTCCGGTGCTGCAGCGCGGATCGCGGCCACTTTTTCCAAAATCAGATCGCGATTAAGTTTAATTTTCAGCAGAATAGCGCCACGAGAGACGGCATCCGCCGCAGCGGCCGCCATCATCTCCACGCTGTCCAGGCTCAAGGTTTCAGCGGTGATCACCGTTGCCGGTGGCTGCGCATTTAAACGCTGCCACAAGGTTTGCCGGTTCAGTGCCGCTTCCAGCCGCCATAACGCGCAGTCCAGCGCGTTGCGGGCCGAGCCTGGCAGCAGGCGAGTCTGGAGTTCACTCAGCGTCAGGCCGTTTTCTACTTCGTCCTGGACCGCCGCCAGCTGCGCAGTCACGCTTTCAGCACTTTCGTGATAATGGGCGGTTGGCGTGCATTCACCCCGCCCGATAAAACCCTGCTGCTCCAGCGTAACCCGGACCACCGTCACCGCCGTTCTGGTGCCGCGTGCAATGGCGAACGGGCGAGCCAGCGGCAGTTCAACCACTTCAACCTGCATCCGGCGCATCATCAGCCCCGCTCTTTCAGCAGTGCAGCAATCTCCGCGATACCAAAGCGCACCGGATCGGTGGCTGGCACACCAAACTCTTCACTGATCTGCTGGCAGTAGTCGCGGGCTTCCTGCTCGCTGTAGTTGGAGGTGTTGATGGCAAAACCGGCCAGCTGAACGCTGTCGCTGGTGACACTGGCCGCGCGCACGTTGGCTTCCACGCAATCGGCCAGGCTGACCATCGGCTGATGCGGCAGGTGGCGCATATGCGGACGGTGCATTTCGTGGCACATCACCAGCCACTGTGGCTGTGCACCATGAATCAGACCCATGCTGACGCCAGCATAAGAAGGATGGAAAAGAGAACCCTGACCTTCAACGATATCCCAGTGATCGGCTTCATTGGCTGGAGACAGCGCTTCGGCTGCGCCAGCAATAAAGTCGGCAATCACGGCATCAACCGCAATGCCTTCTCCGGCAATCAGGATCCCGGTCTGGCCGGTCGCGCGGAAGTCAGCCTTCAGGCCAATCTCATGCAGGGCAGATTCCAGCGCCAGCGAGGTGTACATTTTGCCCACTGAGCAGTCGGTGCCAACCGTCAGCACGCGTTTGCCGCTGCGTTTTTTGCCGCTGCCCACCTCCAGTTTTGGACGCATATGCCGGATGTCGAACAGCTCAACGCCCTGCTCTTTTGCCAACGCCACCAACTCTTCGTTATCCACCAGGCGGTAATGCAGGCCGCTTGCCACATTCAGTCCGGCTTTGATCGCGCCACGGACGGTATCCAGCCAGTGCTCAGGCAGATACCCTCCGGCATTGGCCGTTCCGAGAACCAGCGTTTTGGCACCGGCTGTGACGGCCGCTTCAATGGTCAGGTCGTCCAGGCCCAGAGAGACGGTGCAGCCCGGCAGACGGATCTGCCCAACGCACTGCTCTGGTCGCCAGACGTGAATGCCACGCGCAGTTTTAGCGGCCAGCGGATCGGTAACATCGCCAAGGAATAACAAATAGGGTTGAGGGATCAGCATCAGGAGTTTCTCTTATCAGGTTGCAGGGTTTGCCTGAGAAGACTATTTCACTCTTATGACAGCCGGGATAATGCTTGTTTATTGCTGGGGTATAGCCGGAAGTTATGGCGAGGAGACAGCAAAATAATGTGATGTGAGTCACATGAAAATCATTAGCATGCTTTGCTTTTCAGCGCGCTGTCAGCAGCATCCACCGAAGTTTACGGCAAGCCGATCGTTATATACGAATAAATATAACGGTATGCTACCCTCTGCGCTCTTTCACCGCATTCCCGCACAGGTGGCCGCCCGAGCCGCTACGCATCGTAAGGCAGACTAAAAAAATGGCAGTGGTAACCCCTTCTTTTAAGACGAGTGCGCTTGGCGTCACGATCTTTTTCGCATTGCAGGCCCAGGCTGCAACCCAGGATAAAACGCTGACGGTCAACGCCGCAGCCCCGGCCAGCGACGTTGCGGCTCCGGATAAACAGGCGACGATCGGTAACCTGGGTAAACAAGAGATCCGTAATACGCCCTATTCCGTTCAGGTTATCTCCCCGTCGCTGATGAAGCGCCAGCAGTCTAAGAGCCTGAGCGATATTTATCGCTATATGCCTTCCGTGCAGGGTGATGGCGCGCGCCCGCAGACTCGAGGTCTGCAGGGAAGCGTGGTGCAGAACTCGATGATTGATGGGCTGAATGTGGTGTCCACGACCGACTACGCCGCCGAACAGTTCGACCATCTTGAAGTACTGAACGGGCTGGCGGGCTCGCTTTATGGCCCGGCCAATCCGGCTGGCTTGTTCAATTTTGTCGCTAAACGTCCGACGGATATCGCCCAGCACAGCCTGACCTTCGGCGCAGGGACTGGCCTGAGTCATCTTATTTCTGGTGACTTCAGTGGCCCGCTGGATGAGAACGATCGTCTGCGATATCGCGCAAACTTCCTTGATGATGAAGGTAACGGTTACGTTAGCGGCAGCAAAAAACGCCGTCAGCTATTCAGTCTGGCGCTGGATGCCAATCTGACAGACAAAACCGTGCTGGAAACGAACTTCAGCTATTACCATTACTACGCTAAAGGCCTGCCGGGAAAATTTGCCATGGGCAGCGGGCTCTCATTCCCTTCCGCGCCGAACCCGAAAACGGCCCATCTCGGCCAGTCTTATGCCGGTGACAATAACCACACGCTAACCGCCAGCCTGCATCTGAAACACGATTTTGACGGCAACTGGCAGGGTGAAGTGGGCGTGCTGCGCCAGATTGCAGACCGCGAATCGACCGGTGTGACCAACACGTTTACTGACAACGCCGGGCATTACACCACCACCACCTCGTCAGCAACCGCTAGCCGCTTCACCATCAACAGTTACATGGCGAACCTGAACGGAGAAATGGAGACGGGCTGGTTGCATCACCAGATTTCTACCGGTATTCGCGGGTTTGTCTGGAAGAATGAAAACCCGATCAACGGGGGCACCTCAACGCTGGGTAGCGCCTCCCTTGACGATCCGCAGTCTTACGCTGAGCCAGACTATCCTGACTTCACTCATCGTTACCATTCGGCAACCGCTACACAGCAGGCCTTATTACTGAGCGATACGCTAACGTTTTCCCCGCAATGGAGCCTACTGCTGGCGGGGAGCCAGAGCTTCCTTAGCTCGGCGAATTACGCCAAAACCGGCAGCCGCACCAGCGAATCGAATGACAGCGGTTTCAGCGGTTCTGCCAGCCTGATGTACAAGCCAGTGGATCCGCTGACGCTTTACGTCACCTATGCCGACAGCCTGCAACAGGGCGATACTGCGCCTACTGGTTCCACTAACGCGGGCAATATTCTGGCGCCTTACCGCAGCAAGCAGGTGGAAGTTGGCAGCAAACTGGCGGTGGGCAAGCTGTTGCTGACCGCGGCTCTGTTCCAGATCGATCGTCCGTTTGCTTATACCTCGACCAGCGGCGAATACGGTGTGGATGGCAACCAGCGCAACCGAGGCCTGGAGCTGATGGCCGATGGCGATCTGACCGACAATCTGCACCTGTATGGCGGCATGACCTGGCTCGATCCGCGCCTGCGCGATACCGCCAGCGCAACTACCGAGGACAAACAGATTGTTGGCCTGGCACGTTACACCGCCAGCCTGTTTGCCGCTTACGATTTGCCGTTCTTCAGCGGTACCGATATCCATGGCGGTATGCATTACGTGGGTCGTCGCAGTACCGATAATACCAACGACAGTTGGGTAGGCAGTTACGCGACCTTCGATGCCGGAACCCGTTATAAAACGCGTTTGTTCAATACCGACACCACGTTCCGGCTGGATATGACCAACCTGACCAATCGCCATTACTGGACTAACATCGTGCCGGGTGGCCTGAACGGCTACAGCGGCGCGGGATATGCCAGTGCCCAGATCGGTGAACCGCGAATGGTGCAGGTTTCCATGCAACTGAATTTCTGATGAGGTCCTGATGAGAATACGCCTGATCCTGCTACCACTGCTGGCGGCATTGAACCTGACAACCTTCAGCCAGTCAGCACTGGCCCGCACCGTGACGGATGATGCTGGCAATCAGGTGGCTGTTCCTGCACAGGCAACCCGTATTGCCGATGGCTGGTATGCGCACCATTCATTGCTGATGACATTGGGTGCGGGCGACCGGATTGTGGCGACGGTTAATCACGCCAAAGACCGGCCCTGGATGTTTAAAATTCAGCCGTCGCTCAATCAGGCGCTCTCCGTGCATGGCCGCAGTTTTGAGAGCGAAGCCCTGCTGACACGCAAAGTGGATGCGGTGTTTGTCGCGGCGGAAGACGGCGATGCAGCGTCCTACCGCCAGGCTGGCCTGCCAACGCTGGTGATGGGCTTTGACGATTTCCCGTCAATGAAACGGTCGCTGCTTACCACGGCGGAAGTTGTCGGAACGGATAAAGCGCGCCAGCGAGCGAAGGAGTACAACACCTATCTGGATCGGCAGATTGCCGCCATTCAGGCCAGAACTGCCGGACTGAAACCTGACCAGCGCCCAAGCGTGCTGCATATTGAGTCGCTGCATCCGTTAAAAGTGGATGGCAGCGAGACGTTAATTGATACCTGGATCAAGCTGGCTGGCGGCCGAAATGCCGCGGCTGAAGTGAAGGGCAACATGAAGGAGACCTCGCCGGAGAACGTGCTGTTCTGGCAGCCGGATATCATCATCATGGGTGCCGGTGCTGGCACGCTTGCTGACTCCGACTACGCCTCATTATTCAGCAGCCTGAAGGCGGTAAAAAACCATCAGGTCTGGCAAAACCCGGCCGGGGTTTTCCCGTGGGATCGCTACGGAACAGAGGCCGCTCTGCAAATTCAGTGGGCAGCGAAGCTTCTGCATCCGGCGTTATTTAAAGAGCTGGACATGGTGAAAACCACCCAGGATTTCTACCAGCGGTTCTTTGATTACCCGTTAACAGCCGATCAGGCTGGCAGAATATTACAGGCGTTGGGGCCTGAGTAAAGCTGTCAGAGACGTTGTTGGGACAAAAATAGCCCGTATTTAGCGGGCAAGATCGTTGTCAGTAGAGGCTTCTTTAGCGGTGTACCACTTTTTGCAGTTCGCGACGGGCAAGCTCTGCAATAAACCCGCTGCGCGAAGTGTATTCACTGTTGAATTCAACATAGCTATCAATTTTATATAAGAGATTTTGCGGTAAGGTAATATTCAATTTAACGGCCTTACCGTCATATTTGGATAAATCTACGTCAACAAAAGCCCAATATCCACCTGCACAGGATTCATTTTCTAAATGTGCAGCAACCTCTTTAGCCTCCGGTAAGGCGTCGCCTTTTTCGGCCAGGTACTCCAAATGGGTATCTATAGCGCTGTATGCATCAGCGATAGCTTCATCAATAGAGTTACCAGCAAAGTAACAGCCGACAATATCAGGAAAAAAGCCGGAGAAACTACCGCTCTCAGCTCTGTGGAGATAGATCGGAAATTTCATGTTGTTCACCTATATCTTTGATTGCGTAAAAGGGCGCGCAGAGCACGCCGCTTTGGTTACATATTTTTGAGAATGTCGTGAAGTGTCCCTCTCGCGACGTCTTTCTCAGGGTGAGGCAGCGTTATATGGTGCGCCTTTTCCACTTTAACGAAGACGTGATGGCTTCCTTTCACTCTGTCTAAAACCCATCCGTTTTGTTTCAACAGTGTCATGAGCTCCCGGCTACTCAATAAAAATCTCCCTTTTCTATCAGCGCCTGAAATCATACCCACCAGTAACCACTACGTCAAGGTAATGGTGGTTACTGGTGGGTATAGTTTATTAGCCTGCGACCGTAAAGCGTTCCAGTAACACAGCATGAATGCTGATCTTCGCTACGCCATATGCACGTTTTTTTTCACCAACAGACCGGGCTTTGTTCCGCTCCTTTTCAACAAAGGAGCCCTGCAGCTAATCATAATACAGTCCCGATGTTGCAAGCATTGTCACCGGCGAATTCGATCATGCCTGTGTCGCATATCAGCCTTGTAGCGTTCGCATTTTCCCCCGGGCTATCTATGATTTTATAAACCACTTTTGCACTTTTTTTTCTGGGGAAACTGAGATGAAAATGACTGGACTTATCGCTCTGCTGGCGCTGACATTCTCCGGTACAGCCTGTTCGCAACTCTCGCAACTGCCTTTGGTGCCGCCCAAGCAAGATATGATCGCCACCCCCGTTGCTGCAAGATGCGATGTCAGCCTCTGCCAGCAAAAGTGCTACGTGCAGGACAGCCAGTGTCAACGTAACGATGACAGCGGGTGCTCTTCGCAAATGCAGGCCTGTCTGCAAGCCTGCACCTCGCAGTGCCGTTAAGGCTGATGCAGGTTTTTGATCAGCGCCTGATTAAACTTCGCGGGCTCTTCCATCTGTGGCGCGTGCCCCATTCCCGGGAACTCGATCAGCGTTGAGTGCGGGATTAAAGCAGCCACCTGCTTGCCCAGTTCATTGTACTGCCCGATTTTCGCTTTCACCTCTGGCGGCGCAATATCGCTGCCTATCGCGGTGGTGTCTGACGTGCCAATCATCAACGTGGTCGGCATTTTCAGATCCTTAAACTCGTAGTAAACCGGCTGAGTGAAAATCATGTCGTACAGCAGCGCCGAGTTCCAGGCGACACTCTTTTTGCCCGGCCCGTTATTTAATCCGGCCAGCATCGTCACCCAACGATCGTACTCCGGCTTCCAGCGGCCAACATAATAGGTGTTCAGCTCATACTTTTTGATGCTGGCTGCAGAAGTTTTCAGCTCACGCTGATACCAGTCATCCACGCTGCGCCACGGCACGCCCTTCGCTTTCCAGTCTTCCAGGCCTATCGGATTCACCAGCACCAGCTTCTGCACTTCCTGTGGGTACATCAAGGCAAAACGGGTTGCCAGCATTCCGCCGGTCGAATGGCCCACCAGCGTCACTTTGTCGATATGCAGCTTGTTCAGCAGGTTTTCCGTGTTCAGCGCCAGCTGCTGGAAGCTGTACTGATAATGGGCGGGTTTGCTGGAGGTACAAAACCCAATCTGATCCGGTGCAATCACCCGGTAACCCGCGTGGCTTAACGCTTCTATCGAATCCTGCCAGGTCACGCCACAAAAGTTTTTGCCGTGCATCAGTACCGCCGTGCGGCCGTTAGCCGTGCCTTTTGGCTTCACGTCAATGTAACCCATGCTTAAAGGCTGGCCCTGAGAGGTGAAGTCGAATTTCTGCACAGGATAGGGGATATCAAACCCCTGCAGTTCCGGCCCATATTTCGGCGTGGTCTCCGCCGCAGAGGCAGAGAAAACGGTCACAAGGCTGGAAAGAACCAGACCACGAAAGATGTCAGACACAAGTTTGATCCTTATAAAATGCGCAAAAGAAGAAGAGAAAATCAGCATAAACAAGGATTAACCATAGTGGATAAAAAAGTCGCTTAGCGGAGGTGACGCGTAAAGAAGCGCAAAGAAGCCAAAACGCGGAAAAAAGGAACAAGTGAGACTGCAATTCAATAAAAATGAAACGGCATTTTATTAAATTGGTGAGATCGGTGTCCGGTTTCTTCTTCTCACTGTCATAAAACGGCCACTCCTGGCAAAATCGCAAAGGTTTTCCGATCGCGCTGGTTTTAAGTTAGCTCATCCCCGACATCAGCCGGGCATGTAAGTTGGCTAATCAGGATGGGCACTATGACAATACGTAAACCAGGAACGCTAAATTATTTAGCCTATGGGTCAGGTGATTTCCTCGGCGCAGGCACCATGGCGCTAACCTCTGCCTGGCTGCTCTATTTCTACACCACCTTCTGCGGGCTAAGCCCGATTGAAGCAACCTCCATTTTTGCCATGGCCAGAGTGCTGGACGCCGTGGTCAGCCCATTGATGGGTTATCTGACCGACCATTTCGGCTCGACCTGGCTGGGCAAACGCTTTGGTCGCCGCAAATTCTTTATCCTCACCGGCATTCCGTTGGTCTTCACCTACAGCCTGATGTGGGTAGGCGATATGACTTACGTCTACTACCTGATGACCTATCTGGTGTTTGAAGTGGTCTACACCTCGATTCTGGTGCCTTACGAAACCTTAGTACCGGAAATGACCGATGATTTTAAAGAGAAAACCAAATTCTCTGGGGCGCGAATTGCGCTGGCGCAGCTGTCAGCCATTCTGGCCGCTTTCCTGCCGGGCCTGCTGCTGAGCTACTTCGGCAAAGACAACGTCATCTCCTTCTTCTATTCAAGCCTGGTGTTCTCGGTGATCTGCGCCATCGTGTTGACGCTGGTGTGGTTTAACACCTGGGAACGACCGGCTGAGAAAAAATCCGCCGCCGCGCTGGAAGCCGAACAGCAGAAACTGACGCTGGGACAAAGCCTGTCACGGCTGAAGATTGAACTGACCTCAACGCTTCGGGTGCGCATTTTCCGCCAGCATCTTGGTATGTATCTCGGCGGCTATATCGCGCAGGACGTGTTTAATGCGGTGTTCACTTATTACGTGGTGTTCGTGCTGATGCAAAGCGCCAGCATGGCCTCCAACCTGATGGGCGCCATGGCCATCATGCAGTTTATCGCCGTGATGGGCATGATCCCGCTGTGCATCCGTTTTGGCCCGGCTCCTTCTTATCGCATCGTCGTGGTGCTGTTCGGGCTGAGCGCCCTCTCCTACGGCGTGCTGTATTACACCGGCCTGAGCGACGTGTTCTCTCTGCTGCTGCTGGTTTCGGCGCTTGCCGGGCTGGGTCGTGGCGGCATTAACTACGTGCCGTGGAATATCTATACCTACATTTCGGACGTGGACGAAGTGATCACCGGGCAACGCCGTGAAGGGATCTTCGCCGGGATTATGACCCTGACCCGCAAAGCCTCCCAGGCTGGCGCGGTGATGTTGGTCGGCATTCTGATGCAGCTTTCCGGGTTTGTGACCGGAAGCAGTGCACAAACGTCGACGGTCAGCCACGCCATTCTGGCGATCCTTTGCGGCGGCACGCTGGTCATGCTGTGTATCGGCTTCTTTATCTCGCTGCGCTTTAAGCTGAACCTGGCAACGCATCAGACGCTGCGTGAAGAGACCGAGAAAATGCGGGCGGCAGGCAATGTGGTGCCGGGCAATATCACGCCTCAGGCACGGGCTACTGTCGAGATGCTGGCCGGACTGCCGTATGAAGCGCTGTGGGGCAACAACAATATTGGCTACCTCAACCGCAATAAACCGGCCGTAGCACCGCTGCCCGATACGCCTCTGGTGGAACCTGTCGCCAGTCAGTTAACCCGTCATCCCTGAACCTGAGAGGACAAAAATATGTTGGTTTATCCCGTAAAGCACAGCGAACTGCTCCGCCAGCCGGACCGCTTTATCTCCAGCAAGGAGTTACATCAGCTGATCAATAAGTTGGTGGATAACCTGGTGAACATTACTGATGACTCCGGCGAGTTCCTGTTAAGACTGGATGACGGACGGGTCATTGACACCAAAGGCTGGGCCGGATGGGAGTGGACGCACGGCATTGGGCTGTACGGTATCCATCAATATTACCGCCAGACCGGCGATGACCGTCTGCGGGCGATCGTTGATGACTGGTTCAGCGACCGCTTTGCCGAAGGCTCTACCACGCGGAACGTCAATACGGTTTGCCCGTTCCTGACGCTGGCTTATCGCTATGAAGAGAGCAAAGACCCGCGCTGGCTGCCTTATCTCGAAAGCTGGGCCGACTGGATTATGCACAAGATGCCGCGTACCGACTGCGGTGGCCTGCAACACATTACGCTGGCCGAAGAGAATCACCAGCAGCTGTGGGACGACACGCTGATGATGACCGTGCTGCCGCTGGCGAAAATTGGCAAGCTGCTGAACCGCCCGGAGTACATCGAAGAAGCGAAATACCAGTTTATGGTGCATACCCAGCATCTGATGGATCGCCAGAGCGGGCTATGGTTCCACGGCTGGACTTTTGACGGCCACCACAACTTTGCCAATGCCCGCTGGGCGCGGGGTAACAGCTGGCTGACGATTGTCATCCCGGAATTCCTTGAGCTGCTGGACCTGCCTGAGAAAGACGCTACCCGCCGTTATCTTCAGCAGGTTCTTGCCAGCCAGCTGGCTGCGCTGGAGAAATGCCAACATCAGAGCGGGCTGTGGCACACGCTGCTGGACGATCCGAACTCCTATCTTGAGGCCTCTGCTACCGCTGGCTTTGCCTTCGGCATGTTGAAAGCCGCACGCTGCCACTATGCCGATGACCGCTATATTGCCGTGGCAGAAAAGGCGCTGAAAGGACTGATTAAGCACATCAATGCTGAGGGTGAACTCACTCAGGTCTCTTTCGGCACCGCGATGGGTAAAGACCTTGATTACTATCGCCAGGTGCCGCTGACGTCGATGCCTTATGGCCAGGCGATGGCGATTTTATGCCTGGTGGAATACCTGCATGTCTATCTGTAGAAGAAGGAAAACAGCATGATCCTTAACGATTTTTCTCTGCACGGCAAGGTGGCTGTGGTCACCGGATGCAATACCGGCCTGGGGAAAAGCATGGCCGTAGGTCTGGCGCAAGCTGGTTGCGACATTGTGGCGATTAACCGCAGTGAACCCACAGATACCGCCACTGAAGTCACGGCATTGGGTCGACGTTTTCTGAGCCTGAAAGCCGATCTGGGCAAACAGGATCAGCTCTCTTCGCTGGTTGAACGTGCGGTGGGCGAGATGGGGCAGATCGATATTCTGGTCAACAATGCCGGGATTATCCGCCGTGAGGAAGCGCTGGACTTCAGCGAGCAAGACTGGGACGACGTGATGAATGTGAACATCAAGACGCTGTTCTTTTTGTCACAGCTTGTCGCCCGTCAGTTCGTTAAACAAGGCCGCGGCGGGAAAATCATTAATATCGCTTCCCTGCTCTCCTTCCAGGGTGGCATTCGGGTGCCTTCTTACACCGCGTCGAAAAGCGCAGTAATGGGCCTGACCCGCGAACTCGCCAATGAATGGGCGAAGCATGGCATCAACGTCAACGCGCTGGCGCCGGGCTATATCGCTACCAATAACACCCAGCAGTTACGCGATGACCAGACGCGCAACAAAGACATTCTTAACCGCATTCCGGCTGGGCGCTGGGGAGACGCTCAGGACCTGATGGGCCCGGTCGTTTTCCTCGCTTCCAAAGCTTCTGACTACGTTAACGGATACACCCTTGCGGTAGATGGCGGCTGGCTTGCACGCTAGTCCCTTCTACCTTTTTAAACGAATATGCCTTTAAACGGGAGTGAACATGAATATTGCACTGATGATGGAAAACAGCCAGGCGGGGAAAAATGCCCTGGTGTTAGCTCAGCTTGAAGCGGTAGCCGCAGACAACAAAGATGCTGTCTATAACGTGGGTATGCAGGACGATCAGGATCACCAACTGACCTACATTCACTTAGGGATCATGGCCAGTATCCTGTTGAATGCCAAAGCGGTGGACTTCGTTGTGACGGGTTGCGGCACGGGCCAGGGCGCGATGATGTCGCTGAACATCCACCCAGGCGTGGTGTGCGGTTACTGTATCGACCCGGCTGATGCCTTCCTGTTTGCTCAGATCAACAACGGCAACGCGTTGTCTTTACCTTTTGCCAAAGGCTTTGGTTGGGGAGCTGAGCTGAACGTCCGTTATATCTTTGAGAAGGCCTTCACCGGCCGCAAAGGCGAAGGATATCCTCTGGATCGTAAAGAGCCTCAGGTGCGTAACGCAGGCATTCTGAATCAGGTGAAAAGCGCGGTGATGAAGGAAAGCTACCTTGATACGCTGCGGGCTATCGATCCTGAACTGGTGAAAACCGCCGTTGGCGGCAAACGCTTCCAGCATTGTCTGTTTGAGCAGGGTAAAGACGCGGAGATTATCGCCTGGGTAAGAGAGCTTATTCAGTCCTGATAACGGCCTGAACCGCGGCTGGCCGGAACGGTCAGCTGCGTTATTCTCTCTCACCGACTGACCATAATTGATCTGCATCACCAAAAAGAACATTTAACGTTCTCCCCCCTGCCTTATCTCCCCTAAATCAGCCGTCATTTGCTACTTTAAACACGCATTAAAACATGAATGACTGGGACTAATTCTTTGTCCCTACTCTCTGCAACAAGGAGTTAGTATGCAAACCAAACGTTTTATTGTCCCTGGCGAAATCGCTGCCACCGTTTATTCCTCCGGGTGTTCCTCTTCCGCTCCAACCATTGTTCTCTGCCACGGCTTTTGCGGTATTCAGGCGATTTTGCTGCCACAATTTGCTCAAGCTTTTGCAGAGGCAGGTTTCACCGCTATCACCTTTGATTACCGGGGCTTTGGTGCCAGCGGCGGTGAACGGGGTCGTCTGGTTCCGGCAATGCAGATTGAAGATATCCTGAAGGTGGTTTCCTGGTGCCAGTCATTACCAGAGGTTGATGACCAGCGTATCGCTCTCTGGGGAACCTCTTTCGGTGGCTGCCATGTGATGGCTGCAGCAGCGAATAATCCAGATATTCGCTGTGTGGTGAGTCAGTTAGCCTTTGCCGATGGGGAAAAAATTGTTACCGGCAAAATGACTGTGGAAGAGAAAGAGGGCTTTATCAAAACCCTGAATAAAATGGCCGACAAGCAGGCTGCTACCGGTAAAGAGATGTTTGTTGCCATTACCCGCGTGCTGAACGATGAAGAATCAAAAGCCTTTTTCGACAGCCACAAAGTGGATTTCCCGGCAATGGATATCAAAATCCCCTTCCTCACCGTGCGTGAGACGCTGAATTACAAACCTGCCGAATCTGCAAAAAGTGTCATTTGCCCCACACTGGTTGTTGTTGCAGGTTGCGATACGGTCAATCCCCCAGAGCAAGCCTTGGCGCTATTTGATGCGGTTGGTGCCTCAGAGAAAAGGCTGCATATTGAAGAAGGGGCGAAACATTATGACCTGTACAACGGCCTACACTTCCAGAACGCCGTTAAGGAGCAGATAGGCTGGTTAACTCGCTGGTTATAAACGTCTAAAAGCCCGCAAAATACGTCAGTAATCGCAACCCTCAAGGGGATTATCCCCTTGAGGGGAAAGCTGAAACAGTTGCAATTCAAAGGCTGCCTGGTGGAAGATGCGTTAACTTCACCCTTTCACAAGGAGCAGGTATGAAAAAAGTAGTTATGCTGCTCGCCATTCTGGCAGCAACCGGCGCGGCGCATGCCGCAGACGACTCTGATGATCCGGCTCAGGGCTATATCGCGAATCTTTGTACTGTGGTTACCCAGGAAAAGACCAGTGAGTCCGTAGACAGCTACATTGCGAAGTTGAAAGCGCTGGACGCACGCGGTCAGTCTCCTTCCGCACAGGAGAAGCCAGAGTTTGATGAGGATGAAGCCAGAACCGTGATCGCGGCCTGGATGAACCTGAATGCAGACCAGAAAAATGAAGCTCGCCAGAATCAGCAAGCCTGCCAGAATGCCACGTTGGATGAGTATCAAAGCCAGGATTAAGGCGGCCATCAAGGCCGGGAAACCCCGGCCCTGAATAACGCTTACTGCCAGCGTTGCCGGAGAGCCGCTCTCAGCCTGGCGGCGCAGAGAGTCAAATCGTGTGCAGCATCCGCTCCAGCTGTCGCCTCAAATGCGCGTTCTCTTTCTCCAGATGTTCCACTTTCTCCATCAGCGTCAACGCCATAGCAATTCCCGCCCACTCCAGCTCAAGCTCACTCTGAAGTTGCCGTGCCTTGCGTAAACTGCGCAACGCGTGATAATCGAAAATCCAACTGGGCGTCGCTTCCACTGGCGTAATCACCCCGAGTCCCACCACTTCGGTCAGCTCTTCGGGGGAAATATCCACCGAGCGACAGATCTCAATCACGGTATAGCGAACATGTTCGGTCATCATGCGTTCTCCCATGCTGAGCGCGGCTCGAAGGCGGCCTTCTCCGCTAACTCACGCCACAGGGCAGCAGTTTGCTCGTCGGCTTTGCCCGGCATCACCACTTTCAGAATGGCATAGAGATCGCCGCTGCCTTTTTTGCTGACCAGGCCTTTGCCTTTGATCCTCATCCGCTGGCCGTTCTGGCTGCCAGCAGGAATAGTCAGCGCTATTTTCCCGGTTAATGTTGGCACCTGAATCGTGGCGCCCAGCGCGGCTTCCCATGGTGCAAGCGGCACCACAATCTGCAGATTCTGCCCATCCACTTCAAACAGCGGATGCGGAGCCACGCGGATCACCAGATACAGATCGCCGTTAGCCGCACCCTGGCTGCCTGCCACGCCCTGGCCTTTCAGGCGAATACGCTCACCATCCACTACGCCAGCCGGGATTTTCACCTTCAGGGTTTTCGCTATTTCATCCGTCTGGCGACCAAACTCATCCAGAACCGGCAGGGTGAAGGAGACGTTGCGGCTGTCGCCGGTTAGCGTCTCTTCGAGGAACATCGGCACTTCCATTTCCAAATCCTGACCTCTTCTTGGTGGATGACGTCTCGTCTGCCCCTGGAATCCCCCGCCCTGACGGCCAAAAATGGATTCGAAGAAGTCAGAATAGTCACCGGTATTACCCTGAGAATGTTGACTGAAGCCGCCACCAAAATCTGATGCGGACTGCGAGAAACGAGGATCGTCGCGGTGTAAGCGAAGATGATCGTATTCAGCCCGCTTGTCGCTGTCCTTCAGCACTTCGTAGGCTTCCGCCATCTCTTTAAACTTGGTTTCGGCATTCGCTTCGGTGCTGACATCGGGATGGTACTTTCGCGCCAGCCGACGATATGACGTTTTAATGGTGTTCAAATCTGCCGTAGGTTCAACCTCCAGCAGCGCGTAATAGTCTTTAAATTCCATCTATTAACACCTTCTTTTCATACAATTCTTTGAGACAAGTCGGGTTCAATCCGTCGAAAACAAGTGAGGCCAGATGACCTCACACTGAGCAGTAATAAGCTACTTGTTGAGTGTAAGGTGAATTCAGGTAATCAGGGGAAATAAATCAGACCATCCCGCCATTAGCACGATAACCCGGCCGTTTATCCAGCCACTTTGTGGTTTAACGTTGTCATGCTGAATTCCTCATCCGTTAGGATAGAGACAGATCACGGTGAAGAGAGTCGAATACGCAGGGAGTGGAACAGGAATAGAAAGGTTGCCCGGCCACGTATCAGAACGCTTCAGGGAGTTTGTCCGCGGGATTGAAGAGGTATTTAGGAGTGTGCAATAAAGAAGGAAGTGATAACCAACGGTCTGTCCCTGACCGAGGCTATCGAGGGTATCTGGCCGGAACCATTAAGACATGGCACCTGGCGGCACGTGTTTGAAGGCTTCAACATAGCTGTGCAACACGCGCTTAAATAATTTTTTCATTTGGATTACCTGATTCAACTTTTGTTAGTAAAACGCAAAAAAAGTATACAAGAAGCGCGTTTTTCAGGCAAATATATTTGAACCAGATCACAAAATTGATCTTTAACAGGCAAAGACAACCTTACACGAAAGCGAAACAAGCGGGCCGAAGCCCGCCGAAAGAAAGGGAGGAAAAGCGAGGTAAATCAGGCAAAAAGGTCTAAATGTTCCACCAGAATGCTGCTACCGATACCAATCAACACCACGCCACCAAAAATTTCCGCCCATTTCCCCATCACCGGGCCAAGGAAGCGACCGAGTAAAATCCCGGCAGAAGCCATCACCATGGTGGACGCGCCAATAGCCAGCGCAGTGGTCACAATGTCTACCTGCAGGAAAGCCAGACCAACGCCCACAGCCATAGCATCGAGGCTGGTAGCCACCGCAGTGGTGGCCAGCAGCATGAAGCTGTGGCTCTGGGGCGCTTCTTCAACCGACTCTTTTTTACGTAAGCCTTCCCAAATCATACGGGCGCCCAGCACAAACAACAGCGTAAAGGCGACCCAATGATCCCACTGCATGACATAACGACTGGCGGCAATCCCAATCGCCCACCCAATCAGCGGGGTCAGCGCTTCAATCACGCCAAAAATCAGGCCGGTGCGTAGCGCCTCTTTCACTGAAGGGCGATGCAGACTGGCACCTTTTCCGATGGCGGCAGCGAACGCATCCATCGACATGCCAAAGGCCAGAATCATTGTTGCGTACATGTTCATTGTGGTTATACCGGTTTGAGGACCCCGGACGCGCTCAGGCATCAAAAACAGAGGTCCCGGCGAAAAAATAAGCGCGGGTGCTTAACAAGAAACGCATCCTACCACGGGGTTTTGCAAAAAAAAAGACAACAAAATCAGGGATTTGAGTATAGCCTTGGCTATACTTTTTAACGAATGCTAATTTCGCGGTAAATTTTTAATCAAAAAGGCTAAAAGAATTACTGTGTTAACGGTCACAACCCTGAAGGGTTTGGGGGAATAGCAGGCGAAGTGGCGGGAGAAAGCGGGCGGAAATGACGGGTAATTTATCGATAGAAAATGGTGGAGGCGAGGGTATTCGCCTTCTTCAGACTTACCAGACCCGGTAAACCTTGCCCGTTTCCACGCCAGAAATGCTGCGGCGATAAGCCAGCGCCACGCGGCTGGCGGTGTAAGGATTGAACCAGAAGCCATATTGCTGGAAAATGGCGGCCACTGACCAGACTGGAAGCCCCATGAATAACCCGTTTTTGACCTTTTTAATGCCGATGAGCACCCTGATGCTGGGCATGCTCTCCGCCCTGCTGTTGCCCGCGCCGTGGTTTGGTCTGAGCCTGACTTATCGCCTGATGGCGATGTTCCACCTCAGTGATGTCGGCCAGCTGTATACGTTGGTGTTTTGCCTGTGGTTTTTGCTGCTGGGGGCGATTGAATACTTTGTGATCCGCTTTATTTATCTGCGGTTTGTGAAGGTCTGAAAGGTGGGGAAAACGTCAGGGCGGATCGGCGATCCGCCCTGACTGGCTTTATGCGCTGAGGATCATCAACAGTCCGCTGGAGAAAATCAGCAGCCCGACAAAGAACAGCACGATAGTAGTGACGACGTTGGCATATTTCATCAGTTTCTCCTCAGAACCACTGGCCGAAGCGACGGATGTAGACGCGTTTCATCGCCTGAGCCACCACGCAGTAACCAAACAGCGTGGCAACCAGCCATGGGAAGTAAGACCAGGGCAGCGGCACCAGGCCAACCGCATTCCCCAGCGGTGAGAACGGAATATAAATTCCTAACGCCATCACCAGACCGGTAGCCAGCATCACTGGCAGCGCAGCGCGGCTTTGAACAAACGGTATTTTCTGCGTGCGCAGCATATGCACCACCAGCGTTTGCGACAGCAGCCCTTCGATAAACCAGCCGGACTGGAACAGCGCCTGATGCTCAACGCTGTTAGCGGCGAACACATGCCACATGATCACAAAAGTAGTGATATCAAACAGCGAAGACGTTGGTCCCATCCACAGCATGAACCGGCCGATGTTTTTCGCGTCCCATTTGCGCGGTTTGCGCAGAAACTCTTTGTCCATTTTGTCCCACGGCAGCGCCAGTTGAGACAGGTCATACATCAGGTTCTGGATCAGCAGATGAATGGCCAGCATCGGTAAAAACGGGATAAAGGCGCTGGCGACCAACACGGAAAACACGTTGCCAAAGTTAGAGCTGGCGGTCATGTTCAGGTACTTGATGATATTGCCGAAAGTTTCCCGGCCTTTAATCACGCCCTGTTCCAGCACCCTCAGGTTTTTTTCCAGCAGAATAATATCCGCTGACTCTTTGGCAATGTCGGTGGCGGTATCCACCGAAATACCGATATCGGCATCCCGCAGCGCTGGGGCATCATTGATCCCATCGCCGAGGAAACCGACAGTGTGGCCATTATATTGCAGCGCCTTAAGGACCCTGGATTTCTGCTGAGGCGTCAGGCGGCAAAAGACGGTCCGCGCTTCCACCAGCGGATAGAGCTCATCATCACTGAGGCAGGCAATCTCACTGCCGCACAGCGGTTCACCCGGCTGCAGGCCGACTTCACGGCAAATTTTGCTGGTGACGATCGCGTTATCGCCAGTCAACACCTTCACCGCTACACCACTTTCCTGCAGCGCGGCAATCGCTTCACCGGCACTCTCCTTTGGCGGATCGAGGAAGGTTAACAGCCCGCAAATCGTCAGCTCACGCTCATCCTCTTTGCTCAGCGGCAGGATAAGCGGATGTTCTCCCAGCTCGCGTTCGCCAAGCATCAACACGCGGAAGCCCTGCTGATTCCACTCTTCTGCCTGCTGACGCCACTGCTGGCGTGCCGCGTCATCCAGCGGACGTTTTTCACCGCCATCCAGCCACCAGCTTCCTACAGCCAGCATTTCATCCACCGCGCCTTTGCAGATCAGCTGTTGATTATTTTGCTCATCTGCCACCACCACGGACAGACGGCGGCGTTCAAAATCGAACGGCAGCTCATCAATTTTGCGGTAACGCCAAAGTCCGGCGACAGCCCGGTTTCCCTGGCTGAAACTGAGGATGGCTTTGTCCATCAGGTTTTTGATGCCGCTCTGGTGACGGCTGTTCAGCCAGGCCAGTTGCAGCACTTTGTCGTTGTTGCGGCCATTGGCATCCAGATGCTGTTCCAGGATGATGCGATCCTGGGTCAGCGTGCCGGTTTTATCGGTGCACAGCACGTCCATGGCGCCAAAGTTCTGGATGGCATTCAGCCGTTTCACCACCACTTTGCGGCGGGACAGGGCAATCGCCCCTTTCGCCAGGTTAGAGCTGACGATCATCGGCAGCATTTCCGGTGTCAGACCGACGGCCACCGCCAGCGCAAACATCAGGGCATCTGACCAGTCACCCTTAGTAAAGCCATTGATAAACAATACAATCGGCACCATCACCAGCATAAAGCGGATCAGCAGCCAGCTGACGCTGTTCACGCCACGGTCGAACGCGGTTTGCGGGCGGTTGCCCACCACAGATTTAGCCAGCGAGCCAAACCAGGTTTCGCTGCCTGTTGCCACTACCACCGCGGTTGCCGTGCCGCTGGCAACGTTAGTGCCCATCAGGCAAATGCCAGGCATCGACAGCAAATCAGCGTCCCCGGTGCTACCAGCAACCGTTTTCGCCGAGATGTCAGCCATCGCATCATATTTCTCAATCGGAATGGCTTCCCCGCTGAGTGCCGCCTGGCTGACAAATAAATCTCTGGAGGAGAGCAGCCGGACATCAGCCGGGATCATATCGCCAGCCGACAGGAAGATAATGTCACCTGGCACCACGTCATGCAGGGCAATTTCACTTCGGACAGGCTGAGCCGAAGCGCTGTTCCGGCGGATCACCGTTGCCGTGGTGCGAACCATCGACTTCAGGGCTTCCGCCGCTTTATTGGTGCGGTATTCCTGCCAGAAGCGCAGCAACCCGCTCAGCATCACCATCATCAGCATAATCAGCACGCCGGTCAGGTCGGTCTCTTCACCTTTGCGGGTCGGCAAGAGGTAGTCGGTCACAAAGCTGATGCCTGCCAGCAGCATCAGCACCCAGATAAAGGGATTGTTAAAAGCCTGCAAAAGTTGGCGAAGCGCATGGGGGGCTTTCTCGTTCGCGACCTGGTTTTTGCCATAATGGGCCAGGCGCTCTGCGGCTTCTTCCTGAGTGAGGCCATGACGGTGGGTGTGCATTCTGGCCAGCGTGCTGTCCAGGCTCTGTTTGGCTGCGCTGGCAATCGCCAGTTCGCGGGCAATTTTCAAGTTGGCATTGTTCATTTTCATCTGCCAGATCCTTTCTTTTTTTTAATCAGGCGCGGGGAATCTCTCCTGCGCATGAGGAGTCATCAGAATGTGTACGGATCGGGACGAAGGCAGGAACAGCTGGAAGGGAGGAGATCAGTGAGTGTTTATCCCCCTTCTGCCGTGCGGCCGCCTTCGCCCATTGCTGGTCGGAGGTTCTTTCATCAAAAAATCCTTAATAAGAAAAAGACGTTAAGCGGCACTGCAGAAGATCGACGATCGTAAGCATAGCCCTTCCGCGCCCAGTATTGACTGGACCTGATTACTGCAAGTCAGGGGGATGCTACGACCTTGAAAGGAGGTGAAACATTGCCCGCCGGTTTTCGGCAAGCAAACAAAGGAGTTGGCTTACCAGATTAAGATGTTACTTAAGGGGTGACTGTCCAATTTTGGGCTCCATTGTGTGATTCGCCGCCACTATAGGCCAGCTTTATCCCGATGTAAACGGCAAAAAAACCCGGCCTTATCTGAAGATAATTAAAAAAATAATAATAAAAATCATTATGATAAGTAATAACACGGCGTAATTATCCGTTTATTTTTTCTTAAACCATTAATCAACAATGGGGTAATTCCCCTTAAGACATGACTGAAACCCTGGCGCACTTGCGGCCCGATCGGCTCTATACTTGCAGCGGAGACTCAGGCAGAAGGACAGCGTAACAATGCTTTATCGGACTAAAATCTGGATTAAACGCGTGGCGACACTGACGGTTATCCTGCTGATCGTCTTGCTGGGATTGCGCGTGGCGCTCACGGAGCGAGGACCCGATCTGGAATTGTGGCACACCTGGGTTCCGGAAGAGCTGAGCGACAGCCAGCTGGATCACAGTGACTGGGCGGGCTATCTGAGCAATGAGCAGAAAATCTTCGCCGGGATCAAAACTAACGTCAGCGACAAGCTGGCGGACGACAACCCGGAAACCTATAACCGCTATGCAGAGCACAGCCCGGTCTATCCGGAGAATTTTGCTACCGACTGGAACCGCTCCTACATCATGACGCCGCAGGGCACGCCGCGTGGTGCGGTGGTGCTGCTACACGGCCTGACCGACTCACCCTACAGCCTGCGCCATTTTGCTGAAGACTATCAGCAGCATGGCTATCTCGCGCTGGCGATCCGTTTACCGGGACATGGCACGGTGCCTGCGGCACTGACCAGCGTGGAATGGAAAGACTGGATGGCGGCGACCAGGCTGGCGGTAAGGGAAGCCAAAAAACGCATCCCACAAGGGGCCCCGTTGCATATTGTAGGCTTCTCAAACGGGGGTGCGCTGGCGATGAAATATGCCCTGGATGCGTTAGAAGACCCGGCTCTGCCTGCTCCCGATCGGTTGATCCTGATCTCCCCGATGATTGGCGTCAGCAGCTATGCTCGTTATGCCGGGCTGGCAGGTATTCCGTCCATCTTCCCGGCGTTTGCCCGCTCCGCGTGGCTGAGCATTTTGCCGGAATTCAATCCGTTCAAATACAACTCTTTCCCGGTAAAAGCGGCGCGCCAGTCCTGGCTGCTGACCAGCGCCTTGCAGAGCCAACTGCACCGCGAGCAGGCCAGCCAGCGGTTGAATAAACTGCCGCCGGTGCTGACTTTTCAGTCGGTGGCTGATAACACGGTCAGCACGCCAGCCGTGGTCAGAGCTTTGTACAATCTTCTGCCTGCGAATGGCAGCGAGCTGGTGCTGTTTGATATCAACCAGTCGGTGCAACTCTCCCCACTGATGCGCACCAGCGCCAGGCAGGCGGCGGAACACCTTTTGCCCCCACCGCCTCGCGCTTATACCACTACGCTTGTCACTAATGCCACTGCGGAGAGTAATGTCGAAGTGGCGAAAACCACGCCAGCAGGCAGTACCATTACCGAAGTCACGCCGCTTGGGCTAAATTACCCGGCAGATGTCTATTCGCTTTCCCATGTAGCGCTCCCTTTCCCGTTAACGGATTCCTTGTACGGACGAACACCGGAACATCCGAATGAGTTTGGCGTGAGTTTTGGCTCAATGACGCCGCGAGGAGAACGCTCAGTGTTAATAATCAGTCTTGATTCGCTAATGCGTCAGTCCTCCAATCCGTTCTATCCCTGGATGCTGAAGCAGGTGAATGCGACGATAAAATAGGACGATCGCCCTAAGCCGTCTTTCTCCCCCGACACTGTAACAAGCTGTGTCGGCGCGGAAGCTGTGCGTAACAGCTGGCAAAGTCAGTCATAAATCTGGTTTACCGGACAATATTTGCGCAAAAGCCAGCATTTAACGCTGACCCACTACTTTTTATTGGCCGTTTCTTAGTGGTTATTGCCAGAAAACGGGCGTTTGGCGTTGCCATCCCCCGGCAATTATCCACTCTCACGCATGATCCTCTTTTCCACGCAGAAAGCCCGTGCTGGCGCGGTTTTCGCCATTGAATGCCGCCGTCGCTGTGCGTAAGATTCTTTAACATGTTTTACAAATAAGAAACTGCTATGCAAGCCTCCATCGCCCCAACGCTCGACGCCGAAAACGACCCCACGCCCGTAAATTCTCGCGGTAAAGTGATGGTCGCTTCGCTGGTCGGCACCGCTATCGAATTTTTCGATTTCTATATCTATGCTACCGCTGCGGTCATCGTCTTCCCGCATATCTTCTTCCCACAAGGTGATGCCACCGTGGCCACGCTGCAGTCGCTGGCGACCTTCGCTATCGCCTTTGTGGCGCGCCCGATTGGCTCTGCCGTCTTCGGCCACTTTGGTGACCGTGTGGGCCGTAAAGCCACGCTGGTCGCCTCGCTGCTGACCATGGGGATCTCAACCGTGGTAATCGGCCTGCTGCCGGGCTATGAAACCATTGGCGTCTTTGCCCCGTTGCTGCTGGCGCTGGCGCGCTTCGGCCAGGGTCTTGGCCTGGGGGGTGAATGGGGCGGTGCTGCGCTGTTGGCGACGGAAAATGCCCCGGCGAAGAAACGTGCCCTTTATGGCTCGTTCCCCCAGCTTGGCGCACCGATTGGCTTCTTCTTTGCCAACGGCACCTTCCTGTTACTGTCCTGGCTGCTGACCGACGATCAGTTCATGCAGTGGGGCTGGCGCGTGCCGTTTATCCTCTCTGCCGTGCTGGTGCTGGTTGGGCTTTACGTGCGTATCTCGCTGCACGAATCGCCGGTCTTCGCCAAGGTGAAGAAAGAGAAAAAGCAGGTCAAAATGCCGATTGGTACGCTGCTGTCTAAGCATTTGAAGGCGACAGTTATCGGCACCTTTATCATGCTGGCGACCTACACGCTGTTCTATATCATGACGGTTTATTCGATGTCTTACGGCACCACGCCAGCGCCGGGCGGCCTTGGCTTACCACGCAATACCATGCTGTGGATGCTGATGCTGGCAGTCATCGGTTTTGGTGTGATGGTGCCGATTGCCGGCCTGCTGGCAGACCGCTTCGGTCGCCGCAAAACCATGATCGTGATTACGCTGATGATTATCGCCTTCTCGCTGCTGTTCCCGTCAATGTTAGGATCGGGCAATCAGCTGCTGGTGATGCTGTTCCTGCTGCTGGGTCTGAGCATCATGGGGCTGACCTTTGGCCCGATGGGCGCACTGCTGCCTGAGCTGTTCCCGACTGAAGTGCGTTACACCGGGGCGTCATTCTCTTATAACCTGTCGTCGATTCTGGGTGCCTCTGTTGCCCCCTATATCGCGACCTGGTTAGCCCATACTTACGGTCTGTTTTACGTGGGGATGTATCTGGCAGCCATGGCCTGTCTGACACTGCTGGCGCTGATTGCCAGCAAAGAAACCCGCCACGACTCGCTGTACGACTAAGCATGATTCAGGCATAAAAAAACCGGCTTCGGCCGGTTTTTTTTTATCTCCACAAATCCGTTAAAGGAACGGGCGAGGTAGCCCGTCCCCCGAGGATTATTTCTTGCTCTTCATCTCTTGCAGCACATTGGTACACTGATTTTGCTCGTTGTCGCTTGGCGAAATCAGCGCCAGCAGGGCAGCGGCAGGAGCAACAACTGCCCCCAATGCCACAGCCGCAGCACCCCGCGCAATCAGTGGGCCGGCCTTCACGCCAGCGTCTGGATTTTTGAACGTCCCCTTCACATACAACGGCGAGCGTAAGGTGATAATACGGATGCCCTTACTCTCAGGATCGATCGATAAATCCATCCGCTCGTTGGCGAAGTTGGTGGTTCCTGAGATGTTAATCACCGCATTCTCCGTGTCGAAGACGAACAGTTTGGTCGAGGCTAAACCATTAGTGACTTTCAGATCTGCCGCCGCGCAATTGATGCGGACGTCATCATCGCCAAACAGCTTACCAACAATGTAGTTACCGACGTTCAGGCCGACGATTTCCATCAGGCTGCGGCTGATCACCCCATCATTCATCAGCATCTTCAGCTCACCGTTGCTGGTAGCCAGAATATCGGCCACCGAGTTGCCGTTGCCACTCAGCGTGGCATCGCCGTTCATCTGCCCCATGCTGCTTTGCATCGATGCCACGTCTGGGAACAGCTGTTTCAGCTTCAGGTTACGGGCGTGCAGATCGGCACGGGCTCGCATCGGTGTGTGGTCACCTTCCAGATGAATGGTAGAGTTCAGGTTGCCGCCAGCCACGCCGAAGCGCAGAGGATCCAGCAGGATATCACCGTTTTTCAACACCAGATGCGTGTAGAGATCGCTGAGCGGTAGCGAGTTACTGTGCTCAATTTTCTTGCCGCTGAATTTCACATCAGCGTCCATGGCTCCCCAACTTTTGGTGTCGAATTTGTCGTGCGGTAATACCCGATCGGCAGGCTGAGTGGTGGCATCGCCGCGCTTCGCTTTCGCCTGTTCGGTTTTTTCACTGCCTTTACCCGAATTCACCCCAATCAGTGGCCCTAAATCCGCCATTCTCAGCTGTTTCGATTCCAGAGAGCCCGCAAGCTTCGGACGAGGTTTGCCCTGGGTGTAGGTCAGTGAGCCGTGAATATCGCTGTCGCCAATGTGGCCGTTAAAATTTTCGTAACGGAACACCGGGCCACCCTTCTCCTGGAAGCGGGCGATCAAATGCCCGTCGGTTTCATAGGGCGGCGTATCAGGCAGCAGAATGCCGGTCAGACCATAGAGATTAGCCAGCGTATCCCCGGCGAAACGCAGCCGGATATCCAGTCCGCCAAGGTTCAGCGGGTCCTCCAGCGTACCGGCAACCTGCACACGCGTGGTGCCGTTGCGCACATCGGCCTGAAGAGGGAAAGGATTGGTTTTACTGCGCAGCGACAGCATGCCGCCAATTTTACCCTCACCGGTCAGCTTCTCGTTGTTATAGGTACCGGAAGCCTTCCAGCCAAAGACGAAATCAGAGGCACCCTGCCGGCTTTTATCCTCTTTACTTCCCGCCACCTGAACATAAGGCACCGGCTTGCCGAGTGGGTCTACAGTGACCTTAATATCGGCTTTATTGATGGCGTCACGGTAGGCAATCTGTCCGCGATCAAACATGATGTTATCGAGGCGGAACGTCCACGCAGAAGGCGGTTGATTAGGATCGGGGTTGTCACTGCCCGCCAGATTGAAGGTCCAGTTATTCTTTTTATCCGCCGTCTGGATCAGTCTGGCATCAGGCTGCGTCAGCTTGATCCACGGGATATAGACTTCTTTGCCAAGCAACGCCAGCGGAGCCAGAGTGGCGTCCACGCGTTGCAGATGCACCATGGTGACATCAGGGATTTCGGGCGGATTGCCCAGCAGAATATCTTCGGCATGAACGTGCGGCCATGGCACCCAACTGCGCCAGCCTGGTTCATCACGATTGCGTTCCCACGCCACGCCCAAATCACCGCGAATGGCGAATGGACGGTTCAATTCCGTCGACACTTTCTGGTTGAGGGTGGGTTTGAGTCGGTTCCAGTCAAAGGTCGCAATGATGATCGCCACCGCTATCACCAGCAACAAAAAAATCCCGACAATCCAGCTAATTATTTTTCCCGTTCGCGACATACCCGGTCTCCTTGCTCGCTTCGGCCTTCAGTAAAGATAGTCCAGAGCAGAGGAAACGGGATCAGATCAGCTGCAGCGGCAGGGATTCAAGCTGGTCAAAAGGCATCGGACGGGCAAAAAAGTACCCCTGAGCGGCATAAGCGGGTGAGTTTTTCACCTGATTCCACTCTTCAAGCGTTTCCACGCCTTCCACAATCACCCCTTTGCAGTAGCGATTAATCAGGGCCAGCAACATCGTAAAGAGATGACGACCCTCTTCTGATTCTCTGAGCATGATAAACAGCTCACGGGCCATTTTGATGTACTCGTACTTCAGTTCGGTCAGCGCCGAGAAGTTCGCCATGCCACAGCCGAAGTCATCCAGCCACAGCGGGCCAAGCTCAGGCATCTGCGCAACAATCTCTTCCTGCGGCAGCACATGGTGTTCTACCAGCTCAAAGCGCACCCACGGGCAGCGTGCAACCAGCTGACGGATAGCCGCATGGTGTTGGAGTTCCAGCAGTGTCGGTCCATCAATGTTGACGGAGGCCACGGTGCCGCTGGAGGTGAATTTCGTTTCCCACTGCGCCAGCAGCTCCAGCTGCTCGGTAACAATGTGCAACCGTTGAGGGATCTCAAGCGCTGCAAAGTAGGTCTCCGGTGATAACCTCTGCCCCGGCGCGGAGGGATGAAATACCGCCGTGAGCAACTCAATGGCCATCAAACTGCCGGTCACCCGGTAGATGGGCTGAAACGTATAGATGCGCTGGCACTCCTGCCAGTACAGACGCTCATCTTGTTGCTCTGTAACACCATTTGAGAGAGGAAGCCGGTGACTGAGGTCGTTCAGCACCATGAGATTGATCCTTTATTATGATGAGACCGTCCGGAGAACGGATCTCCCGCCAGACTGATATCGGCACTCTGACGGAGAACTTTATCGCGCCTGGCGCTGAATACGCCCGCCTGTTTTCCCGCAATCCTGTGGATACAATGGCGGAAACAGAGGCCTTTTAGTCTGTTTTCACGCTGTTTCCCTGACCTTAAAAAAAATAAAACAGCGTTTTAAAATATTGACTACACGAGCCTGCGCGGCGAAACTGGTGCAAATTTAGGGGATGAGCTGACTACCATGACGCAGAAAAAAATTGCCGTGATCGGCGAGTGCATGATTGAGCTTTCGCAGAAAGCCACCGACCTGACCCGGGGTTTTGGCGGGGATACGCTGAACACGGCGGTTTACATTGCCCGCCAGGTGGCTGCAGAGCAGCTAAGCGTGGACTACGTCACTGCGCTGGGCACAGACAGCTTCAGCAATGAAATGATCGCTGCCTGGCAGCAGGAGCAGGTGCAGACCGCCCTGATCCAGAAGATGGACAATAAATTGCCCGGTCTGTACGTCATCGAAACCGATGCGCAAGGCGAACGGACTTTTTATTACTGGCGCAACGATGCCGCGGCCCGTTTCTGGCTGGAAGGGGATCGCGCCGAGGAAATCTGCCAGCAGTTAGCCCACTTTGATTACCTTTACCTTAGCGGCATCAGCCTGGCGATCCTCAGCCCGCAGAGCCGGGAAAAACTGATGGCGTTGCTGACCACCTGCCGACGCAACGGCGGCAAAGTCATCTTTGATAACAACTATCGCCCGCGTCTGTGGCCTTCAGCTGAAGTCACTCAGGCGGCTTATCAGGTGATGCTGGCCTGCACGGACATTGCCTTCCTGACGCTGGACGATGAAACCCTGCTATGGGGCGAAGCGCCGGTAGAAGATGTGATCGCCCGTACCCGCGCCGCTGGCGTGAGCGAGATTGTAATCAAGCGCGGAGCGGACTCCTGCCTGGTTTCTCTGGCAGACGGGTCGTTACTGGACGTTCCTGCCGTCAGGCTTCCGGCCAGTAGCGTGGTCGATACCACTGCCGCCGGGGATTCCTTCAGCGCTGGCTACCTTGCGGTGCGTCTGAGCGGTGGACGTGCAGAGGACGCAGCTAAGCGCGGCCATCTGACCGCCAGCACAGTGATCCAGCATCGTGGTGCAATCATTCCCCGCTCGGCCATGCCGGAGTAACCGCTTGCTGTTCAGCAGTGCCCTCATCAGAGCCTCGCATTTGCGGGGCTTTTTTCTGTGCGGAGGAAAGTCATCATTAACGCCACCCTTTATTTAATGTCTGACTATTAAGTCAAATTATTAACTGGCCAGATCCGTAAGAAGACTGAATGAGTCAATTCCTAATTCAGGACCAGCCTGCGGCCAATGAAAAGATAATAAACTGAATATTATGATAATTAACCCAAACCCGCTTAATAGCGATCCTTGATGCAAACCTTCGGTAATCTACCTGTTTTAAAACAATCAGATAGCATCATACAAATACGTCATCACGGGCTTTTCTGGGCATAGTCTGAAACTTTCTCAAAAGCGTGAGGAAGGCTGGACGCTTGATCAATTAATTGGCAATGTTTGTTTAAATACAGCCGAACCCCCTATTCTCCCGCCGGGCTCGCCTATACTAAAATAATGAAAAACAGGAGCGCCTATGAAAACCGAAATTATTAATATCTGGCCTCACGGCGAGGCTCCCGGTGCCAGCGATTCCAGAGTCAGCCCGCAAATTGTCGATTTAGCCAAAGAGTACGAACCTTACGATCGTGCCGCCAGCGGCGTGCGCAATCCGGAACTGGCTTTCTGGTATCCGGAAGAGTCCAACGGCGTGACGCTGCTGGTTGCGCCGGGTGGCGGCTTCGAAAAGATCATGATTGATAAAGAAGGCAGCGCGCTGGCAATGTTCTTCACCGCCATGGGCTATACGCTGGCGGTCATGACCTATCGCTTCCCCCAGGACGGCCATCATGAGGCGGCTGATGCGCCACTGTCGGATGCTCAGCGTGCGGTCCGCGTTCTGCGCCACCGTGCGGCACGGGGTCTGAACGGCAAGCGTATTGTGATGATGGGCTTCTCCGCCGGCGGGTACGTGGCCGCCAGCGTGGGCACGCGCTTCGACGAAAAACTGTATCCGGTGCAGGATATCGCCGATTCGCTGACGGCACGCCCGGATGCGATGGTGCTACTTTACCCGGTGATCAGTATGCGTGAAGGCCTGGCGCATCAGGGCTGTCGCCAGCATCTGCTCGGCGAACATCCTACCCAGCGGGAAATTGACGCTTACTCGATGGAAACACGCGTGACGGAGAAAACGCCACAAACCTTGCTGATCCATGCGGTGAACGATGAGTCAGTGCCGATCAACAACAGCATGGTGATGTTCAGCGCACTGCGGGAGCATAAAGTCGCCAGCGAGCTGCATTTTTACGAGAAAGGCGGTCATGGGTTTGGCATCCGCAACGTGGCAGATTTGCCGCTGGCAAGCTGGCCGATGCTGGTCAATGAATGGCTGCGCGCGCGGGTCTGGTAGAAAATCGTTGAGCCACCGGAAATCTGGCTGGAAGGTGTTCGGCCGATTCACACGAAAAACCCGGCAGCTTTGCGGCTACCGGGTTTATACAGGCTGAGGCGGGATCAGTTCTGCGAAGACGGAATATCAGAGACTTCAGGCTTGGTTTCATCTACAGCCGCTGCCGCCGCTTCCGGGACAGGTGCCATAATTTTCTTCCAGCTTTCTTCCAGTCCCTGCACGTTGGTTTCCGGTTCGCCCTGCGGCTGCATCAGCATCATGGTCAGATCCTGTGACAGCTGCTGACGAAGCTCCTGATTCATCATCTGCAAAGTCAGGCCCGACAGGAAGCTCTGGCGCAGTTTCTGATACTGTTCAGGGGCGATATCCACCACCGCGTTTTGCTGCGATCGCAGACGCTGGCTCATCAGCACATCGGTATCCGTCCTGGCGTAGGTAGCAAACAGCTTGTTCAGCTCGGCTGTCTTCTGCGCCATCAGCGCATCAAACTCTTCCTGCGGCAGGCCGTTATCGCGGATGTTGACCATCTCCCGCGCGACCAGATTCAGATTATTTTGCAGGGTCGCGTTATCCGCATCCATATTGATAGCGCACTGCGCGCGCTGGTAAAGCACACGGCAGTCAAACCCGACCTGAACCTTCTGCGCCTTGCTGCTGCTCAGCACATGCTGAACGTGCCAGAACAACGCTTCACGGGCAAGGTCGCTCTGCCAGTAACGCTGCAGATTCTGCGAATCGCGGATGGGTTGCCATGGCGAATCCCACACCAGCGACAGGCGATCCTGGCTCAGATTATTATTCACCAGGTTAATCGGCTGCGGCGGCAATGGCGAAAGCGTTGGCATCGGCGATGGCGTATCACGTTTGCCCTTCAGCGGGGAGAACGTTTTGTTGATCTGCTCTGCCAGGCTACGGCTGTCTACGTTGCCCACCACCATCAGCGTCATCGCGTCTGGCGTGTACCACTGTTTGTAGAAGTCGTTCAGCTTGGCCAGGTCGACCGGTGCATTGGCTGGCGTACCCGGATCGTGGCCCAGCAGCGTGGAACCTTTCAGCCGGTAACGCCACCAGACGTCCTGCGGGTTAGCAGGCCAGGTGGCGATAGGATCCTCAGCGCTCAGCGCGGCATTCACCGTCTGTTCATTGAGGGTCATATCGCCGACGGTGGCGGCCAGCCAGTTCATCGCTTCTTTCACCACTTCAGGCCGGTTGTTGGGCAGGCTGAGGGTATAAAGCGTGAAGTCATAAGAGGTGATGGCCGGCGGCTGCGGGCGATCCGGGTCGATACTTTGCTGCCACAGCGAGCGCTGCTGAGCAGGGTCGAGCTTCGCGTTGTGCACCAGGGCCAGACGCGGTAATAAGTGGCTGTAACCTGCCTGCTGGGTAGTCTCCACCAGAGAGCCGGTATTCACCAGTAAGCGGACTTCAACGCGGTCACTTGGACGCTGCGGAGTTGTCAAAACCTGCCAGGTAAACCCGTTATCGAGTTTTCCCTGCTGCCAGGCGGGATCGGGTTGGAGTGTTTCAGCTTGCACAGTGCTGCTGACAACAGCCAGCAATATTCCACCAACCAAAAGACGAATTCTGGTGCCCTGCATGTGAACCCCTACTCAATCACAAACCAAAAAGAATCACTGGCGATCTACGGCCTGCTGCTATCTACGGGAAGGATAACTCAGGGAAGCCGCTGTTTTTTCTCAGAACAGCTTTTAGACCACACATTGGCGGGGATGTCCCACGCTGGAGTGAAAAATGATAAAAATCTCTGGGGGTTATTATGCAAATGCCCGCCGCGAGGGCAAGTCGCGGCGGGCATTTGGGGGGATATTTAGCGAATTAACGGCTTATGCGGCATTTTCAGGCAGTTTTTTCGCCTTATTTTTGCCATCCAGCGTGTCTTTCATTTGCTGCTCATCCAGCTGATCGACCCATTTCGCCACGACTACGGTCGCCACGCCGTTGCCAACCAGGTTGGTCAGCGCACGCGCTTCAGACATAAAGCGGTCGATTCCGAGGATCAGCGCCAGCCCGGCAACCGGTAAATGACCTACCGCAGAAAGCGTGGCCGCCAGCACGATAAACCCACTTCCGGTAACACCCGCCGCCCCTTTCGAGGAGAGTAACAGCACCACTAACAGCGTGATTTGATGCCAGATATCCATGTGCGCATTGGTGGCCTGAGCAATAAAGACCGCCGCCATGGTCAGGTAAATTGAGGTGCCATCGAGGTTGAACGAGTACCCGGTTGGGATCACCAACCCGACCACCGATTTCTTACAGCCCAGTTTTTCCATCTTATCGAGCATACGTGGCAGCGCGGATTCTGAGGAAGAAGTCCCCAGCACGATCAGCAGCTCTTCTTTGATGTAGGCTATAAATTTGAAGATGTTAAAGCCAACCACACGGGCAATAGTGCCCAGCACCACGATCACGAACAGCAGGCAGGTAATATAGAAGCAGATAATCAGCTGCCCCAGCTGGACCAGTGACCCCACGCCGTACTTACCGATGGTGAAGGCCATTGCACCGAACGCCCCGATAGGGGCCAGACGCATGATCATATTGATGATGCCGAAGATCACTCTGGAGAAACTTTCGATAAAGTTAAAGACCAGCGTGCCTTTGTCACCCATGCGGTGCAGGGCAAAACCAAACATAATGGCGAACAGCAGCACCTGCAGGATATTGCCGCTGGCAAAGGCGCCAATGACGCTGTTAGGAATGATATCTAACAGGAAGGCCACCACGCCCTGCTGTTCTGCCTGCTGGGCATACATCGCCACGGCTTTGGCATCCAGCGTGGCCGGGTCAATATTCATTCCAACGCCCGGTTGCAGCACGTTGACCACCACCAGACCAATAATCAGTGCGATGGTACTGACCACTTCAAAATAAAGCAGTGCTACGGCACCCGTACGGCCGACAGCTTTCATGCTTTCCATACCGGCAATCCCTGTTACCACGGTACAGAAAATAACGGGCGCAATGATCATCTTGATCAGCTTGACGAAGGCATCGCCGAGCGGCTTCATCTGGGCACCCAACTCGGGGTAGAAATGCCCTAACAGCACGCCGATGAGGATGGCGGTAATCACCTGGAAATAGAGGCTTTTAAACAGGGAAGTTTTCATAAAAAATGTCCATTAACGGCTTGGAAGGCAGGTGCACGGTGCTGATGATTTCGTCAGTCTCAGCGCGAAAGTAACACTACGTTAACGGGATTGATATAAGTTGACACAGTTAGCGGCCGGGCAACGCGTCGTTTTATGAGCTGAATCACTTCAGCACCCCTTCCGACGCGTTGTGGTTTGCGTTATGGATTGATAACAGTGGAGATTATCCCCTCAGGGACCTTATTATTGCGTGACGAACCCCAGGTATTTTCTATTAAATACTGGCAGTGACAACGCCTCGGAATAGAGATAACCCTGACCAATATGAATACCGCGCGCCAGCAGCCAGTCGCGTTGCTGGCTGGTCTCTACGCCTTCGGCGATCACATCCAACTTGATGATCTCGGCAATGGCGGCGACGATGCGCACCATCGTGTCATCATTTGGCAGCAGGCAGACAAAGCTGCGGTCCATCTTCAGTTTGCTGATCGGTAAGGATTTAAACTGACTCAACCAGTTCAGGTTGGCATAGCCCATGCCAAAATCATCCAGCGCCACTGAGATGCCGACTTTTTGCAACTCGCTTAACAAGCGCAGCGCCTGCTCTGGCTCGCCAATCTGCGCGGTCTCGGTGATTTCCAGCATCAGGCTGCCGGGGCTGATATGGTGACGATGGATAAGGTCCTGCAGATGGATGACCATATCCGGCTCACGCAACTGAACCGCCGACAGATTGACGCTTAACGGCAGAGTGATTCCTTCCTTCTGCCAGCCAGCCAACACCCGACAGGACTCTTCAAATACCCAGCGGCCAAGCACGCTAATCACGCCGATTTCTTCAGCATTCACGATCAGGTCTTCAGGCAGTGCCCAGCTTCCATCTGGCTGACGCATTCTCAGCAACGCTTCCGCCCCCACCAGCTTGCCATTACGCATATCAATCTGCGGCTGCAGGAACAGCGAGAACTGACCTTTTTCCAGCCCCTGCAAAATGTCGTGTTCCTGAGTCAGCCGCTTATGCGCCCGCTCCATCATCATCGGGTCATAAAACAGGATCTGATTCTTGCCCTGATGACGCGCCGACATCATCGCGGAGGCGGCTCGGCTCAGCAAGTCCTGTGCGGTAAGGTCGACCCCTTCACGCTGAGCCAGGCCAATGCTCAGGTTTGGCCGCAGCTGCATATCCTGCAACATAACAGGCTGATTCAGCCGCAACAGCAACAGGCGGGCCAGCCGCATGGCGCGGAAAGGCTTGTTAGCGCGTTTCACCAGCAGCACAAAATCGCTGCCCGACAGCTGGCCAACCAGCGTATGGCTGTCCGTACTGTGACGAATTTTATCCAGCAGCGTCAGTAACAACGCATCACGCTGCTCATCTTTAACCACCCCGTTGGTTTCCTGCAAAGTCTCGATGCGCAGCACCATAACGGTAAAATTGTCGTCATCAGAGACGGAATCCAGATGCTGCTCCAGCAGCGCCAGAAACAGGGTTTTGTTCGGCAGATTGGTCAGGGCAAAGCGGGTGGTCAGCCGGCTCATCTCATCATTCACCGCTTCTCCCACTTGCTGATTGCGGTTATAGCTGCGGATGAGCATGCCCAGCTCATCATCGCGGTGACGATCAGGCAAAACCAGCTGATGCGAGATGACCTCCTGAGGAGGCAGGTTCTGCAACTCCACGGCGATCCGCCGTAGCGGGCGAACGATCAGTTTATTCACACACCAACTGATAGCGATCGTCAGGATCAACGCCAGCAGAAGGTAAGTCGTCACCATGGTTGACAGCGCACTGAGGATGAACTGATAAACCCGCCAGGAATCGGCCTGTAGCACCAGCAACGCCAGCGGCTTAGGATTAGCGGGCTCCAGCGAGTAAAGCGGCACAGTGATCTTCACCGGCAGTTCAAACAAGGTGGCAATGAAGTGCGGCACCGGTTTTTCGGGCTCAAAGTCGGTATGCAGCGCCTGTAAACCGTTCGGCAACACCACCTCAGCCCGAGCCAGAACACCCGCCGGTTTCAGGGAGTTGAGGATCACTTCAGCCTGAGGAATATCGGCCTTCAACACCGCTTGCGACAGGGGTTGCCGCACGGTATGGGCGATATTTTCCATCTGCTGGGCATAGTCAATCCTGCGCTGCTGCACAAAATGGAAAAGCTGAATGACAATAAAAATACAGATGGTCACCGCGGCCACACAGGACACCGTCGCCATCTGCTTTATTGTTAAGGAACGACTGACGCGCAAGCCTGTTCTCCGAATCACTGAATGCCACCCGTCAGGCAGCAAAAAACTGCCCTGAGTATATCTTAAGGTGGCCGCTTGTTAAGCGCTGTCATCCGGCAAGGGGGTGATTAGGTGTTTTCTGAAGGTGATTATCTTAATTTCCCCGGCAAATCCGCCTGATAACCCTATTTAAAGTCCGCGTATGGGGATAATGGCTCTGGCGGCATGTCCAGATCGCCTTCCCAACCGGCCATCGAATAGCGGGCGTAAATCAGACCGTGGCTCGGCGTATAGTCCTTCGCTTGCTGAATATCCACGCCGGCTCCTAACGTCCAGTGAGCGGTCAGCCTGCGTTCAACCACTGCGCGTAAGGTGTAGCCAAATCCGTTGCTGCTGCTGTCGCTGCTTTGGGGGTTATCACGCGTCAGCGCGCCGAAATCGAGCGGATAGCGTGGCTGGCCGCTGGTTTTCGAGTGCGACCAGGAAACGGAGCCACCGAGATCATAAGACCAGTTCTCCGTGCGCTGGCGATAGGTTACCGGCACCGACAGTGAACTGTAGCTTTGCGGGCTGTAGTAGCCTCCCTGCCCAAGTGAGTAATCACTCAGGTCTTTCGCGTAGTGCCACAACATGCCGTTCAGGCCGAGGGTAGCCCGCCGGTTGTTCTCGTTGATCACCTTATAGTAGTAACCGGCCATCAGCCGCTCGCGGGAGTTATCCTCCACATTTTCACCGGTGATCTGGTGCGCGCTGAGATCAGCCCAGACGCCGTTGGCGTTGCCCTGGTCATAACTCAGGCCGATCGCGCCACCGGTTGCGACCACGCCGCCCCAGGTTTTGCCACTGGCGAGGTTAGGATCCTTCGCGCCCGCATAAGAGAGCAACGAACTGGAAATCGGGCGTCTTGAAGCCGTCAACGACACGCCTAAGTCCGCCAGGTCAGTATTCCAGGTGATGCCGCCCACCCAGTTAGTTACCGCAAAGCCCAGCGGCGTGGTGCCTATGTCACCACGCCATTTGTCGCTACGGTAGCCAACACCCACGCTGGTGCCGTTCTGATGCTGGCGGAAATCCCGGTTACAGACCGCGTCATCGTTGGCACAGGTGCCAAAATTTTCCTCAATGTTGCCGCTGCTGTTGCGCGCGAATGAGCCAGCAGAGACATCAACATTATCCAGCCGCAGGAAGCTTTTGCCGTCAGCCAACGGCGTTTCGGCTTCCAGCATAGTGGTGTGCGCCGTAAAGTCAGACACCCCGCCGGTGCCTTTATTGCGTGAATAGTCCTCTTCCAGCGTCAGCGTGGTGTCCTGCTGGCGATAGAGATCGGCGGCATCACTGCGAATGCCCCGCTTCAGCCAGTCATCCTGCTCATCGTTGCGGGTCAGTCTGGTGTAAGTCTCATTGTCCTGCGGCAGCACGGGGCTGATGCCGCTGGCGACCATCGCTTTACTGAAGTCCGTCTGCGCTAACTCAGGCTGATGTTGCACGGCTTCCAGGCGTGCCGCATCCCGGTAGATGAGCGCGCTGCTCTGCGAAGGCCCCTCTTTGGCTGCCTGCGTTTTCAGGGTGGCATACAGCGAGGTCGCTTTCTGCGGGTCATCCACGGCCAGCCACGCGTTGGCGATGCGCCGTCCGCTGTAAATGTTCTGAGTTGAAGCTTCCGGCGGCAGAGCGCTCAGCTGCTTCCGCGCCTGGGCCAGCTGATGCCGGGCGATCAGCGCCTCGATGTTATCCAGACTGGCTTCAGCCTTCGCGATGAGCAGATCGGTCTCAAGCCGGGTGTTCAGATCGTTGATGTTCTGATCCCACTTCGCTTCAGGCAGCGTGTGAAGCTGTGTCAGGGCGGCCTGCGTTCGGTTGCTGCCGGAAAGGTAAAGCGCGTTGGCATAGACCTGAGTAGCCTCGCCAGGCTGCTGACGAGCCATCGCCTGCATTTGCCGGTCAGCAGCCTGAGTTTGCCCGTTCTGACGCAAAGCGCCTGCCAGCCGGTAATTAAGCCAGACGTCCTGGGGTGAGAATTGCTGAGCCTGGCGGTATGTCCCGGCGGCCTGCTGCCAGTTTCCGGCAGCAGCCAGCTTTTCAGCCTCAGCACTGAGGGCATTGCTGCGCAGGTTGGCGAGCGTCTCACCCAGCGACTTTTTCTGCGCCGCCGACAGTCCGTTGATAAAGGCCAAGGCTTTCTGCGGAGACTGCTGCTGATACAGCGCCGCGAGCCGTCTTGCTGCCGTGGTATTGCCCGCATCCAGACGTAAAGCGCGCTGGTACTGCTCTTCCGCCGTGGCGAGATTCTTTTGCGCCAGCGCCACATCACCCAGCCCGATCGGCGCATAGCTGTCACTCTTATCCAGCCCACGCGCCAGCTGATACTGGCCGCTTGCCTGAGAGAGATCGCCAGCCGCCAGCGCTTTGTCGCCCTTCGCTATCGCCAGCCAGTACTGGTTGGATTGCAGCAGGCTACGCCATTTGCCGATATCGGTGCCCTGTGCATCCGCCGCAATCGCCCGTTGAAAATAGCCCGTAGCTGCTTCGCGGTTATTGGCCCGCGCCAGCGCCTGGCCCATGGCCCCGAGCAGATCCGGATCGTCTGGCGTGGCCTTCAACGCAGCACGCAGAGCTGGAATTGCCGCCGAGCTTTGACCACGCTCGAGCATCGCCAGACCACGAAGGCGCTGCTGCCAGGCGGGATCGGCCAGCATTTTTTGCTGGCGATCCAACTCTGCCTGGCCGTCAGACTGTGGCTTATCGCTGGTGAAAGTCAGCAGATAGGTTTTCAGCTGAGCCACGCTTTGCGGCGTGACGGGCTGCGATTTGATGTTGCTCAGCCACAGTTCGGCAGCCTGAACCCGGCCTGCCGGATCCACGGCTACGGCGCGGAGCTGCTTAAGCGCTGCCGCCTGGTCGTTACGGCTCAACTCCATCTGCGCAATCGCCATCCGCACATTAATACTGCCTGGGGCATCGCGATCCAGCGCGGAAAGTTCGGCCAGCGCACGCGTTTCCTGCCCCGGAAGGCGCGCGACTAAACGCCAGTATTCCAGCGCAATCTCGTCAGAGGGAAAAAGGCCGTTGAACTGTTTATCGTAGGCCACTTTGGCCTCTGTAAGGCGGCCTGATGTGGCCAGAAGGCGAGCTAACTGCAGCTGTTTCCTGCCCTCATCAGAAAGTAAGCGAATACTAACTTCCGCCTGACGGGTGGCCAGTGAATCGGGGTAAGCCTGCTTCAGGGCTTCCATCAGCCGACGCGCTTTATCCTGTTCGCCCTGATGCAACGCAAGGCGGATTTGCGCAGCAAGAACCTGCGGATTCGTCGGCGCGATTTTTTCCAGCCGGTAAAGCGACTCACTCACTAAATCATATTTATTGGTAGCTTCGCCGATCCTGACCTGTTGCAGCAGCCAGTCGACCGGTTCAACCCGATCGGGCGCGGCCGGTACCTTGCTGCTTAAAGGCAGCAACAAAATCGGCAGTAGCAGGCTAAGCAGCGACCGTTTCACTCCTCGTCATCCTCATCACCCAGGCGATGACGGCTGACACGGCGCATCAGTCGCCAGACCAGCAGAGCGAACAGCACCACTACAAAGGTAGCAAACACCGCCAACAGCACCGGATGAGTAGCCAGCGCATTCCATACGCGTTCCCACCACGGCAGATGGCCAACCCAGTAAGTGTCGCCTACACGCAGACTGCGCACGCCGGATTCACGGATAACGGAAGCCGAGCCGAAGATAGCCCCACGTTTACCGCTGTCGATTAGCGCGCCGTTCAGCAGGGCCCAGGCTCGCGGGCTGTCTGCCAGCAGCGCGACGACGCTGCGTTGCTTATCGTAAGGTGACTGGAAGCCAATAACGGCTGCCATTGGCCCGCCAGAGCTGATGGTCGTCTGGCTTTCTGCCCGCAGGTCGTCCGCAAAGTAAGAACCACTGGAGAACGGAGTCTGGCGGTTGGGTTTGTTGATCCAGCTTTTCGCTGCTTCAACCAGCAGATTCACCTTGCCGTCATCTTTCATCTGCGCTGGCAGCGTCCCGATCATCAGCAGGTCAGCATCGGCCGTTTTGGCCTTGCTCCAGTCGTCGGTGATCTGCATTTTCAGCGCCGGATAGCCGGTCTGCGCGGAGATATTACCCAGCGCATTGAGCAGCGCGCTGACTTTGCCAGCTTCCGGCCGATTGTTTACCAGCACCAGCGTTTGGGCCAGATCGGCATTGCGGCTGAACGGGAAGCCCGCGTTAGCAAATGCGCCAAGAGAAGGCATTTCCATATAGTGGCGGTAGCCGGAGAAATCGAGGGTGGAGTTGCCGTCAATCACCACATGATTGGTGACTGGCGTAATGGTTTCGCAACGCCCTTCATTAGTGCTGTTGTTATAAGACCCACCAATAAAGATGCTGGCGTAATCAAAGTCAAAACGCAACTGGTTCACCACGCCCAGCTGCAGGGCTGGAATGGTCAGCTGAGTTCCGCCATCCAACAGTCCCTGCACCAGCGGAATGTGCAGCAGCTGTTTGCCTTCAGCACGCTTGTTAGCTAACGGGTAATCCTGCACGAACTGGCCATTAAGGTTTACCGCCAGCCGCGAGCCGTCATCCTGTACCGGCGAGGTATAGCGATATTTGATATCCATATCGATACCGCGGGCGCGCACCAGGAACAGATCCGGGGGTAACTTCAGCGTTAACGAAATGGGGGCTGGCTGCATGCCATCGGCCTGAAGCTGCCCCTGGAACTGTTGCAGCTCAGAAAAGGGGGTGACGCGGTCAGTGCGCACCCAATTTGGGGCATCGTAAGGCTGGCGCGCAGCCAACTCTTTTACGCTGTCGATGGTCGAGGTTTGCCCACGCAGCAGCAATTCTCCCTGCGCGATCCCCTGCACGGCTTTCAGCAGGTCATTATCGTCGCGCCCCATAATCAACAGTAATTTTTGGTACTTATTATCAGGCTGGTCGATCATTTTCACCGTTGGCTTATCCACCGGCGGCAGGTCTTTCAGGAAATCAGGGCGCCGATCGTTGGTGGCAAACACAATGGCGTGCTGACGATCCGGTAACTGGTTGTAAAGCACCGGGAAGGTCTGTCCACGCCAGTCCGCTTTGGTACCGAACCACGAAGCCAGCACGGCGGCAGCGCGCTGTTGACCAAGGTCAGGTGCGCTGGCAAAAATCATCGGTAAGGTTAACGGACGGCTGTCACGCGCATCGAAAAACGGTTCCGGAAAGTGGGACAAATCGTCTTTGACCGGCAGCTTCTGCAATGAGAGATCCAGCGTGCTGTCTTTCCCGATATCCAGCCAGATTGCGCTGCTGGCCGGGTTTTCGCAGATGTTGCCGTAATGCCCCACCAGCTCAAGGCGAATGCGGTTAAAGTCGCCGATAAAGCGCGGATCGATCGGCATCTGAACCTGATTGTTTTTCCCTGCCCGATCGGCGACAACCGGCACCAGACCCACCAGCTCGTCATTCAGATAGACTTTCAGGTGCGACATGCCAGGGAGTAAAGACGGTGAAGAACGGAAGCTAAGATTCAGCAACGCTTTGGTCACCAGTTCGTCACTGCGCACACCAAACTCAATCTGCCCCTGAGTGCGGGTGCCGGTCAGGTTAAAGTTGCCAGGTGGCGGCGCGATCTGGGTGAACGTCCGCAGGTAATCACGCACTGGCGCCGCGGGATCGAGGGCTGGAGGAGCCAGTGGTTCCGCGGTGTTTTCCACCGGCTGAGTGTAGGTGTCTGTTGCTGCCTGAACCCCGGGCAGTGCGCTCAACAATAACGCGGTGAACCAAGCTAATTTTTTCGTCATGGTGTCTTCATCAAGGTGAATCAGGAAACCGCGGAGCCTGTCTTGCTCACGCTTCGAGGGAAGAAGGAGGCCAGCCAGCCAGCCAGACGCGTCAGCAGCAGAAACAGCCTGCGTAGCGGCGCGGGACCATACTCGGCCAACCGCAAATACCCTTTAAAGCCCAGCACCACAATGTCGGCAAGGCTTTGAATGGGCTTATCTTCCGGAAAACTGTCCTGCCACAATGCCCAGGTATCGGCGCGGGCGAAGGTGCATTGGATAAAGTCGACGTGCTGCTCAGTGGTCAGCTCATGCAGCCTGATCCCGGCGCGGTGGCCGAAGGTGCGCTGAACCAGGCAGGGGAAGCTGAACTCTTGCTGCCCACGGCGGAGCAGCAGAGAGACTTGGTCGCCTTCGCTGAGCAGGTTTTCTTCCCTCAGCTCCAGGCCCACGCCGCCATCAGAATAATCACGCAGCGTGCAGGGCAACATATGACCATCCGCCCGCGCCAGCGCCGCAGGCATGGCAATTTCTACCCTGTGCGCCTCACGGATTTGGCGGGCTTCAACCGATACGGCCACCGCGCCACCCAGAATAATCATGTTGTAGAGCACCCACACCAGGCTGACGATCACCGTCAATACTTCGTGCGGCGGGCCAGAATGCAACCGCCAGAAGGCCGCGAACACCCCCGCAAGGTTAACCAGCACCAGGCACATATAAGGTTTGGTGATCACCCAGTCGAGATGCTGCTCTTCAACCAGACCACCTTTGGCGGTGACGTTAAATTTGCCTTTGTGCGGATTGAACAGCGCCACCGTGGTTGGGCGCGCAATATACCAGGCCAACACGGTTTCATACACTTCGCTCCAGAACGAGTGGCGCCAGCGGCCCTGAATGCGGGAGTTTGTCAGACTGGTGTGCACCATGTGCGGCAACACAAAGATGGCGATCACCAGCGCGGGCGCAAAAATGATGAAGGCATGGAACAGCAGGAAGGCCAGCGGGGCCAGCAGGAAGATCAGGCGCGGGATCCCGGCCAGGAAGTGCAGCATGGCGTTGGCATAACAGAGCCGCTGAACCAGCTTCAGGCCTTTGCCCGTCAGCGGGTTATCCAGCCGGAAGATCTGCACCATTCCCCTTGCCCAGCGAATGCGCTGACCGATATGGGCTGAGAGGCTCTCCGTTGCTAATCCCGCGGCCTGCGGAATGCGAATATAGGCCGAAGTGTAGCCTTTGCGGTGGAGACGTAGCGAAGTATGGGCATCTTCGGTGACGGTCTCTACGGCGATGCCGCCAATCTCATCCAGCGCAGAACGGCGGATAACGGCACAGGAGCCACAGAAGAAAGCTGCATCCCACACATCGTTGCCATCCTGCACCAGCCCGTAGAACAGCGTGCCTTCATTTGGCGTCCGGCGGAAGCGGCCAAGATTACGTTCGAAAGGATCGGGTGAGAAAAAGTGGTGCGGCGTTTGCAGCATCGCCAGCCTGGGATCTTTCAGGAACCAGCCCAGCGAAACCTGCAGGAACGAACGTGTTGGCACATGGTCACAATCAAAAATCGCCACATATTCGCTGCGGCATTCGCTGTTCAGTGCGTGGTTAATGTTACCGGCTTTAGCATGTTCATTGCCGCGGCGGGCAATATACTTTACGCCGATTTCAGCCGCGAACTGCCGGAACTCTTCCCGGTTGCCATCATCCAGCAGGTAAATCGTCAGTTTGTCCTTCGGCCAGTCGATGCCCAAAGCCGCATAAAGCGTTGGTTTCACCACGCTCAGCGCTTCATTGTAAGTGGGTACTAACAAATCTATGGTGGGCCAGCTGGCGGTGTCTGTGGGCATCGGAACCGGCTGGCGATTCAGCGGCCAGAGGGTCTGAAAATACCCCAGCACCAGCACCACCCAGGAGTAGGTTTCCGCCGCCACTAACAGCACCCCAAACGTCAGGCTGACCGGATCGTCCCAGTTCAGTGTCGAGGTATAACGCCACCAGAGATAACGGCAGGAGATGGTCAGCGACAGGACGATCAGCATCATGGTCGGCAACCGTCCCGGAATGCGCCGCACCACCATCGCTACGCTCCACAGCAGCACCACAAACACCGACTGGGTGAAGAAATCGAAAGGCTGTGAGATACACAGCAGCGCCAGTGCGGTTGCCGCCAGGATCGCCACGCCAAACAGCCCTTTGCGCAGCGCTGAAGGCATCTGCTTTATCCGGCTGTCCGCTTTACCGGCCATATCCTTATCTTCCGCGCGCTGAGGTAATTTCCCCAGCCAGATAAGGGCGCGCTGCCGCCAGTGAAGCAGTGGAATTATACGTGAGCGCTCACTACCAATAATAGCACCCACTGGCAAGACTAAAACTAACCAAAGGCTTTGCAAAACATAACGAATAACGTCTGCCGGACGGGGTTTTTCCGCTGAGATATGCGGGTACAACCTGCGGCGGTTTGCCTGCACTCTCTGCCAGCCTGGCGTCTCAAAACGCAGCAGCGACCAGCCCAGCATCAGCCAGAAACAGTGCAAAAACGAGGTGACAGCGGTGGCACCCTGCTGACGGAAACCGCTGTAGCGCTGGTTCAGTGCCTGCCAGACAGACGGAATGAGCAACCAACGTAAAAGCGTCATAACACCTGCTCACGCAAAGTGAACAACGCCTGTGGGAGAAACACCTTCACAGTGCTTTCTCCCGTAGGTTAATCAGCGCCCAGCTGGCGAAGGTCACCATCTCTTCGGCAGCCAGGCTCTGTGGGCGATATTCGGTAAAAGGCTGCTTGCTCAGCAACGCTTCAGCCACCGCTTCATCACGGTGGATCTGCAACGGGATAAGATTCTGCAGGCTGGCCAGCCACAGCTGATGCAAATCCTGTTGAGATCGACTGACCGGGAAGAACTGATTAAGTAAGAACAGGTTATCGGCCCTATAGCGCTGCTGATGCAGGCGTAGATGGCAGTTAGCATCGGGGACAATCACGCTGATTGTCCGGTCAGCCTGCGCCAGCATGGCCCGCGTCCAGGGCGTGGTTCCGGCAGGCACATCCAGCAGAACCCAGCGATAGGTTTGCTTCAGCTCGGCAAGTTGCGCCGTCCAGGCTTCGGCATAAGCCAGCGGTTGACTGACAAACGCCATCAGCTCTTCATCGCTCAGTTGACCGAAGGGGATGAAGTCCAGATCTGTGGCATAGCGCAAGGCACTTTCCTGCCAGGGTTGATGATCGAGAGCGGTTCGAAGCCAGCCACGCGGATGGTCATATGCCGTATTGAAGTGCATCCGCAGCTGGTTGTCAGGCGACAGATCGATCAGGACAGCAGACTCCCCTAACGACTGCAGCGCCCACGCAAACCCTGCCACCAGCGACGTTGTCCCGGCACCGCCACGCACACCCTGAAAAGCAATAACTGGCATTACACGACCTTCTTAGGGACGTCCGTGGCCAGCTCTGCCAACAGGGGCCAGCGGGCTATAATTGATGTAAGCCGCTCTTCGCGCGCGATATCGACATAGCGCCACTTTTTTAAAGAGAAGGCGTCGGCTAAAGCACGGATATCATCCTGTGATTCGCTGGTCAAAGACAAGACAGGATGGCGCGTCTCACTCATTATCAACCCCTTTTTTTTGCCGCAGAAGCAGCCAAAATCGGCTGGCAGGTCTAAGAATTAACTTAGGTGTAGTTTAAATGGGTTTGGCCGAAGTTGTAATGTATATTTACAGCCAGATAATACCGGAAACCTATTTTCATCTGCTCACCACTCATTATTTCTAATAGGACGTGCTGCGATAAAACTTATGGCCACTTCATTTTCTTTAGGTTTCGAACAGGTCAGGGATGAATTAATCCTGATGCAGCCTTCAGGCTGTTATTGGGTGACGACAAATCGGCAAGAAGATGCCCGTTTTCTGGCACGCCAGTGCATCAGTGTACAGCGGTCAGTGGCCTTGATTACCTCTGGCAGCCAGCCGCAGGATTTGCTAACGCCTGCGCCGCACGGCGGCCCGAATGCTATCCCCATGTTCTCCCTGCCAGAGACACGCCAGGCGTTACTCAACCTCACAAACGATCTGGACAGAGTCCTGTCAGAAAAACCCCGGCTGGTCATATTGTTTACCGCTTCGCTGTTATGGGAAAAAATAGCGGAAAATGAGGTAAATAACTGGCTGAAGAAATTACAACAGTGGCTTAGCGGCAAAAAAATTACGCTTCTGATTATTACTGCGGGAACGGGAATTAATACCATTCGCAATCATCTTCAAACCTGCTACCGACATCTTGAAGGCCTTTCTCATCTCGACTGGCAGCAGGATAGTTGGAATTATCGCATTAACTGGTGGGCAAATGGCGGCGGCATGTTGGCTGACCGTGCAATGCGTTTGTCAGCCTCCGGGCAAGTCTTCACCCTGCTGGATCAGAATGAGCAAAATACCCCGTTAACGCTGAACGATGAGCAGTTGTACCTCGCGGAAAAATCGGTACTCGAAGGCGCACCGCCCCTCTCTACCCAGTGGACGCTGTTCGCTTCCAATGAAGAGGTGTATGACCGGGCGTTGCAGGCTAGTGCCGCCACGGTCATTTTCAACCTGAAAAGCAGTGACCACATTCCCGATCTGGCCAGCCGTATTCACAGCCTGCGGCGGACACGCGGCGGCGGGCTGAAAATTGTGGTGAGAGAGATGGAAACGGCGCTGCGCTACAGCGATGAGCGCCTGCTACTGGCCTGCGGTGTCAACGCTATCGTGCCTTTCAATGCGACAATGTCGCGGTTCCTGACTTTGCTGGAAGGCATTCAGGGGCAATCCTACAATCGCCACGTCCCTGCCGATCTCACTGCTTTGCTGAAATCTATGCAGCCTTTGCAGGAAAGAGGCTATTTGCCACTGGAAGCCTTTTGTCAGTCGGTTACGCTGCTGGTAAACAACACTCTGCTGCCTGAGAACGGCAAAGGGCTGTTGGTTGCGCTTCGCCCGGTGCCTGAACTGAAGCCAGAACAGGTGCTGACGCTCTGTAAACCCAGGCGCTTTGGCGATTTGGTCACGCTGGTCGATGACCGGATTTACCTGTTCCTCTCCTCCTGCCGCTTTAACGATTTGGACACGGCAGTGAAGTTTATCTTCCGTCTGCCGCACGATGAAATCTTCACGAATCGTCTGGTGTGGCAGGAAGATCTGCAGATTTTGTCGGAAATTCGTCAGATTCCGGGCAAGGTGAAAACAGCCTGGCGGGCGGCTCCTGTTCAGCCAGTCGCTGAGCGGACAACTCGTACGCCCCCCGCTGAACCGCCTCGCCGCCAGCCGCAAGAGTTCACCCTCGGTAAACAGCCTCCGGAAGACGCAGAATGAATATGTCGGACATCGTACAGATCCTGATCCTTCTGGTGTTGCTGCTGCTGTTACTGAAACCTTTTTACGCCCGCTGGCTGCCGAAAAAGTGGCACGGGCTGATGCTGCGCTTAACCCCGCCACGAGCCCTTAAATACGAAGGGACCTGGCGGCGTGATGCTTCAACACCCCCGGATAAGAAATGAATCAACATCAGACGTTTATGCCCCCTGCGCTCACTTTATGGCGCGGTCTGGGTGGCTGGAATTTCTACTTCCTGATCAAATTTGCCCTGCTGTGGTTTGGTTATCTCAATTTTCATGCGTTGAGCAACCTGGTGTTCCTCGCCTGGCTTGTGCTGCCGATCCGTTCTGAGCGCCTGCATCGCCTGCGTAACTGGGTCTCGATCCCGATGGGTATCGGGCTCTTCTGGCATGATACCTGGCTGCCAGGCCCGGAAAGCATCATGAGCCAGGGAAGCCAGCTTACCGGTTTCTCCGCTGCTTATTTGCTGGAACTGGCCGATCGCTTTATCAACTGGGAGATGGTGGGAACCGCTTTTGTGATGCTGGTGCTGTACCTGTTTATTTCGCAGTGGGTGCGGGTCACTGTGCTGGTTTCACTGACGCTGCTGTGGCTTAACGTGGTGACGATGGCCGGGCCATCGATTTCCCTGCTACCGGGGAAGGCGTCCACGCCTGCCGCCGTCCAGAATAATGCTGCCCAGCCCAATGCACCGGCTGCGGCCGAAGGACTCGATCAGTCTGCGCCGCCAACCAGCGCCAATCTGACCGCTTATCTGAACAAGTTCTATGACAGCGAAAAACAGAAAATTACCCCATTCCCCGGTACGTTACCGGCAGAAGCCGCCCCGTTCGATATTTTAGTCATCAATATCTGTTCACTGGCCTGGTCCGATCTGGATGCTGCTCAGCTGCGCGATCATCCGTTGTGGAAGCACTTCGATATCATGCTGAACAATTACAATTCGGCTACCGGTTACAGCGGCCCGGCGGGCATCCGCCTGTTAAGAGCCAGCTGCGGCCAGAGTTCACACAGCGATCTGTATAAGCCAACCGATCAGCGCTGCTATCTGTTCGACAATCTGGCGAAGCTCGGCTTCAAACAGGAGCTGATGATGGACCATACCGGCGTGTTCGGTAACTACCTGCAGGAACTGCGTGAAGAGGGCAATCTGAACGCGCCGCTGATGTCGCAGGCCGGGATAAAACCTGAGCTTAGCTCCTTCGACAGCTCGCCAGTCTTAAACGATGGTGACGTAATGCAGCGCTGGCTGGATGAGCGCCAGAAAAGTTCCGATCCGCGCAGTGCCACCTTCTATAACCTGATCCCGCTGCATGACGGCACACGCGACCTGGGCAGCAGCAAAACTGCCGCCTGGCAGCCAAGAGCGAAAATGCTGTTTGATCAGCTGGACACCTTCCTGACCAATCTGGATAAGTCCGGCCGCAAAGTGATGGTGATTGTGGTGCCGGAGCATGGCGCGGCGCTGGAAGGCGATAAAATGCAGATGTCAGGCCTGCGCGATATCCCAAGCCCGAGCATCACCCACGTGCCGGTTGGCATTAAGTTTGTCGGGATGAAAGCCCCACATCCGGCACAAGCGGTGGACGTTGCCACGCCAACCAGCCTGCAGGCCCTGTCAGAGCTGATCTCACGTGCAGTTAACGGGCAGGTGTTCAGCGACACCAACGTTAATCTGACTGCGCTGACCGCCAACCTGCCGCAAACCCCGGTCGTTTCAGAAAACGACAACGCCGTGGTGATGATGTATCAGGGCAAACCCTGGATCAGACTGAACGGGGGCGATTGGGTGGCCTACCCGAACTAATCCCCATCCGGTAGAGAGACTGGCCGGTCTGTGCGGTAGTTACTCTGGGTGTGGTGCTCGGGGAAAAACAGCGGAGGGACACACCTGCCCGCTAAGACGGACAGGTGTGTAAGCGTTAATTACCCTGATGATCTTTCAGCGCCAGCCAAACCAGCAGATGCAGGCTTGAAGAGAAGTAATCTTCCTTTGGATCTAACTTGTCGCTGAGATAGCCGCTCTGGTTCAGCGTCAGATCCCGCACCGCCAGTAAGCCACCAGCCATATTGTAAGGCGCTTTATTGTTGCTCAGCACGTCAATCCACGCTGGCGTTTGCAGCCTGGAGAAGCTCATCCAGTAACGCTGGAAAGGCACCAGCTGCAGGCTTTGCGCGTCATACCAGTAGACGTAGAGCGGCACGCGGATAGCATCGTAGCTGAAGCGCGGTGGCCAGGCTGTAGCAGGCGCTACCGTGCCATCAGCATTCAGAGCAACCCAGTCAACCGGCAGGCCAGCGTCGCCGAAGCGCATTTTGCCCAACAGATCCATGCCGCTGTCGATCAGGTTATTCCAGACTTTAAGATGACTGCGCGCTGCAAAATCGCGCCAGGCCGGGAACAGGAAATAAGAGGGGTTCAGCACCACATAGCTGGTTTTATTGAAACCCTGATTCCCCGGCAGCATCACGGTATGGCCACCAAAGGTGATCACCTCACGGTCAACAATCGCCTTCTGGATGCGGTCAGAAGCCTGCAAATAAGCCTGATTCTGCCACTTCTGCCCGGCCTTAAGCAGCGCCCAGGCGATTAGCACATCACCGTCTGAAGCGTTGTTTTTGTCCATAACCGGATCGGCTGCGGCTGGATTGTACTTCCAGTAAAACAACCCGTTTTGCGGGTTCTTCAAATGTTGCTGCGTCCACCGCCACAGGCTGTCGAAGCTGCTACGATCGTTGTACCAGACCGCCATCAACATCGCATAGCCCTGCCCTTCGGTATGGCTGACGTTGTTATTGCCGGTATCCTGAATGCGACCGTCTTCGGTCATAAAGCGGCCTTTAAAGGTGCTCCAGCCGTCAGATGCGGTGGCCTGAGCACACCCCACCATCATCGCAATCATCATGAAGCTCACCCTGAGCAGAGACATCTTTATCTTCCTCACATCTGATAACGGAAATTCAACGTTGCTTCACTGTCAGTCTCTTCACAGACCAGCGGCACGGACTGATTACCACCCTGATCGCGGAGCCAGCGAGCATACAAACCAAGCAGCACAGCACCCAGCGCCTGACGCCACTGACGGGCTTCAATCTGCCCGTCACTCGGCGGTAACGCCATATGCGAGATCACCATCGAGGTATCACGCGGCTGCACGTCGACAAAACCCCAGTTGAACTGCGCCAGCACCGCGTTGATCTGGTTTTCCAGATCCGCCACGGTATTGGCCGCCCCCAGCGGGTAGCGCGTTGCCAGAGTCTCGCCCATCTGTTGCAGGAACGCGTGGCTTTCACGCTCCCCTGCATTGCGCAGCATGCCCTTGATCATCACGCTCAGTAAGTCAAACCAGCCTGGCTGATACTGCTGCTGACGATAGTAGTGCAGCGTGCGGTTCTGTAGGTCAGTCATTCTTATTTGTCCCCGAGCATATAGCGGAAATAGAGTTTCGCGGTGCTTTCGTTGTAATCACCGAAGGTGTCGTAGCCCAACTGACCGCCGATGGTGACATCTTTATTCACCTTGTAATCCGCACCTGCGTGCAGATTATAGCCAATGCCGTTTTTGCTGCCGCCTTCGTAATAAGCCTCGGTGGCGTAGCCCGCATTGTAGTAGCTCTCCAGCTGAGCCTGTTTATCCGGATCGGTAGGGAAGTAAGCGCTGCGATCCTGTGAGTAGGACTGATAACCCACCGACCCACCGACTTTCACCTTCAGATCGTCGTAGTTCTTGCTCCAGTCAACCGGGAACGAAACGGCCACAAAGTTCTGCGGGCTGAAGTATCCGCCCTGGCCGTAAGTGTAGTAGCTGAGGTTTTTCGAGAAATCCATCCAGCTCATGCTGATCCCGGTTTTCAGCTCGCCGTTTTCATCATGGAACGGCCGAACATAAGCTCCGGCCTGGCCCATGATGCTCTGGTTGCTCTCAACGTTTTCGCCAAGATAGCTGTAACCGCCTGCGCCGAAGTAGAAACCGGCATCGCCATTGTCATAACTTAACAGCGCATCGCCGCCGTTTTTGGTGACACGGCCCCAGCGTTTGCCACTCAGCTTGTCTTCAACACCAACATAAGAGAGCAGGCTGTCTGTCACCGAGCGGCGTTCGCCGGTCAGGATCAGCGTCAGGTAATCGCTCAGCTTAGGTGACCACTGAATGCCGCCCACCAGCGTGCTGAGATCCTGTCCCAACGGCGTGGAGCCAAGGTCAACTTTGAAGTTGTCGTTGGTCAGGCCCAGATTCACTTCCACACCGGAAGCGTTCTGCGATCCCGGAGAATCCAGTTTCACTTCTGAAGGCAGCACGTTGCTGGCCTGCGCGCTACGTCCCTGTTCAAGCGCCTGCGTACCGAAACGCGGCGTTGCCGTACTGCTGGCACTGCCTGCGCTCAGAGTAACCGGCGTCAGAGTAAAGTCGAAGCGCGTATCGCCATACGGCACGGTTGACCAGGTCAGCGGGGCTTTCGCTTCCGTCAGCTTGCTCAGGCCGGATTCGCCATCACGCCCTCTGACCTGCACGCCGCCCTGTGCCCAGGTGCCGGTGCGCTCCTGCAAATCGTCCATCATGGTATCGATTTGATGTAGCGTCTGGCTTTGCTGCGTCGGGACGTCCACGCTGGTTGTCTGCATTGCCGCATCGCTGCCAGCCGGGGCATTCTGCCACGGCATAACCGCGCCATAAGCGGAAGGTGAACGACGCTGCGACGGCGTGGTACGGTTGATAAACGGATTGTCTGCTAACGCCAAGCCACCAATCGCCGGGTTGGTGCCGCCTGAAGCGCCTTCCAGGCCAATCATCTTGCCGCGAGCGGTACGCAGGTAAGCCAGCGCCTGCTGATGATCGCCATCGGCTTCGGCCACGCGTGCCATTAACAGCAGACGCTCAGGCGTTTGCTCGCCACGCAGTCCAGCTACCAGACCTTTCGCCTTCGGCAGATCGTGGTTAGCCAGCGCCACATCAATTGCGCCTACGCGCGCATCCTGAGTTGGCGTATCACGCGTCATCAGGTAGTCATAGACCACACCGGCTTCTTTGTTCATTTTGCCGGACTGGTAGAGACGGCCCATGGCAAACATCAAATCGGTGTTCTGCGGATCGTGCTGCAACGCGCCAATCAGCTTGTCGTAAGCGGCAGCATATTGCTTCTGGTTACGCAGACGGTCGGCTTCGTTGATCACGTAGCCATTCTGAATGCCCGCCAGTTGAGTTTGCGTGCTGCGGGACTGCAGTTCGGGGTTGCTGAGGAAGCTCTGCGCTTCGCCGCTCAAGCCAGCCTGATTCAGCACGGCGACCTGCGCCGCATAATCGCCTGCATTGCCCTGCACGCCGCGCTGCATGTTGTTGCGCACGACGGTCACAGCCGTGGAGAGATCGCCGGCATCGGCCAGGCCTTTAGCCAGGTTACCCGCATCTGCCGGGTTCTCAGGTGGATTAACTGCCAGCGCTTTTAGCGTGTTAGCCGCAGCGGCATTTGAGCCCTGCGCCAGATACTGCTGAGCAACGGCCATCTGCAGGTTGAAGTTCGCCCTGCGGGACAGTTCACGCATTTCGCTGCTCTGACTGCGGGCAGGAATACGGGAAATTAGCGTCTGCGCCTGCTGCCAGGCACCGCTCTCACTGGCGAACAGTGCACCGGCGTAAATTTCGCTGTTGCTTGCGCCGTTACGGAATGCAGGCTGCATGATGCCAGCGGCCAGATTGGTATTGCCCTGCTGCTGATAAATGCGCGCCAGATCGAGACGAACCCACGGATCGGACGGGAAACGCTGAATACCCTGTTGCAGGATGGCGATCGCCTGCTGGGTGTTGCCAGCGGCCAGCGCTTGCTTAGCCTGGCGACGAACAGGATCGCTGGTCACCGCAGGCTTCGGCGTCACGCTTTGACGTACGCTGTCCGGCAGAGAAGAGAGCAGCGTATTGGCTTCTGCGCCACGGTTCTGCTGACGCAGCACGTAGAACAGCCCTTCTTTCGCCGGGCGATTATCCGGGTCGCTCTGGATTACGGAGCGGTAAGTCTGCTCGGCGGCATCCAGTTGATTGCTGCGGCGCTGAACATCGGCACGGAACAGTTTAGCTGAGACGCCTTTTTCACCGGCGGCCTGCGTCAGCGGTTCACTTAAGCTGAGCGCCTGAGCGGTATTACCGGCTTTCATCGCCTGCTGCGCGGTGGCAAGCTGAGCGTAGAAACGGGCATCGGCTGCCTGAGTCATGCGCTGCTGGCTGTTTTCACCGCCCTGCTTCGCGGCGCGATCAAGATAGTCTGCCGCTGCGGCATAGTTACCGTTGCGCTGGGCCACATAGCCCAGACCGGCTAACGCATCGGCATCTTCCGGGTTGGCTTGCAGCACCTGATTGAAGGCAGATTGCGCACCAGTAACGTCACCGCTGTTCAGTGCGGTAAAGCCCTGGCCTTTCTCTGCGCTGCCCGCGTTCTTACGGTAATAGTCCATTACCGTGCGATCCTGCGGATGACGTTGCTGATAGGTTTGATAAAGAGGCGCATCGCCCGGCTGCGGGCCTAACCACATCAGGCCCTGACGCAGCGAACGGTCAGCATCCTGATTGCCATCGGCCATGCCAGCCAGTATTTGCAGACCTTCACGGCGGGTAGATTCCTGATAGGTCAGCGCTTTGCCCAGCGCCAGTTTCGCGCCGTTATCCTGAGGATGCTGGGCTGAGAACTGACGAAGATTATCAATCGCCTGGGGCAGCAGCGAACGGTCGCCAGCCATGGTCAGGTAATATTCTGCCGCCACGCTGGCTGGCGGCTCATTGCCGCTGAAGGTGTTACGCCAGGTTTGCAGGGAAGCCGAGATATTGCCGCTGCGAGCCTGCTGACGTGCCAACGTTAACTGTGCAGCCGGGATCGACTGCAGCTGACGGGCCTGGTCCAGTTCCACCAGATGCGGATCATCCGGGGAAACCTGGCTGAGACGCGTGCGCCATTTGGTTGCCGTCGCAGTATCGCCACTCTGTTGCGCCCAAAGCGCCATCAGATAAATGGCCTGCGTGTTGCTGCCATCCACCATCAGCACTTTGTTCAGCGCATCACGCGCCAGATCGTCATGCGCCTTCTGGTGCCAGTAATTGGCCTGATCGAACAGCGCCTGAATCGCCGGGTTGTTCTCTGCTGCCAGCACCGGGAAAACCAGTGCGGAGGCCGCAAGCGTGATGCCGGGAACCCAATGCTGACGAAGTCTGGCGGTCAGTGTTTTTATCTTCATCATGGTCATTACTTCTTCTCGCCAGAGGAATGGGAGTCATGTTCCGGGTGCAGCCGCTTCCAGGCATGGCGCTTCAGCAGCACAACCGTGCTCAGCCCTACCAGCACAGAGAACAACAGCGCCAGCAGTGCTAACACCACCGCATGTTGGTTGGCATACCAGACCACCATCATGTACCACGGCATCTCACCGCTCGGGAACTGCGCGCCCACGCGGAAGCTGCGGATACCGTTCTCATCGGTAATGATCGCGGTATCGCCACGGATCCCGGCGTTAATGCGCTGCAGCGTCAGGTCTTGATGCAGGCGGGAAAGCTGAGCATCATCTGTAGCTATGGTCATCACCACTACGCGTGAACTGTTCCACGGCGAGCTGTAGCTGATAAATCCGCGCCAGTCTTCGTTAGAGGAGAAGTAACGGTCAGCATCTACAGCCTGGCGATTCCAGTCACCGGTCAGCCAGCCGCGCAGGTTATCCAGCAGCGTGGGCTCTTTAACGCCCAGCGTGTGGCCATTCACATCATACGGAGTGCCCTGCAACATCGACTGGTTGAAAGCCGCCTGAGAGAGGGTGGAAACCGCCAGCACATCGCTGTTCTGTAACCGCCCCAGCGACGTGCCGCCAGCAGGAATGCCGAACATCACGCTGTTATGACCCAACGCCACGCCGGTCGCATTGCCTGAACGCCCGGCCATATCCAGCAGGGTGCTGATTTCAGCATTACTTGGCGAGGAAGGCAGCATCAGTACGGTCTGCGAGTAGTCCGCCAGACGGGTGAACGGGAACGAAGCACCGACAAAATAAGAGAGGTTCGGCAGCAGCGTAAAGTGACGCGTGTGGCTCAGGTCAATGTACGAATCATCTTCGATCCGGCTCTTGATGTTGTTGTTGCTCAACACGCTGCAAGGCGCATCAGCCTTGGGTTTGATGTTGAAGTACAGTTGCAGCTGGTTATCGCCGTAAATCAGGTACGGGTCGAGCTTCAGAGTGTAACTTTCCTGACGCGCATCGCCGCCCAGACGGTGCCAGATGCTCTCCAGCAGGCCAACTTTATTGACGGTCAGGTTGCGCAGGAAGGTGCCGTTCAGCCCGACGTTGAGGAACGATTTGTCCTCATCAATCCAGCTTTCGGACGGGAAACGGTAGTTCAACTGTACAGGTAAGGTGTCACCGTCCCACAGGAACAGGTCTGGCGCGGCACGGAAGTTTACCCGCAGCGCGTCATGCCAGATCCCGGTGGTAGTCATGCTTTGATCTTTACGCAGCAGCTCGCTCAGACGCACCGGATGTTCGGTGTTGATCCAGCGCGGCGCATCGTAAGGCTTGCTGACCGGGAGGGTCTGACTGGCAACCGCCAGCGAAGGCGCATCCACGCTCACTGGCTGAGTCAGACGCCAGGCAGCCTGACGCAGTTCGTCATCGTCTTTGCCGATCACCAGCATCAGTTTGTAAACCGGGTTCACCGGGTTATCGATCACTTGCAGGCTTGGGCCGGTGACCCTCGGAATCGCTATGCCTGCGACCATTTCACCCGGATGGGCAAAAAGGATGCCGTTTTTCTCCGGCAGTTCGTTACGCAGTACCGGGAAGCTGATGCCACGGTAATCGGTCTGGATGCCCATCCAGGAAGCGATAATCGCCGCAGCGCTTACTTGCCCCGGAGAGACAGCCTGACCAAATACCATCGGCACCACGGAAGGCGTCATGCGCAACGGATCGATAAACGGGCGTGGGAAATTGCGCAGCGTAGTGCCAATATTCAGCTGCTGACCTTCCAGCGAGAGGGTGGTTTTCGGCAAAATGGTGACCTGATACTGGCTGGCGCTGTCGCGCTCGCACAGCAGCTGATCGGCATCGTTGATCTTGAAGCTCAGGTTGTTGCTGGAGACCACCATCGCGGCTGGAATATCCAGCTGGTAATCTTCGCTGGCATTGTCTGAAGCATTTAACGGCAGGGTGCCTAAAGGCTGGCCGTTCAGCATCAGCTGCAGAGAAGTATTACGCGCCGCCAGCGCCTGAGACACTTTCAGTGACAGGTTGAGACGGGCGTTGGTGATCACTTCATCCGTTGGCAGCGTGAAGACAATTCCGGACTGCAACTGGCCGCCCGTTAACAAGATGCCTTTGGTCTGACCCATCTGTCCAACAGAGACGGTGCTGGTCAGCGGCTGGTTGAGCAGCACGTTGCTGACCTGCGCCGGTGCTGCTGCAACAGGCGCAGGCAGCGGCGGCAGGCCCGCAGGTAAACCGGTAGCAGGATCCTGCTGGCCCATCGCAGCGGCATCCTCAGTCGCGGTTGGCTGGGCAACGTCTGTCGCAGTTTGTCCGGCTTCCGGCTGAGCAACGTCTGTCGCAGTTTGTCCGGCTTCTGGCTGAGCAACGTCAGTCGCAGTTTGTGCGGCTTCTGGCTGGGCTGCATCTGGCTGCGCGGCTGGCTGGTTCATCTGCGTAGCCGCTGCGCCGCTCGCCTGGTTCATTTGTGCCGGGTCGTTCGGGTTGGGTTCTGTGCCAGTCTGGGCAGCATTGTGCTGGCCCACATCAGCCGGAGGCGGGATCTGCGACAGGGCATTGCTGTCCTGAGTCACGCTTTCAGGCGCGGCCCAGACGCTGCCTAAGGTCAATACGCCGGTAAAACAGAGCGCAGGTATTATCAGTCGCTTCATGCCACGCCATCCTCTTCCTTCACGACCTGACGCTTAGCACGACGATCTTTCCAGGTCAGCCAGAACAATTCAAATACAGTACGAACAATGGTAATCAGCGAGCGGAACGGTTTGTCTTTCTCGCCTTCTGGCTTGATCCAGGCATCAGCACGGGAGAGCACCACGCGCACCAGTTCACGGCGGCGCGACAGCGGGATCTCATCAAATTTCAGGCGGATAACGCCATCGTTCGACCCCATAATGCTGACCGGAATCGAGATCGCGCCGGACTGCAACATCAGGTCGATAGCTTCGATTTCATCGGTTTCATGACGTTCATCAGG
>NZ_JBAVTT010000010.1:0-50098 GCF_049696395.1 Erwinia sp.
TCTCATCAAATTTCAGGCGGATAACGCCATCGTTCGACCCCATAATGCTGACCGGAATCGAGATCGCGCCGGACTGCAACATCAGGTCGATAGCTTCGATTTCATCGGTTTCATGACGTTCATCAGGCGCGTTAACCTGCGCACCCCCCATCGACAAATCGACGGTGGTGGTGCGTGAAGAGATCCCGCTGGCATAATGCAGCACAACAGGAATGTTCACCTCGATACGGATGGTTTTGCGGGTCTGTTTGGTTTCACGCGCTACGGCAATCGCCGCCATCAGAATGATCAGGCTGAACAGCGCCCAACCGACGTTCAGGGCGATCACGTAAGGGTCTACGCCGAAGTAGTCATGCGCCACGGCACGGACAATGCCGCTGACCACGCCAACCAACAGCAACGCCGCACAGATAACGTGTGGGCGCACGATGTTGAAGTCGAAGAAGCCCACATCCAGCAGGCCGCCCTTATCCGTTACGTTAAACTTGCCGTGCTTCGGCGAAATCATCGTCAGGAGGGTCGGGATAACCAGGTGGAAAGCCATCACCGTTTCATAAATCTCACCCCAGAAGGTGGCGCGGAAGCGGCCGTTCATGCGGGAGTTCACGTACAGTGACATGACCAGGTGTGGCAACACATAGGCGAAGATCAGGCTGGCGGAAGAGTGAATGATATTCAGGTTGAACAGCAGATAAGCCAGCGGCGCGGTCAGGAAGATCACGCGCGGCAGGCCAAACTGGAAGTGCAGCATGGCGTTCAGGTAACACAGACGTTGCTGCCACTTCAGACCACGGCCCAGCAGCGGGTTATCTACGCGGAAAATCTGCGTCATGCCACGCGCCCAGCGGGTACGCTGAATGATGTGCAGGCCCAGACGCTCGGTTGCCAGGCCAGCAGCCAACGGCAGTGCCAGGAACGCGGACTTCCAGCCAAGACGCTGCATTTTCAAGGCGGTGTGCGCATCTTCGGTGACGGTTTCTGTCGCAAAGCCACCGATCTCTTCCAGCGCCGAACGGCGGATAACCGCACAGGAACCGCAGAAGAAAGTGGCGTTCCAGTTGTCGTTACCCTGCTGAACCGGGCCGTAGAACAGCGCGCCTTCGTTCGGGATATCGCGCGCGGCCTTCAGATTGCGCTCAAAAGGGTCCGGCGAATAGAAGTAGTGCGGGGTCTGTAACAGGGCCAATTTAGGATCTTTCAGGAACGGGGCAACCGTTGCCTGCAGGAACGCACGAGTTGCTACGTGATCGCAGTCAAAAACGGTAATCAGCTCGCCTTTGGTGATGCGCATCGCGTGGTTCAGGTTACCGGCTTTCGCGTGGCGGTTATCATCACGGGTGATGTAGCCCACGCCAGCATCGGCGGCAAACATCGCGAACTCGCTACGCTTGCCGTCATCCAGCAGATAGATTTTGATTTTGTCACGAGGATAGTCGATGCACTGTGCGGCCAGCACGGTGTCGCGCACCACATCGAGGCTTTCGTTATAACTCGGAACGTAGATGTCTACGGTCGGCCATAAACTGATGTCTTCAGGCATCGGCTCGATGGTTCTCTTAAGCGGCCATGATGTTTGCAGGTAGCCCAGGATCAAGATCAGCCAGACATACACTTCTGCAATAAATAAACCGATACCGAGAATGGCTTCCACTTCAGAATTGAAGGAGAGCGTCTCCGTGGCACGCCAGAAAATATAGCGAGTCGACATTAATGCCGAAAGGAACACCATTACCATAGAGATTTTGCGGCTTTTACTGAAGCCCATGACAAAGAGAATGGCAATAGAAATCAGGCCAAAGATATACTGTTTCTGGCTGTCCATTGGGGTGATCACAATCACTGCGGCGAGCGGGAATAATACCAGCAGCAACAGGTAATACAGGACTTTTTTCATAAGTCATCCTGAAAACGAGACTATTATTTTTACCGCAGCGCGGACGCGCTACGGTGTTTCAGGCATCCATACCCGACGGCTCCGCCGTCGATTAATGCGATCTCAGCGGCGCCTGCATTTCGCCGTCGCCAACCTTGATGTTGAGCAGGGCAGCAATACGCTTGCTGACGATCTCAATATCAAAAGCCGCCGCCGAAACAGGGCTGAAATCAAAGATGGACTGCTGCGAGGCATTGGCTTCCGCCACGCTCTCATCGCGATTCACCACACCCAACAACCGGTCACCCAGTCGCTGTTGCATAAAGGCCGTTACGTCACGACTGATGTTGCGGCGGCTGTCGCTCTGGTTCAGCACAAAGAAGTGTCCTGAACGCTGATTCAGCGCACCGCCAATCATTTTTTCGTTTTCGATTTGCGGCAGCAGTGACAGCGAGGCGGTATCCGCCAGCATCACTACAAGGTGTAAATCGGCAAGATCGGTCATTGCCTTTAGGGCTGGACCCGGTCCTGGCGGAAAATCAGCGACAATCACCAAGCCTGGGTAGTTAAGAACGGTATGCAGACCGCGCGCGAGGAAGTTAGGATCGCGGGATAAATTACCTTCAAACTCAACACGTTGCTCTTCAGTGACATCGCCATAGGGCATCACAAAAATGTTGCCGCCGGTGGTCAAAATAGACTGGCTCCAGTCTGGCGATTCTGCGGACTTCGCCACATAACCCCGCCCATCAGACAACGGCACGCCGAAATGGAGACGCAGGGCATTCTGCACATCAAAATCAATGGCCAGCACTTTGCTGCCGCCACGGGCAAGAGAATAAGCCAGGTTGGCAGCCAGAGTGGTTTTACCCACGCCACCTTTGGGAGAACAAACACAAACTAACGGCATGAGGCAATTCTCTCCAGCAGAGGTTGCAGCAAAGTCTCTTTCGATAAAGAGGTGGCGGAAAGGTCAGGCGTTGTACTGAACAGCTGCTTGAAGCGCGGCAATTCGGCGTGCACGGAAGCCGCAGCAGCAGGCTGACGAACCGGTGCGGGTGGCGCCGTTGGCAGAGACGACAGGGAAGACATCAACGGCGAAGCCGCTGGCTGGGCCGCTGCGTGCGCACTGGCAGGCTGAGCAGATGCCAACGGATTTGCTGCCGGAGCAGGCTGCGCCGATGTCAGCGGATTCACCGTCTGAGTTTCAGTAAACGGATTTACGGCCTGAACAAGGGCTGAGGCTTCTGGCTGAGTTGGTTCAGCTACCGGAGCAGGTTTCAGCGACGCTGAAATGCTGTCCAGTAGCGAGGCACCGATCTGCGTTGCCGCCGGTTTGGCCACCAACGAAGCGATGCTGTGCGGCTGCGCCCGAGCATGGCTTGGAGCCGCTGGCTGAGGTCGTGGTTGCTTTACCGGCGGCGGTGAAACAGGCTGCCTCTGTGCCGACGTTGCAATAAAGGTATCTTCTGCAATCGGTTGGGGTGCAGGCACATCTATACGTTGGCCGTTGCCCAAAGCCGACTCTGCGCCATCATTCATTAACTGTTTGATGATCGCCCAATTGGCACTGTCTGAATTCTTCGTCTGTTCAGACATGTCCTTGAATTCGATATGGTTTGTTTGCGTTTTTTCTTTAAAACGCTGCAGGTCATCATAACTTTTCATGGGAATGATCGCGGAGAGTGGGGGGATTTCGCGGCAATATACCATACAATTTTTTTTGCATCAGATTATTCTTATGGCCAGGAGGCGAGCGGGAGAATGAAAAATTAACTCTTCAGGATAAATAAAATAAATGATTGCGCAGGCTATCAATCAAGTTTGTTATTATTTGCCTTAGTTAAATATTTCGTCAGGTTAATTAAATAGAGTGGCGTCAAAAAGACAGCTGCTGATAAGAAGGAAATACCCAACTTCTTCGAGTTTAGCAATACGTTAGGATAAGTTATCAAAGATTATGCTGGCAACCGCCATAATTTGACATATGTCACCTTTCAGTGGCCCTGAACCCCTACTTTATCTGGTGGCCCTGTTCCTCAGGCTGACCTGAACTGACCATTGGCCCTAAGTGCAATCGGGGTAGCCTTGCGACTAACGCCTTAATTTCTTTATAAATTCGCCTGCTATTCAGACATAAAAAAAGGGCGAATCCGTGATTCGCCCTTCTCGCTTGTGGCTTTGCCTCAGTTGCCGACGGGCTGACCTTCGTCCTGATCGACGGCGAAGCAGGCAATCTGCTGGTCGCCATACTGCTTGAGCTGCGGTTGCAACTGGGTACAAGGGCCGAAGCGACGACGGCAGCGGGCGTTAAACGCGCAGCCTGGCGGCGGATTCAGCGGGCTTGGCAACTCGCCGGTTAACTTGATACGCTCACGGCGTTCGTCCGGGTTCAGACGTGGCGTGGCGGAAAGCAGCGCCTGAGTGTAAGGATGGCGTGGGTTAGCAAAAATCGCTTCTTTACTGCCCCGCTCCACACAGCGGCCCAGGTACATCACCATCACTTCGTCCGCAATGTGCTCTACCACCGACAGGTCGTGGGAGATAAACACATACGACAGGCCGAGTTCCTGCTGCAAGTCCATCATCAGATTCAGCACTTGAGCACGCACTGACACGTCAAGAGCGGAGACCGGCTCATCGGCAATCAACACGTCCGGGTCCAGCATCAGACCACGGGCGATAGCAATACGCTGGCGCTGCCCCCCGGAGAACATGTGCGGATAGCGATCGTAATGTTCAGTTTTCAGGCCAACCTTCGCCATCATCGCCAGCGTTTTCTCGCGGCGTTCTGCTTTACTCAGGCTGGTGTTAATCAGCAGCGGCTCTTCCAGGATCTGGCTGACCTTTTTACGCGGGTTCAGCGAGCCGTAGGGGTTCTGGAAGACGATCTGAATTTTCTGACGGCGCAATTTCTGGGCCGCCGGATCGTGCTTCAGCAAATCCTGTCCCTGATAGAACAGCTGGCCTTCGGTCGGCGTTTCAATCATCGTCAGCAAACGACCCAGCGTGGATTTACCACAGCCTGACTCGCCCACTACCGCCAGCGTTTTGCCTCGCTCCAGATTAAAGGAGACGCCGTCCAGCGCCTTCACCAGACGTTCCTGACCAAACAGCCCTTTCTTCACCGGGTAGTGCTTTTTCAGATCGATCGCCTGCATCAGCAGCGCAGAGTTTTGTTCAGGCTTCATAAGTTGGTCTCCCGGCATCATCCAGAGGGTAATGACATTTGGACTGACGCCCCGGAATATCACGTAATTCAGGTTCTTCGGCCCGGCAACGATCGTTGGCGTACGGGCAACGCGGGTTCAACAGACAGCCCTGCGGACGGTCGTATTTCCCCGGCACCACGCCAGGCAGTGAAGCCAGACGCGCCTTGTCAGCCGCAAATTCAGGCAGCGCACGCAGCATCGCTTGCGTGTAGGGATGGCGTGGAGACTTGAAGATATCCACCGCTTTGCCGGTTTCAACAACCTGCCCGGCATACATCACGATAATGTGATGCGCCGCTTCGGCCACCAGCGCCAGATCGTGAGTGATCAGGATCAGCGCCATATTCTCTTGCTGTTGCAGTTCAAGCAACAGCTCGATGATCTGCGCCTGAATGGTCACGTCCAACGCGGTGGTTGGCTCATCGGCAATCAGCAATTTAGGCCGACAGGCAATCGCCATCGCAATCATGACACGCTGGCTCATCCCGCCGGAAAGCTGATGCGGATACACATCGAGGCGGGAAGCCGGATCGGGAATGCCCACCTGGTTCAGCAGGTCAATCGCACGCTGACGACGGGTTTTCCTGTTGCCGCCCTGATGCACCTTAATTGCCTCCATAATCTGGAAGCCCACGGTGTAACAAGGGTTCAGGCTGGTCATCGGATCCTGGAAAATCATCGCCACTTCGGAACCCACCAGCTGGCGGCGCTCTTTCTCGGAAATACGTTTCAGGTCGCGCTGGTTAAACTCCAGCTTCTCGGCCATCACTTTGCCGGGATAATCGATCAGCCCCATGATCGCCAGCGAGCTGACGGATTTACCGGAACCCGATTCGCCGACAATGCCGACAACCTGGCCCTGCTCAACCTGGTAGCTGATGCGGTCAACCGCTTTAAACGGTGCCTTTTCGTCGCCGAAATGCACCGACAGTTTATCTACAGTTAATAGTGCCATCTGGTGCCTCTACTGCTTGAGTTTCGGGTCGAGGGCGTCACGCAATCCATCGCCCATCAGGTTAAATGCCAGTACGGTCAGCAGGATCGCGACACCAGGGAAGGTGACTACCCACCAGGCACTTTGCGCATACTGCAACACGTCGGAGAGCATGGTGCCCCACTCCGGTGTTGGTGGCTGCGCACCCATACCCAGGAAGCCCAGCGCGGCCATATCGAGGATCGCGTTGGAGAAGCCCAGAGAAGCCTGCACGATCAGCGGTGCCAGGCAGTTAGGTAAAATGTTAACGAACATCTGACGAAGGGGACCTGCGCCCGCCACATTGGAAGCCGTGACGTAATCACGGTTCACTTCCACCAGCACCGCAGCACGGGTCAGACGGATATAGTGCGGCAAGGCCACGAAGGTCAGCGCTATCGACGCATTGACGATAGAAGGCCCGAAGATAGCCACCAGCACTAACGCCAGCAGCAGGCTTGGCAGCGCCAGCATGATATCTACCAGGCGCATAATCACGTTGTCAGTCACACCGCCAACGTAACCGGCGATCAGGCCGAAAATCACACCAAGGATCAGCGACAGCACCACCACCAGACACCCGACCAGCAGCGACAGGCGGGCACCGTACATCAGACGGGAAAGCACATCGCGGCCCACGTCATCCGTGCCGAAGATAAACTTCCAGCTGCCGCCATCCTGCCAGACCGGTGGGTGCAGCAAGGCATCACGGAACTGTTCAGACGGCGCATGAGGCGCAATAAAGTTGGCAAAAATAGCGATCAGGAACATCAAAACCACGTAAACCAGACCGATAACCGCGCCTTTGTTACGCTTAAAATAGTGCCAGAACTCCTGCAAAGGGGTCATTGGCTTGGGGGCAACGTTCACGCTGCCTGGATCGAGTGTAGACATCCTCGTCCCCTTATTTCTTGTGGCGAATGCGCGGGTTAACCACGCCGTAGAGCACATCAACCAGCAGGTTGACCGCGATAATCAGAATGGCCACCATCAGCACGCCGCCCTGCACCACCGGATAGTCACGACGCTGAAGCGCATCGATCAACCAGCGGCCCAGGCCAGGCCAGGAGAAGATGGTTTCTGTCAGGATGGCGCCAGCCAGCAGCGTACCAACCTGCAGACCGATCACGGTCACCACAGGCAGCATCGCATTGCGCAGCGCATGGACCACAATCACACGCATCCGCGTCAGGCCTTTGGCTCGTGCGGTACGGATGTAGTCTTCACCTAACACTTCCAGCATCGCGGAACGCGTCATACGGACAATAACCGCCAGCGGAATGGTCCCCAGCACGATGGCTGGCAGGATCATATGCATCACGGCGTCTTTAAAGTCGCCCGGCTCGCCCCAGAACAGGGTATCGATCAGCATAAAACCGGTCAGCGGCTGACTGTCATCCAGGAACACCGTATCGCCTATTCGCCCGGCAACCGGGGTCAGGTTCCAGTGCACCGAGACCAGCATGATCATCATCATTCCCCACCAGAAAATCGGCATGGAGTAACCGGTCAGCGAGATGCCAACCACGGTGTGATCAAAGATGGAACCGCGTTTAACCGCAGCCAGAACCCCGGCAGGGATCCCAACAGCCACGGCAAAAATCATCGCGCAGATGCCCAGTTCCAGCGTCGCTTTAAAGCGCGGAACGAATTCCTGCCAGACCGGGATGCGGCTTTTCAGTGAGATGCCTAAATCGCCATGGAGCACGCCATAGACGTAAGAGACATATTGTTGCCACAGCGGCTTATCCAGACCCATCTGGGCCAGAAGCTGCGCGTGACGTTCAGGAGACATGCCGCGTTCGCCTGCCATGATCAGCACCGGGTCGCCGGGGATCATATGGACAAACGCGAAGGTTAACAGGGTGATGCCAATAAACGTTGGGATGACAAGTCCCAGACGTCGGAGTATGAACTGCAGCATATTCCGGATTCTCTTTTGGTTCCCGCAGGCTCGTAGCCCGAGAGATTATATTTGCTCACATCTTGCGGCGGATATTCTCCCCCGCGACGCTTTTCAGGGCGCCTTTACCATTTTTGCTTCCGAGCGGTTCAGCCTGGAGAAGGGCCGGGAAAAGCCCGGCCCAACAGGAAGAAGAAAGGGCCAGCTGGCTGGCCCCGACTTTTATTCCTGAATATCAACGTTCTCGAAGTGGTGTTTGCCCAGCGGATCAACCACGTAGCCAGTCACTTTCTTGCTGACCGGCTCGTACACGGTAGAGTGCGCGATAATCAGCGCAGGCGCCTGGTCGTGCATCACAACCTGAGCCTGTTTGTAGTATTCAATACGTTTGGTGTGATCAGGCTCAGCACGGGCTGGCTGGATCTGGTCTTCAAACGGCTTGTAACACCAGCGAGAATAGTTGGAACCGTCTTTCGCCGCAGCACAGCTGAACAGGGTCGCGAAGAAGTTATCCGGATCCCCATTATCGCCGGTCCAGCCCATCATCACGGTCTGGTGTTCACCGGCTTTAGCACGCTTCAGGTACTCGCCCCACTCGTAGGTGACGATCTTGGCTTTCACGCCAATTTTCGCCCAGTCAGACTGGATCATTTCCGCCATACGGCGTGCGTTCGGGTTGTACGGACGCTGGACTGGCATCGCCCACAGGTCGATAGAGAAGCCGTCTGGCATGCCTGCTTCTTTCAGCAGCTCTTTCGCTTTAGCCGGGTCGTAAGCGTAATCTTTAACCGTGTCGTTATAGCCCCACATAGTTGGTGGGATCAGGTTCTTAGCCGACTGGCCAGCGCCCTGATAAACCGCGTCGATGATCGCTTGCTTGTTTACAGCCGTGATCAGCGCCTGACGAACTTTCAGGTTATCCAGCGGTTTTTTCTCGGTGTTGAACGACAGATAGCCTACGTTCAGACCAGGCATCTGCATCAGATTGATATTTTTATCTTCCTTCATGCGGGCGATGTCAGCCGGGTTCGGGTATGGCATCACCTGGCATTCGCCTTTCTGCAGCTTGGCGTAACGCACGGAGGCATCCGGAGTGATGGAGAACACCAGACGGTCAATTTTTGGCTTGGTGCCCCAGAACTGGTCAAATGCCTTGTACAGAATGCGGGAGTCTTTCTGGTACTGCACCAGCTGGAACGGACCGGTACCGACCGGGTTCAGGTCGACTTTTTCCGGGGTGCCGGCTTTCAGCATGTTGTCCGCGTATTCGGAAGACAGAACAGACGCGAAGTCCATGCCCAGGTCAGCCAGGAACGGAGACTCAGGACGGGTCAGCACGAAGCGAACGGTATTGTCGTCCACTTTCTCGATTTTGCTGATCAACTTAGGCATGTCCATGCCTTCGAAGTACTCGTAGCTGCCGCCAGAGATGCCGTGATATTTGTTGTTCTTGTCGAGCTGACGCTCGAATGAGAACACCACGTCATCGGCGTTGAAGTCACGGGTCGGTTTGAAATCTTTGGTGGTTTGCCACTTCACGCCTTTGCGCAGGTGGAAAGTGTAGGTTTTGCCGTCGGCGCTGACTTCCCACTTTTCTGCCAGACCAGGCTGGATTTCAGTGGTGCCGATTTTGAATTCAACCAGACGGTTGTAGATTGGAACTGAGCTGGCATCGTAAGTGGTGCCGGAGGTGAACAACTGCGGGTTGAAGCCCTCAGGCGACCCTTCTGAACAATAAACAAGGGTTTTAGCCTGGACGCCAGCGGCAACGGTGAGAGCGATCAGGCTCAGACCTACCTTCAGCATCCCTGTTTTAGAAATACTCATGCTTCTGCTCCAATTGTGATGTGGTGTTGTGTGTGCTTGCGCAAGACCCTGTATTTTTTTAGTGCGGTCTTTGCGTGGCCTTGCGGCATCGGAGACGTAAAGATTGGCCTGGGAGAAACCATCAGACTAATCCGCTTCCTGTCTCGCTGAGGCATCAATTTGTCAACAGTTGCAAGGAACGTCAATACAACTGTCAGGTATTTACACAGAGTGTGAGAAACAGCAAGCAAACATAAAAAAAACCAATTCACGCTCTTTTTAGAGGAAACGTTCATTTAATTGCTTTTTAGCCGGACAAAAATAATGCCCACAACTTTAATCATGGCAATTTGCTCTAAAAAAAAACGATTAATTTAATCCGCCAACTGGGTTTTTTATGAACGATACGCTTTGCTTATGTCAGCTTAGCCAGCTAAATATGCTGCAACTGAGGCATAAGAAATCAGCAACAACCCGGGATCGGTCATAAGCGGAACGCGGCGCGAAATAAGCGGACAAAACCAGGCAGGAGAAGGGTTTCGTTGGGTTTTTCCGGGGGAAAAATGGACTATTTTTTGTAACAGTCATTTCTGACGGACAGGATTTTATGCTGCCTTTTTGGCGCGCTGGATTTCAGGCATAAAAAAGCCCGGAACGATCCGGGCCTTTAGCAGGAGTTTAGCAGCCGATCAGGCTTTGTTGTCTTCCGGCGCGGCGGCCTTTTTCGGATCGGCACACCAGTTGTTGCTCTGGTTAATGCCACCGTCCGGCGAGGTATAACCCAGGCAGCCGAGAAGGGTATCAAACAGTTCAACATGACGATGGGTCTTGCCTACGCGCTGTTCGGCTTTCAGCCGGTCAAAGGCGTTCTGATTGGTGGGGTCCGCCAGGTACTTATCGGAAGCCCAGACAATCATTGGCACGCGGAACTGCTCTGGCGGAGCCATATGGCGTGGCGTACCGTGCAGGTGCATATTCTCGCTAATCGATTCACCGTGGTCAGCCGCATAAAAAACGATGGCTTTCTTATCCCGCAGCTGGTCGAACACGCTGTCCAGCACCGTATCGGTATACAGCACTGAGTTATCAAACGCATTGATCAGCATCTCTTTGCTGCAAGTGTCATCCACGCCCATGCATTCAGGCTGGTAACGGGCAAACTCACGCGGATAACGCTGGGAATAAAGGTAGTGCGACCCTTTGGTGTGCAGCACCACCAGATGCTTGCCATCAGGATGGCGGTCCAGCGACTTTTTCAGCTCAGGGATCAGCAGCATATCGTCTACGGATTTGCCCTGGTTCTCTTTCTCAGAGCCAATCTGCTCGCGGAAAGCGAAGTTATCCGCATTGGTGTTGTTGTAGAACCACACTTCACTCTGCATAGCGAACAGCTCAGAGCTGAAGCCCAGCTCTTTCAGCACCGAGAAGACGTTCTGCTCTTTCAGCGTCCGTCCCGGACCTTCATCCGTTCCACCTTCACGTACAAACATGCAGCGCAGCGAGAGTTTGGTGGCGGTATCACAAGACTCGCCACGGAACGCGACAAGGTTCTTCTCTTTCGACAGTTTTGGGGTGGTGTCGCGGTCATAGCCCAACATCCCCATATGATCCCAGCGAGTCGTTTCACCGATCACAAACACCACATAAGTGTCGTCCAGCCCGGCTGGCGCGATGTAGGTGAACTTTTTCGCCGGATCAAGCAGGTCTTTGCTGTCCATCTTCTCGTCGTAGCTGGTATAGGCAAACAGCCCCAGCGCCGAGAGCCAGTTAGAAGGCAGATAAGAGTGTGCCACCACGCCGCCATAGCTCGGCAGGTCAATGTTGGTCAGCTTCTCTCTGATGTTCTGCTGCTTATCCAGGAAGCGGATGGGTAACCAGACCAATGCCACGGCCAGCAGCAGCAGGACCAGAGGTTTCAGGCGTTGTCCGGGCGTTTTCAGCTGTTCAATCAACGTCATCCGCAGCGAGTTACGCCAGATCAGCAGTAATGGAATCACGCTGACTAACACCATCCACAGGACGAAGTGATAGCCAATAACTTCTTTCGACAGGTCGGTGTCGGTGGTCATCACCGATGCGACAATGCCATAGCCGATAACGACGTTAAAGAAGCTCATATAGTAGCTGGCGGCGACAGAAATCAGCACCAGCGCGGTGGCGGTAATGCGCCAGAAGACCTTGCCACCCAGCGACAAAAGACGCATCAGGAAGAAAGTAAGCAGGACGATTGCAACCACTTCTACCGCAGCGGAGAACCACTGCATGGCGTTGAAATGGGCCAGAAAGGGATCAAAACGACGGTAAAACACCGGAATATTCAAAAAAATACCGATGTAAAATGCCAGCATAAGCGAGAGCTTCTGCTGAGTCAGAGCTTTTATATAGTTCATTAAACCTTTTTCCCGGCGAAACTTAAACGGATCTTAAACGCTAATCAGACCGTGCCGTTGCGCCAGAGTTCGGAGAGCAGGTCGATTATTCCCCGGCAAAATCAGCACGCAGGAACGTCAGAACGAAGGGCAGCCCTTCGCGCAAGCCGCGTAGTTAACCACAATGCGCGCTTATTTTCAGAACAATCGTTTAAATAAAGCTCAGATCCGGGTAATTCCCGTTGCAGCTAACACCGCTGCAACATTAAGTCACAAGGCTTAACTCAGATGCCACTGAACCAGTTGTATCCCTGATCTTCCCAATACCCGCCGGGATTCTGGTTGGTTACAAAGATGGCACCGATGTGTTTGGCGTTTTTGAAGCCCAGTTTGGTAGGAACACGCAGACGCAGCGGATAACCGAAATCCGGCGGCAGCGGTTTTTTGTCAAAATCTAACGCGAGGATCGTTTGCGGATGGAGAGCGGTAGGCATGTCCAGGCTGGAGTAATAGCGGTCGTCGCACTTGAAGCCGACGTATTTTGCCGTCAAATCTGCGCCAACATGCTGCAGGAAGGTTTTCAGCGGCACGCCGCTCCACTGGCCAATCGCGCTCCAGCCTTCAATACAGATCAAGCGGGTAATCTGCTCGTTTTGCGGCAGCTGCTTTAACCGATCGAGTGTCCACGGCGTTTTGTTTTCTACTTTACCGGACACTTCAAGCCGGTAGTCGCTGAGGTCGATATCCGGCACGTTGTACTCAGGGTAAAACGCGTTGAAGCGAAATGGCCGGGTGATCTGCGCTTCACTGTAGGTTTGCGCCAGCTTGCTGCCGCTGAACAGCCAGGCCTGGACCCGATCGTTCCAGCGAGACATCGCCCAAAGCGCTTTATCCACTTCATCGCCATCCTGCAGGTTGCAGCCGGTTAGCATCGTGACCGCACCTAACGTCAGACCGGAACGCAGCATCAGACGGCGTTCCAGATTCACCAACTTTTTACGCTGATCCGGTTCCAGGATAATCTTCGGTTTATCACTCATCGGCGGGGTTCTCTCTGCGGCCACCGGTGATCATCGCAGGCAGCGTTTTCGGTACCAGCAACACCATCACCACATGCACCACCACAAATAGCATCACGCCGCTCATGGCAAAAAAATGGACGTAACGGGCAATATCAAAACCACCGAACAGCGCGACCAGCTGGCTGAACTGCACCGGTTTCCAGATTGATAAGCCGGACAGCACCAGCAAAGCGCCCAATATCAGCACGCCAACATACAGCAGTTTCTGCACCGCATTGTAGTGGCCCTGCTGGTGCGGAAGTGAAAACCGCAGCGCCTGGCCGATATCACGGAATACCGACTTCACGCTGAAGGGAAAGAAGCGACGCCGGAAATGCCCGCTGAACAGTCCCCAAAGCCCATAAATCGCAGCGTTGACGAACAGCAGCCACATCACGGCAAGATGCCAGGCGATATTGCCGCCAAGCCAACCGCCGAGGGTTAAGTAGGGGGGGAAGGTAAACGAAAACAGCGGCGAGGCGTTATAAATGCCCCAGCCGCTCATCACCATGCCAACCATCACCAACACATTCAGCCAGTGACATAAGCGGACGGGCCAGGGATGGACCCGTTTTTTAGAAGAAGCTGGCATGGTCTCTCCGGGTTACATCGGAGGCGTGAGGCCGTCTTTACCGGCAGAAATGCCGCGAGCAACAATGTTGCCCTGCGCATCTTTCATGCCGAACAGCACCACTTTGGTCCCGGCTTTCAGCAGGCTGCGGTTGCCAGGCTCGATCAGCACAACAGGCACATCGTCAGGCACAATCACGGTTTTTTCCATGTCGTGCACTTTCACCGTCAGTGTCTTGCCATTGTTGTTCACCAGCTTGCCAACGGTGCCGTTGGTCATGGTATTGATTTTGCCGTCCGGCGATTCAAACGGGTTGAAGCCTTCACCGCTGCCACGCAGGCTTGGCGCAAAGACGTGCACTTCCAGCGCTTTCAGCTCGCCATTAGCCATTGGCACAGCCGCGGTGCCGATAAAGCTGTCTGGCTTGATGTCACTCATTTTGGCTTTGCTGACGCTGTTCACTTTGGTCTGATCGGTGATTTTCACGTCCAGCTTATCGCCCTGGCGGGTAGTGATCTGCACCGCAGAATCGCTGACCGAGTCGATAGTACCGCGAGTAGGTTTGATGGTGGTGTCTGCAGCGAAAGTACTGCCGCTGACCAGCAGCGTGCCGAGCAGCAGGGCTGCAATGCGGGACTTGATCATGTTTCTCTCCTGAGAAGGATGCTGTGTGCGTTGTATAGTTAGTGTGCTAAGTAAGCGTAAGCGGAGAATGTGAAACTGCCAGGTGCATTGCGGATTTAATGTGTTTGGAAACGTTACGGGCGCCCCCAACCACTTTAGTCAGTGACTGGGGGGCGCTGGTGCAGCTAACGCACCTACAGATTGAAGTATGACGAGGAATTAATTGATGATATTCAGGGTCACATCAATATTGCCTCGGGTGGCATTCGAGTACGGGCAAACAATGTGCGCGGCGTCGACCAGTTTTTTGGCTTCTGCTGGGTCCATTCCTTCCAGGTGGATATTCAGTTTTGCTTCGATACCGAAACCCGTTGGGATCGCGCCGATACCCACTTCGCCTTCAATAAAAGCCTCTTTAGGCAGGGAGATTTTGTCGCGACCAGCCACAAACTTCATCGCCCCCAGGAAACAAGCTGAGTAACCTGCAGCGAACAACTGCTCTGGGTTAGTCACTTCGCCGCCTGCGCCGCCCATCTCTTTTGGCACGCCCAGTTTTACGTCCAGCACGCCGTCGGAAGAGGTCGCACGGCCGTCACGGCCGCCGGTGGCTTTAGCTTTTGCGGTATAAACAACTTTTTCGATAGACATGGTGAGACTCCTGCTTAGTGTTTGTATGTGCGATTTAATCGCGTGCGATTTATATAACGAAAAGAAAGCCGATAATGAATTTAGTGCCGCCTGCGCTTACCCGTGAAGGTTGTCGCGCAGCGTTTCCAGCCCGGTTTTCAGCGAGGCCAGCGTATCGCTGTCACAGGCTGAGGCACAGAACACCGATTCAGGGATATTCGTCGCCTTACTGCGTAATTCTTTGCCCTGCTCCGTTAACGTGACGACTACCTGACGCTCATCTTTGCGTGAACGCTGGCGATTAAGCAGCCCGGCGGCTTCCAGCCTTTTCAGCAGCGGCGTTAACGTAGCGGAGTCCAGAAAAAGACGTTCACCAATCTCGGAGACCGTTACGTCATCCTTTTCCCACAGCACCAGCATCACCAGATATTGCGGATAGGTGATATCGAGCTGAGTTAACAGCTGTCGATAGAGCTTGTGCAGCGCCAGATTGGCGGAATAAAGCGCAAAGCACAGCTGTTGATCAAGCAACAGTGGCGAGTCCTTGGCTTTTTTGTCATCTTTGTCTGTAGTCATGACTAAAAATATAAATAGCACACGATATAATTGCAAGCGAAATTTCTACCAACGGGAGAAAGCGGATGGACTCACTGGAAGAACAGGCACGTCGTTATGCCACGAAAGCCCACGCCGATGCAGGTCAGCGGCGAAAATACACCGATGAACCTTACATCGTTCATCCGGCAGCCGTGGTGGAGCTGGTAAGAAGCATCACCGATAACGAGGTAATGCTGGCTGCAGCATGGCTACACGACACGGTCGAAGACACGCCATCCACCTTAAATGACATCAACAACTTCTTCGGCCCTGAAGTGGCTGAGCTGGTAGAGATGCTGACCGACAGCCATCCGGCTGAAGCTAAAAACCGCGCCGCGCGCAAAGTTGCCCATTTCCAACATACGGCAAAGGCCTCTGCTGATGCGCAGACCATCAAGCTGGCGGATATCATTGATAACACCCGTTCGATTATCCATTTCGATGCGCATTTTGCCCGCGTCTATCTGGTCGAAAAGCGTGTGCAGATTGCGCTGCTAACCGCCGGCAATCCTGAGCTGTGGAAGCAGGCTTCGTTCATTATTGAACAGGGCATTGAGCAGCTGACTCAGGCGCCCTACCATGTTCCGGCTGACTGGTTTAGCCGCCAGCAGCAAAAATACCCCGTCAACAGTGAGAAAATGTGATGAATACCTGGTTTACCGAAGTGCTGGAGGCGCACGTCGCCATTGAGAACTGGCTGAGTGAAGGCACAGGCGAGCTTCAGGCTTTACTGGATCGCTTCACGCCTGATTTTTCAATGATTGGGCTAACCGGCGCGGTGCTGGATCAGCCAAAACTGAGTGGCTTTTTCCGCGCCAGCCAGGCCGCCAAACCCGGGCTGAAGATTGAAATTGCTGAGATGGAAATGGTCAGCGACTGGACTGAAGGCGCCGTGGTGAGCTACCGGGAGATTCAGTCTCTGCCGGGGGCCGAGCCTACTCAGCGGCGCTCAACCGTGGTCTTCAGCCTGTCGTCCTCTGGCATCCAATGGCGGCATTTGCATGAAACACCTATAAGCATCTAATTATCAACAGGATAACCTGACAGCCATTTATGCTAGCTTGATTGCTAGCAATATTGAGCCTACTCTTACGTCAGTCTTAACGAGTGAGAGAGGTCATGATGGATTTTGTAAAAAGAACGATTGCGCTGGCAATGCAGAATGTTGAAGAAGGTGGCAGACCCTTTGCCACGGTGATTGTGCGCAATGACGAGATCATCGCTGAAAGCGCCAACAAGGCCGCGCAGAGTCACGATCCGACCGCTCATGCTGAGATCCTGGCGATCCGCGAGGCTTGTAAGAAGCTGCAAACCGAAGATCTCTCCGACTGTGAGATCTACATTCTGGCCAGCCCTTGCCCGATGTGCCTTGGCTCGCTGTACTATTGCAGCCCGAAGCAGGTGATTTACATCACCACCCGCGAAGAGTACGTGCCGTTTTACCGCGACGACCGTAAATACTTTGAGCTGGAGAACTTCTATCAGGAGTTTGCCAAGCCGATCCCACAGCGCCGCCTGCCAATGAAGCAGCAGCCGGACGTGGAAGCGCTGGAAGTGTATAAACGTTGGCAAGAGCTGAACCGCCCTGCTGACTAAAGCGCGAGTGAGCGCTCTGGTGAAGCGATTAGCTTAGCGTGTGGGAACAAACAGAGAACGGAAACCGACGAGTGCGGTTTCCGTTTTTTTATTACTGGTGGTAGAAGATATCGCCGGATTCAGCCTGCACGATTTTGCCATCTACTTTGGTGAACAGCACATAGTTGCCGCCCATATAAGTCCAGGCCGTGCCTTCGGCTGGTTTTGGCAGGTTGCGGGTTTTCCAGTCCACCACTTCATATTTCTTGGTGCGGTAACGGTCTGGGATCACGCTACCGATGTTGAAGCGCTGGAAGTCCGCGAAGAACGTTTTCACCGCATACGGGTGCGCCGGGTCTGGCTTCTCTGGCGCATCCTGGTTGTGCTCCGCAGGCGTTTGTACGTCTGGCGTCTGGCCTGGCGTCGTTACGCCCTGATTATCTTGAGCAGAAGGCGTTTCCGCCACCGGTGCTGACTGGTCGTCAGCAGCAGCCGGATCCTGCGTGGCAGGAGCCTCGCCTTGGGTCGTCTGAGCCTGCTCGCCTTCTGCATACGCAGTGGACATTACTGGCAGGGCTCCCATCAATACAGCGGATAACAACACGATCTTCGACTTACTCATAATTTCTCCAGATTGGACACCGTCAGCCCTGAGGCGCACTGATTAAATTCTACAAAATTAATCGGTTCTGTTTTTACTTTTTTGCACGTCAGGACTGTGGAAACGCGCACGCTCGTCATTTTGACGTAGAAGATAATGCCTTCGCGGCTGGAAGGCACAGAAATTTTGTAAAGAAGGGTTCTTTTGGGGTAAGCATTCGCGCTTAGCTGCACAAATAAAAGGACGGTCTAAAGGGTGGACCTGCTCAAGCTGATGGCGTCTTAAGAGTAAGCAGCAAAAAACCGTTTCGTTTATTGCGATTTTCGTTTATTTCGATTAATCTTATTTTGGTCATGAGGCTCATCTATGACTGAAAGCTGAAAAAACGTCCAACCGACCACTAAACTGGAATCACAAATGACAAACTCAATTCTTGATAGCTTGAGCCTACCGGCTCCAAAGGAGATTGAGGCAGCACTACAGGGACAAAGAGAGCTGGCTACCTATCTCTCAACGAAGCTGGAAACACAAAAAATTTCGATTCAGGATGCAGATAACAACACCAGGCAGATTGAGCTTCCAACATCAGCCCTGACGTTGTTGATGACAATCCTGGGTGAGCTGGCCGTGGGCAACGCGGTTCAGGTGGTTCCTGTTCATGCTGAATTGACATCGCAGGAAGCGGCCAACATTTTGAATGTTTCACGCCCACATTTAGTGAAAATGTTGGAAGAAGGGATGCTACCTTTTCATAAAACGGGCCGCCATCGTCGTGTGCTTTTTGCTGATCTGATGAAGTACAAAGAGCAGCGTGATAATGAAAGCAAACAAGCGATGCAGGAGTTGGCAGACCAGAGCCAGGAGCTTGGGCTTTACTAATGAATCATTCTCCTTACCCCGTAGTGTTAGATGCTTGCGTATTATATCCCTCTTTACTACGGGATTTACTCGTTCGCCTGGGGCTGACTGGACTTTATCAGCCAAAATGGACGGCCGTGATCCATGAGGAATGGCAGCGAAACTTGCTGAAAAATAGAGTCGATCTCACGCTGGCACAAGTACAAAGAGTCGAAGAACTGATGGACAAAGTGCTTCCGGATGCCATGGTCACCGGTTTTGAGCAGCTGGTTGACAGCGTGGACCTTCCAGACCCAGACGATCGACATGTTGTTGCTGCGGCTGTAAGGTGCAATGCAGAAGTGATAGTGACTTTCAATATGAAAGATTTCCCACCTCAATCGCTGAAACATTTTGATGTAGAGGCACTTCATCCCGATGAATTTATTTCGGATCTCTTTGACTTAAATCAGGCACTGGTTCTGTCAGCCGTAAATACTCAGCGGACTTGCCTGAGAAGACCACCGATATCGGTTGAAGACTATCTGGAGTCTTTGTTACGACAGGGCTTACCACTAACAGTTAAGGCATTGGAGAAGTTCCGTTTTCTTATTTAACCGGCATTAGAACGATTGTATTAGAGAACAGTTAAATCTCGTCAAGTTGAAGAGTTACTTATCAGATTAACTCATATCTCCACATTGAAAAATTCGTAAATTGAATGGAAAAGTTCTGTAAAATGTGGGGGAACTCTATTTAATAATAACATTGAAAAATACTTCGTTAAAGATGACGACAATTACACAGTATTTTTCAAAAACACTAATGAAAAATGGGGATTTAATAGAATTAGATGCACTAAAGACCAAAATGGAAAATTCACAACAGCTATTGAAAACGTAAACCATTACGACCAAAAATCCTGGTTTAAAGATTGATCTAAAAATTAAATTGTACTGCGGGCATCATTAATTTGGCGGAAGATCACAGGAGTCGAACCTGCCCGGGACCGCTGGCGGCCCCAACTGGATTTGAAATCCAGCCGCCTCACCGGAGACGACGATCTTCCTCTTTGAAGAGGCGCAGAGTATAGCAGCCCCTCCCGAACAGATAAATCAGTCCTCCCAAAACGTCTTTAATCAACACTGGTCTTCCCCCGACAGGATCATGTCCGTTTTTGGCCTTCTTTGTATCGCAAGTTCCCGCCATTATTGGGCTATACCCTCTTCCAATGGAGTCCGGAAATGTCCAATACGGTCCTTTTAGTGATTGACGCGCAGCAGTCCTTCTATCATCGTGGTTATCAGGAAACGGTGGAGATGCCCGCTTTTGAACGCAGTATCAGCGCGTTGATTGGTGGCTGCCACGTTCGCGGTATTCCGATTGTTGACGTTTTCCATGTGGAAGAGGATGGCCCGTTTTCACTTGATTCTGGCCTGGTCGAGCGCCTGCCGTTCCTGAACCACAAAGTGGCTAAAACGGTGCAGAAGCGCGTGCATAATGCGCTGACAGAATCCGGGCTTGAGCCGTGGCTGCGCGAGCAAAAAATCGATCATCTGATTATCTGTGGTCTGCGCACCGAACAGTGCTGCGAAACCACCGCCCGAGTGGCTTCAGACCTGGGCTACAAGGTGACGTTCGTGACGGAAGCGACGCTGACCTTCCCGATTTGCCATAACCGCATCACGCTGAGTATCGCTGACCTCCGTCATCATACTGAAGCCGTGCTGATCAACCGATTCGCCTCTATCCGTACCGTGGAGGAGTGTCTGCAGGAGTTGCCATAACATGACTATCCCGGTGTGGTTTTTGATGGTGCCTGGCATTGTGTCACTTGATGTGACCGGCCCGGCGGAAACGCTGAAACTGGCAGGCGGCGCATTCTCGCTGCGTTATATCGGCCCGGAGGAGAGCATTATGACCTCCACTGATATGACCGTTAGCCGCATCGAACCGATGCCCGATCGCTTGCCAGCCGGGAGTTTGTTAGTCGTTCCTGGCGTGCAGGACTCCAGTTCCGACTTTGATACGCCGCAAGGCGTTGCCGCGCGTAACTGGCTGATGCGCCAGCAGCCGGATATCCATGCCCGGCGGATTACGCTGGTCTGTATTTGTTCCGGAGCCATCCTCGCGGCAAAAGCTGGCTTGCTGAACGGCGTACAATGCACCAGCCATCATGAAGTGATTACCCGGCTGAAAAACGCCGATCCAGCGGCTATCGTGAAAGAAAACCGCATCTTTGTGGAAGATCGTGGCATCTGGACCAGCGCTGGGATTACCGCCGGGATCGACCTCTCACTGCATCTTATCCACCAGCTTTGCGGCTCGCAGATGGCGCTCAACGTCGCGCGTGAAATGCTGATCTATTTCCGTCGCTCCGGCGAAGATCCCCAGCTGTCGCCCTGGCTGCGTTATCGCAACCATATGCATCCGGCGATTCATCGCACTCAGGATCTGCTGGTTGTCCATCCGGAACAGGACTGGCAGCTGGAAGAGATTGCCGGAAAAGTGCATGTCAGCCCGCGCCATTTAACGCGGCTGTTCAGGCAACATCTGGGGATCAGCGTGAGGGATTATCATGAGCAGCTGCGGATAGCGATTGCCCAGCAGCGTTTACAGCAAGGTGAAGGGGCAGAGAAAGCGGCGCTCTCGGCAGGATTTTCGTCATCGCGTCAGCTGCGCCGCGCGTTGCAGCGCTGGCAGGCTTAGCGGGAAGGTGAATCGCGCAGAGCAGAGGGGATCATCCCGCCAGCCTTGCAGCGCTCACCTCAAGCTAAAATCAGCAGCAGAAAAGCGGGCCTGTCTCTCCACCCGCCCTTCTCGACCTTAACGCTGCAAAACCTACTTCTTCACGCTCTCGATAAAGGTTTTACGGGCGGTTTTCGAGCCCAGACGCTCCGCTTCATCCAGCAGTTTCAGCGCCTTATCCACGTCTCCGGCTTTGACTGCCTTCTTGATCGACTCGTTAAACCAGGCGTCTGAATCGTCCAGCATCGGCTCTGCAGGCTTAGCCGGTGCGGCTGTAGTGGCAGCTGCGGCCGATGTGCTGCCCACCACTACTGGCGCAGCGATTGTAGTCTCGGAGGAAGGGAACATCTGGCCAATCATCACGTTACCGGCTTTTTGCTCAGCGGTAACTTTGATACTCAGCGTGCCCGTTGGCGTGTGACGAGCCACAGGATCCGGGATATCTGGCACTGCGTTGCCCACGCCTGCCGCATATGCTTTGGCCGGATTGACCATTTGCGTGGTGGCCTCAAGATCTTTGCGGGTGGTGTACACCAGCAAATAAATTTGTTTCTGCCCCAGCGCTGGGGTCAGCTTCAGCGTGCCTTCAAGGCGATCGCTCGAGACAATGCCTGGCTTCTCGTAAGGGAAGGAACTGCTGGCATAAAACGCCGCCGGGCGCATATGTTCATCCAGTACCACCACGTTTGGCGCGTAAACGGTTTTGCCGGTCACCACGCTGGTAATCACAACTTCCAGTGAACCCCGATCGGCAGGCAGGGCAAATGCGCCTACCGCGCCCTGAATGTCACCCTCATTAATCTGTCCGCCCGCCGTAGTGAGCTGCACATCCTGCGTCACTGGCGGCACCAGCGGCACCCAGGAAAGTTTGTGTAGCTGCTCGCTGGAGAGCGTCGGGGCTTTGGCTGCATCCTGCTGGGCAGCAAACGCCACCGCGGGCGCACCGGCCATCAGGCTTAACGACAGACACAGAGACAACAGCGTCTTTTTCATTGGGATTTCCTTTTGCATCGCCTTTGCAGACTGATGTCGGTTTACTGAATCACTCGCGAGGCAGCCAAAACTGACCTTATCCCTGGGAACTCTTCACGACTTCCCAGGGAAAGTAAGGCCAGTCAGCGCCTCCGCATCACGGAAGATGACGGAACATTTACCACCAGACTTCCATCTGTGCGCCGAAGGTCACTTCATCGTCGTTGCCACGGCTGAAGGTACGTGCGCTGGTGTCATTCATTGCCAGACCGTTGTCTGCGCCAGAGTCAGTGTCGTAGCCCCAGTTCTCATCCCACTTGGCGTAAGTGGCGAAGACGCGGATGGCCGGACGCGACCAGATGCTGTCGCCCGCCTGCCATTGCTGTGCAAGGGTCACTTTATACTGTCCGTTACGATCGCCAGTACGCTGGGATTTCACGTTGTCGTAACCCGCTTCCACCAGGGTGCTCATGATAGGCGTCCATTTGTACATCGGGCGCACACCAACGGTGTGCCAGGTGGTGCCGTTGTTGTTATCACGGTCAGTGTCCTGATACATCGCCACGTACATCAGGCTCCAGGTGTCGTTAAAGTCAATCGCACCGTGGTCGAGCACGCGGATCATGCTGCCGTTATTGTTGATCGCTGCACCGTTAGAGTGACCGTTAGAAGAGCCGGTGTTTGGATCGGTCATCGAGTCAGCCGCGTACTGCAGCACGAATTTGTTGTAGCCGTTATAGATGCTCTGCGTGTGCTCTGCCGTCAGCAACCAGCCATCTTTGGTGGCATTGTCATCCAGAGAATAGCCGTCACGCGCGTTGGCACGGCCATAATCCACACCCAGTTCCAGCATGCCGCCCGGGTTAGTTTGCAGCCCGGCCAGACGGACGTCGAACACGTCATTAGACGTTGGCAACTCGTTGCGCTGGTCGGCAATGTAGCCAAACGATCCGCCGCTTTCCGTGTTACGCGTGGCCGCGATAGAGAGCTTACCAAAGCCCACATCCACATCTTCCAGACCCGCACCAGGACCGGAAATGTCCCAGTAGTAGAAGTCGATCATGTGCACGTCATGGCGCTGGTAGAAACGCTTACCTGCCCAGATAGTGGAGCCTGGCAACCATTCGATCAGGTTTTTACCTAACACATTGGCTTCACGGAAAGCCGGATCGGTTGCTTCCCAGTCATTCTGCTGTGAAACGGAGTACGCCACGTTACTGTTGAAATAGAAGCTCTTATCGCCCTGCTTCCAGACTTCCTGACCCAGCCTCAATTCGGCATAGGTTTCACATTCGTTACCCAGACGGTATTTACTCTCCGCCCCGGTCGCTTTGAAACATTGCTGCTCACCGCCGCTGCCTGACCAGCCAATTCCTGAACGCGCATAACCGGTGAAATCCACCGCCATTGCCTGAGTAGAAAGGACGCCTGCAGCCACTGCCAGCGCCAGAGAGGAATTACGTATTGTTATCATCATCTTCTCCTGTAGGGGGACATGTGCATTTAAACGCCCGGCTCCGGGTGTAACCGGCGACAGGCCGTCCCGTCTTCACGGAACAGATGACAGCGGTGTGGCGGCAGGCCGATAGCGAATGTTGCACCTTCTTCTACCAGCACCACGTCGTTCTGGCGGTAAACCAGGTTTTGACGAATTGCCGGAATCTGGATGTGGATCTGGGTTTCGTTGCCGAGCTGTTCGACGACCTGCACCTCACCGGTGAGCGCAATCTCAGCGCTGTCGCCAGGCAAAAGGTGTTCAGGGCGGATGCCCAGCGAAAGGTTGCTGCCCACTATCACGTCGCTGCCGGAAACAGACAGCCAAACCCACTGACGATCGGGCAGCTCTACCTGCACGCGGTCTGGCTCGGTAGCCACCACTTTCACCGGCAGGAAATTCATTTTTGGCGAGCCAATAAAGCCCGCGACAAAGCGGTTGGCCGGGTAGTGGTAAAGTTCAAGCGGCTTGCCAATCTGGGCGATGTGTCCGGCGTTCAGCACCACGATTTTGTCGGCCAGCGTCATCGCTTCCACCTGGTCGTGGGTGACGTAAATCATCGTGCGCTTCAGGCGCTTATGCAGCCTGGAGATCTCGATACGCATCTGCACACGCAGCGCGGCATCCAGGTTAGAGAGCGGTTCGTCCAGCAAAAAGACGGTTGGCTCAGCCACCAGCGTCCGGCCAATCGCCACGCGTTGACGCTGGCCACCAGAAAGCGCTTTAGGACGACGATCGAGAAGGTGCGCCAGCTGCAAGACTTCTGAGACCTGATTCACCCGTCGTTCAATCTCGTCTTTTTTTGTGCGCGACAGCTTGAGGCCAAATGACATGTTCTCGGCCACAGACAGGTGCGGATAGAGGGCGTAAGACTGAAAGACCATGCCGATACCTCGTCCGGCAGGCGGCACCTCATTCATGCGCTGGTTGCCAATCTTCAGCTCGCCGGAGGTGATGTCCTCCAGCCCGGCGATCATGCGCAGCAACGTGGATTTACCGCAGCCGGATGGGCCAACGAAGACCACGAACTCGCCTTCTTCAATCTCCAGATTGATGTCGCTGGAAATCACGGTCTCACCGAAGGCTTTATATACGCCACTGAGGGAAACGCTCGCCATCCTGGACTCCTGTAAATGGGGGCTACTGAATGCCTCGCAGCATGACGACATCACCGGCGAGCGTAATCCTCCGGCAGCCGGTTTTTTGTGGGGGAGGAGCAGGGAGGATGAGGAGCCGCAGGCAAGGCGGGAAAGTGCCGGGCAAAAGTCAGTTTCGTGATCTGCACTGCAAAAAATGATGGCTGATAAGGGGGCTTAAGGGGGATTACTGAAGGCATTGCTAGCGACGTCACATTCTGAGAGGTGGGGGCGTAGGCAGAGGGATGATGAAGCGCAATGAGGTTAACTTCACACTGGCGTCGTACCCTCGCTTTTCCGTCTGGGGCCAAGCCCCACAGCAATGAAAGGACTGGATTATGGCCCTCAGCATTAAGAACATCATTAAACACACTGTCGCGGTCTCCGCATTGGCTACGCTGGTGCTCTCTTCTTCCGCCTTCGCCAAAATTGAAGAAGGCAAACTGGTGATTTGGATCAACGGCGATAAAGGCTATAACGGCCTGGCCGAAGTCGGTAAGAAGTTCGAAAAAGATACCGGCATTAAGGTCACGGTTGAACACCCTGACAAGCTGGAAGAGAAGTATCCGCAGGTTGCTGCCACTGGCGACGGCCCGGACATCATCTTCTGGGCGCATGACCGTTTTGGTGGCTATGCCCAGTCTGGCCTGGTGGCCGAAGTCAGCCCGGATAAGGCGTTTAAGGACAAACTGTTCCCGTTCACCTGGGACGCGGTCACCTTCGACGGCAAACTGATTGGCTACCCGGTTGCGGTTGAATCGCTTTCGCTGATTTACAACAAAGACCTGGTCAAAACACCGCCGAAAACCTGGGAAGAGATCCCGGCGCTGGACAAGACCCTGCGAGCAAACGGCAAAAGCGCCATTATGTGGAACCTGCAAGAGCCCTACTTCACCTGGCCGATCATCGCGGCAGATGGCGGCTACGCCTTCAAGTATGTTGACGGCAAATACGACATCAAGAATACCGGCGTGAACAACGAAGGATCGAAAGCTGGCCTGCAGTTCATTGTCGATTTAGTGAAGAACAAGCACATCAGTGCCGACACCGATTACTCGATTTCTGAAGCGGCCTTTAATAAAGGGCAAACCGCGCTGACTATCGACGGTCCGTGGGCCTGGTCAAACCTCGATAAGAGCAAAATCAACTATGGCGTAGCGCTGCTGCCCACCTTCCACGGCAAACCTTCCAAACCTTTCGTGGGTGTGCTGACTGCAGGCATCAACGCGGCCAGCCCGAACAAAGAGCTGGCGAAGGAGTTTATTGAAAACTACCTGATTACGGATGATGGCCTGGCTCTGGTGAATAAAGACAAACCACTGGGTGCCGTAGCGCTGAAATCGTACCAGGAAAAACTGGAAAATGACCCGCGCATTGCGGCCACCATGGCCAACTCGAAAAATGGCGAGATCATGCCAAACATCCCGCAAATGAGTGCCTTCTGGTACGCCGAACGCAGCGCGATCATCAACGCCGTGAATGGCCGACAGACCGTTCCTCAGGCGTTAAAAGATGTTGAAGCCCGAGTAACTAAGTAACGGATTTTGCTGAAAAACGGGGGCACGCTGCTGGCGTGGCCCCGATCCCACAAGGATTGCTCTTATGCCTTTAGCTCAGACCAGCCTGACCCCCTCTAAGCGACCGGTGAAGACCGCGCTTGCCTGGACGGCGATCGCCCTTTTTGCCCTGCTGGCCGGTTATTTGATTGTGCTGATGTATGCGCAGGGAGAGTACCTGTTTGCCATTCTGACGCTGCTCCTCGCCAGCCTTGGGCTGTATATTTATGGCAACCGCCGCGCTTACGCCTGGCGCTATGTTTATCCAGGCCTGGCAGGGATGGCCTTGTTTGTGCTGTTCCCGCTGGTGTGCACTATCGCCATCGCCTTTACCAATTACAGCAGCGTCCACCAGCTGACCTTTGAACGTGCTCAGAGCGTGCTGATGGACCGCCAGTTCCGTGCGGATAACGCCTGGAATTTCGCGCTATATCCTGATGAAGAGAAGTGGCAGCTGGCGCTAACCTCGCCGGAAAACGGTGCCGTTTTGGTGTCCAAACCCTTCGCATTCGATGCCACTAAGCCGCAAACGCTGGAGATGGCGGCGCAAAAACTCCCTGAGACGGCCAAAGCCGGCCTGCGGATCATCACCCAGAACCGCCAGGCATTGGGCCAGCTGTCAGCAGAACTGGCTGACGGCACGCAGCTGCGCATGAGTTCGCTGCGCCAGTTCTCTGGGACTCAACCCCTTTACCAACTCAGCAAGGACGGCAATCTGCTGACCGACAGCCAGAGCGGTAAAGTCTACAGTCCCAATATGAATACCGGTTTTTATCAAGCGATCAATGCCAAAGGAGGCTGGGAAACAGAGGTTCTCAGTCCTGGTTTTACGGTGGGTATTGGCTGGAAAAACTTCCTGCGCGTGGTGCAGGATGAGGGGATCAAAAAACCCTTCCTGTCGATTTTTGTCTGGACGGTGGTTTTCTCATTACTGACGGTGATACTGACCACCGCGGTCGGCATGGTGCTGGCGTGCGTGGTGCAATGGGATGAGCTGAAAGGCAAAGCCGCCTACCGATTGCTGCTGATCCTGCCTTATGCCGTCCCTGCATTTATTTCTATCCTGATTTTCAAAGGGTTGTTCAACCAGAGTTTTGGCGAAATCAACCTGGTGCTGGGCACTCTGTTCGGCATCAAACCGGCCTGGTTCAGCGACCCGCTGACCGCCAAAACCATGCTGATTATCGTCAACACCTGGCTTGGTTATCCTTACATGATGATCCTGTGTATGGGCCTGCTGAAAGCCATTCCCGACGACTTGTATGAAGCCTCGGCGATGGATGGCGCAACGCCGGTTCAGAACTTCTTTCGCATTACGCTGCCGCTGCTGATTAAGCCGCTAACGCCGCTGATGATTGCCAGTTTTGCCTTTAACTTTAATAACTTTGTGCTGATCCAGTTACTGACCAACGGCGGACCTGACCGGCTCGGGACGACCACGCCAGCCGGGCACACCGATTTGCTGGTCAGCTACACCTGGCGCATCGCCTTTGAAGGCGGCGGCGGGCAGGACTTTGGCCTGGCGGCAGCGATTGCCACCCTGATTTTCCTGCTGGTTGGCGGCCTTGCGGTGATCAATCTCAAGGCTTCAAGAATGAAATTCGATTAAGGAGGCGTTATGGCCATGGTTAAACCGAAGTCTCAGCGTCTCAGATTGCTGCTGACTCACCTGTTATTACTGAGTTTTGTCGCGCTGATCCTCTTCCCGCTGCTGATGGTTTTTGCCATCTCGCTGCGGCCCGGAAACTTTGCCACCGGCAGCCTGATCCCGGAGACGGTTTCCTGGGATCACTGGAAACTGGCGCTGGGGATAGCGGTAACCAACAGCGACGGCAGTATTACGCCGCCGCCGTTCCCGGTGATGCTCTGGTTATGGAATTCCATCAAGATTGCGGCGATCACCGCCATCGGGATTGTCACCCTGTCCACCACCTGCGCCTATGCGTTTGCCCGCATGAAGTTTCGTGGCAAAAGCTCGCTGCTGAAAGGCATGCTGATTTTCCAGATGTTCCCGGCGGTCTTGTCGCTGGTCGCCTTGTACGCCCTGTTTGACCGGCTGGGGATGTACGTTCCCTTCCTTGGGCTGAATACCCACGGCGGGGTGATTTTTGCCTATATGGGCGGCATCGCACTGCATGTCTGGACGATTAAAGGCTACTTCGAAACCATTGATAACTCGCTGGAGGAAGCGGCTGCGCTGGATGGTGCCACACCGTGGCAGGCCTTCCGCCTGGTATTGCTGCCGCTGTCGGTGCCAATTCTGGCAGTGGTGTTTATTCTGTCGTTTATCGCCGCCATTACCGAAGTACCGGTGGCTTCCTTGTTATTACGTGACGTGAACAGTTACACGCTGGCGGTAGGCATGCAGCAGTACCTCAACCCGCAAAATTACCTGTGGGGCGACTTCGCTGCGGCGGCTATTTTGTCAGCCATTCCGATCACTGCGGTGTTCCTGATAGCCCAACGCTGGTTGGTGGGAGGCCTGACGGCCGGTGGTGTGAAGGGATAAGTATTTTTACCTGTAATAAGATTATTACAGCTAGTCCTGTGTCCTGGGTGGCCTTACGGCCACCCTTTTTTTATCTGCTGCTGTCGGTCAGATAACCGAGACTTTACGGCGGCGCTTATCCAGATCCTGAATCAAGCTGTTCACATCGGGATCGGCAAACATCGCCTCCAGCGTGTGGGACAGTTTACGCCGCCAGTTTGGGTATTCGTCACTGGTGCCAGGCACGTTAACCGGTGCCGCCATATCCAGCCAGTCTTCCGGCTGCAGCCCCAGTAGCGCGCTGGCACTGTCCGCCACATAGCGTTGCAGGCCCCGGCGCACTACAGGCGTTAGCTGAGCGGCCCGCTTCGCCGTTTTCCCTGAGACACACCCGTAATGATGCAGGCCATCCAGCAAGCCCTGACGGGCCTTCGCCCGGTCGGCGTAAAGCGTGGCCAGCACCGCTTCATCACGGTACAGCCCCAACGCTTTCCCCAGGGCTAAATCATCGCCCTGCCAGTAGCTGCGCAATGTCGGTAAATCATGGGTCGTTAATGTCGCCATCGCCTGGACCGGATAAGACTGCGGGGCACGGAAGCTGTTTTCCTCATCGCGCTCAAAGTAGAGTACTTTGTAGGAGTAGACACCGCCTTCACGCAGCTTGCTAACAATCTCAACCGGCACGGTGCCCAGGTCTTCCCCAATCACCATGCAACGGTGGCGCTGACTTTCCAGGGCCAGGATTGCCAGCAGGTCGTCTACCGGATACTGCACGTAAGCGCCTTTGTCCGCACTTTCTCCCGCCGGGATCCACCACAAACGCAGCAGCGCCATCACATGATCGATACGCAACGCCCCGCAGTGGATCATGTTGGATCGCAGCAGATCGATAAACGGCTGATAGCCACGGGTGATCATGGCCCAGGGATCCATTGGCCGTAAATCCCAGTTTTGCCCTTGCGGACCCAGAATATCCGGTGGCGCACCGACAGAGGCTTTCAGGCAATACAGCTCGCCATCTCCCCATGTTTCGGCCCCTCCTTCCACCACACCTACCGCTAAATCACGGTACAGACCAATCGGCATGGCGGCCTGCTGGCTAAGCTGATAACAGCTTTCCACCTGTGTTTCGGCCAGCCACTGTAACCAGAGGTGAAACTCCACCTCCGGTGCCTGCTGCTCGCAAAAAGCCCTGACTACCGGGCCACGCGCGTTGCGGTAAGCTTCGGGCCACTCATTCCAGCCCTGCGCTTTGCCGGTTTCGTGCTCAAGATGCAGATACAACGCGTCATAAGCGGCCTGAAGCCAGAGACTTTCACCCCCCTGTTTCACAAACCGGGCAAAAGCCTGGCATAGCGCATCATTCTGCTTACGCTGCAGAAAACGCTGATAGGCCAGACGCAGTCCCTGCAGCTTCAGCGCCATTACTGCGCTGTAATCCACCCAGTCTGTATCCCGGGCAGCCTGCAAAGCTTGTTGCGTCTCAGCAGCCTGCCACCACTGTTGCGCAGCCTCACTCAAGCGGAAGTCTTCAACCGCCGCAACGTCGATATAAATAATATTCAGCCAGCGGCGAGACGACGGACTGTACGGGCTGGCTGCCTCAGGATTGCCAGGGCAAAGCGCGTGGATCGGGTTGAGGCCGACAAACGCTCCGCCGCGTGAAGCGACGTGGGTCAACAGCACCCGGAGATCGCCAAAATCGCCAATTCCCCAGTTATTCTCCGAGCGCAGCGTATAAAGCTGGATGCACGCTCCCCAAAGCTTTTTCCCCGCCAGCAGCGAGTCCGGTTCGTAGCAACGTTTAGGGGCCACAATAACCCGGCACTCCCAACTTTGCGTTCCCTGGCTTAGCGTAAGCCGGTGATAACCAGCGGCCAGCAGGTCGGGCAGCGCCAGCGTCATTCTGCCGTTAACCCTTCCCTGCTGTGAAGCACCGCTTTCCTGATGAAAGTGCCAGAGGAAATCCCCGTCACCGTTAACCGGCAGGGCAAACCGGTTGCCTTCGGTAAACACTTTGACGGTGGGCACCGGCCTTACCGGCAGACGACGCTCGTTGCTCCAGCCCATCGCCTGGAGAAGGTCGCGTTTGGTTTCTGCTGCAATAGCCTGAGGCTTGCCATGCGCATTGATGAAGCCGGAGGCAATTCCTGCCTCCATGGCTGCCTGCTCAAGTGCATTATTTTCCATTGGGGTCTCCTCAGCGCTTCGCCTGCCAGATTCGCTGTTGATAGTCGCGAATTGAGCGATCGGAACTGAACATCCCGACACGGGCAGTATTCAGAATGGCGCTGCGCGTCCACTGCGTGGCATCGCGGTACAGCACTTCAACCCGCTGCTGTGCGGCGCAGTAATCAGCAAAATCCGCCAGCACCAGATAAGGATCGCCGCCTGACAGCAGGCTATCCAGCAGCGGTTTGAAGGCGGTTTTATCCCCCGCACTGAAGAAGCCATTTTCCAGCTCTTTCAGCAGCGTATTCAGGTGCTTGTCCTGCTTACGCAACGCCAACGGATCGTAACCCTTGCTCAGCAGCGCCTTTACCTCATCAACCGTTTTGCCGAAGATAAAGATATGCTCCTCGCCAACCTGTTCAGCAATCTCCACGTTCGCGCCGTCCAGCGTGCCAACGGTAAGCGCCCCGTTCAGTGCCAGCTTCATATTGCCGGTGCCGGAAGCTTCTTTACCCGCAGTAGAAATCTGCTCTGAAACGTCTGCTGCCGGGATCATGATTTCCGCCACTGACACTTTGTAGTCAGGGATGAACACCACTTTCAGGCGATCCCCAACCAGCGGATCGTTATTGATTTTTTCCGCTACCTTATTGATTGCATGAATAATATTTTTCGCCAGGTAATAGCCCGGTGCGGCCTTCGCGCCAAACAGGAACACCCGAGGCACACAGTCCATTGCTGGATTATCCCGCAGCTGGCGATACAGAGAGAGAATGTGCAGTAAGTTAAGATGCTGGCGTTTGTATTCATGCAGGCGCTTGATCTGCACATCGAAAATCGCCTCAGGATTGAGGGTAATCCCCAGTGTGCGCTCAACGTAGTGGGCCAGCCGGAGCTTATTTTCGGCCTTAATTTGTTGATAAGACTGCTGGAACTCTTTGTCATCGGCAAAGGCTTCAAGGCCTTTCAGCGCATCCAGATCGGTCAGCCATTCCACATTCAACTTGCTGTCAATCAGCGCTGACAAAGCGGGATTGCATTGCTTCAGCCAGCGGCGAGGCGTGATGCCGTTGGTCACGTTATGGAATTTTTGCGGCCAAAGTTGGTGGTACTCCGGGAACAGATCCTTCACCACCAAATCAGAATGCAGGGCCGCAACACCGTTTACCGCAAAGCCGCTGACCACACACAGGTTAGCCATGCGCACCTGCTTGTTCTGATGGATGGAGAGCTTTTCCCACACCTGCCTGTCGCCAGGCCAACGTTGATCAACGACTTTTTTGAAACGGGCGTTAATCTGCTTAATCAGCGAGAAATGGCGTGGAAGCAGGCTACGGACCAGTTTCTCATCCCAGCACTCCAGCGCTTCAGGCATCAGCGTATGGTTGGTATAGGCAAAAGTCTGGCTGACAATCTTCCAGGCGGCGTCCCACTCCAGTTGATGTTCGTCCAGCAGAATGCGCAGCAGTTCCGGGATGGCGATGGTGGGATGGGTGTCGTTAAGCTGGATCACTTCAAAGCGCGGCAACTCTTCAATCTTGCGCCCGAGGAAATGGTGTCGGCGCAGAATATCGGCCACCGAACAGGCGCACTGGAAATACTGCTGCATCAGGCGCAGACGTTTACCGGCCAGATGGTGATCGTTCGGATACAGGACTTTGGTCAGCTTTTCAGCCTCAACACCCTGTTTTTCGGCCTTCAGAAATTCGCCGTCGTTGAATAAATTAAGATCGAAAGGATGGACTGAGCCCGCTTTCCACAAACGCAGCGGCTGAGTCACGCCGTTCTGATAACCGACCACCGGCAGATCCCAGGCTTCCCCTCTCAAAGAGAATTCTGGTATCCAGTGCTCATGACCGTCTGGCTGTTTGATCAGCATGCCGCCAAAGCCCACGTCTACTGACAGCGCACTGTTGTGGCAGAACCACGGATAGCTTTCACGGTGCCAGTTGTCCGGCGCTTCCTGCTGCTCGCCGTCGCGGAATGACTGACGGAACAGGCCATACTGGTAGTTCAACCCGTAGCCCGTAGCAGGCTGGCCAACCGTGGCCATTGAGTCCAGGAAACAGGCCGCCAGCCTGCCCAGTCCGCCATTTCCCAGCGCAGGATCGACCTCTTGCTCCAGCACATCCGCCAGCTCAACGCCCTGTTCTTTCAGCACTTCCTGCACAGGCTCAATCCAGCCCAGGTTGATCAGGTTGTTGGCGGTCAGCCGTCCAATCAGAAACTCCATCGAGATATAGTTCACGTGCCGCTGCGGCTGTTTACTGGCTGGGGGAGCCGGACTGGCGTTCAGCTGTTCAGACAGCGCCGCGCTGGTTGCCTGCCACCACTGGTGCGGCGTCATCTCCTGCGCCTGATGTAATCCAAAGCCTCGCCACTGGCGTGCCAGCGCGGCCTGAAACAACGATTTATCAAACTGAACCTGCATCACCTTTCCTCGCTCCTGGTAAATTTGTCCCATGCTGAAGGTTCAGCGGGAGCACAGCATCCTCCCGGGTGGGATTAGACAGGGAGGAGAAAAGGGGCGTAGCCAGTAGCGAGTCAGCCCGGGAGAGGAACATGGAAAATCTGATTTTTAAAAATGTGACGAAGTGCGACTAAACGAAACAAAAAACAGTAACGTTCTTGCAATCAATACGTTCCAGGCAGACCTTAAGGAAAACTGATTAATTACACACACTAAAATAATTAAATCCCCCCTAAAAACTGACGTTGAGGCCAGCTGACACGGCTTTATCAGGGTTAGAGAAGGGGAAATTGTCCTCTGACCTTCGGCAAAAGATACTCAATATGCTTATCCCTTCGAAACTGAGCCGCCCGTTGCGGTTGCAAAATACGGTGGTGCGCGAGCGTTTGTTGACGAGACTTTCCGCAGCACAAAATTACCGTCTGACGCTGGTGACCTGCCCGGCGGGTTACGGTAAAACCACGCTGATGGCGCACTGGGCGTCCGGCAAAAATTACCTTGGCTGGTACTCTCTTGATGAGAGCGATAACCAGCCCGAACGCTTTGTCAGTTACCTGATAGCCGCGATCCAACAGGCAACGGGCGGCCACTGCACCAAGAGCGAAGCCTTGAGCCAGAAGCATCAATACGCCAGCCTCCCGGCGCTGTTTGCTCAGCTGTTTGTCGAGCTCTCTGACTGGGATCAGCCCCTGATGCTGGTGATTGATGACTACCATTTAATTTCCAACGCGGCTATCCACGAAGGCATGCGCTTTTTCCTGCGCCATCAACCTGAAAATGTGTCGGTGCTGATCCTCTCCAGAACCCTGCCGCCGTTGGGTATTGCCAACCTGCGCGTTCGCGATCAGCTGCTTGAACTTAACTCGACCCAGCTCGCTTTTACCCACCCTGAAACGCAGCAGTTTTTCGACTGCCGGTTAAAAGAGCCCATTGAGCAGGCAGACAGTAATCGTCTGTGTGACGAGGTGGCCGGTTGGGCAACGGCACTGCAGCTGATCGCCCTTTCCGCGCGCCAGTCCACCACCCCGGCGCAGCAATCTACCCAACAATCAGCCCGTAAGCTGGCCGGTGTCAATGCCAGCCATTTGTCGCAATACCTGGTGGAAGAAGTCCTGGACAGAGTGGATGCGCCAACGCGCGATTTCCTGCTGCGCTGCTCCTTATTGCGTTCGATGAACGACGCGCTGATTGTCCGTCTGATGGGCGGTGACAATGGTCAGCAACGCCTGGAAGCGCTGGAAAGTCAGGGCTTATTTATCCACCGTATGGATGACACCGGCGAGTGGTTTAACTTCCATCCGTTGTTTGCCACATTCCTGCGCCAGCGCTGCCAGTGGGAGTTGTCTGCGGACATCCCGGCGATCCACCGTTCAGCCTCTGAAGGTTGGCTGGCGCTGGGCTTCCCGGCTGAGGCTATCCACCATGCGCTGGGGGCGAAAGACACCACCATGCTGCGCGATATTATGCTGCAACACGCCTGGGCGCTGTTCAATCAAAGCGAACTGGCCTTACTGGAAGAGTGCCTGAACGCGCTGCCGTATGACCAGATGATCCTCAATCCGAAGCTGGTGTTGTTACAGGCCTGGCTGGCGCAGAGTCAGCACCGTTATGCGGAAGTGGAGGCGATACTGTCCCGCGCGGAAGGTGAAATGCAGCTGCGTGATATCTCGATGGCGCAGGATTTGACGGCAGAATTCGATGCCCTGCGGGCACAGGTAGCGATTAACGATGGTCGCCAGGATGAAGCCGCTCAACTGGCTACAGAAGCGTTACGATTTTTACCGCATGACAGTTATTACAGCCGAATTGTTGCGACCTCAGTGACGGGAGAAATTCAGCATTGCAAAGGGGATTTAGCCCGCGCCCTGCCGCTGATGCAGCAGACCGAGCAGATTGCCAGACGTTATCAGGTTTACCATTACGCCCTCTGGGCGCTGCTGCAACAGAGTGAAATCCTGATAGCGCAGGGCTTTTTACAGGCCGCTTTTGAGATGCAGGACCGCGCGTTTGAGCTGGTGCGTGAGCAGCACCTTGAACAATTGCCCATGCATGAGTTTTTGCTGCGCCTGCGTTCGCAGGTGCTGTGGTCCTGGTCGCGACTGGACGATGCAGAAGCCGCGGCCCGCCAGGGTCTGACGGTGTTGACCAACTTCCAGCCGCAACAACAGCTGCAATGCCTGGCGATGCTGGCGAAATGCGCGCTGGCTCGCGGTCAGCTGGATAATGCGCACCACTATCTGCAACGCTGCGAAACCTTGCTGAAAAACGGCAACTATCACATCGACTGGCTGACCAATACCGATAAAATCCGGGTGATTTACTGGCAGATCACCGCCAATAAACCGGCCGCGAGGCAGTGGCTGCAACAGACCCGTAAACCCGGCGTAGCGGATAACCATTTCCAGCAAGGCCAGTGGCGAACGATTGCCCGGGTACAGATTTTGCTGGAACAGTTTAGCGAGGCCGAGGTAGTGCTCGATGAACTGAACAGCAATGCCCGCCAGCTGCGCCTGATCAGCGATCTGAACCGCAACCTGCTGTTAAGCAACGTATTGTACTGGAATACCGGCCGTAAAAGTGACGCGCAGCGCGTATTGATTGAAGCATTGGGGCTGGCGAATCGTACCGGCTTTATCAGCCACTTTGTGATTGAAGGCGAGATGATGGCGCAGCAGTTAAGGCAGTTGCTGCAACTGAACCTGCTGCCAGAACTTGAGCAGCGCCGTGCACAACAAATCCTGCGTGAACTGAATCAGCACCATCGCCACAAGTTCGCGCACTTCGATGAAAGTTTCGTCAATAAACTGCTGACGCATCCGCAGGTGCCGGAGTTAATTCGCACCAGCCCGCTAACCCAGCGCGAATGGCAGGTTCTGGGGCTGATTTATTCGGGGTACAGCAACGAGCAAATTGCCGGAGAGTTGGCGGTAGCGGCTACCACCATCAAGACCCATATCCGCAATCTCTACCAGAAAATGGGGATCGCGCACCGTCAGGATGCCGTGCAACAGGCCCAGCATCTGCTGTCCGTAATGGGTTATGGGGCTTGAGTGGTGGGTCAGATACCCAAGACCAACAAATCTAAAGCAGAGACGATCTCATCTCTCATCCCGGCAGCATTTTTAACAAAGTGCTGCTCATTCAGATTTTTTACGTCCGTGGTAGTGAGCATGGAAGTGAGGATAACGTAGTCATGCTCTTCAATACGCATGACAGGAGTGAGGGATTTAACCTGAGAGTTGCTGGCCTGTTTATGGGCTAAAGGCATGACAAGTCTGGTAGCCAGGTGGCTGAGTAAATCTGATTGGATATCAATAAAATAGGGATAGACTTGACGGTTTCGTCCCTGATTCCTGTAAATCGAAAATTGCTTCATCACAACACCCTGAAGTCATCGTCATCCGTGAACAAACCTTTTTCTTCTATAAAACCATTCAGAGCCTCAAGCCCGGCGCGATTTTCGGCCAACCACTGCTCTCGCTGACGCTCTTTAACCGCTTTTTCCAGCGCCAAATTCAGGGTCGCGGACAGATTAAGATCCAACTCTTTTGCCTGCTCGATCAGTTCAATACTCAAGTAAACATTAGTACTGCGTTTTTTAGCTGAATTAGAGGTTCTCATAACAACTCCTGCGCCAAAATTATGCGCATAAGTATGGCTCATAGATTGGTTAAAAACCAGCCTGTTTACTTTACTAACTCACCAGATGCGTCTTATCAATCCGGCGCAGTGCCATCGCCAGCAGCAGGCTGCCCAGCAATGTGAGGGTAAAGACCAGCGGGATATCAATAAACGGATGATTGGTGTGATCCAGATGATGGGTGCGCATAAAGTGGATAAACAGCGCATGAAAGCCGTAAATCGGCAGTGAATGACGGGAAATCAATGCCAGGAAGGGCAAAGGTCGCTGATTCAGGCAGTTTTTAAACAGCACCAGCAGGCTGACCGCCGCAATAAACACCACCGGCCCACAGTAGAGATACCAGGTATCCGCAAAGGCACCGTTAATCGCCATCTGCTTTTTTGTCCCCATTGCGATGCCCGCTACGCTTGCCACAAACACCATTCCTGCCAGCCAGCTGATGCCGCGTTTATTGGTGTCCATCATGCCAATCGCGCGGCCAAACAGCGCGTACAGCACGTAATAGAAACTGTCTCCACTCAGATAAAGATTCAGCGGAAGCCAGTGAAAAGGCCCTACCGATTGATCGACCGTGTTTGGGTTTGCCAGCACCGCCAGCACCAGCGTCACTACGGCCAGGTAACCGGCACGAACGGCTTTTACCTGGATCAGCGGTGACAGCAGATAGATCGGGATGATCGCGAAGAAGAACCACAGATGGTAGAACACCGGCTTTTGCAGCAGATGTTTAATGGAAATCCCTTCATTGATTGGCGTCAGCCAGGTGATATACGCCAGCGCAACCAGACTGTAAAAGGCCAGGCACAGCACGATCCGCAGGAAGTGCCGCCCTTGCGCACTGCGTTCACCGAAGAACAGATAGCCCGAAATCATAAAGAAAAGCGGCACGCAAACGCGCGAGGCTGAATTCAGCAAATTGGAGACATCCCAGGTGTGCTCTCCTATCGCCGTGCTGTTGGTCACGTACCAGGTGGTGGTATGGATCATGATCACCATCAGGCAAGCCACCGCCCGCAAATTATCTATCCAGCCGATCTTTTCCTTCATTCTGTCCTCATTTACCTGGCATCAATGCGTACCAGAGGGTAGCTGGACGGCGATTGTTCAACAACCTTTGGTGCAAGAAATCGGAGGAGGCTGACTGTTTCGACGGGGATCACTCAATGGGGAACAAATTCGCTGCACTTTAATACCCAAAAGTGCCCATTATCCTGGTATCACCTAAAGTAAAAAAGGCCGCTGTCAGGCGGCCTTTAGCTATCAATATTCACTGGCAGTTCGGGGATTTAATCCCGAACTAAAAACTTCTCGATAATCTCTTCGCGCGGTTCCACACCCAGCCCAGGCTCTGACGGCAGCCAGGCGTAACCGTCTTCAATGCGTACCGGGTTCTTCGCCAGCGAACGGCTGATTTCACCTGGCTCAACGCAATATTCCATCACCAGCGCATTCTCGATGGCACAGAGGAAGTGCAGCGAGGCGGCAGTGTTGATGTCGGTGGTGAAGTTATGGTTGCACACTTTGCGGCCACGGCTGTGAGCATAGTTAGCAATTTCAATCGCCTGAGTGAAGCCGGTGCGGGTCAGATCGATCTGCACAATATCAATGCCCCCTTCGTCAATCAGCCGCTGGAAGCCGCTTACTGAACACTCCTGCTCACCTGCGGCAATATGCTGAGTACAGGCGGCGGAAACCTGGCCGTAACCGGCAAAATTATCCGGGTGCAGCGGCTCTTCAATCCAGAACAGGTTGAACGGATCAAAACGTTCTGCACGGCGGATAGTGGTTTTCGCATCCCAGGCGTGGCCAACGTCGAGCATCAGGTCGACATCGTCGCCTATTGCTGTACGAAGTGCATCGAGATAGCGCATATCCAGCGCTTCATTTTCCCCAAAGGGTTCCCAGCCAAATTTCACACCGGTATGGCCGGTATCAACCGCATGACGGGCGCGGGCCACGGTGTCTTCAATGCTGTACTGGAACATGTTGGAGGAATAGACGCGCATTTTGTCGCGCATCGCGCCGCCCAGCAGATCGACAATCGGTTTATCCAGCGCTTTGCCTTTGATGTCCCACAGCGCGATATCAATGCCAGCCATCGCCTGGATTACCGCACCGTTGCGTCCGTAATAGAGGGTCGCCTTGTGCATTTTGGTCCACAGACGTTTGGTATCCAGCGGGTTCTCGCCAATCAGCAGCGATTTCAGGCCGGTGACCATGGTGTGGGAATACGGCGCATCAATGATCGCTTTGGTCACGTAAGGGCTGCCATCTACTTCACCCCAGCCCACATAACCGGCATCCGTGGAGATTTTGATCAGCAGCGCATCCTGAGAACTGTCGGTGCGTTTTTCAATGTTCGGCAGCCTTAAATAAAAGGCTTCTACGTCGGTAATTTTCATCAAGTCTGTTCCTGGTGGCAAAAGAGTGAAGCTAAGGCGGCGTTACTCTGCCTGAGAAAGCAATTTGCGGCGTTCCGCTATAATTTTTTCGTAATCCACATCCAAAGCCTGCACGCGGATATGTTGTTCAATCTCTTCCGCCATTTTGCGGATGTCCCCTTCGGCAAACACATCTACCAGCCGCTGATGTTCTTCGATAATCGCCGACATCGATTTGCCCATGGTGGAGAGGCCAAAAATGACCGTTAGCTGCCGCGCGATGGATTCCCACAGGTTGCTCAACACCGGATTCATGGCAAAGCTGCACAGCGTGCGATGGAAGGCGGTATCGGCGGTAGCAAAGCCGTAGACGTCCTCGCGCTGCTGCATCAGCACCAGCTCTTCCACACTCTGATTCAGAATGCGGATCTCACGTGGGCCGTTGCGCCCTGCTTCAATGGCGCGGCGGCAGGCCAGGGTTTCCAGCGGAATGCGCACATCAATAATCTGCTCCAGACGCTGGTGCGAAATCTCCATCAGGCGGATGCCTTTATAAGGTTCGCTGGAGACAATGCCCTGACTTTCAAGAATGCGCAGCGCTTCGCGGATCGGCACGCGGCTCATGCCCAGTCTGGTCACCAGATCCGGTTCAGAAACCCGATCGCCTGGCAGCAATAATCCCCGGGAAGCTGCCGAGAGAATGGCATCCACCGCGTGATCCACCAGGGTGCGAGGCCTGGCAGGCGCCCAACTGTCGTCGATGTTCTCTTCGTCCAACAAAGGCGCGTTCACCTGTTTTCCCGTTTTACGCGCGGGGGTCGCGGATTTTGCGGCCATAGCACTGTCCTGAGTTAATGGGTACGGGTCTGGAACTGGCCGAAGCCGGGTTCCACCTGCATTTCGCCGTCGCTGAACACCGTCACGCCACGGATCAGCGTGCGGACAACCTTGCCCTGGCAGGCCATACCTTCAAAAGCACTCCACTTGCCCAGCCCCTGGAAGTTCGCCCCTGCTACCGTCCAGCTGGCTGCCGGATCGTAAAAGGCCAGGTCAGCGTCAAAGCCCAGCGCAATAGCGCCTTTCTGCGGATAAAGGTGGAAGGCTTTTGCTGGACCGGTAGCCGTCATCCGGGCGATATCCTGTAACGAGACGCCACGTTTGATGTGGCCTTCGCTGAAGAACATCGGCCCCAGCGTTTCCACACCGGTCAGCCCCATGCCAGCCTCCCAGATGGTTTCCAGCCCGGCCTGTTTCTGTTCCGGGGTGTACGGACAGTGATCGGAAGCCAGCACGTCAATTTCACCGCTTTGCAGCACTTCCCACAGCGCATCAACTACCGGGCGCGGGCGGATTGGCGGGCCGCATCGGGCATTGGGACCAATGCGCACCAAATCTTCTTCATCAAGCAGTAAGTAGTGCGGACAGGTCTCAAAGGTCGCGCGAACTTCCGGGCGAGAACGGGCAATCAGCAGCGCGGCTTTTGCCGAGCTGACGTGCACGATATGCGCTCTGGCACCGGTAGCTTTGGCAATCTGCAACACGCGACCCACGGCTTCAATCTCAGCGATTTCCGGGCCTGCCAGCGCGTGGGCGCGGGTATCTTTGCGTCCGGCCTGACGTAATTCTTGACCTGCACCGATCAGAATGTCGTGGTTCTCGGCATGAACGCCAATCAGGCCATCAAAGGTCTTCAGTTCACGCATGGCGCGGAGCAAACCATCATCGTTCAGACGCGGTAGCCCTTTCTCATCGGTTGCCTCGCCGTTGATTGCCCCGCTGCACAAGAAGGCTTTAAAGGCGATGGCGCCCAGCGCATCCATTTCGGCCAGCTGGTCAACGTTATTCCCGTCCAGCCCGGCCCACATGGCGAAATCAACGGAACAGCTGCGGGCCAGCATCTCGCGCTTGGCGATAAAGTTTTTGGTGGTGGTGGCTGGCGGCAACGAGTGCGGCATTTCCACAATCGTGGTGACCCCGTGCGCTGCGGCTCCGCGCGTCCCTTCCAGCAGTTCCTGCTCAGGGAAGTCGTGGGAACCGGTGAAGTGGGTGTGAACATCAATCGCCCCTGGCAGGATCACCAGTCCGGCGGCATCAATAATCTCGTCGGCCTGCGGCAGCGCCGTTCCGCGCGCCAGAATACCGGCGATTTTGCCCCGATCAATCAGCAGGTCGGCCTGCACTTCACCGCTTTCCAGCACCACAAGGCCATTTATAATCAACGTCTTCATGCCGTTTCTCCTGTTACGGTTTCACACTGGTGGCGAGGGAAACGTCCACCAGCGCGGCAAAAGGAACCGGAATTTCCGGGCTCAGCCAGCCTGCTTCAGTCAGCAGAACGGCAAAGCGATCAAAATCTTTCTGCGCCATCAGCGGAGAGGCAGCAAAAACATTCGCCTGCAGATAGGCTTCAAGCCCGATAACCAGCGCCGCTTTTGGGTAATCCTGATACCAGGGTTCAACCCGGTCTGCCAGCGCCTGAGCGCTGTGGTTGTGTAACCACTGTTGCGCTTCCTGCATCGCGGCAGTAAAGGCGAGGAAAGCCTGCTGTTTTTCCGCCAGAACGTCGCGGCGGGCAATGTAAGCACTCCATGGAATAGCACCGCATAGTGGCGCAAGGCTGGCGATGCTGTGCAGCTCGCCACGCGCAATATAAGGCGCCAGCGCGTGCATCGAATGCAGGGCGTAATCGGCTTCACCGCGGCTGACGGCGGCCATATCGGCGGCTTCGTCGCCACTGCCAGCAATCAGCTCAACCTCATTCTTAAGAGGGGGCTGGCGCAGCAGCCAGTTAAAGCTCAAGGTCGCTGTGCCCACGTTGCCTACATCAATAACGCGCTTGCCACGCAGGCTTTCCAGAGTGAAGTTCCCGTCGGCCTGACCTGCAGCGAGGAACCATGGATTAGCCGAGACGGCTGCTGCGAAGCAAAGCAGCTCCGGGCCGTTCTCCTGATGATTTTTCATCATCACCATCGGGCCGCCAATCGTCAGATCGGCTTCGCCAGCCATCACCGCAGGAACCTGGCCGCCCTGAACGGTATGGCCGCCGGACTCTGCGGTGGTGAACTTCACACTGAGCCCGTGCCTTGCAAACAGACCAAGGCTTTCGGCCAGATACTGCGCACAGTAATAAATGCGGGATTCGCTGCGGTCGCCTTGATTAAGTTTTAACATCATCGTCATCCGTTTTGCCCTCCGGCTGAGGTGAGAAATGACGGGTTCAGCTCGCTGATTTCGCTGACGCCGCACCAGTGGCTGAGGGCAGTTATTTCATTAACCCAGCCGGACAGCAGCCCAAAGACCGCCTCTTCTCCACCGGAAACCAGCGCGCTGATCACCGGACGAACCACCAGCGACAACGAAGCGCCCAGACAAGCGGCGACAACGGCATCGGTGCCGCTGCGCACGCCGCCATCCAGTACCAGCTCGCCCTGATAATGCTGACGTAACTCGGCAAGCTGTTGCACCGGAGAAGCCCAGCGCGAACTCTGGCGTAAGCCGATATTGGACGCGATGATCCCCTGACAGCCGACATTCTGTGCCGCAATGGCATCTTCAGGATGCAGGATGCCTTTTACCAGCAACGGCAGTCGATGCTTCGCGGCCATCTCGCAGGCCTGGCGCAATTCGTCCCAGCCCCAGCAGGGGAAAGCCGGTAATGCCTGCACGCCTGGGCCGGTAGACCCGATGGTCTTCAGACCGCGCTGAAGCAGCGCCTCACCAATGGAAAATCCACCTGGCTGTAAGCCCGGAACCGGATGAACCGGTGCCAGTACCGTTAAAATAATGCCCTTTGCGCCGCATTCAGCAGCATGAGCCATCAGCCCTTCAATGCGTGACAACTCGCCCGCTGCGCGCAGTTGCAGCCAGCACCCGTCATACACGGCACAAATCTCGTTCAGCGGTGTCACCGTCTCTTCAGAGATCGCCAGCGGCAACTGCAAGCGTTTGCAGGCACGAGCAATCGGCAGCAAACCTTCTGGATGGAAAATCGCGTCACCGGCAAAAGCCCCGACGCCCAGCGGAGCAGCCCAGCGAGATCCAGCAAACTGAACGCGGGTATCTATGCCTTTATTGGCCCGCATCACTCTGGGTAACAGGCGATAACGTTGCAAATCCTGGCTGTTGACGTCCTGCGCTGCCAGCAGGGCATCCGCAGGCTGGCCCATCATGTAGCGGTAAAGCGGCTCGCCTAAACGCTGGCGGGTTTCTCGCTGGAAGGGCAATCCGTTGGCTGACTCAGGCATGGTGAGTCTCCTGATGTTCCTGCTCATGTTTAAGGAAGGTGGCAAAGGCTTCGGTTTCTGGCTGTTTGAGGATGGACGGAGGCCCCTGCTCAATTAGCTGTCCGCCCTGCAAGAACACCACGCGGTCCGCCACGCTTGCGGCGAAGGCCACGTCATGGGTACTGATAATCATGGTGATTCCAGTTTGCGCCAGATTACGGATGGTCTGGTTAACTTCACGCACCAGTTCCGGATCCAGCGCCGAGGTTGGCTCATCAAACAGCAGGATACGAGGCTCAGCGGCTAATGCCCTGGCGATGCCCACACGCTGCTGCTGTCCACCGGAAAGTTCGTGTGGCAGGTTGGCAACAAAATCGCCCAACCCTACAGCCCGCAAGGCACGTAACCCTTTGGCGCGGGCCAGCTCTTCCTGCATGCCCTGCACGCGCAGCGGAATGCTCATGGCATTATCCAACGCGGTCAGATGGTCAAACAGGGCAAAGTGCTGGAAGACAATGCCGATACCGGAACGGGCACGGTTCTGCGGCAACAGACGGTCTGGCAATGCACGGCCGCTTTCGTCATAACCCATGATATGGCCTTCGGTCGAAATTTTGCCACTGGAGCGCGGCGTCAGCGCCAGAATCGATTTCAGCAGCGTACTTTTACCGGAACCTGAACGGCCCAGCAGTACCACCACTTCGCCACGGCGAATATGCAGCGACAGATCTTTCAATACGGGTTTGCTGCCGTACTCTACACAAAGGTTATCGATTTCCAGTACCGTTGCGGCTTTGTGGGTGTCCCAACGCTGTTTTGGCAGCGAGACCCTATCAGCCTCCACCGGCATTGGCAGCTTTTCCAGGCGCAGGCGGGCTCGACGGGCGCGGTCTTCAAGGTTGTAGTGACGCTCAAGCCACCACTGACCGCCAGCCAGCAGCGAGGAGAGGATCATATAGATGCCGCCCGAAGCCACCAGCACAGGAATAAACAGGAAGTTCTGTGAAACGATAGTCTGCCCACGCATGGTCAGTTCGTTCACGCCGACCACGGAAGCCAAAGAGGTCGATTTCAACAGGCCTACCGCTTCATTACCCATGGTTGGCAGGATGGCACGCAGCGCCTGAGGGATAACCACATGGATCATCTCTTTCGTACGTGAGTAGCCAAAAGCCTGAGCCGCAGTACGCTGATTGCGATCGGTAGCGAGAATGCCGCCACGGATAATCTCGGCACAGAAGGCCGTTTCGTTGATCATCAACGCCAGCAAAGCGCTGAGGAAAGGACTGAAGCGCAGGCCAAACTGCGGCAACACGTTGTACAGCAAAATCAGCTGCAGCAGGACCGGCGTGCCACGCAGAATGTAGATATAAACCTGCACAGGAAAACGGATAATCCAGTGGCGGGAGGTGCTGGCCAGCGCCAGAAAGAAACCAATAATCACCCCACCAGCCAGCGCACCAACCAGCAATTCCAGCGCGATAACGGCACCCTGCCACAGATAAGGCAGGGTTAAATACTTCAGAAAATCATCCAAGCTCTCTCTCCAGCTGTCGGACGCTTACCTCACCCGGACCTGAGGCACGGTCTGCATCAGGTCCGGTCTGCCACTTAACCCTGCAACGCTTAACCTTTATCTACGGCGATACGCTGTGCGCTGGCGCCCTGACCCCAGTAATCCAGCAGTTTTTTCTGCGCGCCGGAGTCCTGAATCACTTTCATCGCATCCAACACCGCATTACGCATCACGGTGTTATCTTTCGCGATTGGGAAGCCCACCATGATCGGCAGGTCAACGGTGAAGGCCGTGTCGAAGCTTGGGTCAGCTTTCGCGATTTCACGGGCTGAGCCAGCTTCAGTCAGGTAGATATCAGCACGGCCACTTTTGATCGCCTGAATGCTGTTATCGGTGTTCTGTACCATCAACATACTCACTTCCGGCTTACCGGCAGCTTTACACTTCGCGGTCTGCTCTGGCACCAGTTTGGTGGCTTCGTAAGTTCCGGCGGCGGCTGCTACGGTTTTGCCACACAGATCATCAGCAGACAGGATTTTCTTCGGGTTGCCTTTAGCGACGATCGACCCGTCCTGTACCTGCACAGAAGCCACGAAAGCAATCTGCTTCAGACGTTCAGGCGTGACGTAAAGCATCGGGCCGATATCAGCGCGGCCGCTTGAGATGGAGGTCAGCAGAACGTTGAACGAGCCGTTCTGATAGGTATGTTTAAAGCCAAGGCAGCCGCCGAGACGATCGAACAGCGACGGGTCCAGACCTTCAATCACCGTTGGATCGGCGGCTGAAGGGGCTTCAAAGCCTTTGGTGTACCCACCCAACCCCACGACAACGTCCTTGCCAACCAGCGAAGGATATTTGGTCTGCAGCGTTTTACACTGCGCCATCGCACCGAACTCTTCGGCGGAAGGTTTAACCGGATCCGCTGCCTGCACGGAGAGAGAGACCAGTGCGCCGGTCAGACCGGATACGAACAAAGCGATGCGTGCTAATTTCATTAAAAGATTCCCCTGGTGCTGGTATGTGTGGAAGCGATGACCTGCAAGTAATGAATCACGGTCGACTGCGTTGGTTGGTGTTGGCGTAAGATCAATAACCTTTCTCTTTACTCACCCGGTTTATAAGCGGCTCTTTGGCCAGATACCGTTCGAGGTTCTGCTCAAACAACGTCAGGCAACCGTCGAGATAGGCGCCGTGGTCGTCCAGACTGCAATGCGGCGTGATGATCAGCCGCGGGCACTGCCAGAGCGCGTCGCCTTGCGGCAGCGGCTCTTCGTAAAACACATCCAGTACAGCGCCAGCCAGTTGCCCGGCTGTCAGCCTCTCGCTGAGGGCGTCGTAGTCAAAAACTTTGGCCCGGCCGACGATGATCACACCTGCACGAGCCGGTAACATCGCCAGCCGTTCACGGCTGAACATCCCGTCCGTTTCCGGCGTTAACGGCAACGTGGAGACCAGCACATCGGTATCAGCCAGTTCGGCATCGATGTCTGCCAGGCTAATACAGCGCACCACATCAGCCGTGGTGTGTCCGCTACGGGTAACACCCGTTACCTGATAACCCTGACGAGTCAGTAAAGCCGCTGCCGCTGCTCCAATGCCGCCTAAGCCAAGCAGCAGCACTTTTTTGCCGCTGGCACAGCCGCCAAAGGTCGGACGCCATTGCTGGCTGGCCTGATCCTGTAAAAAGCCCGGGATGCCATAGTTGAACATCAGCGCCGACATCAGAATGAATTCCGCGCCTTTGTCGCCATGCACCCCGGAAGCATTTGTGAGCTGAACCGCTTCTGGCCACTTTTCCAGCCAGCTTTCAACGCCAGCCGACATCACCTGCACCCAGCCCAGTTTTGCTGCCGCAGCACTGTGCTGATAAAGCGGAAATTTGCGGCCTGCCCAGACGATATCGGCAGCCGGTAAAAAGTCAGCGATGCGCTGAGGATCGCTGTTTTCGCTCAGCGTGAAGTGCCCACGCAAAGCCGGATTCGCTTCCAGACGCTGCTTCAGCACGGCTTCCGTGAGTTGCAGCGCTTCAGGGCCTGCCGGGTCGTTCTCAATATGAATGTGCATCCTCTTCTCCCGCGCCTCAGCGCATTGCCGTCACTTCCATCTCAACCAGTAAGTCCGGGTGGTTGAGCTGAATGCCGACCGTGGCGCGCGCCGGGAACGGAAAGGAGAAATACTCGGCGTAGACATCGTTCAGCTGCGAGAAGAGCGACAGGTCAGTCAGGAAGACCGTGACGCGGACTACGTTGTCGAAGGTCATCTCCGCCTGGCTCAGCAGGTCTCCAACGTTTTTCAGCACCTGATGGGTCTGTTCCTGAAGGGTTTTGCCGACGACAGTCGCGGTGTAGGGGTCAATTGCCACCTGGCCTGAGATAAACAGCATCGGTTCATGCAGCACCGCAGCCGACAGCGGCGCAGGCCCCATTGGACGGTCTTCTGCGTTCATACCTGGATAGCTAATGGCCTTTTTCATTGGAGCGTCTCATCGTGCGGGTGATGCACTCAAATTCGTATACGATTAGACGAAAGTCAACGCGCGAATTTTCACCAATCGGTCAGATTTGTCGCGCTGGTATGGTGATGTCGATCGGAAATTACACAGGCTATTTAACTTAAAGAGTCTATAAATCATTTGGTTAGAATTTTAAAAAATGAACCGACACGTGAGGGGAATACGCATTGAACAGAACGTATACGATTTTCTGATGATAGGCTTTGACGGCGCATTTCAGAGCCAGCGAGCGAAAATCTGCCTTGATGTTGATCAACTGTCTGCCAGCTGGACGTCACAGCGGGCTGACACTCCGACGGTCAAAGGGTATACTGACGCCCACTTTTTATAACCTCTCGTATCGCGTGCGGATCCAACATGCAAAAGTTTGATACTAAAACCTTTCAGGGACTGATCCTGACCTTACAGGATTACTGGGCTCGCCAGGGCTGCACCATTGTTCAACCTTTGGACATGGAAGTCGGCGCCGGCACCTCTCACCCAATGACCTGCCTGCGTGCGTTAGGCCCGGAGCCGATTGCGGCCGCCTACGTTCAACCGTCACGCCGTCCAACCGACGGACGCTACGGTGAGAACCCGAACCGCTTGCAGCACTACTACCAGTTCCAGGTGATCATCAAACCCTCACCGGACAACATTCAGGAGCTGTACCTGGGCTCGCTGAAAGAGTTGGGCATGGACCCGACCATTCACGATATTCGCTTCGTGGAAGATAACTGGGAAAACCCCACGCTGGGCGCATGGGGCCTGGGCTGGGAAGTGTGGTTGAACGGCATGGAAGTGACGCAGTTCACCTACTTCCAGCAGGTTGGCGGCATGGAGTGCAAACCGGTTACCGGTGAGATCACTTACGGTCTGGAACGTCTGGCGATGTACATCCAGGGCGTGGACAGCGTGTACGATTTGGTCTGGAGCGACGGTCCGTTGGGCACCACGACTTACGGCGACGTGTTCCACCAGAACGAAGTGGAGCAGTCCACTTATAACTTCGAACACGCCGATGTCGACTTCCTCTTCACCTGCTTCGAGCAGTACGAGAAAGAGGCGCAAAGCCTGCTGGCGCTGGAGAAACCTCTGCCGCTGCCAGCTTACGAACGCATCCTGAAAGCGGGTCACACCTTTAACCTGCTTGATGCGCGTAAAGCGATTTCCGTGACCGAGCGTCAGCGCTACATTCTGCGCATTCGCACCCTGACTAAAGCCGTGGCTGAAGCCTACTATGCGTCTCGCGAGGCGCTTGGCTTCCCGATGTGCAATAACAAGAAGAAATAAGAGGCCGCCATGACTGAGAAAACTTTTCTGGTGGAGATCGGCACCGAAGAGCTGCCACCAAAGGCACTGCGTAATCTTGCTGAATCCTTTGCCGCTAACTTCACTGCTGAGCTGGATGCCGCAGGCCTGACTCACGGCGCGGTGACCTGGTATGCCGCTCCTCGCCGTCTGGCACTGAAAGTCGCTAACCTGAGCGCTGCACAGCCCGATCGTGAAGTAGAAAAACGTGGCCCGGCGATTGCCGCTGCGTTTGACGCTAACGGCGTGGCGACCAAAGCCGCTGAAGGCTGGGCTCGGGGTTGCGGCATCACCGTTGACCAGGCCGAGCGCCTGAGCACCGATAAAGGTGAATGGCTGCTTTATCGCGCCCAGGTGACTGGCGAAAGCGCCCAGTCGCTGCTGCCAGCAATGGTCAGCACCTCTCTGGCTAAGCTGCCCATTCCTAAACTGATGCGCTGGGGCGACTCAGACGTGCAGTTCGTGCGTCCGGTTCATACCGTTACGCTGCTTCTGGGTGACGAAAGTCTGCCAGCGACCATTCTTGGCGTGGCTTCTGGCCGCACTATTCGTGGTCACCGTTTTATGGGTGAACCTGAGTTCACCATTGATCATGCTGACCAGTATCCGCAGATCCTGCTGGAACGCGGCAAGGTGCAGGCTGACTATGAAGTGCGTAAAGCCCAGATTAAAGCCGATGCCGAAGCAGCAGCCCGCGAAATCGGCGGCGTTGCCGACCTGAGCGACAGCCTGCTGGAAGAAGTCACCTCCCTGGTTGAATGGCCGGTTGTGCTGACGGCGAAGTTCGAAGAGAAGTTCCTCGCGGTGCCAGCCGAAGCGCTGGTCTACACCATGAAGGGCGACCAGAAGTACTTCCCGGTCTACGAC
>NZ_JBAVTT010000011.1:0-14217 GCF_049696395.1 Erwinia sp.
CGTTTACGTCGCGCGATTTCACACTGGTACAAAGATCGCTATCAGGTAGATATCGACCCTGAATCTGAAGCTATCGTCACCATCGGCTCGAAAGAGGGCCTGGCGCACCTGATGCTGGCCACGCTGGATCATGGCGATACCGTGCTGGTGCCGAATCCCAGCTATCCGATTCATATTTACGGTGCCGTTATCGCTGGGGCGCAGGTGCGTTCTGTTCCACTGGTGGCGGGCGTCGACTTCTTTACCGAGCTGGAGCGGGCGATCCGTGAAAGCTATCCGAAGCCGAAAATGATGATCCTCGGGTTCCCCTCCAACCCAACGGCTCAGTGCGTTGAGTTAGACTTCTTCGAGCGCGTGATCGCGCTGGCGAAGCAATACAATATTCTGGTGATCCACGATTTGGCCTATGCTGACATCGTCTATGATGGCTGGAAAGCCCCGTCGATAATGGAAGTTCCCGGCGCGCGCGATGTGGCAGTGGAGTTCTTCACCCTGTCGAAAAGCTACAATATGGCCGGCTGGCGTATTGGCTTTATGGTCGGCAATAAAGAGCTGGTGGCTGCTCTGGCGCGCATCAAAAGCTATCACGATTATGGCACTTTCACGCCGCTTCAGGTGGCGGCCATTGCGGCGCTGGAAGGCGATCAACAATGCGTAAAAGACATTGCTGAGCAATATAAGCGCCGCCGTGATGTGTTGGTGAAAGGGCTGCATGAAGCAGGCTGGATGGTCGACATCCCTAAAGCCTCGATGTATGTCTGGGCAAAAATTCCCGATCATTATGCGCAGATGGGCTCGCTGGAGTTCGCCAAGCATATGCTGCAGGAAGCCAAAGTCTGTGTCTCGCCGGGGATTGGGTTTGGTGATTACGGCGATACGCACGTACGCTTCGCACTGATTGAAAACAGCGACCGTATTCGTCAGGCGGTAAGAGGGATCAAATCGATGTTCCGTGCGGATGGCATATTGCCGGGCTCGGTTAAGCTGAACGAAGAAGAAGTGTAAGGGCTGGGGTCAGGCAAGGCTGCCTGACCCGCTAAATTCTCAGGCAGGATTACACCATCAAATAGAACGTGCCAACCCAAAGAAACAGGATAAAAGAGATTCCCATCAAAGCATATTTCACCGAAAAACTCCTCTGAGCGCTTACGTCTGGGGTGATCCCGGGCCTGCGTAACGCGAACAGATACGACGCGGCAGACGTTATCGCCATACCGTATCAGGTAGCCATGAGAAGCTCATGGCAGGATCGTTCGCTAATTTACCCGCTCTGTTCCGCAAAATAAAGCCGATTGTGCTAAGAATCGCCTTGGTTATGGCGTCTCGATCTCCGGAACCACCGACATGCCCACCCGTAAACGCGCCAGATCTGCCTGGCCTGGTTCAAACACAATCTTCACCGGCAAACGCTGTACCACCTTGGTGTAGTTACCCGTTGCATTATCAGCAGTAATGGCCGCAAAGGTTGACCCTGTGGCCGGCGCGATGCTGTCTACATGCCCATGCAAGATCACACCTGGCAGCGCATCAACTTCAACGGAAACACCCTGACCTGATTTGACGTCGGTCAGCTGAGTCTCAAGGAAATTCGCCACAACGTAGGTTTGGTGCAGCGGCACGACAGCCAGCAGACGAGTTCCGGCGGCAACCCATGCACCCTGACGGACGGCACGTTGGCCGACAGAGCCATCAATAGGTGCCGTAATCGTGGTGTAAGAGAGATTAAGGCGAGCCTGATCGACACTGGCGGTAGAAGCGGCAATATCGGCTTCAGCCTGTTTGATGCTGGCCTGCAAAATGCCTACCTGCTTGCGGGAGGCGAGGGCAGCGGCCTGGCTCTGGCGCAGCTGCGCAGAAGCCTCACGCATTGAAGCGTTGGTTTTCTGCTGCTCATCGGCTGTAGCGGTGCCGGTTTTTAACAGGCGGCGATAACGCTCGGCATTTTGTCCGGCATAGTTCAGCGTAGCTTCGCTTGAACTGACTGCGGCATCATTCTGCGCAATGGTAGCCTGCTGCTGATCAAGCTGCGCCTCAACGCTGATAAGCTTGGCCTGGCTGACCTGAAGATTGGCCTCGGCGGTTTCCAGCGCCACGCGGTAATCACGGTCATCGATGGTGGCCAGGATATCGCCCGCTTTAACGGCCTGGTTATCACTGACATTGACGGTGCGAATATAGCCGGACACTTTAGGCGCGACCAGCGTGTAATCCGCGGTCACTACCGCATCATCAGTACGTGCCTGATGGCGGTTCATCGCTGACCAGACAAAAAACACAATCCCCAGCAGGATCGCTAACAGCACCACTAACATTAAGGTTCTTTTGGCAGGTGTGAAGCTCATATTATTATCTCGTTGCTTTTGCGGCTTGTTGTAAAAGGGTTTGCGGCGGATAGACACGCTTTGGCAGCCAGGCGGTTAACAGCACCAGCAGCAGGGCAAAACCAATGATCAGCAGATAGGCATCGCTGATGCTGAGGATCACCGCCTGATGCTTGAGCAGCGTGGCGAAGTGGCTCAGATTTTCTGTTGAGCTGGCGCTGCCATCCGGCAATAACGGCATAAGGCCGCTGGCGCTGGCAGAGTTATCCGCCGTCATCAGCCACGGGCGATTCCCTAAGTTATCGACCAGCGTATGCGAGTGAAACTTCTCGCGATGGGTGAGGAAATTTTCCACCAGACAGCTGGCCGCCACGCTGGAAAAACCGCGCACGGTATTAAACATTGCCGAGGCATAAGGCCCTTCCGGCGGCTGCACCACGCTGGTGGCACTCATCAGTACCGGCAGGATCAGCATCGGCTGAGCAAAGGCCTGCAGCAGCTGGATCAGCCAAAAGTTCTGGCGCGCCCAGTCATCCGTCAGCTGCGTGCCCATCAGACAGGAAAGACACAGCAAACCCGCGCCGCAGGTCAGCATCCAGCGGCAATCTATCCATCGCCGGTTAAGTAACGCCGCCATAAAGGGCGCGATAATCAACTGAGGCAGGCCGATGGTCAGCGCCAGCGGAGCAAACTGCACCGTGCGGAATCCGTTCACCTGAGCGAAATACCCTGAAGGCAGCGCCGAACCCGAAAGGGAAACCAGCAGCACACCCGCCAACACCAGCAGACCATGCGTGAGGTTCTTACGTTCCAGCATCTGCAATTTGAACAGCGGTAGCGGGTGAAACCACTCGTTAATAAAGAAGACGATCAGTAAGGCAAAGGAACTGAGCAACATGCCGCTAATCAGCGGCGAGGCAAACCAGTCGAGGCGTTCACCCTGAGTCAGCGAAAGGATCAGCAGTGCAATGCCGCTGGTGCCGGTCAGCATCCCGAACAGGTCGATCTGCTTAAAGCGTTCGAAGCGGGTTGGATCCTGCGGAATTCCCCAGCTGATTAGCACGTTGGCTACCAGGATCAACGGTATCACCTGCCAGAAGACAAATTGCCAGCCGACAGAGTCAGTCCAGAATGCGGCCAGTGAAGCCGCCATATTGGGGCCGAAGGTGGCGGTTAATGCATAGGCTGCAAGGCCATAAAGTTTTATCTGCGGCGGCAGAAAACGCAGCGCAACGGTCATCAGCATCGGCGGCAGTGCCCCGCCCAAAATGCCCTGAATAACGCGTAGAGCAATAAATAAAGAAGGGGTTGAGGCGAAAGGCTGCAACAGACCCACTACCGCAAACCCTGTTGCTACCGTCAAGGTAAACCGGCGCAGGGAAAACGTCACCGCGAACCACGGGGCAATCATCATCGCCGCGACTTCCGCCGCCTGATACACCGAGGTGATCCAACTGGCCTGGTCATAGCTGAAGCCAATCGCAGCGCGAACATCGGCCAGCGCCAGATCCGTTACGCGATCGTTTAATCCTGAGGTCAACGCAGCGATAAGCACGCCCACCAATCCCAACGCCAGACGCAGGGTAAAGGGGTGGGGAGCAGGGGGCGCTGCTGGTTGAGCAGTCATAGCAGGGGCTCCGTCAGGAAAGAAAGAAAATTACGATGCACTGTATTGCATTGTGGTACATTCGCCGGCGAGTTTACAGTGTGATGGGGTGTATTGCAATGCGATACAGCCTGCCGAAACGGGAATTAAGTGCTAAAGTATCGTCATCAAGCAAGGAGCAACTTCGTATGTCTGACCCTTCTACATTGCGTGAGGATGAGCGAACTGGTGGAATCCAGGTGATCTCTCGCGCAGCAAAAATATTGGACGCGTTAGGCAACAGACCTGACGGCATGAGCCTGGGCGAAATTGCTCAGGCTGTGGATTTACCCCGTTCAACGGTACAACGCATTGTTGCCGCGCTGGACTCGGTGCAGCTGGTGCGCAGCCCTGGCGCTGGCGGCGTAAAGCTTGGGCCTGCGTTACTCCGGCTGATTGCTACGCTGCATACAGATGTCGTGGCGATTGCTCAACCCTGGCTACAGGCGCTGAGTGATGCCACCGGTGAAACGGTTTCTCTGGCCCGCGCCAGCGGATTGCAGCTGGCTATTGTGCATTTTGTCGTGGCAGAGCGTGAGTTACGCGTGGTTCCCCGCATAGGCCTGAATCTGACGTTGTACAGTACTTCCGGCGGCAAAGCGTTGTTGGCGCTGGACAGTGATGACCAGGCTCGCGCGTTAGTGGGCGATGCCTATGAAGCGATAACCGATCAGACTGTAAAGGCGTTTCCGGAACTTATTGAACGCCTTAATGAAATCCGACGTACCGGTCTTTCTTACGATCGGGGTGAAACGCTGGAAGGGATCTCCACGATAGCGGTGGCGATCGATACCATTCTGGGCCGTTTTTCTATCAGCTTGCTGGTTCCCTCTACCCGTTTTCAGAAGCATGAGGCGCTCTATCGTGAAGAGATCCTCAAATGCAAAGAGGCGCTGGTGGATGAAATAGGCAAAGCGGCCTTACGTGACTGACAGGAGAGGGAAATGAAAACGCTTTTAGTCGCCGTTGATAACTCAGCAATTGCCCGCAAAGTGGTCGCTCTGGCCAGTGAACAGGCGCAGGCGCTGCAGGCCAATGTGGTGGTGTTATGTTGTGTTGATGCCAGTTACGCCAACACCACCGGGACTTACGTTATTGAAGCTGGAGAAGACCCGAGTGATTTCGGCTGCGCGCTGGATGAGCAAAATACCGCAGAAGGCGCAGTCCGTCAGGCATTGGCTGAACTTCAGCGCGCCGGGATTGCTGCAACCGGGCGTGTGGTTGCCGGTGAATCAGCCGAAACCATCGTCGGGCAGGCCAACGAACTGTCTGCTGCCATGATTATCATGGGCCGCCGTCACCTCTCCTCTTTTAACCGTTTGCTGAAAGGCTCGGTCAGCGCTGCCGTGATCGAACGTGCAAGCTGCCCGGTGCTGGTGGACGTTCGGGTAGATTAACTCCGCATGTTGGGCCGCCAGACGCGGCCCGTCTATTCAGGTATTTTTGTCATGTCCCAGGCTACACTCATTTCCTTTATTGCCGGCTTAGCCGTCGTTCTCTTCCTTGCATGGCTGTCAAAGCGGGGTTCCCTCAGCAAAGGGATGGCGACCTTGCTGGCCTTTGTGCTGCTTTTTGCCGGTAACTTTTATTACTTCGGCTATGTTGCTCCACAACACCAACGAGAAGCACGTCTGGCTGCGGCAGAGCAGCGGCTGGCTACGCGGCCGGTCTACCGTACCCTCAAAGATCAACAGCCCGCACTTTACCAAACCCTGCATCAGGAATTTATCCACGCCTTGGAGGAAGGGAACAGCGAAGCGCAGGCGCTTGAACGGCTACGTCCGATGCTGTCTGACTTGCTTAATCAGCGCATCAGCTACGCTGGCGATCAACAGCTGCATGATTATATGGCGGTGGCGCTGGAGGAGATGAAAGTCATCCGACAGAAAAATCCCGATCTTTGCTTCAGATACCTTTTTCCTCAGGTTGAGGGCGGCGTGAACACCGCAGACATATTACCCAAGGCGCTGATCGACAAAGAGATGGCAACGCTGGATGACTTCCTGTTGCACAGCCTTGGCGCAGAGCGTCCGTCAGATGCGGCTAACGGCCGGGCCGATCTGCAAAATATCGTGCGTTCGCTGTATGGCAAGTGGGGAAGCGACCTGCAAACGCTCAATTCACCGGCGGAGGCTGGGGCCAATAAAGGCAAGCTGTGTGAGATGACTATTGACCTTTATCAGGCCGTTCTGGCACTTCCGGTTAATCAATCCGCAGCGGTATTGCGTATCATTCTTGACGGTAACGCGAAGTAAACGCGAAAAAAAGCCCGCTCGCCGCGGGCATAACACATTGTTATTGTAAGTCATTCATGGTGTTGGCAGACATTAAAAGATGTCTGAGTGGATAATCGCATCCCTGAATGGATAGCGCCAGACGGCTTCCTGAATCGATTCAATCGGTAAAACAATGCAATAGCACGCTAAAGAACGTGCAAATGCAGGGTTTTCCGATGGCGTCAGGAAAGTCAGCTGTTATCCTGCCGCACCGAATGAAGGAGCCAAAATGAATAAGTTAGTAACTGGCGCACTGGCGCTGGCGGTATTTTTATTAGCCGGTTGTACTTCCAGCAAGCCAGGGGCATTTGAAAAAGTTGATGAAGATCCTGCGGTAAATACTGTGCAGTATCGTTTTAATCCTTCCACGGTCAATAAGATGGCAATGGAAGAAGATGTGGAACGCTACTGTACAGAACGCGGGTTTGATAAAGTTGAGCCTATTAAACCGCAGGAAAGCCGGGTGCCGGGATTAATGAAAGCCTGGTACCAGTGTAATTACAGCATTAAAAGCTAAACGAAAAAAGGGCGGGAAAAAATCCCGCCCAATATTTTTCTCTACTTTCTTATTATATTGCCGTGTGCAGGCTTTGCCCGCTTGAGGATGAGTTATCTCACCCTCTTAGAATTTTTGCTTACCAGCCCCGATGGCGGCCATTGTCATGATGGTAACCGTTATGATACCCACCATGATGACCTCCTCCATGATACCCGCCGCGGTAACCATCATGAACGATACACCCGTTCAACATCAGCATTACGCCCAGAACCGAAACAACTTTGAGTAGTGTTTTCATTGTGAATGCTCCTTCACTTTTTCAATGACTACAACTTTACTTGAGAAAAGTGGAGGAATAATGCCGGTTATGTAGAGTTATTTAATCAGGTATTTCCAGATATTTCCATTTTATCTGAAATAAGTGCTGATAAATTATCATGAATAAGATAAGACCTAAAAAAAGGCTTTTCCATCCGGAATGCTCTTAATTTAGCGAGAGCGCTGAATCAATCTTAATACGAATCAATTTCAATACAAGGCGCATTCTGCGGCAATTTTGCAGTAGACTTAAGGCAGACTTACTAAGGAGAAACTATGGGTTATCAGGTGGAAAACGTGCTGTCGGCTCAGGCAGAATTGGGTGAGTGTCCGGTCTGGTCAGTCAGGGAACAGGTACTCTATTTTGTCGATATTCTCGCGCCTGCTTTGCACCGGTTCGACCCGCAAAGCGGTGAGCATCAGGTTTTTCCGGTGGCTGAAGACATTGGCTGTTTTGGCCTGAATGCTCAGGGCGGCTTTGTTGCTGCATTGCGCAGTGGCGTCTGCATGTTGGATGACAACGGACAGATAACCCAGCGCGTTGCGCCAAACCCCGGTGAGGCCGAACGCAGCCGTTTTAATGATGGCCGCGTCGATCGTCATGGCCGCTTCTGGTGCGGCAGCCTGTGGGAACCGCAGGATCGCAATGGCGGAAAGCTTTGCCGTCTGGATGAACACCTGAAGCTGACCGTACAGGCTGAAGATATCAAAATCTCTAACGGGCTGGCCTTCTCGCCAGACAGCCGCTGGATGTATCACACCGACACGCCGAACGGCGTGCTGTGGCGTTATCCGATGGATGAGCAGGGCGAGATTGGCCCGAGAGAAGTCCTGCAACGTTTTGTGCAGGAAGAGGGCGGCTTGCCTGATGGCGCTGCAGTAGACAGCGAGGGATTCTACTGGGCGGCGATGTTTGATGGCTCCCGCGTGATCCGTCTTGATCCCAGCGATGGGCGCATTGTGGACGAGATCCTGCTGCCGGTACGCTGGCCGACAATGGTAGCCTTTGGCGGGGAAGATCTGAAAACGCTCTATATCACCAGTTCGCGCGAGGACCGTACCGCCGAAGAGCTGGCACAGTATCCTCAGTCTGGTGATGTGTTTGCAGTGAGAGTGGGCGTTGCCGGGATTGCTGAGCCGCTGTTTCAGGCCAAATAGCTGGAACAGGGTTTGAGGCGTTAATGGAAGTGTGCCGGGAAGTTCCGGTTGATCAACGGGGCGCAGTAGCGCCCCGTATTTTATTCTCAGGCGTGCTGCAACGCTTTCTTTCCGTCTTCCGCACCGTGCGGTAAACGAATGGTGGCAGACATAATCAGCGAAATCACCAGCAGGGCCATAATCAGGCTGAAGGTGATAGTGAACCCCCCAAACAGCGAAGCAATTAACGACCCCAGCACGCTGCCAATCCCAAAGCCCAGATAAATCAGACCGTAGTTTTTCGTCAGGTTGTTCAGACCAAAGAAGTCACTGACCAGCGAAGGATAGACGGTAATGGTGCCGCCAAAGCTGAAGGCCACGCAGGCGACAGAGATAAAGAAGGTGGTCTCATTCATCTGGGTAAACAGCAGAATGCTCATGCCAGCCAGCGAAACGACCTGCGCAAGGGTAATCACCCGGATACGCGCCATTTTATCGGACATCACGCCCAGGATCAGTCGTCCACTCAGGTTGGCAACGGCAATAATAGTCACCGCATTCGCCGCCGTTTGCGTCGACAGATGAACCAGACCTTCGCCGATATCTTTCGCCACGCCAATCACATATAACCCGCTCATGCAGGCGGTCAAAAACATCAGCGCCAGCATCCAGTACTGTGGCATACGCACCGCTTCAGCCAGCGAGAAGTCGCGGGTCTGGCTGTCGCTGCCCTGAGCACGGGTCTGCTGTTTTGGTGCATCTGTCATAAACATCGCACCGGTGATAATCAACGCCATCGCCAGAAGTCCCCAAATCAGGAAGGTAGTCTCCAGGCTGTACACGCTTAACAGATAGCCGCAGATAAACTTAAAGCCAAGGCTGCCTAACCCGTAGGCACCAATGGCGCAGGCTGAAATCAGCCCTTTACGCTCCGGGAACCACTTTACACAGTTAGACAGCGTCATCAGATAACCGGCGCCATCAGCCAGACCGACCAGCACACCAGCGCTCAGATAGAGCATAAACAGATTGCTGGAGTGAGCGGTCAGGTAGAAACCTACTGCCATCAACAGTCCGGCACCGATGGCGACATTACGCACGCCAAAACGCTCCTGAAGCTTCCCAGCCAGCGAAGAGGAAATCGCCAGACCCAGGCTCAGTAAGCCAAATGAGAAGGCGACCTGGCTGACCGGGGCATCCAGCTTTTGCGACAGCTGACCGTTAAACAGGCTCCAGGTATACACGGAGCCCAGCGCGAACTGGGTAATGATGGTGCCAAACAGGGTTAACCAACGGGTACGGTTAACGCTTTTGCTGACGGGCAGTGTGCTCATGGAAAGCTCCCGAGGGGAAAGTTTAAGAGATTGAGCACATGATATGTCGGGACTTCGCGCGCGGGGAGAATAGGGCATGAACTGCCGTCAGAGCGGAATGAAATGCCTGTAAGAGGGTATGAATGGCGTGGCGAAAGGCAGAAGTGGCGTTGGCGGACAGTTTTTTCAGCACCCTGTCCGCCGGTTTAGTGCTTAGTCTGCGGTGGAGAACCGCATATTGCGCATATCGTTGCCGGTTGGCGTCTGATGCACGCGCAGGCCGAATTCAGGCAGCAGCGCGAAGATGTGGTCAAAGATATCTGACTGGATCTTCTCGTACTCCAGCCACACCGTAGTGTTGGTGAAGGCATAGATCTCAATCGGCAAACCTTCGGAGCCCGGAGCCAGCTGGCGAACCATCAGCGTCATCTCTTTATGGATCTGCGGATGTGACTTCAGGAAGGCTTCAAGCCAGGCGCGAAACGTACCGACATTGGTCATATGTCGGCCATTCAGTGGCGTGCTGATATCGCACCCCAGGCTGGCATTATGGCTGGCAACTTCAGCGACTTTGCCGTCCAGATAGGGCGTGAGAAGCTGCGCGCGATTCATGCGGGCTATCTCTTCATCGGACAGAAAATGAATGCTGGTGGTATCAATGTTGAAGCTGCGCTTGATGCGGCGGCCGCCGGATTCGGACATGCCTCGCCAGTTTTTGAACGAGTCTGAAATCAGTGCGTAAGTGGGGATGGTGGTGATGGTTTTGTCCCAGTTGCGCACTTTCACCGTGGTCAGCCCGATATCGATCACGTCGCCATCCGCGCCGTATTTCGGCATATCAAGCCAGTCACCCATCTTCAGCATATTGTTAGCTGAAAGCTGAATACCGGCTACCAGACCGAGGATCGGATCTTTAAACACCAGCATCAACACGGCGGTCATCGCACCCAGGCCGGTTAACAGCACCAGCGGAGACTTGCCGATCAGCAGCGAGATAATCATCAACCCAATCAGCAAGGTAGCGATCAGTTTAATGCTCTGGAAAATGCCGCGCAAAGGCAGCTGGCCAGCAAAGCTGCTGTTATCAGAGAGTTCCAGCAGCACGTCCAACAGCGAAAAGAGGATCAGCAGCGTGAAGATCATCAGCCAAACCTGACTGGCGATCATCAGGACTGAAAAAATGGGTTCGTTCCCTTTGAGGAACACTTCAAGCTGGATTTGCAGTAGCACGCCCTGCATCAGCAGCGCGAAGCGGCTGAACAGCTTTTTATCAATGATGGATTTAGGCCACAGGTGCGAAGATTTATCGGCAAAGCGCCGCAAAAATGGCAGCACCGCGCGGTGCAGCAAACCATGCACAATCAGCGAGATGAGGGCGATCAGAGTAAGGATGGCGAGGAGCGCGATAAGGGGCGCATAAGGTAGATCGAAGGCGGTTAGCCAACCGGTTATCAAAAGTTGCATGTCACTATTATCCCTTTAGGTGAAGCTGTCCTGAGTGCAGTTTCAGTTAAAAAATGCTGTAAAGACAGACCCTCTGTCTTTACCCACGCGGAAGATGACCGCTGGAAGCGCCTCATTATCAATTAAGACCTGTCCTGAATAAAGGGCAAACCGGCCTCTTTACCTGCGCTGACACACTCTGTTTAAGGTTTTCTCAATTCAGGTCGATAACCACGGGATGTGATGGCTAACAATCACGCTGTGTCAGTTCTTACTCCTACTTTTCTCTCAGTTAACACGACTTCTTTACTATGAAGGAAATCACTATGCCGGGGATCCCAGTTCGTCTGTCAGGGAAATTGACACTAGGCGGCATTTCAATGCTGCTGCTCATCACATTAATTGTTTATCTCGCCATCTCTCTGCGCGGCCAGCCAAGGGTCATCGAGGCCAGTAACAGCCTGATCCAACAGACGGGCGAAAACATTGTCGGCCAGCTGAACCAACAGCTAATCCGTATCGAAGGCGAAGTTGTCAGCATTGCTCGTCTGGCAGAAGTGCTGCCGCATCAGGAAGATCTGTTCAAAAGTGTGCTGCCACAGATTATCGACAGCAAAGGTGACAAAAGCATTGCAGGCGGCGGCATCTGGCCGGAACCAAATGCGTTTACCGAGGGCGTGGCCCGTCGCAGCTTCTTCTGGTCCCGTGGAGCCAACGGCACGCTGGATTACTCCGACGGCTATAACGATCCCAATGGGGCGGGTTACCATAATGAAAGCTGGTACACCTCAACCAAAGAGGCTTCGCGCAGCAAATGCGACTGGTCAGAAGTCTACCAGGATCCGGTTTCTAACGTGAATATGGTCACCTGTAGCGTGCCTTATACGGCGGGCGAAAAGTTTGCAGGCGTGGCCACTTTTGACGTGCTGCTGGATAACCTGTCCGGCTTTATGGCGAAGAATGGCAACCTGACCGGAGGCTATGCCTTTGCATTGGATCAGTCCGGCAATGTGCTTTATTTCCCCGGCAGCAAAGATAAGACACTGAAGAAATTCACTGCGCTGGCGGATGAGCAGAAGTGGCTGGCTCCGGTGGTGAAAGGTCTTGCTACTGCTGCACATCAGCAGGGGACAACCACGCTGAACAATGTGCAGGATGACTATCTTCATACCAACGCGCAGGTCACGCTGTTTAAAATGCCCGACACCGGTTGGGTGATCGGCCTGGTAACGCCGGAAGCCACTGTGACCGCGTTAGCCAGAAACATCATGCAGGATATCTTTGTGGTGCTGATCCCGGCGCTGCTGGTGCTGCTTGCCGGTGCCTGGTTGTTTGCTCGTGGCATGACTACGCGTCTGGAGTCCACACGTGCAGCGCTGGACGAAATTGCCAACGGTGATGGCGATTTGACTCGTCGTCTGGATGCGTCCGGCAAGGATGAGATTTCTGATATTGCCGTTTCGTTTAACCAGTTTGTCGACAAGATCGCCGGTGTTATCACCAATGTTCAGGCCAGTGGCGTAAACGTTGCAGCTAACGCCACTTTCCTTGCGGAAGGAAATCAGGCCTTGTCGGCTAAGATTGGCGATCAGGCCGCCGCCCTGGAACAGAGCGCCGCTGCGATGGAGCAACTCAACGCCACCGTGCAGCAGAATGCTGAAAATACCCGGCTGGCAGATGCCTTCACCGAGCAGACGGCGCAGATTGCCCGCAGCAGCAGCGAAGTGATGCATAAAGTCATTGATACTATGGCGACCATCAAAACCTCTTCAAGCCGTGTGGGCGAGATCCTGAGTGTGATTGATGGCATTGCATTCCAGACCAACATTCTTGCCCTGAATGCCGCTGTAGAAGCCGCAAGGGCAGGTGAGCAGGGGCGTGGATTTGCGGTTGTGGCCTCTGAAGTCCGGGCGCTGGCACAGCGAAGCGCCACTGCCGCGCAGGAGATCAAAACCTTAATCAGCCAGTCTGACACCACGGTGCTGGCGGGCAGTAAGCTGGTGGAAGGTGCAGGCGAACAGCTGGAAGGGTTGGTCAACGACGTGCTGAAGGTGAAGCAGATAGTGGGTGAAATCCGCGTAGCTGGAGATGAACAGAGCAAAGGGATTGGTGAAGTGACGCTGGCCGTTTCGCAGATGGAACGCAGCATTCAGCAGAACCTGCTGTTGGTCAATCAAACCGCAGAGAATACTCAGGCATTGCGGGCAGAGGCCTCACAGCTGGCGCAGGATATCTCCTCGTTTAAAGTGGCATCGTAAGCAGGCAGAGAAAGATCGTTTTAACGTTAAAGCCCGATACAGAGGTTGTACCGGGCTTTTTATTATTTCTGAATATAGCTGCGGATAGCGTCAGCAATCGCTTTATTGGCATGACGATCGTCACGGTGTTCCGCGTCATCAGCCACTTTCTGCAGATATTTATTCAGTTTGCCGCCCGTTGGCACGTTGCCGTAGGCAATCAGCATCTGCACGATATGCCTGAGGGCAACGACTTCAACGGTGAGGCGTTCAACGATAGGATCTTTGTCTGACATAAGGTACTCCGGCTTGATTCGGTATTTATTTCCCGCCAGCTTACTGGCAGGGAGCAAAAATCAATCACTGGAATACACTGGCATAACGGTGGCTAATCACCCCACGCCGCTAAGCCTCAGGAGAGGTGTAACACAGCGCCGGGCATTTTAAGGAAGGTGAACAGTTCGGCAGACGAGCAATGGGAAAGGTCCTTCAGCAAGCTGGCATTGCTGTAGTTCATCAGGTTAATTCTTTTTAACTGATGCCAGACCAGAATCGCCGACACCGCCAGCGAACAGGTTTCATCCCTCTGCTGACAGAGCAAAGTATAATGCCACTCTTCGTCCAGATCGTTGGAGAAGAACTGCATCGACTCCGCCGGGATCAGCGCTTTGAGATCGGGCAGCAGAACATCACTAACACGGTGGGCCATACGCAGGGTAAAAGTGGCAGGCATTCAGCGCTTCTCCTTGTTCAGATAGGTGCAGTTTACCCTTTTAATTTGTCTTAATGCGACGTTTTTTAAAATAATCTTATTTTGAAGAAGGGGTAATTCAATGGAGGTGCTTATTTTTCATGATTTAGGGCGGTAAGAGTAAATATAATTATTGATTAACAGGTTTGTCAGACGTTAATATACGTTCGCTCAGCACAATAGCGTTGCAGATAAAATACTTTTTATCTGGTCGTTTTTGCGCTTTCAGGAAATTATATAATAAAAGGGTAGGGGAATGAAAAAGCTCGTTTTAGCG
>NZ_JBAVTT010000012.1:0-56463 GCF_049696395.1 Erwinia sp.
TTGTGTACTTGAATGTGTACCATTAGTATTTTCTGGCTCAATCAATTCAATCTAACTAATTGATTTTGATGATTTATGTAAGCTAATCAAAAGACTCGTTTGAATGGCTTCACCGCAACTTGCTTATAAACGCCAGCGGCGATATAAGGATCATCCTGAGCCCAGGACTGAGCTTCTTCCAGTGACGAGAACTCCGCGATAACCGTGGATCCGCTGAAGCCCGCTTTTCCCGGTTCATTACTGTCCACGACTGGCATCGGGCCAGCGACAATCAGCCGACCTTCATCCTGCAACAGTTGCAGACGCGCAAGGTGAGCAGGGCGTACAGCGGTACGCTTCTCGAGTGAATCAGCATTATCTTCCGCGTAAATTACATAGAGCACGTTTACAACTCCTGTCAGGTCAATATAGTCGGCCCTCACGTTAAGTGATCGTTAACGAATCTGCAAATTAAAGCGCACTCTGGCTTGATTAGGGTCAGTGCAAGGCGTTTTTCTTGCGAAATCGACGGCCTAAAGCTGAGAGGTTGTTGAAACTGATTGCTATTTGCATTTACACTTACGCTTCAACACTAACAGCAGAAAGATTATGACGACGCTTGCAGAACATTCTTTACCCCGCCGCATTTCGCTGCCAATGCTGTTCTCAGTAGGACTGCATGCCGTGGTGATTGGGGGGATCCTTTATGCTTCTTTTCACCAGGTTGTTGAAGTGCCAAAAGCGTCGCAGCCGATCAGCGTGTCTCTGGTCGCTCCTGAAGTGCAGCCAGAGCCTCAGCCTGCGCCGCAACCTGCTCCAGAGCCGGTAGCAGAGCCAGAGCCGGAACCGGTGCCTGAGCCAGCACCAGAGCCGCCAAAGCCGGAGCCGGTGCCAATCCCTAAACCGGTGCCTAAGCCCAAGCCTAAGCCGGTGAAGAAGGAAGTGGTTAAGCCAAAGAAAGAGATCAAGCCGCACACTGAACCGCGTCAGGCTTCGCCGTTCAATAATGAGAAGACGGCTACCGCACCGAAGCCTTCAACGGCACCTAAAACGTCGCCAGCGCCGGCTACAGCCGTTTCCACCGGGCCTAAGGCCGTCAGCGTTGGTAAGCCAGCCTATCCAGCTCGTGCCTTTGCCTTGCGTATGGAAGGGCGTGTGCGTGTGCAGTTTGACGTAGACGGTTCAGGTGAGGTGAATAACGTGCGCATTCTGTCGGCAGAGCCGCGCAATATGTTCGAACGTGAAGTGAAGCAGGCGATGAAGAAGTGGCGCTATGAAGCCAATAAGCCAGGTAAGGATTTGACGATGAACATCGTCTTCAAAATCAACGGTGGCAGCAGCATCGAATAGAAAAAGGCGGGGAAACCCGCCTTTCTGTGATCGGTAACCTTCCACATTGAAAGCGAAGGAAACTCACTCCTGCTCTACGTAACTGAAGTGGCTTTTCCCTTCAGGCAGAGGGCGGGATTTTCCTGCACCATCCACCGCGACATAAACGAAAACGGCTTCCGTTGTACAGTAGCGCTGACCTATAGGTTCTGAAGAGACTTTCTTGATCCACACTTCAATATTGATGGTAATAGAGCTGGTTCCGGTGCGGATGCAGCGAGCGTGACAGGACACAACATCCCCTACAGCAACCGGCTTCAGAAAGGTCATGCCATCGGCACGCACGGTGACCACACGACCATTGGCAATCTCTTTAGCCAGGATCGCGCCGCCCATATCCATTTGTGACATCAGCCAGCCACCAAAGATATCGCCATTGGCGTTGGTATCTGCAGGCATGGCTAACGTACGAAGCACCATTTCGCCCTGCGGCACTCTGTTGTTGTCATCATTCATTGTCAGGCTTCTCAGTAAAAAAAGGCAAAAGGCCCGAACGGGCCCTGTGGTTATTTTTCTTCTTGTGGCATCAAACGATAAATATACAGACCGCTGATGACGGTAAAGAGCAGGGTGAGTCCGGTCAGGCCGAACACTTTAAAATTAACCCAAAACGCCTGAGATAACCAAAACGCGACGTAAATATTGGCCAGGCCGCAGGCGAGGAAGAAGATGGCCCAGGCAATATTCAGTTTTTTCCAGGCGAATGACGGCAGGGTCAGCTCTTTACCCAACATGCTCTGGATCAGCGGTTGCTTCATCCAGAACTGGCTGAACAGCAGCGCAACGGCAAACAGCGTGTAAATCACGGTCACTTTCCATTTGATGAACTCATCGTTATGGAACACCAGCGTCAGGGTGCCAAACACGGCAACCAGCACGAAGGTGATAATGGTCATCTTTTCCAGCTTGCGATACACCACCCAGCTGATCACTAACGTCAGCGCGGTAGCGGCGATTAACGCGCCTGAGGCGACAAAAATATCGTACAGCTTATAGAAGATGAAAAAGACCACGAGTGGGAGGAAATCGAGTAACTGCTTCATAGAGGCTTCCGGATACCAGGCTTGGAAATTACGTAGCGTCTGCACGCCCTGAAGCGCGCAGACAGCCATCAACGTAATAGCATATACAGACGATAGAGGTAAATGATCAGTATCGCTGAGATAAGGTTGCTGAGCGCGTTCAGTAGCACGGAGGCTACATTGGCCGGCAGAATAGTCAACGAAGAGGCCAGGAACAGCACCACAACTTTTGCCAGCAGCCAGACAGCGATAGCCGGAGCGACTACCTTCATATGGCGCCAGACCAGACGTGTGCTGGTGCGCATGGCGGCAAACACACCGATCTTTTCTGTGGCAAGGATCACTGGCGACAGAGCCAGCACCACAGCAAGGATCAGCCCCGGTACAACCAGTGCCATAAACCCTAACTGAATAATCAGCGTCATCAGAAACACCAGCAGCAGCAAACGTGGCAGGGTCGGTGCAGAAGCACCAATCGCACGCAGTGCACTGACGCGCTCACCGGCTGACACCATCGGCAGCAGGCTAAGCATGCCACCCAGCAGCAGAGTGTTACCCACCAGAGAGGCAAATGTGCCAGCCGCAGAAGCTTTCAGCAGAACGCTTTGCTGATCGGGTGACATGTTTTGCACCATTTCGATCAGGCTCATGCCAGAGCCACTGTCACCGTCGGTCAGGATCGACAGCTGATCGGCACCCGGCGTTAACGCATGGCCAATCAGCACGGTGATAAATGAGGTGAGCAACGCCATCAAAATGATGGTAACCAGTTGATGGCGGAAAAAATTCCCCGTGTCACGGTATAACGAACCCGCCGTGAATGACATGTAGACTCCTTGAAAAGCCGATTATTGCGATCCGGCGATTGTACATGGTCTGCAGGCAACCTGGCACCCTGACTTACATAACTTTCGATTAAAGAAGACATTAGCGGTCAAAAATGCGGGTTTAACGTCACCAGGTCTATTTGTCTGATTGCGTCAGCAAGGGAGAAAGTCGACAGAGAGATTACTCAATCAGGCTGGAAAATTGATCCAAATCAACTCTATGTTTTTTAAGGACTTTGAAAGAATTGATTCGGATGATCTTTGTGAAAATTAAAGTAAAACTGTCGCCAATAAAAACAACGATGGCGCTAGTGCGCACTTTAACTTTGCAAAGGAGTGATTATGAAAGTGAAAGCTTTGGTTCTGGCCGTGGCGGCATTACTGCCGGTAGTGGCTTCTGCTCATCAGGCAGGGGATTTCTTTATGCGTGCGGGTTCGGCTACGGTTCGTCCTACCGGTGGCTCTGATAACGTGCTGGGTCTTGGTGAGTTTGACGTCAGCAATAACACCCAGCTGGGTCTGACCTTCACGTATATGGCAACCGACAATATAGGTATTGAACTGCTCGGCGCAACACCCTTCCGCCACAAAGTTGGGCTGGGGGCGACGGGGACGCTGGCTACCGTTCACCAACTGCCGCCAACGCTGATGGCACAATGGTATTTCATGGGCAATACCAGCAAAGTTCAGCCGTATGTGGGGATTGGTGTTAACTACACCCTGTTCTACGATAACGACTTTAACCAGACAGGGCGTGATGCCGGTTTAAGTAACCTGAGCGTGAAAAACTCGTGGGGCATGGCCGGACAGGTGGGTCTGGATTATCAACTGACCCCAGACTGGATGCTGAATGCTTCCGTTTGGTATATGGATATCAAAACCAAAGTTGGCTTCGATTCACCAGCCGGTCACCAGAGCATCGATACCAACATCAATCCTGTGGTGTTCTTCTTCGGCGCGGGTTACCGCTTCTAATCCGTCCTGAGACCATAAAAAAAGGCGCTAATCAGCGCCTTTCGTTATTAGCAGATAAACTACTTAATCTGCATATTGTTCGTTACAGAGGTTACACCTTTAACAGTACGGGTGACTTGCACCGCACGGTTAGCAGCTGCTGAACTGGACACGAAACCACTCAACTGTACGCGACCTTTGAAGGTTTCTACATTGATCTCGGTAGATTTCAGGTCTTTAGTATTAAGCAGTTCAGATTTAACTTTAGTGGTGATCACGGTGTCATCAAGGTAGCCGCCGGTGCCTTCTTTGGTTGAAGTAGGCGCACAGGCGCTGACACTGATCGCGACAACAGCCGCAACAACCATACCCGTCAGGATTTTAAACAACTTCATTGTATTCTCCCTGTCATTCAATATTTGGCTTAAGCCGTGTGTACAGAGTCGCTCTGTCTCAGAAGCTTAGCCTCAGTCAGGGATATTTCCAGCGCAGGATGTCATAAAGAGTGAAAAAGTAATGCCTTATCCGCAGGATAAGGCATGTGAGGGGAATTAACGCGTGGCGGCTTTCAGTGAACCAGTAAAGGCTTTCAGTTCTGCCAGCATGACCGGCGGATTGGCGTGGTTTTTCTCAATAATCTTCACCACAGCGGAGCCGGAAATTGCCCCGGCAGCCCCGGCCTGCAGCGCTTCTTTAACCTGACCAGGCTCAGAGATGCCAAACCCCTGAATCGGCGGTGCAGCGTGATACTCATGCAGCTTATCAACCAGATGCTGCAATGAATGGCTGACGCCACGGCTTTCAGTGCCTGTCACACCAGCGCGTGAGAGCAGATACGTGTAACCCCGGCCATGAGAGGCAATCTCACGCAGGAGATCGTCGCTGGCGTTAGGCGGACAGATAAAGATCGGGGCCACGTTATGACGCATAGCGGACTGACGGAAGGGAGCAGACTCCTCAATCGGCACGTCGGCGACCAGCACCGAGTCCACACCCACTTCTTCACAACGGGCATAGAAGTTATCGATGCCGTTTGAAAACACCAGGTTGGCATACATCAGCAGGCCAATCGGGATTTCCGGGTACTTCTGTCGGATAGTTTTCAGCATCTCAAAGCATTGTGACGGTGTCACTCCTGCGGCAAAAGCCCGCAGTGCAGCACCCTGAATGGTTGGGCCATCGGCCAACGGATCAGAGAACGGGATGCCCAACTCAAGCGCATCCGCGCCGCCTTCAACCAGAGCATCAACGATCTGCAAAGAGAGTTCAGGCGAGGGGTCACCCAGCGTGACGAAAGGAACAAAAGCCCCTTCTTTTTTGTCTGCAAGGCGTTTGAAAAGCAGGTCATAACGCTCCATCAGATTTCTCCCTTAGCGGTCAGAATGTCATGAACGGTGAAGATGTCTTTGTCGCCACGGCCGGAAAGATTGACCACCAGCAGCTGCTCTTTCTCTGGCGCTTCACGCATCATTTTCAGCGCGTGGGCAAGGGCATGAGAAGATTCAAGCGCCGGGATGATGCCTTCGCTGCGGCAAAGGATTTTAAAGGCATCCATCGCTTCATCATCGGTGATTGAGACATATTCCGCACGGCCAATGCTGTTGAGGTAAGCATGTTGCGGGCCGACTGAGGGGAAGTCCAGACCTGCAGAGATCGAATAGGACTCTTCTATTTGCCCATCTTCGGTCTGCATCATTGGCGACTTCATACCAAAGTAGATGCCTACGCGGCCATGTTTCAACGGCGCGCCGTGTTCACCACTCTCAATACCGTGTCCGGCTGGCTCTACACCAATCAAACCTACGGAAGCTTCGTCGATGAAATCAGCAAACATGCCGATAGCGTTCGAGCCGCCGCCAACACAAGCGATAATCGCATCCGGCAAACGACCTTCGCGATCGAGGATCTGCGCTTTGGTCTCTTCACCAATCATGCGCTGAAACTCGCGGACGATAGTCGGGAACGGGTGGGGGCCAGCGGCCGTGCCGAGCATGTAGTGCGCGGTATCATAGCTGCCGGACCAGTCACGCAGGGCCTCATTACAGGCATCTTTCAACGTGGAAGATCCACTGTGAACTGGGATCACTTCTGCACCCATAAGACGCATTCTGAACACGTTTGGCGACTGGCGTTCAATGTCTTTCGCGCCCATATAAATGCGGCATTTCAGGCCAAGTAAAGCACTGGCTAAGGCTGAAGCTACGCCATGTTGCCCGGCACCGGTCTCGGCGATGATTTCGGTTTTGCCCATGCGTTTAGCCAGCAAGGCCTGTCCCAACACCTGATTGGTTTTGTGCGCGCCGCCGTGGAGCAAATCTTCACGTTTCAGATACAGTCGAGTTTTGGTGCCTGCGGTCAGATTCTTACACAGCGTCAGCGCTGTCGGGCGTCCGGCATAGTTTTTCAACAGGTCAGTAAATTCAGCCTGGAAAGCGGGATCGCGCTGGGCACTAACAAAAGCTTCTTCCAGCTGGTTCAGGGCTGGCATCAGGATCTGCGGCACATACATGCCACCAAACTCACCAAAATAGGGATTTAATAACGTCATTTCGCTTCTCTTATCGTTACAGGGGCCGCCGTAGCCGCCCCAACGGTCAGTACGCCTTCAGGGTGTGAAACACTGAGGCAATCTTCGAGGCATCTTTGATCCCAGGTGCGCTTTCCACCCCGGAATTGAAATCCAGACCGGCGCAGCCGAGTTGGGCCGCTTCAACACAGTTGTCAGCCCCTAAACCCCCGGCTAACAGCACGTTGTCAAGCTTCTCACCCTGCAGCAGGGACCAGTCAAAGCGTTGGCCGCTGCCACCGTTACCGTTATCAAACACGTAACGATCGATATGTGGCCAGTCACGGGCAGGAAGCGCCTCTTTGATGCTAAAAGCTTTCCAAATCTTCACCGCCTCAGGCAGTTCAGTGCGTAATGCGGCAACAAAAGTCTGGTCCTCATCACCATGCAGTTGAACCGCGTGCAGGTTGAGGGCACTGACATAAGTGACAATGTCACTTACACTGTTATTGCGGAATACGCCTACGTACTTCAATGGCGCGCCAGACATTACCTGACGAGCTTTCTCCACATCAACCTGACGAGGAGATCCCTCTGCGAAGATCAGACCTCCGTAAATGGCGCCGGCTTCATGCGCACTTCGGGCATCTTCTTCGCGAGTCAGCCCACAGACTTTGTTGTCGCCGAGGATTACCCGGCGAATCGCGGCGGAGAGGTCGTCCTCTGACATCAGAGCGGAACCAATCAGGAAGCCGTTAGCAAAGTGGCTCAGGTCACGGACCTGGGAATAGCTGTTAATCCCGGACTCGCTGATAACCGTTACGCCGTGTGCCACTTTAGGGGCAAGACGACGAGTGCGATCCAAATCGATAGAAAGGTCGCGCAAATCGCGGTTATTGATGCCGATAACTTTCGCGCCCAATGCGGTGGCTCGCTCAAGTTCTTCATCACTGATCACTTCCGTCAGCACACCCATATTCAGGCTGTGCGCCACGGCTGCCAGCTGGCGATACTGATCGTCATTCAACACCGACAGCATCAGCAAAATGGCATCAGCCTGGTAGAAACGTGCCAGATACACCTGATACGGATCGATCATAAAATCTTTGCACAACACCGGCTGGGTAATAGCGGCGCTGACAATTGGCAGGAAGTCGAAACTTCCCTGGAAATATTTCTCATCGGTCAGGACGGAAACTGCAGAAGCATAATGTTTGTAGATCCCGGCGATAGTCGCAGGATCAAAGTCTTCGCGGATCAGCCCTTTAGATGGAGAGGCTTTCTTGCATTCAAGAATGAAAACGGTCCTGGCGCCCTGCAGTGCATCGTAAAAACTGCGGGTGGACGGTTTTACCTCATTCTGGAAGGAGGACAATGGCTGCTGTTGCTGGCGTTCGCTCAGCCAGATCGCTTTGTCCTGCACAATTTTATTCAGTACGGTTTCCTGCATGATTATCCTCTTGCTGCCAGAGCGACAACGCGCTCGTAAGCCTGACCACTCCGTATGGTGCGCAGCGCGTGCTGGGCATTCTCACGTAAATCTTCATGACCAAAAATTTTAAGAAGCAGGGCGACGTTAGCGGCAACCGCTTCTTCGTGCGCGCGCTCGCCTTTACCCTGGAGTAATCGCGTCAGAATGTCACGGTTTTCTTCCGGGGTTCCACCTGCCAGCGCTTCCTGCGGATAGCTGTTCAGACCAAAGTCTTCTGGCGTCAGCTGGTAACTGGTGATTTCGCCTTCACGGAGTTCTGCAACATGGGTGGCACTGTGCAGGGCGACTTCATCCATGCCGCCGCCATGCACAACAGCCGCACGCTGGTAACCTAGCACTTTCAGTGTCTGAGCAATGGGCAGAACCAGCTCAGGGCTGTAAACGCCAATCACGGCCAGCGGAGGACGTGCAGGGTTAATCAGCGGGCCGAGCACGTTAAATAAGGTGCGGGTTTTCAGCTGCTGGCGGACCGGCATCGCATGGCGGAAACCGGTGTGATACTGCGGTGCAAACAGGAAACAGACGTTCAGCTCATCCAGTGCCTGACGAGCCTGCTCAGCAGGCAAATCCAGGCTGATACCGAAGGCTGCCAGCAAATCAGAGGAGCCAGACTTGCTGGAAACGCTGCGGTTACCGTGCTTCGCGACTTTCAGTCCACAGGCTGCTGCCACAAAGGCACTGGCCGTGGAGATGTTAATGCTGTTACTGCCGTCACCCCCCGTCCCGACGATATCCGCAAAAGGATAATCCGGGCGCGGGAAGGGTTTAGCATCTTCCAGCAGAGCGGTAGCCGCACCGGCAATTTCTTCCGGACGTTCACCGCGAACTTTCATGGCAATCAGCGCTGCTGCCAACTGGGTTGGTTCAAGCTGACCGGTAATAATGGCCGAAAAAAGCTGGTGGCTTTCCGCCTGCGTCAGGGTGTTGGCCTGGTAAAGTTTTTCAAGAATAGCGTTCATCAGTGTCTCCTTGTTTTACGCCAGCGCCCAGGCGAGTGTTTGTTCCAGCAGGATTGCGCCCTGAGTGGTCAGAATGGATTCCGGATGGAACTGGAAACCACAAACCCGATCTTTATCGTGACGAACGGCCATCACCATGCCATTGAACGTGGCATTAACCGTCAGCTCTTCTGGCACGTTGCTGCCGACCAGCGAGTGATAACGGGCAACCGGCAGCGGATTGGTTAGCCCGGCAAACATGCCCCGATCGTCATGAGCAATCGCCGAGGCTTTACCGTGCAGGATTTCACCTGCCTGACCTACGTGACCGCCGTAAGCCTCAACAATGGCCTGATGACCTAAACAGATGCCGATAATCGGCAGACGGCCACGCAGACGAGTCAGCATTTCTGGCATACAGCCTGCTTCAGCCGGTGCGCCTGGCCCTGGTGACAGCATCAGCACCGGGTTTTCCATACTCTGCAAACGGTCAATCAGCGTATCTGCAGGCACGTTGTTGCGGTAAATCACCACGTTATGGCCAAAGGCGCGTAACTGGTCGACGAGGTTATAAGTAAACGAGTCAATATTGTCGAGCAGCAGAATATCGGCCATCAGAAAATCTCCTTGCAGTGATGTGCGGTTGCAATAGCGCGCAACACTGCGCGAGCTTTATTGCGGCTCTCGTCGGCTTCAGCCTGAGGCACAGAATCAAGAACCACGCCTGCGCCAGCCTGAACCGTCGCCACGCCGTCTTCCACATAGGCGGAACGGATAACAATGCAGGTATCCAAATCGCCGCTGGCCGTGAAATACCCCACCGCGCCGCCATAGCTGCCACGACGAGTTCCTTCAGCCCCCGCAATCAGCTGCATAGCACGTACTTTTGGTGCGCCACTCAGCGTGCCCATATTCATACAGGCACTGTAGGCATGCAGCACATCCAGATCTTTACGCAACGTTCCCACTACTCTTGAAACCAGGTGCATCACGAATGAGTAACGGTCAACTTTAGTCAGGTCAGCTACGTAGCGACTGCCAGGTTCACAGATGCGTGCCAGGTCATTACGCGCCAGGTCAACCAGCATCAGATGCTCGGCCAGTTCTTTGTGGTCAGTACGCATTTCCAGCTCGATGCGGCTGTCCAGATCGCGGTTAAGTGAACCATCCGCATGACGACCACGTGGGCGCGTACCGGCGATGGGATAGATCTCAATCTGACGGCTTTCGGCATCATATTTCAGCGAGCTTTCCGGCGAGGCGCCAAACAGGCTGAAGTCCTGATCCTGCATAAAGAACATATAAGGGCTGGGGTTGCTGTTCTTCAGCGTGTCATAGGCCGCCAGCGGAGAAGGGCAAGGCAGCGAGAAACGACGGGAAGGCACAACCTGGAAAATTTCACCAATGCGGATAGCTTCCTGCATCTGGCGAACCACCGCGCAATACTCTTCATCGCTCTGGTTGATGCTCAGCGCCATCTCTTCAACATGTTGAACGGGCAGCGGGTGGGCTGGCTGTAACATCTGCGTGTGCAGCTGCTCGATACGGCTCTGCAGGCGCAGGAATTCGCTTGGTGCAGGGGTGAACAGGGACGCCTGCAACTGGGCAGTCTGGTTTTGATGGTCAATCACCAGCAGGGTTTCTGCCAGATAGAAGCAGTAATCCGGGCAGCGTTGCTGGTTGTCCAGCTCAGGGAGATCTTCAAAACTGGCGACCAGGTCATAGGCGAACAGCCCCCCCAACAGGACGGCCTTACGCTCTTCTGCCGGGCTGTTAACCAGATGGGGGATCAGACGCAGCGCGTCAAACACGGAGATTGCTTTCAGGCGAGAATCTTCATCCTGGACTGCTGTATTAGCAGGAAACGTTAATTCACGGCCATCCGGACGAACGGTGCTGATGACGGAAGCGGGCAGCGCGGCATCGAGCAAAGGAAGGATGGCGCGGCCGTTCTCTGAAAGCGCCTGAACGGTAACAATATTGCCCAGCGCTTTAATGCGCAGGGCGCTGTCGACGATCAACAGACTTTGCAGATTTTTTTTGCTGTCGATGTCTGCAGACTCCAGCAACAGCGTAGCCGGGCGCGCACCACACAACTGATGGAACACAGCAGCCGGATCCTCGCGGTAAGGTGCGTTGCCGGTAATCAACTTCACTGTAGGTTTGGCATTTTGCATGAGGTCTGTTCTCTACATTTTTCTAAAAAAAAAGCCCGCTTTTGGCGGGCCTGGGTATCTGCACAACGTCTGGTTGCGTGCATGACTCCTTCGCCCATTCAGGGAGAAGTGCGCCACCAACCAGTCATCATTGTCTGTGTCATAGTCATGATTGCGATACCCTTACATGTGAACTTGCGTACTAGTTAACTGGTTCGCGTTAAAAAAGTCAATACTCTTTTTCCCCGCGCAGATAATTCTGGGTATCATGCTGCGACATTTATCCGCCAACGCCGGAGCCGTTTTGACCGATCCAACCCCGCTGAATCCCTATCCTATTTATGACTTACATAGCCACACCCGCGCCTCGGATGGGCTGTTGACGCCAGAAGAGCTGGTCCTGCGGGCGGTAGAGCATCGCGTTGGTGTGCTGGCGATCACCGACCATGACACAATTGATGGCGTGCAGCCAGCGCGTGAGGCGATTGCGAAACACCAGTTGCCGCTAAAATTAATGGCTGGGGTTGAAGTCTCGACGCTGTGGGAAAACCATGAAATTCATATCGTCGGACTAGGCGTGGACTGTGACAACCCCATTCTGACCGCGTTTTTGCAGGAACAAACCGAACGTCGGATGGCGAGAGCAGAACTGATTGCTGAGCGTTTAGAGAAAGCCCACATCCCGGATGCCCTGGCTGGCGCGCTGGCGTTGGCAGAGGGCGGTGCGATCACCAGAGGCCATTTTGCCCGTTTTCTGATTGCTCAGGGCAAGGCCGATAATATGGCTCAGGTGTTCAAAAACTATCTGGCCAGAGGCAAAACCGGCTACGCTCCGCCACAGTGGTGTACAATTAAACAAGCTATTGATGCCATTCATCATTCTGGTGGGCGAACCGTGCTGGCTCATCCAGGACGCTACGGTCTTTCTGCCAAGTGGCTGAAGCGACTGATTGCCCACTTCAGTGAAGAGGGCGGTGATGCGATGGAAGTGGCTCAGTGCCAGCAAGCGCCGAATGAGCGAACTCAGCTGGCACGTTATGCGCAGGATTATCAACTCGCCGCTTCACAAGGTTCTGATTTCCATCAGCCTTGTCCGTGGATCGAGTTGGGGAAAAAATTATGGCTGCCTGGAGGGGTTGAAGCTGTCTGGCTTCGTTTCCCGGAAATTGCTCCCGAGTGATCTCCTCCAGGTGCGACAGATAAGAGGGCAGTTATGAGTCAATTTTTCTATATTCATCCGGAAAACCCGCAACCAAGATTAATCAAGCAGGCCGTTGAGCTACTGAATAAAGGCAGCGTGATTGTCTACCCAACGGATTCGGGTTATGCGCTGGGTTGCAAGCTGGAAGATAAAAACGCGATGGAGCGTATTTGTAAGATCAGAAAGCTGGATGGTAACCACAATTTCACACTGGTTTGCCGCGATCTGTCTGAGTTGTCGACTTATGCGCACGTGGACAACACGGCCTTCAGGCTGATCAAAAACAATACGCCGGGCAATTACACCTTCATTCTGAAGGCGACCAAAGAGGTGCCACGTCGTTTAATGAACGACAAGCGTAAGACGATTGGGCTGCGTGTGCCGTCGAATCCGATTGCACTGGCCCTGCTGGAATCGCTGAATGAACCGATGATGTCGACGTCGTTGATGCTACCGGGCAATGACTTTACTGAGTCAGATCCCGAGGCGATTCAGGACAGTATAGGTAAGCTGGTGGATTTGATTATTCACGGCGGCTATCTGGGACAACACCCAACAACAGTGATAGACCTCACCGAAAACACGCCAGAAGTGGTGCGTGAGGGTGTGGGCGACGTTCAGCCCTTCTTATAATAATTCCAGGCTCGCCAGCAAGAATATTCTCTGGCGGGCCCGGATGTTATAAGATGCATTTACTCTTCCCTTTATCATGTCAGTCCGTCGTTATTTGCTTTAAGTCGTTGATTTACTCAGCCAGTCTTTGAAGTCATTGTAAGGGATATAAAGTGACACATCCTTAAGAGGAACTGCTGAATTTTTATGACGTTTAATTTCTTTGGTATAACCAACAATCACCCCACCGATAGTGTCATCCTGATTATAAACCGCGCCACCTGACATCCCTTTCACTACCCCAGCATTAGAAACCATGGCTACGCAGGGACGTTTATTCCACTCATTCCGGATACCGGTCAATGCCAAATTTACCCCAGAGGATTCAACCGGCATGGCGCTAATAAAGCTGTAACCGTACATTTTTACCGGATCACCTACATCGCCAGTGCGGAATTTAGGCAAGGATTTTATGTCGTTCTTGTGGTAGATAATCGCGAGGTCACAGTAAGGATGGTAGGCCTTAACCCGTTGCACAGAAAGCTTCGCCACATGGGCTGCGGTGAGGCTGTACTCCGGGGTTAACGGGATGCTGGTGCCAAGCGCACCGACGCCCAGAATGGTAGGAATGCCGGTAAAATTCATATCGACACGCTTCATGGCTTCACTGCTGTACTCATATTTACCGACAGAGCAGCCGGTCAGCATTAGCACAGCTAATGCCGGGAGGGTCATTATATTTTTCATTATGATCACACTATGTCGGACACGTCAGTAAATCCCTGGTGAAGATTGATGACGTGTAAGGCCGATGCTGACACAAGTTCAGCGTATTTTTTTGAGGAGTCTTGCTCCTCTTTTTTTAATTAAATAACAATAATTCTTATGTTTTAATTTTACGTACTTAAACTAAATTATAATATTTATTTAACAATCCAATAAATTCGCCCTCGAATGGCTTGAGTGAATTCTACACAAACTTATTAGTAGAGCAAATATAATAACGACACCACAGTGTTAAAAATAGTGATGATCAAGAATTAACTCAACCTGCTATTTAAATAGACTGACTATTTGCAGTTGGCCTTGTTAATACTGGGGTTCATTGGTATTACTTCAGCATGAAATGCTATTGTTGTATTTAAAAGTGGTGTTAACAGCTATCGTTGATTTCATTGCTGGCAGGGTGCGCTACCAAGGTGGTTATTTGGCTTTATTTTTGTCGAAAGTCGAGGGCTGGCGGGCTATTAAAGCTGACTGGATGAATCATTATTATCCGTAAATAGCACATTATATTATTTAACAAGGTAGTAACATTAGTTATTTTTTTCTGCGAAATCATTAGCGTGGCGACGATTTTCACCTAACCCTATGTTAAGCCTGGCAAAAGGTTCTGGACAGCAATAGAGGGTCTGAGAGGAGGCGGCACAGGCGTAAAACAGCCCCTCTTTGCAGGTTTACACTAATGTATCCAGCAGGGTGTTGAAACAAGCGCATACCGTTATCAATAGAAGGCAACTTAGTGTAGAATGCGCTTCCCCTGAAAAAGGGCAGAGGATCGGTGGTGTGCATCGCGCAGGGCGCGGCACAGCAACCTCTGCTGCTGTCACGGGCCACTTGAATAGCATGACGCCTGGGAAGGCGACACAGAGGTAGCGCCATGAGCGAAAAATTACAGAAAGTATTAGCACGCGCCGGACACGGTTCCCGCCGCGAAATTGAAACCATGATTTCTGCCGGACGCGTCAGCGTGGACGGCAAACTGGCCACGCTGGGCGACCGCGTGGACTCCAGCCCTTCTATTAAGATCCGCGTTGATGGCCATCTGGTCTCCGTTGCAGAATCCACCGCTGAAGTTTGTCGTGTGCTGGCGTACTACAAGCCAGAAGGCGAACTTTGCACGCGTAACGATCCTGAAGGGCGTCCGACCGTATTTGACCGTTTACCGAAACTGCGTGGTGCACGCTGGATTGCCGTTGGTCGTCTGGATGTGAACACCTGTGGTCTGCTGTTATTCACCACTGATGGTGAACTGGCAAACCGTCTGATGCACCCAAGCCGTGAAGTTGAAAGGGAATATGCCGTGCGCGTATTCGGTGCCATCGATGATGATAAAATCCGTCAGCTGAGCCGTGGCGTTCAGTTGGAAGATGGTCCAGCCTCCTTCAAAACCCTGAAGTTCACCGGCGGTGAAGGCATTAACCAGTGGTACACCGTGACCCTGACTGAAGGCCGAAACCGTGAAGTGCGTCGTCTGTGGGAATCCGTGGGCGTGCAGGTTAGCCGTCTGATCCGTACTCGTTACGGCGACATCCAGTTGCCTAAAGGTCTGCCACGTGGCGGCTGGACTGAACTTGAATTAGCACCGACTAACTATCTGCGCGAACTGGTCGAATTGCCGCCAGAAATCACCAGTAAAGTTGCGGTAGAGAAAGACCGTCGTCGCACTAAAGCGAATCAGATTCGCCGTGCTGTTAAGCGTCATTCGCAGGTTGCTCCTGCGGGACGTCGCTCTTCGGGTAAAGCATCAGGTAAAGCTGCAGCTAAACCTGCAGGTGCTTCTTCCGCAAGACCAGCGGGCAAATCTTCCTCCAGATCAGCAGGTAAGCCTTCTGCTAAACGTGGCTAATTACCCGTAGTCTGGTTAAGAAAAACCCCCTGATGTTTTGCATCAGGGGGTTTTTATTTGTGCGTAGGGTCGGCAACACTTACCAGTCGATGCCTTGCTGAGCCTGAATGCCCGCGTCAAAAGCATGTTTGGTCGGGCGCATCTCCGTTACGGTATCCGCTATTTCCAGAATATCCCGGTGGCAGCCTCTTCCGGTAACAATCACACTTTGATGGGCAGGGCGATTGTTCAGCGCGCTGAGGACCTCTTCCAGCGGCAGATAATCGAAGCTGACCATATAAGTCAGCTCATCCAACACCACCAGATCAAGAGTGTCATCCTGCAGCATCCGCTTGCCATGCTCCCAGACTTGCAAACAGGCTGCAGTATCCGTTTCGCGGTTCTGAGTATCCCAGGTAAAGCCGGTTGCCATCACCTGAAACTCAACGCCATGCGGTTCAAGTAAATTTCGTTCACCGTTGGGCCACTCACCTTTAATGAACTGGATCACACCTGCTCTTTTTTGGTGGCCAACCGCACGGGTTGCGGTACCAAAAGCCGCAGTGGTCTTTCCTTTTCCGTTGCCGGTGAAGACCATCAAAATCCCGCGCACTTCAGTGGCCGAGGCAATCCGCGCATCGACTTTCTCTTTCAGCTTCTGCTGGCGTTGCTGGTGTCTGTCTTCCGTCATTATTCCGCCGCTCCTGGTTTACGTCCCGGCTGGGCATCATAACTGATGCCGGTTTTACGCTTGCTGTCGTCACCCATCAGGAACAGGTACAGCGGCATAATATCTGCCGGAGTTTTCAGCTTGTTAGCATCTTCCTCGGGGAACGCGCTGGCACGCATTTTCGTGCGTGTCCCGCCAGGATTGATGCAGTTAACCCGCAGATGCTTGCTGTCATACTCATCAGCCAACACCTGCATCATTCCTTCGGTAGCGAATTTAGACACGGAGTAAGCGCCCCAACCGGCGCGTCCCTGGCGCCCTACACTTGACGTGGTAAACACCAGCGAGGCCGAAGAGGATTTCAGCAGTAAAGGCAGCAGAGCCTGGGTCAGGAAGAAGGTCGCATCTATGTTTACCCGCATAACCTGCTGCCAGACCTGAGGATCTTGCTGATCCATCGTCACAATATCACCAAGGAGTCCTGCATTATGCAGCACGCCATCCAGGCGTGGCACATGCTGAGCCACTTCATCAGCAAGTTGCTGGCAGCGTTCGGGAGTCGCTTGCTCTAAATCCAGAATAAACCACTGAGGGGCTGGTTTACCGGTAGCGGTAATCTCATCTGCCACGGCCTGCAATTTATCGGCATTACGCCCCAGCAGTAATACCTGGGCACCGTAACGTGCGTAGGTCACCGCGGCCTCGCGACCAATCCCATCGCTGGCCCCGGTGACCAGAATGATTTTGCCCGTAAGCAGGTTGTCTTTAGGTTGATAGTGCACGTTGAATTCCTCTGGCGGTGGTGATGGAGCGCTCAGCCGGCCCTGCCGCTAAGCCTTTGCCCGCAATAGATAATGGGCTTTATGCCCTAAAATGGTGAGCAGTTCAATCTTCAATAAGCGGCAAAGCGTGCGGCAGGAAGGGGATTCGGGCGACTCCTGGCCGTGACTCAGCTACAATAGCTGCTGATCTAATACGATGTTAAATAAGGCGGAATGAGTGGATTTACTCTCTTATTATGGGCTTTTTCTGGCCAAAACGGTCACCGTAGTGGTGGCTATCGCGGCCATTGCCATTCTGATCACCAACCTGGCCATGCGCAAGCGTGCTCAGGGTGGTCAGTTGAAGCTGACTCACCTCGGCGAGCGCTATCAGGAAATGAAAGATGACATGATGCTGGCAAAAATGAAGCATCAGGATCAAAAACTGTGGCACAAAGAGCAAAAGAAGAAAGACAAACAGGAAGCAAAAGCCGCTAAACAGCGTGCGAAGCAAGGTCTGAAAACCGAGAGTACCAAGCCAACGCTTTACGTGCTGGATTTCAAAGGGAGTATGGATGCCCATGAAGTCAGCTCGCTGCGTGAGGAGATCTCTGCGGTGATGGCGGTGGCTAAACCTGAGGATGAAGTGCTGTTACGTCTGGAAAGCCCGGGCGGTGTCGTCCATGGCTATGGCCTGGCGTCATCACAGCTTCAGCGCCTGCGTGATAAAGGTATACGCCTGACGGTAGCGGTGGACAAAGTGGCTGCCAGTGGTGGCTACATGATGGCTTGTGTGGCCGATCGCATTGTTGCTGCTCCGTTTTCTATCGTGGGATCGATTGGCGTGGTAGCGCAAATCCCGAACTTTAATCGCTTACTGAAGCGCAACGAAATTGATGTGGAGCTGCACACGGCTGGCGAGTACAAACGCACGCTAACGCTGTTTGGTGAAAACACGGAGCAGGGACGGGAAAAATTCCGTGAAGACCTGAATGAAACGCATCTGCTGTTCAAGCAGTTTGTGCATCAGATGCGTCCTTCACTGGATATTGACAGCGTTGCCACCGGCGAACATTGGTTCGGCACTCAGGCTCTTGAAAAAGGGCTGGTTGATGCTATCGGCACCAGTGATGATTTGATCATCGATCAGATGGCCAATCACGAGGTTATTTCAGTGCGTTATACCCTTCGTAAGAAAATGATCGACCGCTTTACGCAAAGTGCGGCTGGCAGCGCAGAACGACTGTTGCTTCGCCTCTGGCAGCGTGGTGAAAAACCGCTGCTGTAAAACAGCAACAGCGCCCGCTAAGTGGGCGCTGTTACTCAATCCTGTAAAGAGGAGAGAGTTCTACTGCCAGATACTTGAACAGGTTAAACACCAACGTACTTTTCTCACCAGGTAATCCCTGTTCATCTAAGAAGTAGTCGCCCCGGAAGATCAGCACATCCCCTTTCTGCTCCACGTCGGTTGCCACCAATCCCGGGAAAAAATCCTTATGCCCGGCAATCAGCTCGTTGGCAATGTCGAGCAGGGCGGGACGATCTATAGTCTGGGTCTGATTCACGTTTTTTCTCCTTTATAGTAGGCGTGCGCGTAAGAGTATATTACGTCCGCGTTAAACTATTCCACAGGGTTTATGGGTGTTTGCGTCAGCTAACCCTTTTTAACCTACTTTCTGGCGTAAATCGCGGGCAGATGCTAATTAAGTTGCGTATCGAATTTTATCAGGTACAGTGTGGGCGTTTCGGGTTCCGGGCGTAAAACTAGCTTTACGCAATGTTTGAAATGCACAGAACAGGTTGTAAAAAGTGTCGTTAATCAGCAGGTTGGCTTCCTAAGTCAGGAGCGCCAACAGAGCAAAAAGCGACGGGTTGAAAATTATTTCCCCGGTCGCCATATCGTTAACGCGTCTCGCTTGCTCTGGCAAACGGCACAATTTACTCTCGGATGTTTTAATCAGGTAAAGGTAAATATGGGCAAAGCTCTCGTAATAGTTGAGTCCCCGGCAAAAGCCAAAACGATCAATAAATATCTTGGAAATGACTACGTGGTGAAGTCCAGCGTGGGTCATATCCGTGATTTGCCGACCAGTGGATCAACAGTTAAAAAGAGCGCTGACTCTACAACCAGTAAACCAGCAAAAAAAGTGAAGAAGGACGAGAAAGCGGCGCTTGTCAGCCGCATGGGTGTCGATCCTTTTCACGGTTGGGAAGCGGATTACCAAATCCTTCCTGGCAAAGAAAAAGTGGTTGCAGAGCTGAAGTCTCTGGCCGAAAACGCTGACCACATCTATCTCGCAACGGACCTTGACCGCGAAGGGGAAGCCATTGCCTGGCACCTGCGGGAAGTGATCGGTGGCGATGACTCACGCTTCAGCCGCGTGGTGTTTAACGAAATCACCAAGAATGCGATTCGTCAGGCGTTTGAAAAGCCGGGCGAACTGAATATTAACCGTGTGAATGCGCAACAGGCACGCCGGTTTATGGACCGTGTAGTGGGCTATATGGTCTCGCCACTGCTGTGGAAAAAAATTGCCCGTGGTCTGTCCGCTGGCCGCGTCCAGTCTGTGGCCGTGCGTCTGGTCGTAGAGCGCGAACGCGAAATCAAAGCGTTCACGCCTGAAGAGTACTGGGAGCTGCACGCTGACCTGAACACGCCTAAAGGTACCGGTCTGCCGATGGAAGTGACTCATCAGCATGACAAGCCTTTCCGTCCGGTTAACGGCGATCAGACTCATGCGGCCGTCAGCCTGCTGGAAAAAGCCCGTTATGTGGTGGCCGATCGTGAAGATAAGCCAACCAGCAGCAAGCCTGGCGCGCCTTTCATCACCTCCACGTTGCAACAGGCGGCAAGTACCCGTCTGGGCTATGGCGTGAAGAAAACCATGATGATGGCGCAGCGCCTGTATGAAGCTGGCCACATTACTTACATGCGTACTGACTCCACGAATCTGAGCCAGGATGCGGTGAGCATGGTGCGTGGCTATATTGAATCTGAGTTCGGCGAGAAGTACCTGCCGAAAGCGGCCAATGTCTACAGCAGCAAAGAAAACTCCCAGGAAGCGCACGAAGCCATTCGTCCTTCTGATGTGGCCATCCAGTCCGAGCAATTGAAGGATATGGAAGCCGACGCGCAGAAACTGTATCAGCTAATCTGGCGCCAGTTTGTTGCCTGCCAGATGATGCCAGCCCAGTATGACTCCACCACGCTGACCGTAGCGGCGGGTGACTTTAAACTGAAGGCCAAAGGCCGTACGCTGCGTTTTGATGGCTGGACTGCCGTCATGCCAGCGCTGCGCAAAGGCGATGAAGATCGTACTTTGCCGCCGATCGAAGTGGGCGAGGAACTCAAGCTCCAGCAGCTTAAGCCAAGCCAGCACTTCACTAAGCCACCGGCTCGCTTCAGCGAAGCCTCACTGGTGCGTGAACTGGAAAAACGCGGTATTGGTCGTCCTTCGACCTATGCTTCGATTATCTCAACTATCCAGGATCGTGGTTACGTCCGCGTTGAGAGCCGTCGTTTCTATGCTGAGAAAATGGGTGAAATCGTTACCGATCGTCTGGAAGCCAACTTCCGCGAATTGATGAACTACGATTTCACCGCGCATATGGAAGACAACCTCGATAAGGTTGCTAACAACGAAGTGCAGTGGAAAAAGGTGCTGGATCAGTTCTTTGCGGATTTCAGCCAGCAGTTGGAAAAAGCGGATAAGGATCCTGAAGAAGGCGGCATGCAGCCTAACCAGATGATCCTGACGTCAATCGACTGCCCGACCTGTAGCCGTAAAATGGGCATTCGCACCGCAAGTACCGGTGTGTTCCTCGGTTGCTCGGGTTATGCCTTGCCACCGAAAGAACGTTGTAAGCAGACCATCAACTTAATCCCTGAGAATGAAGTGCTGAATATTCTTGAGGGAGATGATGCTGAAACCAACGCGCTACGTGCACGTCATCGTTGCCAGAAGTGTGGCACCGCTATGGACAGTTACCTGATTGATAACCAGCGCAAGCTGCACGTTTGTGGTAACAATCCAGGCTGTGACGGGTATGAGATCGAGCAGGGTGAATTCCGCATTAAAGGCTACGATGGCCCGATTGTTGAGTGTGAAAAATGTGGTTCTGAAATGCACCTGAAAATGGGACGTTTCGGTAAGTACATGGCTTGTACTAACGATGAATGCAAAAACACCCGTAAGATCCTGCGTAATGGCGATGTTGCGCCACCGAAAGAAGATCCGGTGCCGTTACCTGAACTGACTTGTGAGAAGTCAGATGCTTATTTCGTGCTGCGTGATGGGGCTGCAGGTGTGTTCCTGGCGGCTAACACCTTCCCTAAATCAAGGGAAACCCGTGCGCCGCTGGTGGAAGAGCTGCAACGCTTCCGCGATCGACTGCCTGAAAAACTGAGCTACCTGGCCGATGCGCCAGTCAGCGATGAAGAAGGCAATAAAGCGGTAGTTCGCTTCAGCCGTAAAACCAAACAACAGTACGTCAGTACCGAGAAAGACGGGAAAGCGACAGGTTGGTCAGCGTTTTATGTTGATGGCAAATGGGAAGTTGCCAGCAAAGCTGCGGCTACCAAAGCTGCACCGGCTAAAGCGGCCGCCAATAAAGCAACGGCTACTAAAGCCACTGCGACTAAAACCCCGGCGACTAAAGCCACTGCTAAGAAAGCGGCGAAGAAGTAATCTGAGGGGCCAGCGCCAGCTGGCCCTTTCTTGCTCCCCCCGGCCTTGCTGAGCTATACATCTCCCCTGATTTTGTTATAGTTGTTATAGATATCCCTTTCCTTATTATTAAATCGCATTAGACCGGACTCCTCATGGGCGGTGGTATTTGCACAGCTCTCTGCACGGACTTCGGCGCGTGGCTTCAAACCTCAGATGGAATGAAAAATGAAATTGCAGCAGCTGCGTTATATCGTTGAAGTGGTCAATCACAACCTGAACGTCTCCTCCACCGCAGAAGGGCTTTACACCTCACAACCCGGCATCAGTAAGCAGGTACGCATGCTGGAAGATGAGCTGGGGATCCAGATTTTTGCCCGCAGTGGTAAACACCTGACTCAGGTTACGCCAGCCGGACAAGAAATTATTCGTATTGCGCGTGAAGTCTTGTCGAAAGTAGATGCTATCAAATCCGTTGCTGGCGAACACACCTGGCCAGATAAAGGTTCGCTCTATGTCGCCACCACACACACTCAGGCGCGCTATGCGTTGCCGAATGTGATTAAAGGCTTCATCGAACGCTATCCTCGCGTGTCGTTGCATATGCATCAGGGCTCGCCAACTCAGATTGCTGAAGCCGTATCCAAAGGCAATGCCGACTTTGCGATTGCCACCGAAGCGCTGCATTTGTATGACGATTTAATCATGCTGCCTTGTTATCACTGGAACCGAGCGATCGTGGTCACTCCCGATCACCCGCTGGCAGGAAAGGCCAAAGTGTCGATTGAAGAACTTGCAGAATACCCGTTAGTCACCTATACGTTCGGTTTTACGGGCCGTTCAGAACTGGACACGGCGTTTAACCGAGCTGGTCTGACCCCGCGCATCGTCTTTACTGCTACCGATGCTGATGTGATTAAAACCTATGTACGTCTGGGACTGGGAGTAGGGGTGATTGCGAGCATGGCAGTGGACCCTGTATCCGATCCTGACCTGGTAAGGATTGAAGCAACTGATGTATTTAGTTTCAGTACGACCAAAATCGGCTTCCGTCGCAGCACCTTCTTACGCAGCTACATGTATGACTTTATCCAACGCTTCGCCCCGCACCTGACGCGCGATGTGGTTGATACTGCTGTAGGTTTACGTACAAACGAAGATATCGAAGCGATGTTTAAAGACATCAAGTTGCCTGCAAGATAATTTCCCCCGTGAGTAGTAGTGTTATGTCAAGGGCCGCTGATGCGGCCTTTATTATTGCACTGGCCCTTTCTATGACTCTTATCGATTAACACTTTTTATTCTTTTTACGTAAATGAAACATGTATCACATGTTTTCTGATTGTTATTCATTAAATGAGAAATGGTACACACTTTTGGCTGACAGGCTTTGCGTGAACCTAAGATGATTCTCATACTCTTGTTAAAGAGACGCGGGGAATGGCGGTTCTTAAGGGTAGGTAAAGATTTCTCCAGTAATGAATGGATCTGAAACGCTCTGTTATCACTGGTATTTGAGTTAAGGCGTAATTAATTGACTTAAGTTTGATTAAACACAAAGCATATAGTTTTTCTTGTTTGATAAATGCCATTAATCGTTTTGTTCAATAAAAATTACTGGATTTCGCTCAGAATAATGTTTAGGATTCATCCTAATTTCTGATTGGTTCAAACAATCGTTTTCAATGAGAGTGATTATCAAAAACTATGAACACTAAATTATCAGTACAACCTGTTTTCGGACATGAAACCATCAAGGTTCAGCGTAGCGCCAACATCAAACGCAAAGCCTGGTTGGCGGTATTCGCTGGCTCAGCGCTGTTTTGGATTGTTGCTGCATTAATGATTTGGCGTGTGTGGGGTTAACTATGCATTTTCAGACTTTGAATCAGAAACCACAGCAGACCACGAAAATGAAGGATCGTTTTTGCAAGGGTAAACCCACTGATCACGTCATTGTTCCTGACTCATGGGGCCTGAGCGAGTTGCAGCGCAGTTTTATTGATTCAATGATCGACAAAAAAACGAAATAATAAGCGTTCTATTCTTTTTTCGGTCAATTGGCTGAACAGTATAATTCAAATAGTTACCCATGTTGCAATTAGCCGACTACTTAGGCTGGGCACGTTATTGCCTGAATGAGGGTAAAACCCTCAAAAAACGGTTGAATCATTCGCATTGAGTAATGATTTATACGCTGTACGTTTTAAGGTCTCACGGACCTGGGGAGTGAAACATGAATTTAACTCAAATAACCTGGTTCAGTACCTGGACTTTCTCCGCTTTATTCTGGACTACTGCCGTTTGGGCCGGACTATTGATGCATTTATAATGCATATGTAAACAAACGAATTTAAATAAAAACGCCTCGCTGACTAGTACAGCGGGGCGTTTTTGTTTTTACCGGTTGTTTCCAATCTTGTCGATTCGTGTTGTTATCAAAACGTTACCTTCTGTTTGTACTATCTTTAAATCAGACCCTGTAATTACTCAGGTTATGATTTAGTCCAATGAAGGAGGAGTAATGTCGTCTACCCTACATAATAAAGCCAGGACAACACTGGATGTTAAAGGCCAGCGCTACAGCTACTACAGTTTGCCCCGCGCTGCGGAACAGCTTGGTGACCTTTCCCGTCTGCCTAAATCCCTGAAAGTGCTGATGGAAAACCTGCTCCGTTGGCAGGACGAAGATTCCGTCACGGAAGCGGATATCGAGGCGCTGGCCGGGTGGCTGAAGCAGGCTCATGCTGACCGTGAAATTGCCTACCGTCCGGCCCGTGTACTGATGCAGGATTTTACCGGTGTGCCTGCCGTCGTCGATTTAGCAGCAATGCGTGAGGCTGTTAAACGTCTTGGCGGTGATGTGGCTAAGGTAAACCCGTTATCACCAGTAGATCTGGTCATTGACCACTCCGTCACCGTTGACCATTTTGGCGATGACGATGCCTTTGAAGAAAATGTCCGGCTGGAGATGGAGCGTAACCATGAACGCTACGTTTTCTTACGCTGGGGACAAAAAGCCTTTAATCAGTTCAGCGTGGTTCCGCCAGGCACTGGCATCTGCCACCAGGTCAATCTTGAGTATCTGGGCAAAGCGGTATGGCATGAGCAACAGAATGGGGAAGAGCTGGCCTATCCAGACACTTTGGTGGGGACAGACTCCCATACCACGATGATCAATGCGCTGGGTGTGCTGGGTTGGGGAGTGGGTGGCATTGAGGCGGAGGCCGCGATGCTTGGTCAGCCCGTTTCAATGCTTATTCCGGACGTGGTCGGGTTTAAGCTTACCGGTAAACTTAAACCCGGCATTACCGCTACTGACCTGGTCCTCACCGTCACCCAAATGCTGCGCAAACATGGCGTGGTAGGTAAATTTGTAGAATTCTACGGTGACGGGCTGGATGACCTTCCGTTGGCTGACCGCGCGACCATTGCCAATATGGCACCTGAATACGGGGCAACCTGTGGGTTCTTCCCGCTCGATGCGGTCACTATTGGCTATATGACGCTTACCGGGAGAAGTAGCGAGCAGGTGTCACTGGTCGAAGCCTACGCCAAAGCTCAAGGTCTGTGGCGCAATCCAGGTGATGAACCGGTGTTCACCAGTTCCCTGGCGCTGGATATGAATGAAGTTGAAGCCAGCCTTGCCGGGCCCAAGCGTCCTCAGGACCGCGTGTCACTTGGTGATGTGCCCAAAGCATTCCAGGCCAGCAATGAGCTGGAAGTCAATCAGTCGCAGAAGCAGCATAAAGCCATCACCTATACCGACAGCAAAACCGGCCTGCAACAAACGTTAAAGGATGGGGCAGTGGTCATCTCTGCCATCACCTCCTGTACTAATACCTCGAATCCCAGCGTGTTAATGGCAGCAGGATTGCTGGCTAAAAAGGCTGTCTCGCTTGGCCTTAAGCGTCAACCCTGGGTAAAAGCCTCTCTGGCCCCAGGTTCTAAAGTCGTGTCGGATTATCTCGCTACGGCAGGTTTAACGCCCTATCTGGATCAGCTTGGATTCAATCTGGTGGGGTACGGCTGTACAACCTGTATAGGTAACTCTGGTCCTCTGCCAGACGAAGTTGAAACCGCGATCAAACAAGGTGATCTCACTGTTGGCGCAGTGCTGTCCGGAAACCGTAACTTTGAAGGTCGTATTCATCCTTATGTCAAAACTAACTGGCTGGCTTCACCGCCATTAGTGGTGGCCTATGCGCTTGCAGGTAACATGAATATTAACCTGCAACAGGATCCTATCGGTCAGGATAAAGCGGGTAATCCAGTCTATCTGAAAGATATCTGGCCTTCGCCAGAAGAAATTGCCGAAGCTGTACAACTGGTGTCGACCGACATGTTCCATAAAGAGTATGCAGAAGTATTTGAAGGCACACCTGAATGGCAGCAAATCAAAGTCAGTGAAGCGGCAACCTACGACTGGGACGAAGGGTCGACCTATATCCGTCTGTCGCCGTTCTTTGACCATATGGGCAAAGTGCCTGAGCCTGTCAAAGACATTAAAGGTGCACGGATCCTGGCAATGCTCGGTGACTCGGTCACTACTGACCATATTTCACCGGCGGGCAGCATCAAAGCTGAAAGTCCGGCAGGGCGCTATTTACTCGATCACGGCGTAGAGCGTAACGATTTTAATTCCTATGGTTCTCGCCGTGGTAACCATGAAGTGATGATGCGCGGGACCTTCGCTAACATCCGTATCCGTAATGAGATGGTGCCGGGAGTGGAAGGTGGCGTTACCCGTTTTGTGCCAGGTGACCAACAATTAGCTATTTACGATGCGGCGATGAAGTATCAGCAGCAAGGAACGCCACTCGCTGTTATCGCAGGGAAGGAATATGGCTCTGGCTCCAGCCGTGACTGGGCGGCCAAAGGACCACGCTTGCTGGGCGTAAGAGTGGTTATCTCTGAATCCTTCGAACGTATTCACCGATCCAATTTGATCGGCATGGGGATCCTGCCGCTTGAATTCCCGGAGGGTGTCACGCGTAAAACGCTGGGATTAACCGGAGACGAATGGATAGATGTGGAAAACCTGACTCAGTTACAGCCGGGCGGGACGGTTAACGTCACGCTGACCTATGCCGATGGCCGTAAAGAGGTGTTGGCAACCCGTTGTCGCATCGATACCGGCAATGAGCTTACCTACTACAAGAATGATGGCATTCTGCACTATGTCATCCGTAATATGTTGGATTCCTAGTCGTAGGGGATCAACTGAAATGAAAAGGGCCACTAAGTGTGGCCCTTTTCATTACTGATAGAGGATCAGTCTTTAGATAACAGATGGCCCATTTTGGCCGCCTTGGTATCAAGATAGTGCGCGTTCTCAGGATTACGCCCAACAATCAGCGGGACGCGTTCCACAATGTTGATCCCAGCTTCGCTGAGGATCTCCACTTTGCGGGGATTGTTAGTCAGCAGACGGACTTCATTCACGCCTAACAGCTTGAACATATCGGCACAAAGGGTGAAATCTCGTTCATCAGCGGCAAAGCCGAGCTGGTGGTTAGCTTCTACCGTGTCATAGCCTTTGTCCTGCAAGGCATAAGCACGGATCTTATTCAGCAGACCAATATTACGTCCTTCCTGACGATGGTAGAGCAGCACGCCCCGACCTTCTTCAGCGATGTGGTTCAGTGCAGCTTCAAGCTGGAAGCCACAATCGCAACGCAGGCTGAACAGCGCATCGCCGGTCAGACATTCGGAATGTACGCGGGCAAGTACCGCATCGCTGTTGGTAATATCTCCATAAACCAGTGCCACATGATCGTGACCGGTTGCCAGTTCTTCAAAACCAACCATCAGGAAATCTCCCCATGGCGTGGGCAGTTTGGCTTCTGCTACCCGTTTAAGCTGCATGTGACTCTCCAGAACCATCAAGTGTTGCGCTATCATCATGGTAGCGCGCTGTCAGCAAACTGACACAATTCATAACGCTTATTTTGCCACAATCAGGGCGAGGGCGGTTAACGAGTTAGAGCGATTGTAGTGATACCGCACAATTATCACCTTGTCAGTCAGTATGTTATTATTTTTTATCATAAACTTAACTGATTTTGATGAAAGACCCGGACCCTTAAAGGAACACGATGAGAGAAATTGCCCTGCGCACCACGATTGGTGCCCTGTTATTGCTTATTATGCCAGCAGTTGTCTGGCTTTCTGGTTGGCACTGGCAGCCCGTTGAGATGGGCCTCGGCTACAAAATGCTGTTCTGGCTGACCGAAACGGTGACCAGCCCATGGGGAATATTGACCAGTGCTATTCTCTGTGGCTGGTTTTTATGGTGCCTGCGCTTCCGTTTCAAACCTGCGCTGTTGTTGCTGGTTATTGTGATTTCGGCGATTCTGGTGGGCCAATATGCCAAGACCTTTATAAAAGAGCAGGTGCAAGAGCCTCGCCCTTATGTTCTCTGGCTTGAGCACAGTAACGGGCTTGATGAAAAAACGTTCTACGAACAAAAGCGTCCTGAACGCAGCACGCTGGTACGCAATGCGCTGATCGATAACACACAACTGCCAGACTGGTTGAAGCAGCATTGGGAATTTGAAACCGGCTATGCGTTTCCTTCCGGGCATACCATGTTTGCGGCAAGTTGGGCGCTGCTGGGGATTGGGCTGCTTTGGCCGCGTCGCCGCATTGTTACAGTGGTAATATTAGTTGCCTGGGCTGTTGGTGTGATGGGCAGCCGACTGGTGCTGGGCATGCACTGGCCACAAGATTTGATCACCGCCACAGCGATCAGTTGGGCACTGGTGACGCTGGCTAGTTGGTTAGTGCAACGCTATTGTGGGCCGTTGACCGTGCCGCCGCAGGAAGAACAAGAAATTGAACAGCGTGACGCTGAGTGATTGCAATTCTGCCGTTTGCCCCCATAACAGAGTGATGAGCAGGATTTTTTCACGGTCTCCGCTTTTACGGACGCATCGGACAAGCAACAGCGCTTTTTTTTTGGCATAATTCATCTGGTTAACACCAGACTATGGGATGGACTGTGAAATATTTGCTGATTTTTTTACTGGTATTGGTGATCTTTATCATCTCTATTACGCTTGGGGCGCATAACGATCAGGTCGTCTCATTCAATTACCTGTTGGCGCAGGGAGAATACCGCGTATCAACGCTGCTGGCCGTGCTGTTCGCCGCAGGATTCTTACTTGGTTGGGCGATTTGCGGTCTGTTTTGGCTGCGTGTCCGTGTATCCCTGGGCCACACTCAGCGTAAATTAAAACGCCTTCAGCATCAGCTGGGGCAGGCAGAAGAGACCGTGACGGTGTCACAAGTCCCTGCCGTTAAGGAATAATCTCTTATGTTGGAATTGCTGTTTCTGTTACTGCCTGTTGCCGCCGCTTACGGCTGGTACATGGGGCGCCGCAGTGCGCAACAGGACAAGCAACAAGAAGCCAGCCGCCTGTCACGTGATTACGTGGCGGGCGTTAACTTCCTGCTCTCCAATCAGCAGGATAAAGCGGTCGATCTGTTCCTTGATATGCTTAAAGAGGACAGCGGCACGGTGGAAGCTCACCTGACGTTAGGCAACCTTTTCCGCTCCCGTGGCGAAGTGGACCGCGCAATCCGCATTCACCAGGCGCTGATGGAAAGTGCTTCTCTCACCTACGATCAGCGCCTGCTGGCGGTGCAGCAACTCGGCCGCGATTATATGGCTGCCGGTTTTTACGATCGTGCTGAAGAGATGTTCAGCCAGCTGACAGATGAAACGGACTTCCGCGTTGGCGCGTTACAACAACTCTTGATTATCCACCAGGCAACCAGCGACTGGCCAAAAGCGATTGAAGTGGCAGAACGGTTAGTGAAGCTGGGTAAAGATAAGCAGCGGATGGAAATAGCCCATTTCTACTGTGAACTGGCTCTGCAAGCGATGGGCAGTGATGATCTGGACCGCGCCATGAGCCTGCTAAGAAAGGGCGAGTCTGCGGATCGGCAGAGCGCACGAGTCTCGATCATGATGGGGCGCATCCATATGGCGAAAGGCGAGTTCGCGAAAGCCGTAGGGCATTTGCAGCGCGTGCTTGAGCAGGACAAAGAGCTGGTCAGTGAAACGCTGGAAATGCTGGAAACCTGCTATCAGCAACTCAATCAACCTAAAGCCTGGGCTGAGTATCTTAAACGCTGCGTGGAAGAGAATACCGGCGCGGCGGCAGAGCTTTACCTTTCCGATGTGATTGAACGTGATGAGGGCGGGGAATTGGCCCAGCTTTACATTAACCGCCAGCTGCAACGCCACCCAACCATGAGAGTGTTTCATCGCCTGATGGATTATCACCTGCATGAAGCTGAAGACGGCAGGGCGAAAGAGAGCCTGATGGTGCTGCGCGATATGGTGGGTGAGCAGATCCGCACCAAACCCCGTTATCGCTGCCATAAATGTGGCTTCACCGCTCATGCACTCTATTGGCATTGTCCTTCATGCCGGGCGTGGTCTTCGGTTAAACCTATCCGCGGTCTCGACGGCCAGTAACTTTTTATCGGGTTGCTGGCCTGTTTAATGCGCCCATTTTAGTTACAACATACTAAAGGATCTTGTTATTAAGATAACCTGAACATCGGCGTTGTTAACTGCCTGGCAGGGCAGACTGACGAAAACTGCTGCGCCAACCTGTGATTTTGCCGGTGTCGCAGGTAGAATGTTTGCCGTTTATCTCTTGTGCTAAAGGCGCATCACTTTAAGAGGGCTTTCCCATGCAATCACCTCAGGTAACCGGTTCCCCCATTCTGGTCGCGCTGGATTATAACGATCGCGCCGCCGCTATGGCGTTTGTGGATCGGATTGACCCGCAGAGTTGCCGTCTGAAAGTGGGCAAAGAGATGTTTACCCTGTTTGGCCCTGAGCTGGTTAAAGAGCTGCACAAACGGGGATTTGAAGTCTTTCTGGATTTGAAGTTCCACGATATCCCAAACACCACGGCGCATGCCGTTGCGGCGGCCGCTGAGCTGGGCGTGTGGATGGTAAACGTCCACGCCAGCGGTGGAGCAAGAATGATGACCGCTGCGCGGGAGGCTCTTCTGCCCTTTGGCAAAGACGCCCCTCTGCTGATTGCCGTCACCGTGCTCACCAGCATGGAAGCAGCAGACCTTAAAGATCTGGGAATTGATGCAACGCCTGCTGACCATGCAGAGCGTCTGGCTCGCCTGACTCAGCAATGTGGGCTGGATGGCGTAGTCTGCTCAGCGCAGGAAGCGGTTCGCTTTAAACAGGCTTTTGGCACAGACTTTAAACTGGTCACGCCAGGTATTCGCCCTACAGGCAGCGATGCAGGTGACCAGCGCAGGATCATGACCCCCCAACAGGCGCAGCAGGCAGGCGTAGATTATATGGTGATCGGGCGTCCAATTACCCAATCAGCCGATCCTGAAGCCACGCTGAAAACCATCCTCGCGTCTTTACAGGAGGCATAATGGCCGATAATAACAGCCGTCTGGTCTACTCCACTGAATCAGGGCGGATTGATGAGCCTAAACAGGAAGTCCAGCGTCCGAAAGGAGACGGTATCGTCCGTCTTCAGCGACAAACCAGCGGCAGAAAAGGAAAGGGCGTCTGCCTGATCACCGGGCTGGAGATGAATGATGCGGAAATCGAAAAGCTGGCGGCGGAATTGAAAAAAAAATGCGGCTGCGGCGGTTCTGTCAAAGAGGGTGTCATCGAGATTCAGGGCGACAAGCGGGACCTGCTAAAAACGCTGCTCGAAGCCAAAGGTTTGAAGGTGAAGCTGGCTGGAGGGTGAGGTTAGCTGCTGAAATTGAGGCATAATAAAGGCCGCGGCTGTCGCGGCCTTTGGCTATAGATGCCAGGCAAAGCCCAGTTATTTATCGTTATTATTTGCTGACTTGGTGGCCAATAATCCCACCTACGGCGGCACCACCAACGGTACCCAACCCGCTACCATTAGAGAGGACATTTCCTCCTATGGCACCCACACCAGCACCTATTGCCGTATTACGATCGCGTTTTGACCAGTTTGAGCAAGCGCTCAAAGAAAGCACCAGAGTTGCGGCTAACAGGCCGGCGGTAATTCGTTTAGCGGTCATTGACATCATCAATTCTCCTTAATGTCATTTACAGAGATATCTTTCTGAGTATAGCTTCTGCTCTGCGTTGATGGCCCAGTCCAGGCACATTTATGAGTGGTTTATCTCACTTAAAGGAAATTAACCGCTGTTAAATTTTGTGCTTTCCGCGTCGCCGGAACTTGGTCAATCTGCAGCAATTGCGGTGATAAAGATAGAAGTCTAACTATCACCTAAGGTTCTATTGCTACTCTGTATTGTATTCACCGCTGATCATCTTCACAGGTAAAAAATCCTAATTGCAGCCGCATTATTGGTTCTACAGCAAATTCCTGCTGAGCATCCAGCTAAAACCTCCATACCCAGCATCCAGGTCGCGGGAGAAAATGGAGAAAATAGGGCTGGAGAAGAAAAATGTTAGAACAGTTAAAACAACAGGTACTGGAAGCCAATCTGGCGTTGCCAAAACACGGTCTGGTGGTCTTTACCTGGGGCAACGTCAGTGCGATAGATCGCGACAGCGGGCTGATGGTCATTAAACCCTCCGGTGTAAGCTATGACGTGATGCAGCGTGACGATATGGTGGTGGTCAATGTCGCCACTGGTGAGGTTGTTGAAGGAAGCAAACGACCTTCATCTGATACTGACACGCATCGGGCTCTCTACCAGGCCTGGCCAACTGTAGGCAGTATCGTCCATACACACTCACGCCATGCAACGATCTGGGCGCAAGCCGGTCGTGATATTCCTGCCTGGGGAACTACCCATGCTGATGACTTCTACGGTGCTATTCCCTGTACCAGACAAATGACGCCTGAAGAGATTCAGAACCGATATGAGTGGGAAACGGGGCAGGTTATCATCGACACTTTCCGTCAGCGTGAAATCGATCCGCTGGCTGTTCCTGCCGTGTTGGTAAACTCTCACGGGCCATTTTGTTGGGGGAAAACCGCCGACGACGCGGTGCATTCTGCCGTAGTGTTGGAAGAAGTCGCTTACATGGGGATTTTCAGTCAACAGCTTACCGCCAACCTTCCTGCCATTCAGCAGCCGCTGCTGGATAATCATTATTTACGTAAGCACGGCAGTAATGCCTGGTATGGTCAAAAAAAGTAATTTAATCAGTCTTATTAACGTTATTCAGGCAAACGTTTTGTCTGAATGACGTTTCAGAGAATATCCGCACTTTTTCGCTTGACTGACCTTATTCTGAACCTGTTTTATCTTAAAAATCAAAACCAGATTTTGTGATCTCCCTCTCTGGATTACGCTGGGACCGCGCTTAAGCGCTCCCACAACCAGAGGATAAGACAATGACAGTAATTAATCAGACTACATGCAGGTTGTTTAGCGAAGTTGGACAAACCACACAGCTTTCCGCGTACTACGAGGAAGGTCGTCGTACCATGTGGATGTTACTTCGTGCGCAACCCCGTCCAAGCTTCAATCATGAGCTGATCGAAGAGATCATGAACCTCAGCTATGCCGCGCAGCGATCTGGCTTACCCATCGACTTTTGGGTAACCGGATCGTTGGTTCCGACGATGTTTAACGCCGGTGGCGATCTGCGGTTCTTTGTTGAATCGATTAAAAATGGACGGCGTGAAGCACTGAGGGCTTATGCCCGAGCCTGTGTGGATTGCATTCATGCAGCTGCACGAGGTTTTGATACGGGTGCAGTCAGTATTGCGATGATCGAAGGCAGTGCTTTGGGAGGGGGATTTGAGGCTGCACTGGCCCATCACTTCATCCTGGCACAAAATACGGCGCGAATGGGCTTCCCCGAAATTGCGTTTAACCTGTTTCCTGGCATGGGGGGCTACTCACTGGTCGCCCGTCGTTCAGGCATGAAACTGGCTGAAGAGCTGATCTGTGAAGGGGAATCGCATACCGCTGAATGGTTCGAGCAACGCGGCCTGGTCGACAAGGTGTTCCAGCCAGGAGAGGGATACCAGGCTACCCGCACCTTTATCGACACGATGAAGCCAAAACTGAACGGCGTGAAAGCGATGCTGAAAGCGCGTCAGCGTGTGTTACAGCTGACGCGCGCAGAGCTGATGGATATCACGGAAGACTGGGTAGACTTCGCGTTCACCATTGAACCGAAGGATATTGCTTATATGGAACGTCTGGTCCAGTTGCAAAACCGCCACAGTGCTCAGGTTTTACGTAAAGTAGGCTAAGCCTTAGTCCAGTTAGCCAGCCAGTGCTCGATATCTTCGGCGGGCATTGGCCTGGCATATAAATACCCCTGGCGGGAATCCACACCACTCGCCAGGACAAATGCCTCTTCCTCTTTGGTTTCGATCCCTTCCGCAATCACCTGCAAATCCAGCGCTTTGGCGACCGCAACAATGGCTTTCACCAACGACTGAGACACAGGCTGATCGTTTACTCCCCGCACGAAGCTCTGGTCGAGCTTGATTGCGTCGATTGGCACTCGTGCCAGTTGAGAAAGCGAAGAATACCCGGTGCCGAAGTCATCCAGATGAACTTCAGCCCCCAGCTGCTGGAACTGCAGCATCAACGCCAGCGCCTTCTGTTCATTCTCAATCAGACAACTTTCCGTCAGTTCAATGTCGATCGGGCAGCGCGACAAATTCAACTGCTCCAGCGCCAGCTTCAGGTCAGTATAGATGCTCTGATCGGTCAGCTGACGAGCGGAGACATTCACCGCCACACGCAAATCGATCCCTTTTTCACGCCAGCGAACGACTTGTTCGAGTGCGGTCAGCATTACCCAACGGCCAAGCGGGACGATTAAGCCTGACTCTTCTGCATAAGAGATAAAATCGCCCGGCGGCACAAGCCCCCGCTCCGGCGAAAGCCAACGCACTAACGCCTCAACGCTCTTCACTTCGCCATTAGGATCAATTTTTGGCTGATAATGGATAATCAGCTGATTCTGATCCAGCGCCTTACGGAGATTGGTATCCAGCCACAGATATTCAAATACCCGTTGGTTCATTTCTGCGGAGAAGATGCAGAATTTACCACGACCATTTTCTTTGGCTGTATACATGGCTGTATCAGCATTCCGCATCAGACTTTCTTTGTCTTCGCCATGCTGCGGGCTGACGGCAATGCCAATAGAGCACCCTGAATAGACTTCAATCAGGCCGATACGGAAGGGCTGCTTCAGACGATCAAGAATGCGTGAAGCCATCGCTTCCAGCGAAGCCTGGCTCGCTGCGGTCGCCAGCACAATAAATTCATCCCCCCCCAAACGAGCAAGGGTCTGATCTTTATCCAGACAGCTTAAAATCGCCAGCGAGACGGCTTGTAACAACTGATCGCCAAACATGTGCCCGTAGGCATCGTTGACTTTCTTAAAGTTGTCCAGGTCGAGATAGACGATGCCAACCTGCTGGTCAACACGCTGTTCCAGCGCCTCAGCGATAGCGTGGTTAATCGCATTGCGGTTTGGCAGACCCGTGATGGTATCGGTATTGGCCAGCACGCGCAGACGCTCCTGAGCGCGTCGTTCTTCAGTAATGTCTGTACCGGAGCAAATCAGGAAGATTTCATTCTTGCCGCTGCCGCTGTGCACAAATTTATTGCGGAACAGAAACAGACGCTGCCCCTTTTTGGTTTTGATCCAGCGCTCCACTTCGTAGGAGCTGCCATCGCGGAAAAAACCGCTGATATTACGGCGAGAGGAGGAGGCTTCCTGCTTGGTCATAAATAACTGGAACACGTTACGACCAATCACTTCATGCTCTTTAAGGCCGGTGTACTCTTCGCTGAGGCGGTTGAAACGCTGGATATTGCCACGCTGGTCGACGATGACGATCACCGAGTTGGCTTCAGAAACCACCTGCTCAGCAAACGAGAGACCCAGCACCAGGTCGCGGGCCACGGCGGAAGTGTCTCCCCATGCGGAAGCGCTTCCTGCCCATGAGGTTTGGTTAACTCTTCTGCCCACCAGATGCATGGAGAGAGGCTCACCATAAAGAGAGAGGGTCAGGTTAACGCTGGAAGTAATTACCGTCATGCTGCGGATCAGGCTGGCCTGGGGTCCGGTCAGCGCAACCGCTATATGAGTGCTTGCCTGTTCATCTTCAGCAAAAAGAAGGGCATCGCTGTCGGCCATTAAACGCCAATGAGGGCTGGTGGTACCAAAATAGGTATAGAGTAATGATTGCCCTGGTTCATCGGTCATCTGGTGTCTCCTTGAGGGATGCAATGAAAGCTGTATCTTCTTATTTTAGCAACAGTATTCGGCAACCAGTAGAATCTCAAGGTGTATCTCAGATATATTTTCCCGGCGGAAATTAACGGGCAGAAGAAACGGCCCCGATCTGGCGATCGGGGGCGGGGATTAGCAGGGGCATTTGCCTAACTTCCCAGCTTCACTCGGGAAGCGGGCGTCAAGACAGTAGCGATGAAATTCTTTCTCTGTCATAGGTTTAGTCTGAGGATGTTGCAGATTCATGTGCCGAAGATAAGTAGGGTAATCCTGCACGCCGACCATCAGACGGAAGCTTTGCGCCAGACGTGACATTAGTAGGCGTAACGTTAATTTCTCTGGTGATTTTGTGCTATTCAGCGCAATGCAGCGGTGAATGATCAGAGAACGTCGTTTCGGGACAGCGAAAATGGCATCAGACATGACGTGCCTCACTTCGTAAGGAGACTTCGGTTTCCCTGGTGGTCGGCGTGGGGCTGTTAAGCGCACGACGGATCACAAAGAAAGCTGAAATCAACATAGTGACCGCCACCAGCATAAAAAAGGCGCACAGCGCGGCGTTTATTTGATTGCTGAAAACGATCGTTTGCATATCAGCCACGGTTTTAGCCGGGGCAATGATCACACCGTTATCAATCCCTTTTGAGAATTTATTGGCCTGAGCAAGAAAACCAATGCTCGGTTTTTCGTGGAAAATTTTCTGCCAGCCAGCGGTCATCGAGGTGATAAACAGCCAGACTGTCGGCACAATGGTCACCCAGGCGTAACGCTGTTTCTTCATTTTAAACAGCACCACGGTACCCAGAATCAACGCCATCGACGCCAGCATCTGGTTTCCGATCCCGAACAGCGGCCACAGCGTATTAATTCCGCCCAACGGGTCGACAACGCCTTGATAGACGAAGAAGCCCCAGCCAGCCACCGCCACGGTCGTGCCTGCCATATTGCCTAACCAGGAGCGGTTATTGGCCAGTGAAGGCACCACAACGCCGACCAAATCTTGCACCATAAAACGACAGGCACGAGTACCGGCATCCACCGCGGTAAGAATAAACAACGCTTCAAATAAAATAGCGAAGTGATACCAGAACGCCATCATCACCCGGCTGTTAAACACTTCGGTAATGATATGCGCCATTCCCACAGCGAAGGTTGGCGCACCGCCAGCACGGGAAAGGATCGTCGTTTCGCCCACGTCTCTGGCGATGCCGGTCAGCATTTCCGGCGTCACCACAAAGCCCCAGCTGTTAATGGCCTGAGAAGCGGTTTCAACCGTGGTGCCAATCAGTGCAGCAGGCGAGTTCATCGCGAAGTAGACGCCAGGTTCAATCACCGAGGCACAAATCAGCGCCATAATGGCCACGAAAGACTCCATCAGCATCGCCCCGTAACCGATAAAGCGAATATGGCTTTCACGTTCAATCAGTTTTGGTGTGGTGCCGCTGGAGACCAGCGCATGGAAGCCAGAGATAGCACCACAGGCGATGGTGATAAAGAGGAACGGGAACAGGGCGCCGGAAAACACCGGACCGCTACCGTCGATAAAACGGGTGACGGCGGGCATTTTCATTTCTGGCATCGCGAAGAGGATCCCCACCGCCAGACCGGCAATAACACCAATTTTCAGGAAAGTAGACAGATAATCACGCGGGGCCAGCAGCAGCCAGACCGGCAGGACAGAAGCAATAAACCCATACACCACCAACACCCAAGTCAGCGTGGTTCCTTTCAACGTGAAGAAGGGGCCCCAGTAGGGATGCTGAGCGATATCGCCACCATAAATGATCGCCGCCATCATCAACACAAAACCGATCAGGGAGACTTCAGCAATTTTCCCTGGGCGGATAAAGCGCATATAAACGCCCATAAACAGCGCAATCGGGATGGTTGCGGCAATGGTGAACATTCCCCAGGGACTGTTTGCCAGGGCTTTTACCACGACCAAAGCCAGTGCTGAGAGGATAATGATCATCACGCCCAGCGCACCGAGCATGGTGACCACACCGGCAAACGCACCGAGTTCCTGCTTGGCCATCTCTCCGAGCGATCGGCCATCTCTTCGGGTAGAGATAAAGAGGATCAGGAAGTCCTGAACGGCACCGGCCATCATCACACCGACCAGGATCCAGATTGTGCCGGGAAGAAAGCCCATTTGCGCGGCAAGTATCGGCCCAACCAATGGGCCAGCACCGGCAATCGCGGCGAAGTGGTGGCCGAACAGCACCCATTTATTGGTGGGCACATAGTCCAGACCGTCATTGTTGCGTTCCGCTGGTGTACGCCGGCGATCGTCTAATTCAAAGATATTTTTAGCAATAAACAGGCTGTAAAAACGATAAGCAATGCTGTAGCAAGCTATCGACGCCACCACTAACCACAATGCATTAACATGTTCGCCGCGGCTGAGCGCCAACATGGCAAACGCCCCGGCACCGACTAACGCCACCGCTGACCAGGTGACGACCGTTTTGACGTTTTTCATCACAATACTCCTTGCAGGATCCATAAGAAGGTCTGAACAAGAACTTAAAGTAATGTAATTGTTTGTTAATGAAAGCGAAGGTGGGGAGAAGTGTGAGGCGAGAAGCTTTTTTTCTTTCGGAGAGTGGGCGATGAGAGAGCAGGCGGAATAACTTGCGCTATCCCGCCTGATTAGCCGTTAAGCTACCGGGCGTGCCACTACGCTGCGGTTTTCCATACGGACTTCAGCAATGGTCACTTCGATCAGATCGGTAACGCGGTAAACCACTTCACCTTTGATTTGTACGGTGCCATTTTCCTGACTGCAGACCAGCTCATCACGCACGGCGTGAATAAACGGCGCAGGGATAAAGGCAACTGCACCGTTAGCCGTCAGACGTACACGCATACCGCCACGCGAAACGTCGATGACTTCAGCCCCGAAACGCTCATCGGTTCCGGCAGCGCTCTGCAGGAATCGGGAGTATAACCAGTCGCCGACGTCACGCTCAGCCATACGGTTTTGACGGCGACGTTCGCCCATCTTCACCGTAATGTCAGCGTTTGGACGGGCGGTTTCTTCACCTTTGATCATCGCTTTCAGCAGGCGATGGTTGATCATGTCGCCGTACTTACGGATCGGTGAAGTCCAGGTAGCGTAGGCCTCAAGACCCAAACCGAAGTGCGGGCCTGGCTCTGTGCTGACTTCTGCAAATGACTGGAAACGACGGATACGGCTGTCCAGGAACTGGGTAGGCTGAGAATCCAGCTCGCGACGCAGTTCGCGGAAACCTGACAGCGTAGCAATCGCCAGCGGATCCACTTTCAAGCCGTGGTTTTCCAGCATGGTGGCCGCCAGTTCAGCTTTCTCGGCATCAAAACCAAGGTGGATGTTATAGATGCCGAAGCCCAGTTTCTCGCGCAGAACGGTGCCTGCACAGATGTTGGCGGTGATCATCGCTTCTTCCACAATGCGGTTAGCGATGCGGCGATGCTCGGCAATAATATCCAGCACTTCGCCTTTCTCACCCAGCAGGAAGCGGAAGTCAGGGCGGTCTTTGAACACCAGCGCATGGGTCTGACGCCATTCGCTACGGGCCAGGCAAAGGCGATGCAGCAGACGGATCTGACCGGCAATGGCGTCGTTCTCAGGCTGCCACTCACTTGCTTCGTTGCTTTCCAGCCAGTCGGAGACGTTATCGTAAGCCAGTTTGGCTTTGGACTCGATCCACGCCGCAAAGAAGTGAATCTCTTCACTCAGCGTGCCATCAGCCGCCACGTTAACGCGGCAAGCCAGCACCGGACGGCGCTCGTTAGGGCGCAGTGAACAGATATCATCAGACAACTGACGCGGCAGCATCGGGATGTTGAAGCCCGGCAGATAGTTAGTGAATGAGCGCTCTGCGGCAATCGCATCCATTTCGCTGCCTGCAGGCACATAAGCCGTAGGATCGGCGATGGCGATGGTCAGGCGAAGCGCACCGTCAGCGGCTTCTTCCACATACAGCGCATCATCCATATCTTCGGTGCTGGCGCTGTCGATGGTGACGAATTCGAGCGCAGTGAGGTCTTCACGCGCCAGTTGCTCATCCAGCATTTCGCCGGCGTTAGCTTCTGGTGCTTCACGCTCAAGATTATGACGGGAAAGAGTGACCCACCACGGCGCGAGGTGATCGTCTGCTGTGGTGATGAACGCGGTCAGATCGGCGTAGAAAGTGCGGTCACCCTTCAGCGGATGGCGGCGCATTTCAGCCACAGCCCAGTCACCATTCTGGAAATCATGCGTGACGTTGCGGTCAGCGCGGCACTGAATAGCGTCTTTCATCAGAGGGTGATCGGGAACGATCGACAGGCGATCGTCTTTGCGCTGGACGCGGCCGACAAAACGGGTCAGGAAAGGCTCGATCAGCTTTTCCGGATCGGCAACTTCACGATCTTTATCGGTTTGCAGGACGGCGACAACGCGATCGCCGTGCATGACTTTTTTCATGAACGGCGGGGGAATAAAGTAACTTTTCTGTGCATCGACTTCCAGGAAGCCAAAGCCTTTCTCGGTGCCTTTCACTACCCCTTCAACACGCGGCGTCTGGGAGTGGAGTTTCTCTTTGAGCTGCGCGAGCAGCGGGTTATCCTGGAACATAATCTCAACAGTTTTCGTGGCCTAAGAGCGGCAGACAGTTTTACGCGATTAACCGCTTCGCGGCAAGTAAAAAGCCGGGAAACCCGGCTTTGTTTACATCTGAAAATGCCCTTAACTCAGGCGATACGCAGGCCTGGTTTCGCCTCGGAAAGGGTGATTTTCACCGGCACCGATTTGGAGGTTGGCGTACCGCTGCCGTCACCAAAGCTGGAAAGGGGAACCAGCGGATTGGTTTCAGGGTAATACGCGGCGAGGTTACCTTTTGGAATATTGTAAGAGACCAACTTGAAGTTGAACACTTTACGGATAATGCCGTCATTCCACAGGGTTTCGATATCCACGTCATCCCCGGCAGCGAAGCCCAGTTTAGCCATATCTTCCGGATGCATGAACAGCACTTCACGCTGGCCATAAACGCCACGGTAACGGTCATCAAGGCCATAAATTGTGGTGTTGTACTGATCGTGAGAACGCAGAGTTTGCAGCGTGAACGGCACGTCAATATCGCCCAACTGAGGGAATAAAGAGTCCGGTAAACGGGCGCTGCTGAACTGGGCTTTATTGTTCAGGGTATTGAAACGGAACTCCGCTGCGGCATTTCCCAGGTAGAAACCGCCTTTAATGTCGCACTTCTCATTAAAGTCGGTGAAGCCAGGAATAGTCGCGGCGATATGATCGCGGATTTTATTGTAATCCCCTGCCAGTTCCAGCCAGTCCAGCTTCTGATTACCGAGCACGGCATTGGCGATGCCTGCAACAATGGCGGTTTCAGAGCGCTGAGTATCAGCAATAGGTTTACCAACACCTTCAGAGGCGTGAACCATACTGAAGGAGTCTTCAACAGTGATGAACTGCGGCCCGGAAGCCTGAATATCCTGCTCTGTACGACCAATTGTTGGCAGGATCAGCGCATCGATCGCGCCAGGGCAAAGGTGGCTGCGGTTCAGCTTGGTGCTGATTTGAACCGTAAGCCCGCAGCGGCGCAGCGCATCTTCAGTGCGCGGGCTATCCGGCGCGGCAGCGGCCAGGTTTCCACCCAATGCAATCAGCACTTTGATTTCATCACGCAGCATCGCTTCCAGCGCTTCAACGGTGTTATGACCGATACCGCGTGGCGGTTCAAAGCCGAAATGTTCAGCCATGCTGTCGAGGAAAGCTTTAGAAGGCTTTTCATCAATGCCCATGGTGCGGTTGCCCTGCACGTTACTGTGGCCGCGAACCGGGCAAAGGCCAGCGCCTTTTTTACCCAACTGACCAAACAGCAGCTGCAGGTTGGTAATTTCGCGCACGGTATCCACGGAGTGTTTATGCTGCGTGATGCCCATCGCCCAGGTACAAATCACCCGTTCAGCACTCTGGTAAATGGCTGCCGCTTCGCGGATTTGCTCTTCACTAAGGCCGGACTGCTGCACGATTTGCTGCCATTCAGTGGCTTCAACTACCGCCAGATAATCCTCCATCCCTTCGGTTTTGGCGTTGATGAACACTTCATCAAACAGGCCTTTCTCACCGGCAGCGATCAGCTCGTGATGAGACTGAGACAGGGCTTTGACCATGCCACGAATAGCGGCCATATCGCCACCAAGATTCGGCTGGTAATACGTTGAACTGATGGTGCCGGCTTTGCTGGTAACGACTTCCAAAGGCTTTTGTGGATCGGCAAAGCGTTCCAGACCGCGCTCGCGCAGGGTGTTGAAGGTGACGATTTTAGCGCCATGATCTGCCGCGTGACGCAGGCTATGCAACATACGGGGATGGTTGGTGCCAGGGTTTTGGCCGAAGACAAAGATCGCATCGGCATGATCAAAATCATCCAGGCGGATGGTGCCTTTACCCACGCCAATACTGCGTTTCAGGCCAGTACCGCTGGCTTCATGACACATATTTGAGCAGTCAGGGAAGTTGTTGCTGCCGTTCATACGGCCAAACAGCTGATATAACCAGGAGGCTTCATTACTGGCACGGCCAGAGGTGTAAAGCTCCATCTGATCCGGATTGTCCATCGCCTTAATGTGCGTGGCGATCAGTTTGAAGGCATCGTCCCAGCCGATCGGCTCGTAATGATCCGTTTCGCGGTTATAACGCAAAGGTTCGGTCAGACGTCCCTGATACTCAAGGAAGTAGTCACTTTGTTGATACAGGGCAGAGACACTGTACTGCTCAAAGAAGCTGGCATCGACAAAGCGGCGTGTCGCTTCCCAGGTCACGGCTTTTGCTCCGTTCTCACAAAAGCTGAAGGTGCTTTTATTGTCATCACCCCAGGCGCAGCCCGGGCAGTCAAAACCTTTGGCTTTGTTCATGCGCATCAGGTTACGCATGTTTTTCAGAACTTGTTTGCTGTCAAAGACAAAGCGGGTGGTGGCCTCAAGAGATCCCCAACCGCCAGCCGCAGCCTTATAGGGCTTAATTGCAGTTTTAAATTTCATAGCGCTTCACAGGTGATTTAATTGTTTTAGAGTTGTTAAGAAACTATTGCTTCTTTTGTGGGATTAGTCTGCAACCTGGTAAAATAATTGTCTAATTGATTGGTTTAATGGTGCGATAGGCACTGTTTATCGCAAAAGCGTGAAGCCGATCAAAGAATCGCCTCACACGTTGTGCGTTTAACAGGCTTATCGGCCGGGGCAGGCTAATAATTACTCTTTCTTCAGTAACGAAGAGGTGCCTGTGAAAGAATTTGCCAGCAAAGTCCATGCGTTCGGCAAGGCTCTGATGATGCCGATTTCGGTGATTGCCGCCGCCGGTATTTTCCTTGGCGTGGCCGCCGCCATGCAGAATCCGGCGATTACTGGCGAAGCCTTTGCCAGCCTGCATGTTCCGCAATTAATCATTGGTTTTATTCGTAAAGTGGCGGGAGCCCTGTTTGCCAATCTCCCTTTGTTTTTTGCTGTAGCGAGCGCGATTGGCCTGGCAAAAGCAGAAAAACCCACCGCAGCTTTTGCTGCCGTGATTGGCTTTATCGCGATGCATGTTGGGGTAAGCGCCACGCTCGGGGCACAGGGACTAACGGCGGCGAGCACCACGCCAGAAGCGCTGCAGGCAAAAGGCATGGCGCAGACCGCGGCGATGATGACGTCGGCTGAATATATCCAGATGTTGGGCATATTTACTTACAACATGAGCGTGCTGGGCGGGGTCATTTCGGGGCTTTTGACGGTCGTTATTCATAACCGTTTTTACACAACGCAGCTGCCCACGGCAATCAGCTTCTTCGGCGGCAGGCGTCTGGTGCCGATCATTACGGTACTGGTCCTGCCGCTGGTTGGGGTATTACTGGCAATGATCTGGCCGACGATTGGTGCAGGGATTGCGTGGGTCGGTGAGCTGATTGGCAAAAGCGGTCAGTACGGTGCATTCCTTTATGGCACCAGTGAGCGCTTGTTAATTCCAACGGGCCTGCATCATATATTGAATGAAACGGTGCGCTTTACGCCGATCGGCGGGGTGGCAACTGTAGACAACCAGACGATAGTCGGTGCGCTGAATATCTTTAATACTGCCTTAACCCATCCAGGATCGATTCCTGACGAAACGGTGCAGAATGCCACTAAGTTTCTGGCTCAGGGTAAAATCCCGGTGATGATGTTTGGCTTGCCCGCAGCGGCACTGGCGATGTACCACACGGCCAGGCCAGAGCATAAGCAACGAGTCAAAGCGCTGGTGCTGGCCGGGGCGTTAACCTCCTTCACCACTGGGATCACAGAGCCGCTGGAGTTCTGTTTTATCTTTGTTTCGCCGGTACTGTATCTGTTCCACGCGGTGCTGAGTGGGCTCTCATTTATGCTGATGTCCGCACTGCATCTGATGATTGGCAACATTCAGGGCGGGGCGATTGATCTGGTGGTCTTCGGCATCCTCGGTGGTAGCAAAACGCAGTGGTGGTGGAGCATTGTGCTCGGCCTGATCTATGTGCCGGTTTACTATTATGGCTTCAAATTTGTGATCACCAGAATGCGGGTAGAAACCCCAGGCCGCGAGTCAGAGGAAGCCGAAACTGCGCCGCAAAAAGTCTCTGCCGATCAACGTACTCAGGTGATCATCAGTGGGCTGGGCGGCGAGGCCAATATAGAGGACGTCGATTGCTGCTTCACCCGGTTGCGCGTTCGGGTAAAAGAGATGAAGGAAGTGGTGGATCAAACGCTTATGTCGACGGGGGCTAACGGGGTGAATCGGGTGAGCGATCATGATGTGCAGGTCATTTATGGCCCGCAGGTAGAAAAAATTGCCCTTGAGGTGAAAACAGCACTGGGCGTTGCCTGAGTATTGCCGATAAAAAAATACCGGCTGTAAGGGCCGGTATGGTGGACAGTCACGATCAGGATTGCGGTTGACCGACTGGGCCGGAACCTTGAGTTCCGCCTGGTGAGGCTTGTCCACTTGGCGCATGAGGGCGACCATCGCTGCCCACGGCGCTGCTGTCTTGCTGGCAACCTGATAATGCCGTCATTGCCATCACAATGAGGATACCGCTAACGTATTTTTTCATTCTGCTTCCCCAGTTTTAAAAATCTTGTTAAGAGAGTAAAGGGTAGTAGACTTCAGGATAACTTCCAGAAAATAGCTAACTCATTCAAACTGATAACGCTGTTTTCCCCAAAAGTTTAAACACTTTCCGCCAGCCTTGCGGCAGGATGTCTTTGTTAACCGGTTGAAATATAGAAATTATGGACATTAAGCAGCTCATTTACCTGTGCAACCTTGAGCGTGAGCGCCACTTTGGGCGTGCGGCTGAAGCCAGTTTTGTCAGCCAGCCTACGCTGTCGATGCGCCTGAAGAATCTGGAAAAAGAGCTCGGTCTCTCGCTGATCAACCGCAGCAATAACTTTGATGGCTTCACTGCGGAAGGGGAAAGAGTGCTCTCCTGGGCGCGTGAAATCGTCTCTGTTTATCAGGGACTGAAGCTGGAAGTGGAATCTCTCAAGCACGGCGTTACAGGTACGTTACGCATTGGCGTGGTTCCGCAGTGCAGTATTTCACTGCCGATGATGCTGAAGGGCATCAGTGACCGCTATCCTCATCTGGATTATCGGGTTGCCGTGTTAAGCGCCGACCAGCTGCTGGATGCGCTTAACAGCCACACGGTGGACGTTGGCATTGGCTTCTTCGAGCTGGCAACCCTGCGCGAACTGCATTTTCAGGCTGAACCCTTAAGGGATGACGGCGTTGAAGTGGTGTTCCATCCGCAGCATTTTCCCGAGTTGATCGGAGAAATACCGCTGGCTTTAAGCGATCTGGCTGAAATCCCACTTTGTCTGGCTGAGCAGACCCGGTATTTCCGTCGCTATCTTGATACGCATTTCCGCGAGGCAGAAATTAAGCTGCGAGTAGTTTTGGAAACTACCTCCGTCTTTCAACTGGTGCAGGGGATTCAGGTTGGTCTGGGTTGTCTGATTTCGCCGTGCGGACATTTGTTGCCTGAAATGACCCCAGACCTGCATAGCCGTAAGCTGGACATTGCGCCGATGTCACGCCAGGCTGCGGTGGTCATTGCCGAGCCTGGCCGGGCAACGCCGCTGGCGCAGCACTTTTTCGATGAGGTTCGCCGCTGGTTAAGCGAAGGACAGGGCGGAAGGTAAATCCGCCCCAATACTAAGAGGCTGCATCCGTCAGGGGCGTTGTTGAACCTAATGCCTGCATCAGTCGGTTATTCCAGGCCGCCAACGCGATGCTTTGCACAATGTTAAACACGGCTTTATCGGTGAAACCGGCTTCATTCAGCGGCTGCAAATGGGCTGCACTGAAGCGTTCCGGAGAACGGGTTAGCTGAGCCGCACAGTGGATCACCGCTTTCTGCTCAGGGGAGGCTACTTGCAGCGCCTGGTCTACGCTCTCAAGAAGTGCCTCACGCAGTGACTCATCAGCAAACTGCTGGAAACACAGCGGACTGCCATTGATCCGCGCACTCACAGCGGCCGCCAGGCGACTTTCTTCAGTTGCCATCGTCTCCTGCTGAGCATTCAATAAACATCCCCAGCCATACAGAGCCTGATCGTCGTGGGCCAGCAGCCAGGCGCTGTCACGCAGTAACGCTTGCGGCTGGCACCAGGTCAGTGCTTCCAGCTGTCCGGCTGAAGCGTAACGCAACTCAACCGGCGGCAATAAAGGACGCCATGCCGTCAAATGCTCAAAACAGTCGGGCTCAGCGTCTTCTGGCTGAGTAACGCCAGGGATCCAGCGTACCGGCAAAGCCAGCAGGGCATTCATCCCAGCCACAATACGCGCCTGATAACTGACAAAACCAATCAGCTGATGGAAAGTCACTATATCCGGGGCCGTTAGCCCAACTTCATCAAGACGGGATAGCGCCACGTTGTCGACTAACGTGGGCTGGCTCGCCAGCTGACGGGCATATTCCGTAATCTGGGTCAGGCGACGATTACTCTCGCGGGATGAGTCCGGCCCTGAAAGCGGATTCAGCCTCGCGGCATAGTGATTACAAAGCCGTTGAATTCCGGTCACCTGAGCCACCGTTAGCGCGGTGCTCAGACGATCGTAAATAGACAGCGTATGCGTCTTGCTGGTGGTCAGCTGCTGGGGTAACAGCAACTGATATAAATCCCTCGAGGCCAGCATTGCAGGCTGGCACTGCTTTAGGGTTGCCCCTAACGCTTCGTCATACTGTTGAGCCAGACCAAGCAGAAAACGGTCTTCAATTTCAGCCGCTTCTGGAAAGAGCGGCGCAGCATGGGGCGTTAGAGTGGACTGCGTTTCATGATACCAGTGGCTGTTGCCGGGAAAACGGCGCTGTTCCATGATCATTCCTTTTTCAAGTTAACCGGCCCGGTGAACCAAAAAAGAGGGTAGAGCGCGTCATCGGGCCTGAAGAGCCTGACTATCCTCGCGCAAGCGCTCAGGTGTACAAAAGAATGATCGGTGCTAACACATAGCGGAATGGTATAACGGCGCGGGAAAGGGGATGAACCGTGCCAGAATCAGCTTTTTCCGCACGATTCTGGCAGAGCTTAGCTGAATTTATGCCTGATCTTTACGCCAGGCGTCGGCCGTCAGGGCTTCACCAAAGTGGCTGCTAATCAGGCGTTTGGTCAAATCGTGCAGCGGACAGGCCAACACCTCTGCCGTGCTGCCTCGTTCTACCACTTCGCCCTGATGCATAACGATCACCTGGTCACTGATATGCTTCATCATGCCCAGATGCTGGGTGACGTAGATATAAGAAATCCCGTGCTTAGCCTGTAATTCGAGCATCAGATTGATCAGCTGCGAGCGCATCGACATATCCAGCGAAGCCATCGCTTCATCAGCGATAATCACCTTAGGTTGCAGGATCAGCGCGCGGGCAAGGCCAACACGTTGTTTCTGGCCTGGTGCAAGCATATGCGGATAGTAAGCTGCATGATCACGCAACAGCCCGACCTGTCGCAGGGTAGCGATGATCCTTTTTTCCCGCTCTTCGGCAGTGAGTTCTGTATTCAGACGAAGAGGGAAGTCCAGAATCTGGCCGATGCGCTGGCGCGGATTGAGGGACGTGGAAGGATCCTGAAAAATCATTCTGATGCGCTGGCTACGGTAGCCATAATCACCATATTCCAGCGGATGGTCATCAATCAGAATGTCGCCTGCGCTTGGCGCAATCATGCCGCTGAGCATTTTGGCCAGCGTCGATTTCCCTGAACCGTTCTCCCCAATGATTGCCAGCGTCTGCCGCTCCCTGAGCATAAAGCTGACCTCTTTCACCGCCTCAACATGTTGACGACGAAACAGCCCGGTGCGATAGCGGAACGTTTTGCTGAGATTGCGGACTTCCAGCAGCGTTTCAACCATTACTGACTCTCCATGTTAAGCGGGAAGTGGCAGGCGAACAGATGGGACTTCGCGCCTGACAGCCTTGGCGTTTCAATGCATTTCTTCTGTGCATAAGGGCAGCGTGGGCCCAGGCGGCAACCAATCGGTAAGTGTTCGAGCGAAGGAATAGCGCCAGGTAAGGTGTTCAGTCGGCTTTTATGCGGGAGCGAAACGCCAAAATCAGGCATCGCTCGGATCAGCGCCTGGGTGTAAGGATGATGCGGGGCGACAATCAACTCCTCACTTGGTGCAGTCTCAACCGTCTGCCCGCAGTACATCACGTTAATTCGGTCAGCCCAGTGGCTGAGCATCTGCAAATCATGGCTGATCAGCAGAATGGTGGTGTTGTTGTTCTGGTTCAGACGAGCCAGCAGGCGGAAAATTTGTGCCTGAGTGGTCGGTTCCATCGCATTTGTGGGTTCATCCGCAATCAACAGACGCGGCTGATTAGCCAGCGCAATGGCAATCATCACTTTCTGGCACTCCCCGTCGGTCAGCTCATAGGGAAAGCTGCCCATAATGTCTTTATGATCCTTAATGCCGACGCGGTGCAATAACTCTATTGCACGGCGGTGACGCCAGCGGAAACGTTGATACCAGCGTCCCTTGTAGGTCCAGCCCGGAATAGCCTGCACAATTTGCTGGCCTACGCTCTCGGAAGGATCCAGACAGGACTGCGGCTCCTGGAAGATCATCGAGACGTTGTGGCCGATGATTTTGCGCCTTTCGCGCGGGGAGAGATGCAGCAGATCGATATCATCAAAACGCATCCGGTCTGCGGTTATGCGCCAGTTATCTTTGGTCACGCCGCAAATAGCTTTCGCAATCAGGCTTTTGCCTGAGCCGGATTCACCCACCAGACCGCGCACTTCACCTTCTGTTAGCGTAATGCTGACCCGGTCAACGGCCTTCACCGGGCCGTCAGCGGTCATAAATTCAATCGTCAGATTACGAATATCAAGCAGCGGCATCTATTCAACTCCCGCAACGATGGCCCGGCGAATGCCGTCACCCAACAGGTTAACGACCAACACGCTGAGCATGATGGCTCCGCCTGGCAGCATCACCGTCCACGGCGCAACGTAAATCAGCTCCAGCGCATCGCCCAGCATTGCGCCCCATTCAGGGGAAGGTAACTGGGCACCCAGGTCCAGGAAGCCCAGCGCGGCAATATCCAGGATAGCCATCGACAGGGCGCGGGTAAATTCAGACACCAGCAGGGCCAGAATATTGGGCAAAATGGCATACCAGAGAATATTCAGGCTACTGGCACCGTCCAGCCTGGCTGCGATGACATAGTCTTTCTCCAACTCGTCATGCACGGCGGTGTAAATGGCGCGAACCAGCCGGGGAATGATCGCCAGAAACACGGCCAGCAGCGCATGCTCCAGACGCGGCCCAAGAAATGCCACCACGATAATCGCTAACAGCAGTGAAGGCAGAGAGAGCAGCGTATCCAGAATGTGGTTCATGATCGCTGAGCGTAAGCCTTTGGTCAGTCCCGCCAGCACGCCTAAAACCATGGCACAAACCGCCGCGAAAAACGTGACCAGAATCGCAGACCCGACGGTCGGAGCCGCGCCGCTAATCAGGCGGCTGAGAATATCGCGGCCTAAATCATCGGTTCCCAGGAAGAACGAGACATCGCCATAGCGCGACCAGGAAGGCGGCAGCAGTTGATACCCCAGAAATTGCTGATCCAGTCCGTAAGGTGCCAGCAGGCGACCAAAGATGCAAACCAGCAGCAGCGCGATAAAGGCATAGAATCCAACCATCGCGCTGGTGTCATGATAAAACAGGCGCCAGGCATTACGCAGCGTGCTCGGTAGCCGCTCTTCGGCATAAATATTATCGGACGGCATACCATTCCTTATGCTTAAGCGGCGTCAAAGCGGCACCCAGAATATCGGCCAACACGTTCACGGTGATCACCAGACCGCCAACTATCATTACCCCAGCGGAAATCGCTGCATAGTCCTGCTGGCGGATGGCATCCACCAGGAAGCGGCCAAGGCCTGGCCAGCTGAACACCACTTCGGTGATCATCGCCAGCGTTAACATGGTGGAAAATTGCAGAGCCAATCTTGGGATGACGGGTGGCAGCGCATTGTGCAACACATGGCGGCGAATAATCGTCAGCCGTGAAAGTCCTCTGGTGGCAGCCGCTTTAATGTAGTTTTGCTCCATCACTTCGCGCGTACTGATGCGCAGCAGACGAACCACCTCAGTGGTGGGTGCCACGGCAAGCGCAGTCACCGGCAAAATCAGGTGAGTCAGCGCACTGATCAACATCTCATGTCGCCACGGAGAAGGGCTGATCCAGGCATCAATCAGGGCGAAACCGGTGACGTTCTTCACCGGATAAAGCAGGTCGAACCGGCCAGAAACCGGCAGCCAGCCAAGATTCAGTGAGAAGAACAGCGTCAGCAACAGCGCCAGCCAGAACACCGGCATGGAAAAACCCAGCAACGCCAGGGCGCTGATGGTTTTATCCTGCCATTTATTGCGCATCACGCCAGCCGCAATCCCCATCGGGATACCAATCACCATCGCCAGCGCGAAAGCCATAATGCACAGCTCCAGCGTGGCAGGAAACACCTCACGGATCTGCTGTCCAATCGGCTCACCATTAATGCTGGAAACGCCAAAATCCAGCTGGAGCAGACCTTTGTACCAGAAGAAAAAGGCGTCGTAGAGCGAGGCTCCTTGCAAAGGGGCATGCGGCGTGAAGTAGCTAAGGCTGAAGCCCACCAGCGTCAGCATAAAGAGGGTAACCAGCCACAGCACCAGACGACGCAGCGTGTAAATCACCATGGTTACTTTTCCTCGCCTTTGTCACGGTGCACGCCTGCGAACGAAGCGTTACCAAACGGGCTCAAGACCAGGCCCTGAATATCGTGGCGATAGGCCTGCAGACGCAGAGAATACGCCAGAGGCAGTACCGGCAGCGACTGCGCGAGCATTCTTTGTGCCTGATCATAATAATCAATGCGCGAGGCCAGTTGCTGAGAAAGCAACGCCTTATGCAGCACCTCATCAAAGGCCGGGTCACACCAGTGAGCATAGTTGGTCTGTGAGCCAATCGCCGCGCAGCTTAACAGTGGGCGGAAGAAACTGTCGGGGTCGTTGCTGTCGGTAGACCAGCCGGTCAGCGTCAGGTCATGATTCATCTGCATCAGCCGGGCTTCCTGGAACCGGCCTTCGACAGGCACTATCGTTACCGTGACCCCAATTTGCGCCAGATCGGCCTGAATCAACTCCGCCGTTTTTAACGGGCTTGGGTTCCAGGATTGGGACGTTGAAGGCACCCATAAATTCAGATTAAGATCGGTCACGCCCAGCGCTTTCAGCTGCTCTCTGGCTTTCTGCGGATTGTATTCAGTGACCTTGGCTTCGTTATCATAAGCCCAGGAAGCTCGGGGCAGAATGGAGGCCGCTGTTTCGGCGGTGCCGTAATAGATGGATTCCATCAGGCGTTCATTATTGATCGCCAGCGCCAGTGCCTGGCGAACTTCAACGCGGTCCAACGGGGCTTTACGGGTATTAAAGGCCAGATAGGCAATGTTCATCCCTGGACGAAGCGTCAGGCGCAGGCGGGGATCATCGCGCAGGATTGAAATCTGAGAAGCCGCCGGATAGGCCAGCACGTCACACTCGCCGGTCAACAGTTTGGAAAGCCGGCCAGTGCCGCCAGCGCCCATATCAATCACCACTTGCGGCATACGCGGCAGGCCTTTCCAGTAGTCTGGATTACGCGCCAGGCGAATGTATTGTCCGGTGCGATAACTGCTTAACATAAATGGGCCGGTGCCAACCGGCTGGCGATCCATCTGCTCCTGACGATCTTCTTCAGTCAGCTTGTCGGCATATTCTGCCGAAAGCACCGGCGCGTAGTGGGTGGCAATGTGCCAGAGGAAAGAGGCATCAGGATTGTGCAGGCGAATTTCCACCGTGTCTTTATCCAGCTTCTTAACGCTCTGCACCGCATCGGAAAATTGCAGACTGTCGAAATAGGGGTAGCTGCCGCCGTTGACGTTATGCCACTGAGACTGACGATCAAAGACACGCTGGAAGCTAAACACCACATCATCGGCATTCAGCGTACGGGTAGGGGTAAACCAGGCCGTTTTCTGGAAATGGACATTATGACGCAGGTGGAAACGGTAAGTGGCGCCGTTATCCAATACTTCCCAGCTTTCCGCCAGTTCCGGGATCAGCCGGTAGGTATAAGGGTCAACATCCAGCAGGCGGTCATAGAGCTGTGCAGCCAGCGTATCAACCACTAACCCTCCGCTGGCCATCTGCGGATTGAAGGTAGTGACTGCGCCGTTAACGCAATAGACAAAACCGCTCTGACGAATATCGCCGGGCGAAGCGGACCAGGTTGAGGCACTGAACAGGCTCAGCCCCAGCAGAAGCGTGGAGAATAATGTGCGCATAAGTCATCTGAAATATCAGGCAATAGTCAGAGTGTACCGCACTCTCTGGTCTGCCCCAAAGTTTGCCGGGGTAACTGGCGCTTTTTCAGGCTAAAAGGGGCAATAAGGTTTCCACAGTCTGGTCAGGGTTGTTCAGAATACGCCCAGTATTGCTATGGTAATGAGAAATATTCTCAACAAAGTGCTTTACAGTAGATACTGAGAATGATTATTATTCCCCTGCGCTTCGACGGTGGCTCTACCGAAGAAGAGCACGACATTGCTCACATTGCTTCCAGTATTTTTTAGCCCGCCTAGAGCGGGCTTTTTTTTTGGCTGATGACAGCTTCACACGTTATCGACATTGATCCCGTGCTTTTTCATCATTGCCCGCAGCTGGTGATAGGTGACGCCCAGTAATTCTGCAGCCCGACGTTGGTTGAAGCGGGACGAAGCCAGACTCTTCTCCAGCAGATCTTTCTCCTGCCGGGTCTGCCAACGGCGCAAATCTAACGGCAGATTGGGAAGGGCATCGGCCTGAGTTTCTTCTGCCTTGTCAATCCGGGACTCTTTTGGTTTGAAAGGGTTGATGATAATGCTGTCCAGCTGCTGATCGATCTCGCTGTGGCGGTAAACCGATCGTTCAACCACATTCTTTAGTTCGCGCACATTACCCGGCCAGCCGTACTCCAGCAGCATCTTTCTTGCAGAAGCGGTAAAACCGGGGAACAGCGGCAGGCCAAGCTCGCGGCACATCTGGATGGCAAAATGTTCTGCCATCACCAGGATATCGCTGCGGCGCTCGCGCAGCGGGGGAAGCTGTACTACGTCAAAGGCCAGGCGATCGAGCAGGTCGGCACGGAACTTTCCCTCCTGCGCCAGCAGCGGCAGATCGTCGTTAGTCGCACAAACCAGCCGCACGCTAACCTGAAGCGGCTGACTGCCACCAACACGCTCTAAATGCCCGTATTCAATCACCCGCAGCAGTTTTTCCTGCACCAGCATTGGCGCCGTGGCCAGCTCATCCAGAAACAGGGTTCCGCCATCGGCACGTTCAAAACGCCCAAGATGGCGTTTCTGGGCACCGGTAAACGCGCCGGCTTCGTGGCCAAACAGCTCAGAATCGAGCAGGTTTTCATTCAGAGCGGCGCAGTTAAGCGAAATAAACGGGCCCTGCCAGCGATCGGACAGATAATGAAGACGGCTGGCGATCAGTTCTTTCCCGGTTCCGCGCTCGCCAATCACTAACACTGGCTTGTTCAACGGCGCAAGTCGGGAAACCTGTTCAAGCACTTCCAGGAAGTTATTGGACTCGCCCAGCAAGGTGTCGTTATTTTCGCTCATGAAATTCACCAGATGTTAGTTATTTACACCACATTAACCAATCAATGACAGGCTGTAAACCCTGAGAACGCCCATAAATCAATAAGATAAAAGTTGGCACGCGAATTGAATAGTCCTTACCGTAGCCGCACTTTGCTGCGCACATTCAACAAGACACAACCGAGGACTTTGATTATGGGTATTTTTTCTCGCTTTGCCGATATCGTGAACGCCAATATCAATTCGCTGCTGGAGAAAGCAGAGGATCCGCAAAAGCTGGTACGCCTGATGATTCAGGAAATGGAAGACACGTTAGTAGAAGTGCGTTCGACCTCCGCCCGTGCGTTGGCAGAAAAGAAACAGCTGGTTCGCCGCATCGACCAGGCTGAAGCGCAGCAGACTGAATGGCAGGACAAAGCGGAGCTGGCGCTGCGCAAGGAAAAAGACGACCTGGCCCGTGCTGCGCTGATCGAAAAACAGAAGTTGACCGATCTGATCGTTTCACTGAAACGTGAAGCAGAGCAGGTAGAAGAGACGCTGACCCGGATGAAAGGCGAGATTGGAGAGTTAGAGAAAAAACTCAGCGAAACCCGTGCTCGCCAGCAGGCGCTGACTTTACGTCATCAGGCTGCTTCTTCTTCCCGTGACGTTCGTCGTCAGCTGGACAGCGGTAAAATTGATGAAGCGATGGCCCGTTTCGAATCTTTCGAACGCCGCATCGACCATATGGAAGCTGAAGCGGAAAGCCAGAGCTTCGGTAAGAAGAAAACGCTGGATCAGGAATTTGCTGATCTGCATGCCGATGATGAAATCAGCGAGCAACTGGCCGCGTTAAAAGCCAAAATGAACCGCAGTGAGTAATGCCTGTGCCCGGCATCGCAGGCCTGATGCCCGTTCCTGAAAATGTTCAGGTCGATATTTCAAGGAGAATGAATGAGCGCGTTATTTCTGGCCATACCCCTGACAATCTTCGTGTTGTTTGTGGCGCCCATCTGGTTATGGCTGCATTACAGCAACCGTCAGAACACCGGAGCTGAGCTGTCGCAAAGTGAACTGCAGCGTTTGCAGCAGTTGACTCAGGACGCTAAACGGATGCGTGAACGTGTCCAGGCGTTGGAAGAGATTCTGGACGCAGAGCATCCGAACTGGAGGCAGCCATGAGCGGCGTAAGCATCAAAGGCAAGAAGCTTTATCGCATCCCTGCCAAAGGGAAGGTGAAAGGGGTTTGCGCCGGGGTTGCAGAGTATCTGGATATTCCGGTTCGTCTGGTGCGGGTGATTGTGGTGCTGTCGATGTTCTTCGGCCTGTTCATTATCACGCTGATCACCTATTTCGGCCTGGCTTATCTGCTGGACGACATGCCGGATGAACTGGACAGAAACGGTGAAAAAGCGCCGACGGCTCATCAGTTGCTGGATCAATTGAGCTCGGAGCTGAACAGCGGCGAAGCCAGTCTGAGGAATATGGAGCGTTATGTTACCTCCGAAACCTTCAGCGTCCGCAGCCGTTTTCGTCAGCTATAATCCCTCTGAGCGGGCTCGTGCGCGGGCCTTTCTCTTTTTCTAAGGAGTTCTGTATGCGTAACTGGCAATCAGCTGTGAAAAGTAATGCTACGCCCGCGTTTAAGAGGGTGGGCAAATTTGTGCTGATCAGCGCGCTGACTTACGGACCTGGTGGTCTGGCAGGTTGGGCGGTGAAATCTGTTGCTCACCGACCGCTGAAAATCTTCCTCGCCTGGGCGCTGGAACCGTTGCTGCGTCGGGCTGTTCGTGGCGCTTCAGCTCGCTGGAATAAATCTAAAAACTTGCCTTAATTTGCTACACTTGCTTTCCCGAAGACTGCAGTAAAAAGAACAATAAAAGGTGCCGACACCACAATGAAACGACTTCAAAATGAATTGCTGTCGCTGGTGAATCGGGGCGCGGATCGCCACCTGCGCCTTGCTGTCACTGGCCTCAGCCGCAGCGGGAAAACCGCTTTTATCACCTCTCTGGTCAATCAATTACTTAACGTCAATTCTGGCGCTCGCCTGCCGATGTTTTCCGCCGTTCGCGAAGAGCGCCTGCTGGGCGTGAAGCGCGTTCCACAGCGGGATATGGGTATCCAGCGCTTTACTTATGATGAAGGGCTTTCCCAGCTTTACGCTTCGCCGCCTGACTGGCCAACGCCAACTCGCGGCGTTAGCGAAATGCGCCTGGCGCTTCGCTATCGCTCAAGGGAATCTTTGCTGCGGCATTTTAAAGACACCTCAACCCTGTTTCTGGAAATTGTCGATTATCCCGGCGAATGGCTGCTGGATTTGCCGATGCTGGC
>NZ_JBAVTT010000013.1:0-26042 GCF_049696395.1 Erwinia sp.
TAGAAGAAATAAGCCCAGGAGGATTTATCCAGTGCGAAGTGTTTCACCTCTTTCAGGTAAGTCGGGGACCAGTCGAGAATGCCGTAACGCAGCAGATAGACGAACACGTTCGCCAGCGCGATGTACCATAAGAGTTTGTTCGGCAGGATGTACTGCGTAAAGATCTGCTTAGCGGTCAGCTCTTCTTCGTGCTTCTCATCATAATCTGCTGGATAGTCCTTTTTGTACTCTTCAATCGGCGGTAATCCGCAGGATTGCGGGGTATCCCGCATCAGAGCAAAAGCAAATATCGCCACCACGATGGCACCGAACGCCGGCATATAAAGAGCCGCTTTCCAGTCGTTAAACCACGCCATCCCCAGCAGGAACAGCAGGGGCGGAAGACCGCCTCCGACGTTATGCGCACAGTTCCATACCGACACGATGCCGCCTCGTTCTTTCTGTGACCACCAGTGAACCATGGTGCGCCCGCAAGGCGGCCAACCCATGCCCTGGAACCAGCCACAGAGAAACAGCAGCACAAACATCACCATGATGCTGGAGGTTGCCCAGGGAACAAAGCCCATAAACAGCATTACAGCGGCGGCAAGGATCAGCCCTGCGGGGAGGAAATAACGCGGATTAGAGCGGTCGGAGACCGATCCCATAATGAATTTAGAAAAGCCATAAGCGATGGAAATCCCGGACAAAGCGAAGCCTAAATCGCCCCGCGAGAAGCCTTGCTCGATCAGGTAAGGCATCGCCAGCGCGAAGTTCTTGCGCACCAGATAATAGGCGGCGTAACCGAAGAAAATACCCAGGAAAATTTGCCAGCGTAGCTTGCGATAGAGTGGGTCTACCTGGCTGGCTTCAACGCGCGGCTGGTGAGATGCCGGTTTGAAAATACTTAACATATGAGCCTCCAATGGCGAATGTTATTCTTGTTTTAAACGCCCACTGGCGTCCCGGATAACGGATCTGTCCGCCAGAAAGGCGATCAGGATGGTCCAATTCGCGCAAAGGATAGGCGTTTTCAGCGACGCAGACTGTGAAGGTCAACGCAAATGTTACATTTTTATGACAACTTGAGCGTTCAGTAAATGCCCGGATGTAAACGAAATACTTCATCGCAACTTCAGCCATTTCGTTACACTAGGCGCACTTTTCGCAGCAGAGTTCTCATTGTGACGTTACTGATTGTCACCACAATTTTGTGGGCCTTTTCTTTTAGCCTGATTGGCGAATACCTGGCAGGCCAGGTTGACAGCGTATTTTCCGTCCTGGTACGCCTGGTGCTGGCGGCGCTGGTGTTCCTGCCGTTCCTGCGCTGGCGTGGCTATCGTGCCTCGACCATTCTGATGTATATGGCGGTGGGTGCTTTGCAGCTCGGCATCATGTATCTGATCAGTTTTCAGGCTTATCTCTACCTCAGCGTGTCGGAATTCTTGCTGTTCACGGTGATGACGCCGCTGTATGTCACGCTGGTTTATGATTTGCTGACCGGACGAGGCGTGCGATGGAGTTATGCGCTGAGCGCCATGCTGGCCGTTGGCGGCGCGGCGATCATTCGTTATGACAAAGTCAGCGATCACTTCTGGTTTGGCTTACTGCTGGTGCAGCTGGCGAACATCATCTTCGCTGTTGGCATGGTCGGCTACAAACGTCTGCAGGAGATCCGCCCAGTGCCGCAGCACACCGCGTTCTCATGGTTCTACCTTGGTGCGGCGATGATCGCCGTAGTGGCGTGGTTCTTATGGGGAAATCCGCAGAAACTGCCAACGACTTCATTGCAGTGGGGTATTTTGGTCTGGCTGGGTGTGGTGGCTTCGGGGCTGGGGTATTTCATGTGGAACTACGGTGCGACGCAGGTAGATGCTGGCACGCTGGGGATCATGAACAATATGCATGTGCCCGCAGGACTGCTGGTGAACCTGGCGATCTGGCAGCAGCAGCCACACTGGCCGAGCTTTATTATTGGTGCTGCGGTGATTTTTGCTTCGTTGCTGGTCCACCGACACTGGATAGTGAAGGGAAGATAGCTTCAGGAATTGGCAGGGATACTGGCAGGAAAAAAACGGGCAGCCCAGGGCTGCCCGTTCTGACTTATTTAGCTTTAGGTGCAACGGCAGGACGGATTTTCATGGTCAGTCCTTTCAGGAAGTTACGCAGGATCTGATCGCCACACTCACGGTAGTTTTTGTGGCCGGGCTTGCGGAAAATCGCCCCAATCTCAGACTGGCCTACGGCAAAATCGGCCATCTTCAGGATGTCGAGAATGTCGGTGGTTTTCAGATCAAATGCCACGCGCAGCTTCTTCATGATGATGTTGTTAGTCATCTTACGTTCAATGGAAGGCTCTGGCGCATCTTCACTTTTGCCACGGCGCTGGAAAATCAGGCCGTTGAGGAAGTAGCCCATAATCACATCCGGGCATTCACGGAACCCGTCTTCATCGTCTTTCTTCAGGAAGGTATTTACTTCGGCTTCGGTGACTTCTGTTTCTGCCAGCGCCAGAATTGCCACAACCTGGGCATCGCTCAGGTTAAGCATGAAGCGCACGCTGCGCAGAACGTCGTTATTAGTCATAAAAATCTCATCAGGGATCAAAGGCTGTTGTGCGCATTATAGTGACAAATGGCCGTTGATACAGGAAAACCCACCAGCGATTCAGGCTGGCGGGCAAATCAGGAGTGGGCCAGAGGAGAGGGCAGTGCGGCACCAGGTTGCGAGGCATCTCTGACCAGCGGCAGATGATCGCAAGCGTGCTGGCGTGCTGAGCGAATAAACGCCTCGGTCACGGGCTGGCGCTGTTCACCGTCGCGTACGGCTGCATACAGTCTGCTCCACAGTCCATCACCCAGCGTTTTAGTCACCACCAGTCCCTGATGTTCAAAGCTTTCCACCACCCAATGCGGTAATGCCGCAATCCCCATTCCAGCCGAAACCATCTGGATCAGCAGCAGGGTATTATCCACGCTTTTCAACGCAGGGCTCACGCCAGCCGGTTGCAGGAAGTGCCGCCAGATATCCAGACGCTGACGCTGCACCGGATAAATCATCAGCACTTCCTCGGCCAGGTCTTCCGGCGAAATATGGTCAACATTGGCCAGCCGATGATCCGGTGCCAGCACCAGCCTCACTTCAAAATCAAACATCGGTGAATAGAACAGACCGCTGCGCGGCAGAATATCGGAGGTCAGCACAATATCCAGCTCGCCCTGCTGCAAAGCAGGTTGCGGGTCGAAGGTGACGCCTGATTTGAAATCCATGACTACCTGAGGCCAGCTCTGGCGGAAATTACTCAACGCCGGGGTCAGCCACTGGATGCAACTGTGGCATTCGATGGCAATGCGCAGCGTGGTCTGGTGAGGCTCATGACAGGCCTGAAGCGCTTGCTGGATCTGTGGCAAAACCTGCTCGGCCAGCTGCAACAGGATTTCGCCCTGTGGCGTAAAGCGCAGTGGCTGGCTTTTACGCACGAATAAACGAAAGCCCAGGCGCTGTTCCAGGTCGCTGAACTGATGGGATAACGCCGACTGCGTTTGATGAAGCTGGGCCGCTGCAGCGGCCAGCGAACCGGTTGTTCGCAGCGCCTGCAGCGTCCGCAGGTGTTTGAGTTCAATCATGAGAGTCCTTCACATCGACTGTGAACAATTTGCGCTTGTGGTGACTACAGTACCTGCGGATTATAGATGTGTAAACATCTGGACGTCTAAAAGCCTGATTGTCACCCTGACAGGCAGCCACTGAGGAAAGAACTGATGACTATTCTTAACCACACACTCGGATTCCCTCGCGTCGGTCTTCACCGCGAACTAAAAAAAGCCCTGGAAAGCTACTGGGCTGGCAACAGCTCACAGGAGGAATTACTGACTGTAGGTCGTGAACTGCGTGCCCGACACTGGCAGCAGCAGAAGCAGGCTGGCGTTGATCTTGTCCCGGTCGGAGACTTCGCCTGGTACGATCACGTGCTGACCACCAGTCTGCTGCTGGGCAATGTGCCTGCCCGCCATCAAAATCAAGACGGTTCTGTCGATCTGGATACCTTGTTCCGTCTGGGCCGTGGCCAGGCGCCGACTGGTGAGCCAGCCGCTGCGGCTGAAATGACCAAGTGGTTCAACACTAATTATCACTACATGGTGCCAGAGTTCACCAAAGGCCAGCAGTTTACGCTGAGCTGGACGCAGATTCTGCAAGAAGTGGATGAAGCGCTGGCCCTGGGCCATAAAGTGAAACCGGTTTTGTTAGGCCCGGTGACCTATCTGTGGCTGGGGAAAGTGAAAGGTGAGCCGTTTGACCGCCTGAGCTTACTGAAAGAGATCCTGCCGGTTTACCAGCAGGTGCTGGCTGAGCTGGCTAAACGTGAAATCGACTGGGTGCAGATTGATGAGCCCGCGCTGGTTCTGGAGTTACCGCAGCCGTGGCTGGAGGCATTTAAACCGGCTTACGAAGCGCTACAGGGCAATACGAAACTGCTGCTGACGACCTATTTTGAGAGTGCTGGCACCAACATCGACACCATCAGCGCGCTACCTGTTCAGGGGCTACACGTAGATCTGGTCCAGGGTAAGGATGACATCGCCGCGCTGAACGACAAAATTCCTGCCGACTGGCTGCTGTCTGTTGGCGTCATCAACGGCCGTAACGTCTGGCGTGCTGATTTGAGTAGCTGGTTCGAGCGACTGCAACCGCTGATTTCCCAGCGTCAGCAGCTGTGGATTGGCTCTTCCTGTTCGCTGCTTCACAGCCCAATCGATCTGAGCACGGAAACCCGGCTGGACGATGAAGTGAAAAGCTGGTTCGCCTTTGCCCTGCAAAAGTGTGCTGAGTTGTCACTGCTTAGCAATGCGCTGAACAACAATACCCCGCAATCACTGCAAGCCTGGAGCGCGCCAATCCGTGCCCGTCGTGCTTCAGCTCGTGTGCATAATGCAGCGGTTGGCAGACGTCTGGCGGCAATCACCGCCAAAGACAGCCAGCGCGCTAACAGCTATGTGACCCGTGCTGAAGCTCAGCGCAAGCGCTTCCAGCTCCCGGCCTGGCCAACTACGACCATCGGTTCTTTCCCTCAGACCAGTGAAATCCGTGGGCTGCGCCTGGACTTTAAGCAGGGGCGTCTGGATGGCACTCACTACCGCACTGGCATTGCTGAACATATCAGACAGGCCATCGTTGAGCAGGAACGTCTGGGGCTGGACGTGCTGGTCCACGGTGAAGCTGAACGTAACGACATGGTGGAGTACTTCGGCGAGAACCTGGACGGGTTCGCTTTCACCCAGAATGGCTGGGTCCAAAGCTACGGTTCACGCTGCGTCAAGCCGCCGGTTATTATCGGTGACGTCAGCCGCCCGCAGGCTATCACCGTTGAGTGGGCTACATACGCACAGTCACTGACTGAGAAGCCGGTGAAAGGCATGCTGACCGGCCCGGTAACGATTCTTTGCTGGTCGTTCCCTCGAGAAGACGTTAGCCGTGAAACAATAGCTAAGCAGATTGCACTGGCACTGCGTGATGAGGTGGAGGACCTGGAAAAAGCCGGTATCGGTATTATTCAGATTGATGAGCCAGCACTGCGTGAAGGTCTGCCGCTGCGCCAGTCAGACTGGGCTACTTATCTTGAGTGGGCCGTGGATGCCTTCCGCCTGAACGCCGCTGTGGCGCAGGATACTACGCAGATTCATACTCATATGTGCTACTGCGAGTTCAATGACATCATGGACTCCATTGCCGCATTGGATGCCGATGTGATCACCATCGAGACCTCACGGTCAGATATGGAACTGCTGGAGTCGTTTGAAGCGTTTGATTACCCCAATGACATCGGTCCAGGCGTATACGACATTCACTCGCCAAACGTGCCAGGCGTGGAGTGGATAGAGGCGTTGTTGTTGAAAGCGGCACAGCGTATCCCGACTGAACGTCTGTGGGTTAACCCGGATTGCGGCCTGAAAACGCGTGGCTGGACAGAAACGCGGCAGGCGCTGGCTAACATGGTAAAAGCTGCTCAGAACCTGCGTAAGACCAGGACTCCGGCCTGATTTCTGTGGTGTTATGTTGGGGTTATTTGGGGCGCCAGGCGCCCCTTTTTTATTACTTCACGCCATTTTGTCGGAACCAGGCGAGCATACGCTCCCAGCCATCTTTGGCTGACTCTTCATGGTAGCTTGGGCGATAATCGGCATTGAAAGCATGGCCCGCATCCGGATAAACAACAATTTCCGATTTTGCATTAGCGGCACGCAGAGCTTGACGCATGGTTTCCACGCTCTCCTGCGGAATGCTGTCATCCTTCCCGCCATAAAGTCCTAATACCGGTGCGGTTAAATCTACCGCGATATCCACCGGCTGTTTCTGCTGTTTCAGCGTCTTCTCACCGACCATTTTGCCATACCAGGCAACGGCGGCTTTCAGCTGTGGATTGTGCGCGGCATACAGCCAGGTAATGCGGCCACCCCAGCAGAAACCGGTGATGCCCATATTGCGCATATCCCCGCCATGACGGGACGCCCAGTTGGCAACGTGGTCTAAATCGGCCAGCACCTGATTATCCGGTACGGTGTTAACTAACTCTTTAAAGAGCGTTGGAATATCGTCGTATTCAGCAGGATCGCCCTGGCGGAAGTAGAGTTCAGGCGCAACCGCCAGATAGCCTTCACCCGCCAGGCGACGACAAATATCGCGAATGTGTTCATGAACGCCAAAAATCTCCTGAACCACCAGAATGACCGGCAACGGGCCGCTGGCATTACGCGGTTTGGCGTGAAAAGCGGGCATGTTCTCGCCCTGCGTAGGGATTGAGGTTTCACCTGACTGGATAGCGTCACTGTCGGTAATAATCGTGGTCGATGCGGTAGGCGATACCGCAGGAGTGAACCCATTATTGCTCATTTTTTGAGTCGTATTCTCGTCGGTTTTCATTGTCCTCTCCATGCATGCATTAGCGCAATCAGCTAACTATAGCCAGGATTACGTTTGGGTCAGGGGGTTGCTCTCTACCCATCTATTAACACTGCCATTACCTGACACGGAGGGCAAGTTGTGGCAATCCGAAAGGAAAGAGTGTTTAAATGTGACTTACATCACTTCTTGTTGTTGATTCAATGTAACTTTCATTTGATGGAGTGATTTAATTCACATAAATTTCGGCGGCTTTGCCTTATTGTTAACACCTGATCCTTATCCCCCTTTCCCGTTACAGGAGTTTGAAATGGCACACTCAGACGTTTTTCATTTGGGTTTAACAAAAGCGGATTTGCAGGGCGCAACGTTGGCGATTGTGCCGGGCGATCCTGAGCGGGTGAAAAAAATTGCGGCGTTGATGGAAAACCCGGTTCACCTTGCCTCGCACCGTGAATTTACCAGCTGGCGCGCAGAGCTGGACGGCAAGGCAGTGATCGTTTGCTCCACCGGCATCGGCGGGCCTTCAACCTCTATTGCGGTGGAAGAGCTGGCTCAACTGGGCGTGCGCACTTTCCTGCGCGTGGGCACTACTGGCGCCATTCAACCTGACATTAACGTTGGCGATGTGTTGGTCACTACCGGTTCAGTTCGTCTGGACGGTGCCAGCCTGCACTTCGCTCCGCTGGAGTTCCCGGCTGTAGCTGACTTCGCCTGTACCACGGCGTTGGTTGAAGCGGCTAAAGCGGCAGGCGCAACCACCCACATTGGTATCACGGCCTCTTCAGATACGTTCTATCCGGGCCAGGAGCGTTACGACACCTATTCAGGCCGCGTGGTCAGCCGTTTCCAGAATTCGATGAAGGAATGGCAGGAGATGGGCGTGCTGAACTATGAAATGGAATCCGCCACCTTATTAACCATGTGTGCCAGCCAGGGGCTGCGTGCAGGTATGGTTGCAGGCGTGATCGTAAACCGGACTCAGCAGGAAATTCCTGATGCGGAAACGATGAAAAGAACCGAGAGCGATGCGGTACGCATTGTCGTGGATGCGGCGCGCCGCTTGATCTGACGCTTTTTATCTGGACATTCATACAGTACGCCTCTACCTTTTCCCGTAGATAAGTTAGTGCGGGAGAATAAAGGTGGATGCAACAATCAGTTACGGCGTTTGTCTGGCGCTGGCCGGTATGGTGGCCGGCTGGACAATCGCCTGGTTACGCGGGCAGCAGGTCTCAGCCCGTCAGGAAACCGAACGGCAATTGCTGCTGCAGTCAGCCGACCAGCTGCGCGAAGAGCGTGAACGGCTGCAACAGCAGGTAGACACCCATCAGCAGGCGCAACGACAGAATGAGCTCGATTTGCGTCAGCTGCACGGGACGCTCTCTGCGGCCCAGGAAAAGCTTCACCACCTCGATCACTGGCGTAATGAAACTGAACAGCTGACCCGAGAATTGCGCAACCAGTTGGAAATTAACAGTTCTCAGGAAGCTGAACTCCGTGAAGTCACCATCCGCCTTGAAGAAACCCGCATGGCTGCCGAAGAGAAACAGCGCCTGCTGGTGAACAGCGAGCAGCGGCTCAATGCCCAATTTGAAAACCTGGCAAACCGGATTTTCGAAAACAGCGGCCGCCGTGTCGACGAGCAAAACAAGCAAAGCCTAAACAGCCTGATCTCCCCACTGCGTGAACAACTGGAAGGTTTCCGTCGCCAGGTGCAGGATGGATTCGGTCAGGAAGCCCGTGAACGGCATACCCTTTCGCATGAAATCCGCAACCTTCAGCAACTCAATGCCCAAATGGCGCAGGAAGCGATCAACCTGACCAAAGCGCTGAAAGGCGACAATAAAACTCAGGGCAACTGGGGCGAAGTGGTGTTAAGCCGCGTGCTGGAAGCCTCCGGCCTGAGGGAAGGCCATGAATACGAAACGCAGGTCACTATCCAATTGGAACAAAATGGGCGGATGCAACCTGATGTGATCGTGCGTCTGCCGCAGGGCAAAGATGTGGTCATCGATGCCAAAATGACGCTGGTGGCTTACGAGCGTTACTTTAACGGTGATGACGAGGCGCAGCGTGAAGCGGCAATCAGCGAGCATATTGCCGCCATTCGTGGGCATTTACGTGTGCTGAGCCGAAAAGATTATCAACAATTGCCCGGTTTACGCTCGCTGGATTATGTGTTGATGTTTATCCCCGTTGAACCGGCCTTTTTACTGGCGATCGATCGCCAGCCGGAACTGATCAACGAAGCGCTCAACCTGAACATCATGTTAGTCAGCCCAACCACCTTGCTGGTGGCGCTGCGGACGATTAACAATCTCTGGCGCTATGAGCACCAAAGCCGTCATGCCCAGCGCATCGCAGATCGGGCTGCGAAGCTCTACGACAAAATGCGTTTGTTTGTCGACGATATGTCGGCGATGGGCCAGAGCCTGGACAAAGCGCAGGACAGTTACCGGCAGGCGATGAAAAAACTGTCGGAAGGGCGGGGGAACATGATCGCCCAGACTGAAAGCTTCCGCCAGCTTGGCATCGAGGTGAAACGGCCGATTAATCCACGACTTGTGGAGCAGGCAATGCCTGAATCGGGCGAAAACCTCGGTGAGGAGGAAGACGATGAAGTGCAGTCTGACTTCCCTTCCGGGCAGGATAATAACGCAGTAAGAGTCAATGAATAAGCCGCCAGGCAACGTGCCTGACCTGCGGGACTCTGGTACACTTGGCAGATAATTGATTGCAGAGCAGGCAAAACAAATGGCAGATGAATCAAAGGACACCACTCATTTCGGCTTCCGTACCGTAGCGAAAAGCGACAAGGAAGAAATGGTGGCAGATGTTTTCCATTCCGTTGCGGCCAAATACGACCTGATGAACGATTTAATGTCGTTCGGCATCCACCGCGTCTGGAAGCGTTTTACGATTGATTGCAGTGGCGTACGCCGCGGGCAGCGAGTACTGGATCTGGCTGGTGGTACCGGCGATTTGACGGCCAAGTTCTCACGCCTTGTGGGCGAGACGGGCGAAGTGGTGCTGGCGGATATCAACAGTTCAATGCTGAAAGTGGGCCGTGAGAAATTGCGCAACAATGGCATCATCGGCAACGTCAATTACGTGCAGGCCAATGCCGAAGCGCTGCCTTTCCCGGACAACTATTTCGACTGTATTACCATCGCTTTTGGCTTGCGTAACGTCACCGAAAAAGAGAAAGCGCTGGCTTCCATGTTCCGCGTATTGAAGCCGGGCGGCCGTTTACTGGTGCTGGAATTCTCCAAGCCCGTGCTGGAGCCGCTGAGCAAAGCCTATGATGCTTACTCTTTCCATATCTTGCCGCGCATCGGCGAGTTGGTAGCGAAGGACTCTGAGAGCTACCGCTACCTGGCCGAATCCATCCGTATGCACCCGGATCAGGACACGCTCAAGCAGATGATGGAAGACGTGGGCTTCGAAAACGCCACGTATCACAATCTCACCGGTGGCATTGTTGCACTGCACCGTGGGTTCAAGTTCTAAACAGGAAAGCGAATGACTCTAACGCCGCTGTTAACCGCGGGGCTGGAAACGGCACTAAACCAGATCCTCTATCGCGATCGCGGCCTGAAAGCAGCACGTCAGCGCCTTAACGGCAAAAGCCTGGCCATCGTGCTGGCTGAACTGAAACAGCCGCTGATCTTTATCTTCAGCGAGCGTCAGGTTGATGTGCTGGGTAAGTGGGATGACAAACCCGACTGTACGGTGAAAACGCAGATTGCCAGTTTGCGCAAACTGCGCGATCGCCAGCAGCTGACCAGTTTGATCCGCAGTGGCGAACTGGAAGTAGAAGGTGATTTGCAGGTTGTGCAGCACTTTTCCGCGCTTATCGATCTCGCCGAACTCGACCCAGCTGAATACCTCGCACCCTGGACCGGGGATGTGGTGGCGCAGGGCATCAGCCAGTTTGCCCGCCGTGGCTTCCAGCTTTTACGTGGAGACGTCGAGCGTAAGCAGGCTTATCTCGGCCAGGCGCTGACCGAAGAGTGGCGGCTGGCCCCAGGCGGATTAGAAGCGGCCTGGTTTGCTGAAGAAGTTGATGCGCTGACGCGAGACCTTTCCTCGTTGGAAAGCCGCCTTGCTCTGCTGGAGGCCAAATGACGCCAGGAGAATTACGCCGCCTGTATTTAATCATCCGGGTTTTCCTTAGCTACGGCCTGGATGAATTGATCCCCAAAACCCGTCTGGCATTGCCGATTCGACTTTGGCGCAAGTGCCTGTTCTGGCTGCCTAACAAGCACAAAGACCTGCCGCTTGGTGAACGCATCCGTCTGGCACTTGAGCAGCTTGGTCCGGTGTGGATTAAGTTTGGTCAGATGATGTCCACCAGACGTGACCTGTTCCCGCCGCAGATAGCCGATCAGCTGGCGATGCTACAGGACCGTGTGGCGCCGTTTGACGGCGTGCTGGCTAAACAGCAGATCGAACTGTCGCTTGGCTGCCCGGTAGAATCCCGCTTTGATGACTTTATGATCAAACCTTTGGCCTCGGCTTCTATCGCGCAGGTCCACACGGCCACGCTGAAAGAGAACGGCCAGAAAGTGGTGATCAAAGTGATTCGCCCGGACATCCTGCCGGTGATCAAAGCCGACATGAAGCTGATTAACCGCATGGCGCGCTGGGTACCTCGCCTGTTGCCGGACGGTCGACGTTTGCGTCCGCAGGAAGTGGTCGCAGACTACGAAAAAACGCTGATTGATGAGCTGAATCTGTTGCGGGAAGGCGCTAACGCTATCCAGCTTCGCCGTAACTTTGATAAAAGCAAAATGCTGTATGTCCCGGAGATTTTCTCTGACTACGGCAGCGAAACCATGCTGGTGATGGAGCGGATTTACGGTATTCCGATTTCCGATGTGGTCACGCTGGAGAAGCATGGCGTGAACATGAAACTGCTGGCAGAACGCGGTGTGCAGGTGTTCTTCACTCAGGTGTTCCGCGACAGTTTCTTCCATGCGGATATGCACCCAGGCAATATTTTTGTCAGCTACGACCATCCTGAAGATCCGCAGTATATCGCCATCGACTGCGGGATTGTCGGCTCGCTGAACAAAGAAGATAAGCGCTATCTTGCCGAAAACTTTATCGCCTTCTTCAATCGTGATTACCGTAAAGTGGCTGAACTGCACGTCGATTCTGGTTGGGTTCCGCCAGATACCAACGTCGAAGATTTCGAGTTTGCGATCCGCACCGTCTGCGAGCCTATTTTTGAAAAGCCGCTGGCAGAAATCTCTTTTGGTCACGTGTTGCTGAATCTTTTCAACACCGCCAGACGTTTCAATATGGAAGTTCAGCCGCAACTGGTTCTCCTGCAGAAAACATTGCTGTATGTTGAAGGGATCGGACGGCAGCTTTACCCGCAGCTGGATCTGTGGAAAACAGCCAAACCGTTTTTGGAAGAGTGGATCAAAGATCAAATCGGTATTCCTGCTATTGTCAGGGCACTGAAAGAGAAAGCGCCTTTCTGGGCGGAGAAACTGCCAGAACTGCCGGAACTCTTTTATGACAGCCTGCGCCAACACAAGCATTTGCAACACAGCGTAGACAAGCTAACTAATGATTTAAAAGGCGAGCGGATCAGACAACACAAATCCCGTTACCTGTTTGGTGTAGGCGCAACGCTGCTGTTAAGCGGCACCGCTATTTTACTCACCAGACCAGAATGGGATCTTATCTCCGCAGGAATGATCGCGGCGGGGCTGGTCAGTTGGCTGGTTGGCTGGCGTAAAACCAGCTGATTGTCATGAAAAGTAAACAGAGCGTTATCCCGCGCTGCTGAAGGTTTGCTCATCGTCAGCGCAACACAAGCTGTATATACTGAAAAACTGGCATCACAATTCAATATCAGAGGCAAAATCATGGGCGGTATTAGTATTTGGCAATTGGTCATCATTGCCGTAATCGTTGTTCTTCTGTTTGGCACCAACAAACTGCGTACTCTGGGATCTGATTTGGGTTCATCAATCAAAGGCTTCAAAAAAGCCATGGGCGATGAAAACGAGAAAGACAAAGAGAAAGAGCACGCTAATGATGCTGACTTCCATGCCAAACTGGCGGAAAAAGATCAGACAGAAGCGAAAAAAGAAGACGTCAAGAACGACAAGGTATAAACCGTGTTCGACATAGGCTTTAGTGAACTGATTTTGGTGTTCGTTATCGGGCTGGTCGTGCTGGGTCCACAGCGTTTACCGGTGGCGGTCAGAACCGTTGTCGGCTGGATCCGCGCTCTGCGTTCACTGGCTACCAGTGTGCAGAACGAACTCGCTCAGGAACTCAAGTTGCAGGAGCTTCAGGACAGCCTGAAAAAGGTTGAAGAGGCAAGCAAGAACAGCCTTTCTCCAGAGTTGAAGGCGTCCATGGACGAGCTGAAGCAATCAGCAGAATCCATGAAGCGTTCTTACCTGGGCGACAACGAAAAAGCCGACGACGAAGCCCACACCATCCATAACCCCCTGGTGAAAAACTCTGAAGAGACTCACGAGGGTGTGACGCCTGCGGAAGCCGACCATCAGGCCAGTTCTCCTGCCAAAGCGCCTGATGCAGATACCACACCGGTGCAAGTGTCTGAGGCGGCTACATCACCAACTCAGACACCTGATGTGGCCACTGTACCAGCGCAGAAACCTGACGTGGCTACTGCTCCAGCTCAGGCTCCGGCAGTGAGACCTGAACCGAAACCGGCCGTGACCCCGATTGGCGAAGCGCCAGTCCTGTCCAGCCGTGCTCCTGTTTCCACCCATTTACCGAGCGATGAACGATAAACATGGCTGTTGAAGATACCCAACCGCTTATCAGTCATTTGATTGAACTCCGTAAGCGCTTGCTGAACTGTATTATTGCTGTCGTCGGCATCTTTGCCTGCCTGGCTTATTTTTCCAATGACATCTACCAGCTGGTTTCTGCCCCGCTGATCAAGCAGATGCCAGCGGGTGCCAGCATGATAGCCACCGACGTTGCGTCTCCGTTTTTCACGCCAATTAAGTTGACGATGATCGTCTCGGTCTTCCTTGCGGTACCGGTGATCCTTTATCAAATCTGGGCATTCATCGCGCCAGCGCTCTATCGTCACGAGCGCAAGCTGGTTATGCCTTTGCTGTTTTCCAGTTCATTCCTATTCTATACCGGCATGGCTTTCGCCTACTTTATTGTCTTTCCGCTGGCCTTTGGCTTCTTCGCCAAGACTGCGCCACAGGGCGTATTGATTGCCACTGACATTAACAACTATCTCGATTTTGTGATGGCGCTGTTTATGGCTTTTGGGGTCTCCTTTGAAGTGCCAATCGCTATCGTGCTGATCTGTTGGACCGGTATGACAACCCCGGAAGATCTGAAGAAAAAGCGCCCTTATGTTCTGGTCGGTGCTTTCGTGGTGGGAATGCTGTTAACCCCACCAGATGTCTTCTCTCAGACACTTCTGGCGATCCCTATGTACTGCCTGTTTGAAGTCGGTGTGTTCTTTGCCCGTTTCTATGTAGGCAAGCGTCGTCAGGATATGGACCCGGATGAATCGGGTTCAGAGTAGCGTAAAGCAGGTCCAGCGCTCCCTTACATGAAGTAACGTAACCGCCCGAAAGGGCGGTTATTGTTTGGAAAATCCTATGTTCGATATTGGTGTGAACCTGACCAGCACGCAGTTCGCGAAAGATCGCGACCAGGTTGTAAAACGTGCGAGAGATGCCGGGATAACTGGCTTACTGATTACCGGCACCAACGCGCTGGAAAGCCAGCAGGCGCAAAGCCTGGCCACGCGTCGTCCGGGTTATTGCTGGTCTACCGCTGGGGTTCATCCGCACCATGCCAGCGAATGGTCAGGTGAAACCGCTGCCACTTTGAAACGGCTGGCTGAAAGCGCTGAAGTCGTCGCCATTGGCGAATGTGGTCTGGACTTCAACCGCAATATCTCTGAACCTGAGCAGCAGGTTTATGCTTTCAATGCCCAGCTCGAACTGGCCGCCGAACTCGGGATGCCGGTGTTTCTCCACTGCCGTGATGCCCACGACCGTTTCCTCTCTGTCCTCACGCCCTGGTTACCGAAGTTAGCCGGTGCCGTTGTTCACTGTTTTACCGGCACGCGAGAAGAGCTCGAAGCTTGTCTGGCCGCTGGGCTGTCCGTTGGGATTACAGGTTGGGTGTGTGATGAACGCCGAGGCATTGAGCTTCGCGAGTTGATGCCGCTGATCCCGGCTGACCGTCTGCTGCTGGAAACAGATGCGCCTTATTTACTGCCACGTGATATGCGCCCAAGACCGCCCTCAAGACGTAATGAGCCCTGCTTCCTGCCGCATATTGTGCAGGTAGTCGCTGGATTACGTGGGGAAGAACCAGAGGCGCTGGCGCGTCAGTGCGATCGTAATGCTCGTCAGCTGTTTCGTTTGCCGGAATAACTCCGGCACAACCGGCAGGCAGGCTTTAAAGCTTGTGGAACTGCTTGTTGTCGAGGCTCCGTGTGATCTGCTTGTTGAGCAGGTTCAACAGCAGCATGGAGCGTGCTTCGCCATCCGGCTCGGTGAAAATGGCTTTCAACCCTTCGAAAGCCCCGCAGGTAATTAACACGCGGTCGCCAGGCTGAGGCACTTCAGGATCGACCATGGTGATTGGCGTATCGGTCTGCAATGCCATAATCACGTCCTTAGGGACGCTGGCAGGCAGACTGCCGAAGCGGACAAAATGACTGACGCCACGCGTGGCGCTAATGGTTGTGGTGTGAATCGCTTCCGGATCAAATTCAATAAACAGATAATTAGGGAAGAGCGGTTCATCCACCTGGGTGCGTTTACCGCGAACCATTTTCTCTAATGCAATCATTGGGCTGAGACAATGTACCGCCTGGCGCTCAAGATGTTCTTTCGCGCGAAGCAGCTGGCCACGTTTGCAATAAAGTAAATACCAGGATTCCATAACGTCACTTTTTGATTACAGGGCCGCTAAGAATACCAAACTCATCGCCAGAGTTATAGCGCGATCCAGCAGAGATGCGGCCCCGGCGTTAATTTGTCATACACGGACCAGTAACTACGAAAAACTAAGCATAGCGTAACAATCCTCCCTATAATGACCGATTCACTGACCGTATTGATGAGAAGTCATGAAATACCACGACTTACGCGACTTCCTTGCCTTGCTTGAGCAGCGCGGGGAATTAAAACGTATTACGCAAGAGATCGACCCGGATCTTGAAATGACCGAAATTGCCGATCGCACCCTGCGAGCTGGCGGTCCAGCGCTGCTGTTCGAAAACCCGAAAGGGTATGACATGCCGGTGCTGTGCAACCTGTTCGGTACGCCGGACCGTGTTGCGATGGGCATGGGGCAGAAAGATGTCTCGGCGCTGCGTGATGTTGGCCGCCTGCTGGCGTTCCTGAAAGAACCCGAGCCACCTCGCGGTTTCCGTGATTTCTTCGATAAAATGCCGCAGTGGAAGCAAGTACTGAACATGCCCACCAAGCGTCTGCGCGATGCGCCTTGCCAGCAAGAGATTTGGCAAGGCGATGACGTCGACCTGCATAAAATTCCGGTCATGAAGTGCTGGCCTGAAGATGCGGCGCCTTTAATTACCTGGGGGCTGACCGTCACGCGTGGCCCGCATAAAGAGCGGCAGAATCTTGGTATCTATCGCCAGCAGGTGATTGGCAAGAATAAGCTGATTATGCGCTGGCTCTCCCATCGCGGCGGCGCGCTGGACTTCCAGGAGTGGACTCAGCAGCATCCAGGTGAACGTTTTCCTGTCTCTGTCGCGCTGGGTGCCGATCCGGCCACTATTCTTGGTGCTGTTACGCCCGTTCCTGATTCCCTGTCTGAATATGCCTTCGCGGGTTTGCTGCGCGGCACCAAAACAGAAGTGGTGAAGTGCGTGTCCAATGACCTTGAAGTCCCCGCCAGCGCTGAAATTGTGCTGGAAGGCTACATCGAGGCGGGAGAGATGGCGCCAGAAGGACCTTACGGTGATCATACGGGTTACTATAATGAAGTAGACAGTTTCCCGGTCTTCACCGTGACGCACATTACTCAGCGCCGCAATCCGATCTATCATTCGACCTACACTGGTCGTCCACCGGATGAACCTGCGGTGTTAGGCGTGGCGCTGAATGAAGTTTTCGTGCCGATCCTGCAGAAGCAGTTCCCGGAAATTGTCGATTTCTATCTGCCACCAGAAGGGTGTTCCTATCGCCTGGCCGTGGTAACGATGAAAAAACAGTATGCGGGACATGCCAAGCGCGTAATGATGGGCGTCTGGTCTTTCCTTCGTCAGTTTATGTATACCAAATTTGTTATCGTCTGCGATGATGATGTGAATGCCCGTGACTGGAACGACGTCATCTGGGCGATCACGACGCGAATGGATCCGGCGAGAGATACTGTTCTGGTAGAGAACACGCCGATCGATTACCTGGACTTCGCTTCACCTGTTTCCGGCTTAGGCTCGAAAATGGGGCTGGATGCGACCAATAAATGGCCAGGCGAAACTACGCGAGAGTGGGGACGTCCAATCCGTAAAGATCCGGCGGTAACCGCCCGTATTGATGAGATTTGGGATGAGTTAGGCATCTTTGATGAGCCACCCACGCGCAACAGTGCGCCCGGCAAATAACTGCCAGAGACCCGACAGAGGGAACGCATGACAACGTTAAGCTGTAAAGTGACCTCAGTAGAGGCGATTACCGATACTGTGTACCGAGTGCGGATGGTGCCGGAGGCTGATTTCAGCTTCCGTGCTGGCCAATATTTGATGGTAGTGATGGATGAGCGCGACAAGCGCCCGTTTTCGCTGGCATCCACTCCGATGGAAAAAGACATTATCGAGCTGCACATTGGTGCCTCGGAACTGAACCTGTATGCGATGGCCGTGATGGAACGTATTCAGGAACAACGCAAAATCACCGTTGATATTCCGCATGGCGATGCCTGGCTGCGCGAAGAGAGCGATCGCCCGCTGGTGCTGGTTGCGGGGGGAACCGGGTTCTCTTATGCCCGTTCCATTTTACTGACGGCCCTTTCCCAGCAGCCGGATCGTGATATCGCTCTGTACTGGGGCGGACGCGAGCTGAAGCATCTGTATGATCTTGAAGAGTTAGAAGCGCTGGCAATAAAGCATCCTAATCTCAGCATCATTCCGGTTGTTGAACAGCCTGAAGCGGGTTGGCCAGGACGCAGCGGCACGGTACTGACCGCAGTGATGCATGACTATGCGTCACTTGCCGGCCATGACATCTATATTGCCGGTCGTTTTGAGATGGCGAAAATCGCCCGTGAGCGTTTTTGTGCCGAGCGCGGCGCGAAGGAAGATCAGATGTTTGGCGATGCCTTTGCCTTTATCTGAGGTTTCCGGGGGCAGGAAACTCTGCCCCCGATCGCCAGAAATGAAAACCCCGCCCCTGACAGGCGGGAATTAACACAGTGAAACTGCCAGTCAACGTATCAGATTCGTTCGAAGACCGTCGCAATCCCCTGACCGAGACCGATGCACATGGTCGCCAGGCCAAACTGGGCATCCTTTCTTTCCATCAGATTGAGCAACGTGGTACTGATCCTGGCGCCTGAACAGCCCAGCGGATGACCTAAAGCGATTGCCCCCCCGTTCAGATTCACCTTCTCGTCCATGACCTCCAGCAGCCCTAAATCCTGAATACAAGGCAGCGTCTGGGCAGCAAACGCTTCATTCAGTTCGAAGACGCCAATATCCGTCACGTTCAGACCGGCTCTTTTTAAAGCCAATTTTGAAGCCGGAACCGGACCGTATCCCATAATCGAAGGATCGCAGCCCACCACCGCCATCGAGCGAACATAAGCTCTTGGCTTCAGACCCAGTTCAGCCGCACGGGATTCGCTCATGATCAGCATCGCTGCCGCCCCGTCTGACAGTGCAGAAGAGGTGCCCGCTGTTACTGTACCGTTTACCGGGTCGAATGCCGGGCGCAATGCGGCCAGACCAGCAGCAGTGGTGTCTGAACGGATCACTTCATCGAAGTCATAGCGACGCAGCACACCATCAGCATCATGTCCGCTGGTCGGAACAATCTCACTGGCAAAGTGACCTGCCTGCGTCGCAGCCCAGGCACGCTGATGAGAGCGCGCGGCAAACTCATCCTGGCGTTCACGGCTGATTTTATGGATGCGTGCCAGCATCTCTGCGGTCAGGCCCATCATGCCTGCGGCTTTTGCCACGGTTTTACTCAGTCCCGGATGAAAATCCACACCGTGATTCATCGGCACATGGCCCATATGTTCCACGCCGCCGATCAGACAGGCGCGGGCATCGCCCACCATAATGGCGCGGGCGGCATCATGCAGGGCTTGCATGGAAGAACCACACAGGCGGTTGACCGTGGTCGCCGGTACGCTATGCGGAATTTCCGCCAGCAGGGAAGCATTGCGGGCAATGTTGAAACCCTGCTCCAGGGTTTGCTGCACACAGCCCCAGTAAATATCGTCCAGTGACGCCGCTTCCAGTGAAGGATTGCGGCTTAGCAAGCTGCGCATCAAATGTGCCGATAAATCTTCTGCACGAACATGGCGATAAGCACCGCCTTTAGAACGACCCATCGGCGTGCGGACAGCATCAACAATTACGACTTTTTCCATTTTCTTACCCTCACGCCGTTTTCAGAGTGGCATCGCTAATCGGCGCTGCCTGTGGATACCAGCTGGCGTCTTTCTGCGCTTTTTCATGCAGACCAGCAGGCGGCTGATACAGCGCGCCCAGTTCGCTGAACGGTTCAGCCCGGCTGACGAAACGGGCATTGCCCTGCGTATCAAGATAGCGGAAAGCGCCGCCGTGGAAAGGCGGGAACCCTAGTCCGTACACCAGCGCCATATCGGCTTCGGCAGGCGAGGCAATAATCCCTTCTTCAAGACAGCGCACCACTTCATTGATCATCGGGATCATCATGCGGGAAACGATCTCGTCATCGCTGAACACGCGCTTCGGCTGGCAGACGCTTTGCAACAGATCGTCGACGGCAGGATCGGCCACCTTCTTCTGTTTGCCCTTGCTGTCCGTTTCCCAGCGATAGAAGCCGAGCTGATTTTTCTGGCCGAAGCGCTTAGCGTCGAACAGTACGTCAATCGCATCGCGATACTCTTTCTTCATGCGGGAAGGGAAGCCGTCGGCCATCACCATCTGAGCATGGTGCGCGGTATCAATCCCCACCACATCCAGCAGCCAGGCCGGGCCCATTGGCCAGCCGAACTGTTTCTCCATCACTTTATCGATCTGGCGGAAGTCTGCACCATCTCGCAGCAGCAGGCTAAAGCCCGCAAAATAAGGGAACAGCACCCGGTTTACGAAGAAGCCAGGACAGTCGTTAACGATAATCGGGGTTTTGCCCATCTTGCTGGCCCACGCCACAACGGTTGCCAGCGTGGCTTCAGAGGTTTTCTCTCCTCTGATCACTTCGACTAACGGCATGCGGTGGACGGGGTTAAAGAAATGCATTCCGCAGAAGTTTTCAGGACGTTGAAGCGCATTAGCCAACTGGCTGATGGGGATCGTTGAGGTGTTGGAAGCCAGAATGGCACTGCTGTGAAGATGGCCTTCGGTTTCTGCCAGCACAGCCGCTTTCACTTTTGGATTCTCAACGACCGCTTCAACCACAATATCTACCCGTTCAAAGCCAGCGTAGTCCAGCGTTGGGTGGATGGTGCCAATGATCCCAGCCAGTATCATCCCGTCGATTTTTCCGCGTTCCAGCTGCTTGTTCAGCAGTTTCGCGGCTTCTTTCATTCCCAACTCCAGCGAAGCAGGGTTGATGTCCTTCATTAATACCGGCACGCCTTTTGAAGCAGACTGATAAGCAATGCCGCCGCCCATAATCCCGGCACCCAGCACGGCAGCCTGTTTTGGCGTTTCCACTGCGCGGGCCAATTTTTTGGCTTTGGCTTTCACTGCCTGATCGTTCAGGAAGATGCCAACCAGCGCACGAGCCTCGTCAGAACGGGCCAGCGGAACAAAGGCCTGAGTTTCAAGCTTCAGCGCCGCGTCACGGCCAAGACCTGCCGCGGCCTCAATGGTTTTCACTGCCATCATGGGCGCCGGATAATGCTTCCCGGCTGTTTGCAGCACCATGCTTTTAGCAATGCTAAAGCTCATGGTGGCTTCAATCTTGCTCAGTTTCAGCGGCTCCAGCTTCGGCTGACGACGTGCCCGCCAGTCCTGCTTACCGGCAACCGCTTCCTGTAATATAGCGAGAGCCGCCTGCTGCAATTTTTCAGCCGGAACCACGGCATCAACCAGACCGATTGCCAGCGCTTTTTGCGCATCGACATCTTTGCCTGCAGCTATAATTTCCAGCGCGCTGTCTGCCCCTAACAGACGTGGCAAGCGAACAGAACCGCCGAAGCCTGGCATGATGCCCAGTTTGGTTTCCGGCAGGCCGATGCGGGCATCCGGCGTGGCAATGCGGAAATCGGTAGCCAGAATGCATTCGCATCCGCCACCGAGCGCATAACCCTGGATCGCGGACAGCGTTGGTACGGGCAGGTCTTCCAGCCGGCTAAAAATGCCGTTGGCAAATCCCAGCCACTGTTCCAGTTTTTCAGCCGGCGCGGCAAACAGCGAAAGAAACTCCGTGATATCCGCTCCAACAATAAACGCTGGTTTGCGTGAGCTGAGCAGCAGGGCCTTCAGTGCCGGCTGCTTCTCCAGTACTGAAATTGCCTCACCCAGACTGGCTACCGTTTGCGTATCCAGTTTATTGACCGAGCCGGGCGCATCAAAAGCCAGCTCGGCGATGCCATCTTCCAGCCAGTCCAGGGTGAGCGTGTCGCCTTTGTAGAGCATGTTGATCTCCTGAAGCCGCATTAAAGGGATCTGGTCATACCAGATGATCGTGAGTGTGGAAGGGATGTTAATTATTTGCAAACGAGAGTTTGCTAATTTGCAAACAAGATCACAGGAGCGGCAAAACGGCATCGGCTAAAGCGCTGTGATAAGATGCGCTCACTTTCACGTTAATGGAGACGGAGTTATGGAATCGTTGGTCACTCTTTATCAGGACCACCTGAAAACACTGCAGGCGCGTGCTCAGCAGGTCTTGGCTCGCAGCAAGCTGGATGCCATGTTGATCCATTCTGGAGAACTGCTCACCGTTTTCCTCGACGATCATACCTATCCCTTTAAAGTGAATCCGCAATTCAAAGCCTGGGTGCCGGTGACCTCTGTCCCGAACTGCTGGCTGTGGGTAGATGGGGTGAATAAACCTAAGCTGTGGTTTTACTCACCGGTAGATTACTGGCACAACGTTGAACCGCTGCCACAAAGTTTCTGGACCGATGAACTCGACATCGTGGCGCTGAAAAGTGCGGATGAGATTACCCAGCTGCTGCCTGCCCAACGCGGCAATGTGGCTTATATCGGTCCAACGCCAGCGCGTGCTACCCAGTTAGGCATTAAAGCCGAGCTGACCAATCCAAAAGCTGTTATCGACTTCCTGCATTATCATCGCTCGCTGAAAACAGACTATGAGCTGTACTGCATGCGTGAAGCACAGAAAACGGCGGTGATCGGTCATCGTGCGGCCAAAGAGGCTTTCCTCTCTGGCATGAGCGAGTTTGATATCAATGGCGCTTACCTCAGTGCAACAGGTCACCGCGATATTGATGTGCCTTACGGCAATATCATTGCGCTGAATGAACATGCTGCGGTGCTGCATTATACCAAGCTCGACCATCTGCCTCCGGAGCAGTCGCGCAGCTTCCTGATTGATGCTGGAACAGAATATAACGGTTATGCCGCCGATCTGACCCGGACCTATTCAGCGCAAAGTGACAATGATTATGCCCAGCTGATCCGCGATATGAATGAAGAAGAGCTGGCGCTGATCGCGACCCTGAAAGCTGGCGTACGCTACACCGAATACCATCAGCAAATGCATCAGCGCATCGCCAAACTGTTGCTCAAGCATCAGCTGGTGAAAGGGCTGAGTGAAGAAGCGCTGGTGGCAGAGGATGTGACCGGACCGTTTATGCCGCATGGCCTTGGCCATCCGCTGGGTCTTCAGGTTCATGATGTGGCTGGATTTATGCAGGATGAAGAGGGCACCCATCTGGCCGCACCTGCGCAGTATCCTTATCTGCGCTGCACCCGAATCCTCGAACCGCGGATGGTGGTGACCATTGAACCTGGCCTCTATTTTATAGATTCCCTGTTGGCGCCATGGCGTGAAGGGAAGTTCAGCCAGTATTTCAACTGGGATCGCATTGATGCGCTCAAGCCTTATGGCGGCATCCGTATCGAGGATAATGTGATTATCCGCGAGCAGGGCGTGGAAAATATGACGCGTGACCTGAAGCTGGACTGATGGACGCTTATGACATCCCCGCAGAGCTGTTCAGTGTCAGCGAGGAGATCAAAAAAAGCCGCTTTATTACCCTGTTAGCGCATACTGACGGCGTGGAAGCGGCTCGGGCCTTTGTTCAGCAGGTGAAAAGCGAGCATCCTTCTGCCCGGCATCATTGTTGGGCGTGGGTAGCTGGAGCGCCTTCTGATTCGCAACAGCTTGGGTTCTCTGATGACGGCGAACCTTCCGGTACGGCAGGGAAACCTATGCTTGCCCAGCTGATGGGCAACAACATCGGAGAAGTCACCGCTGTGGTCGTTCGGTATTACGGCGGCATCCAGTTGGGAACCGGTGGCTTAGTGAAAGCGTATGGCGGTGGTGTTCAGCAGGCGTTGAAACTGTTGCCGCGTCAGCAAAAAGTCCCGATGCTGACCTTCACGCTCTCCTGCGACTATGCTCAACTGGCAGAGATAGAACGAATGACTGGCCGCTTTCATGGCCAGCTTCTGCAGACGGAATTTTTGGCATGCGTCTCACTGACGCTGGCCTTGCCCCATGCTCAGGTGGCCGGGTTCTCGCAAAATCTTACAGACTTTAGCCGAGGAGCGCTGACGCTCACACCCCTCGACTAACCTCATCATCGTCAGGAAAGGAAAGGCTACATGCATTATCGTGCCATTACCCGTATCGTTGGGTTGCTGGTCATTTTGTTCTCGGGGACGATGATCGTGCCGGGCCTGGTAGCGTTGATCTACCGTGACGGTGCCGGACGAGCCTTTACTCAGACCTTCTTTATGGCACTGTTGATTGGCTCCCTGCTGTGGTGGCCCAACCGCAAGCAGAAAAAAGAGCTGAAGCCGAAAGAGGGCTTCCTGATTGTGGTGCTGTTCTGGACAGTGCTGGGAAGCGTGGGTGCCATGCCCTTTATCTTCGCTGAACATCCCAACCTTTCCGTGACCGATGCCTTCTTTGAATCCTTCTCGGGGCTGACAACAACCGGTGCTACCACGTTAGTGGGGCTGGATTCGCTGCCCAAAGCGATTCTCTTCTACCGGCAAATGCTGCAATGGCTGGGCGGCATGGGGATCATTGTGCTGGCCGTGGCTATTCTGCCGATTCTGGGCGTCGGGGGAATGCAGCTTTATCGCGCTGAAATGCCCGGCCCGCTGAAAGATAATAAGATGCGACCACGTATTGCGGAGACGGCGAAAACGCTGTGGCTGATCTACGTATTGCTAACGATTATCTGTGCGCTGGCACTGTGGCTGGCGGGTATGCCGTTGTTTGATGCCATCGGCCACAGCTTCTCTACTATCGCTATCGGCGGCTTCTCCACCCACGATGCCAGTATCGGCTATTTCAATAGTCCTACTATTAATACCATCATCGCCATCTTCCTGCTGATCTCCGGCTGTAACTACGGCCTGCACTTCTCCATGTTGAGTGGGCGGAATCTTCGCGTGTACTGGCGAGATCCAGAATTCCGCATGTTTATTGGTGTGCAACTTACGCTGGTGGTGATCTGTACCATCGTGTTGTGGTTCCACGATGTCTACCACAGCGGTATGCAGACGCTGAATCAGGCATTCTTCCAGGTTGTCTCGATGGCTACAACCGCAGGCTTCACGACAGACAGCATTGCGCGCTGGCCGTTGTTCCTTCCCGTCTTATTATTGTGCTCTGCTTTTATTGGTGGCTGCGCTGGATCGACCGGCGGTGGACTGAAGGTTATTCGTATCCTGCTGCTGTTCAAACAGGGTAACCGTGAGTTAAAGCGTCTGGTTCACCCGAATGCGGTTTACACCATAAAGCTGGGGCAGCGAGCTCTGCCTGAGCGTATCCTCGAAGCCGTGTGGGGATTCTTCTCTGCCTATGCGCTGGTCTTCCTGTTGAGCATGCTGGCGATCATCGCCACTGGCGTGGATGATTTTTCTGCTTTTGCAGCCGTGGCCGCTACGCTGAATAACCTTGGCCCTGGTTTGGGAGTAGTGGCAGACAACTTCACTACGATGAATGATACGGCGAAATGGATTCTAATCCTGACGATGCTGTTTGGTCGTCTCGAGGTGTTTACGCTGTTAGTCCTGTTTACGCCAACCTTCTGGCGCGAGTAACTGAAACGAGTATTGAATATGAAAGCGTTGATCCTGTTTTCCAGCCGCGAGGGGCAAACCCGTGAGATTGCGGCTTATATAGCTAACCAACTTAAAGAGCAGCAGGAGTGTGAGGTGTTGAACATTCAGCACGCCACTTCTGTTGACTGGTCTAAGTACGACCGTGTGCTGATCGGTGCCTCCATTCATTACGGCCACTTCCATCCGGCAGTAACGAAGTTTGTGAAGCAGAACCTGGCTCAGATAAAGGAAAGACCAAGTGGTTTCTTCTCCGTGAACCTGACTGCGCGTAAAGCAGAGAAGCGCACGCCGCAGACCAATGCCTATACCCGCAAGTTTCTGTTGCAGTCGCCATGGCAGCCAGACTGCTGCGCGGTATTTGCTGGCGCACTGCGTTATCCGCGTTATGGCTTCTTTGATCGCTTCATGATCCGTTTGATTATGCGCATGACCGGCGGTGAAACCGATGTCAGCAAAGAAGTTGAGTACACAGATTGGGCTCAGGTGGGTCGCTTTGCCCATGAATTTGCTGGATTATCAGGCAGAATGCAGGAAAAAAAGGCGCTTTGATGAAAAATGACGCTGTCAGTCATTTTTCTGCAATAATCGCTTGTCCTCCGTCAGGAACTCCCTATAATGCGACTCCATCAACACGGCACAACGGCTTACAGGCCGCCGGGTTGAGAGGTTCAGGAAGCTGAATCGCCAGAGAAAAACTTCCCAAAAAGATGTTGACTCTGAAGGAGGAAAG
>NZ_JBAVTT010000014.1:0-5283 GCF_049696395.1 Erwinia sp.
CTTCATTATCCGGGATGATTGGTGCAGGGGCGGTTGATAAAATTCTGGGGATCCTTGCATCCAGTATGCTGGCTGTTACGACTTTTTCTCTGAACATAATGGTATCGGCCTACAGCGCTGCAAGCGCAAGCGTCACCCCGCGTGCTACCCGACTGTTGGTCGAAGACAGCACAACACAAAACGTGCTGGCCACGTTCATCGGTTCTTTCCTGTTCAGCCTCGTGGGGATTGTTGCCCTGGGGATGGGGGCATATGGTGAACAGGGCCGTGTTGTCTTATTCATTGTAACTCTGGCGGTGATTGTGTTGATTGTTCTTACGCTTTTGCGCTGGATACAGTATCTGGCACATTTTGGGCGCATGGGTGAAACGACTGAACGGGTGGAGTTAGCAACGCACGCGGCACTCACACACCGACAGAATAACCCTTATCTTGGTGGTACCCCCTGGGGCCGGAACATCCCCCTTCCGGACAACCACCGTCCTGTCCACAATAATGAAATTGGCTATATCCAGCACATCGACATGCCAGCGTTGTCAGAGTACGCCTCCGCCATGGGTTGCGATATTTATATCCCGTGTCAGCCCGGAGCCTTTGTTGATCCAGCCACACCGCTACTGTGGCTGGTTCCCATGCCTGACACTTATGACGAGTCCCATCTGATCAACTGCTTCACCGTAGACGCAGAGCGGTCCTTCGATCAGGATCCACGCTTCGGCCTGAGCGTGCTGTCTGAAATCGCATCGCGGGCGCTGTCACCGGCGGTTAATGATCCGGGTACGGCCATTGATGTCATTGGGCGTGCCGTGAGGTTACTTGCCATCTGGGATACGCAGTATCAGCAGTCGGCTGCGGTTAATTATCCTAAGCTTTTCATAAAACCACTCGAGACCCGGGATCTGCTTGATGACATATTTAATCCTGTTGCACGCGATGGTGCAGCCATCATTGAGGTGCAAATTCGTTTGCAGAAGGCATTAAAGATCCTGGAAAAAATAAACCCTTTTACCTACTCAGTTCCCGCACGCCTACATTCCTGCCGTGCTCTGGATCGTGCCAGAATGAGTCTTGAGCTGGAAGAGGAAAAAAAATGTCTGGAACAGATAGTATCAGGGAAAAAAGATGAAGGTGCGTAGCGCTAATCCCCTCATATGCCGGATAAATATAAATGCTTGACTGGCCGGCCCGACACTGCCGGTCAGGCACGAACACAGCTCTGAACAAGTTTGTTTACAGGCGAATCAATTCAGTCTCCCGTCTTTAGGGATGCTGACCAGGTCACGTCGGTGCAAATGATGCGTTCAGCAACGGTCAGAAGGTTTTTTCCGGTGATATCAGGCTGCTCACCCAACTCCAGTGCCGCATTGCCTGTCCGGGTGACGAGCGCCCCCTTCCAGCCGGATGCCATGGCACCAATAATGTCCCACGTGTGAGCAGCCACCAGGCGCAGTGAGCTGGCGTCAACCCCGAGAGCATGGCACACGTTGCGGTAAACTTCAGGGGCTGGTTTGAAACGTTTGCTCTCCTCCACGGAAAACTGATGTTCGAAATAATGTGTCAGGCCTGATTTCTCAAGCACATTCCGGCCTTCTTGTGCCGATGAATTGGTGAGGGAGATCATGTGAAAACCTGCCTCTTTTAATATTTCCAGGGCGGGGATGACATCGGGATGTGGCGGAAGTGTTGCCATCAGCCTCCTGAATTCTTCAACAGTGGTCGCTGCAAGTGTGACAGACCTGATGTCGGCAACCATCCGCAGTACGGCTATGGCGAGCTGACCAAAGGGCGTATAGCGGCCACTGAGGGTGAGTGACTGCGAATAGATGATCAACTCAGAAAACCACTGGCGCATGATACGTTCATCACCAAAATTCCTGTGGAAAAATGGATTCAGTACCTCTATATCCAGCAGCGTTTCATTTACGTCAAATACGATAAATCGCTCGTTACTTTTCATGTTTTCTCCTGTGCTTTTTTCATTTGAGTGTAGGTTGAGGGAGGGCAACTTGTTTTAAAGTTTCGACTTTATAAGGGGGCAATTTGGATATCGAAATGATTTGATTCTACTACCTCTGAGCTTTGGTAGGGCTTGACCACGTAGACAGGCAGCTTTGAGCGAAAATTGGACCTTGCTTGCGCAGAAATTGGGCCTGAATTGGCAAACCATAAAAATGTAAAGTTTGTGATGGCACTGAAATTTTGAAACGGGCCTGTTGCGTGAAAATATTCTTTCTTTATTTCTGCTGGTTGAAATAAAAATCCTGTCTGGTTGAACATCATATAAATATACATTCAAATATATCAATTACTTATGAAATTTATCACTGTGAAATCAAAAAAAACCTTAAGTCAAACTGGTAAAAAGTAAAGCTGACGCTACCTTTTATAAGAACTGTTACACGGTGAAACTCTGGCTTTCAAAAAGTTAGCTTCTTTCAGCGTTTTACATGGACGGTTACTCACCCAGTAATGACCAAGAGGTTCAAACATGAGACTTAAACCCTTAGCCAAAATTATGGCGATAGCAGGTTTACTTTCAGGTTTCACAGTATCAGCATTTGCTGAAACAACCCCGAAAGATGCAACCGAAGCGACGACAAAAGCTAACGATGCTCTACTTAATCAGCTTCCATTCTCCGATAAAACCGACTTCACCGACGCACATAAAGGATTTATTGCCCCACTCCCTCAGGATGTTATCAAGGGTGAGCAGGGAAATGTCGTCTGGAATCCTAAGCAGTACGATTTCATCAAAGAGGGTGAGAAAGCTCCTGCCACCGTCAACCCAAGCTTATGGCGTCAGTCGCAACTGATAAATATCAGCGGCCTCTTTGAAGTCACTGATGGGGTTTACCAGATCCGTAACCTCGACCTGTCAAACATGACAATCATCGAAGGTAAAACTGGCCTGACTGTTGTAGACCCCCTGGTCTCTGCAGAGACAGCCAAAGTCGGTATGGAACTCTATTACAAAAACCGTGGCAAAAAGCCGGTTGTCGCCGTGATCTATACCCATAGCCACGTAGACCACTACGGCGGCGTCCGCGGTGTGATTGATGAAGCAGACGTTAAAGCTGGCAAAGTGAAAATATATGCTCCTGCCGGGTTTATGGACTCTGCCGTTTCAGAAAACATTATGGCGGGTAACGTCATGAGTCGCCGCGCCAGTTATATGTATGGCAACCTGCTGAAGGGTGATGCAAAAGGTCAGGTTGGTGCAGGGCTTGGCACTACAACGTCAGCCGGTACTGTAACCCTGATTGCACCAACAAATTACATTACCAAAACCGGACAGAAAGAAGTTATCGATGGACTGACCTATGACTTCATGATGGCGCCGGGATCTGAAGCGCCGGCTGAAATGCTCTGGTATATCGAAGAGAAAAAACTCATCGAGGCGGCAGAAGACGTTACTCATACACTTCATAACACCTATTCTCTTCGTGGTGCAAAGATCCGTGAACCTCTCCCGTGGTCGAAATACATCAATGATGCCATCAACCGCTGGGGTGATAAGGCCGAAATACTTATGGCCCAACACCACTGGCCTACCTGGGGCAACGAAAACGTTAATAAGCTGCTGAAAAGCCAGCGTGACCTTTATCGTTACATTAACGACCAGACCCTGCGTATGGCGAATGAAGGTCTTACTCGCGATGAAATAGCCGCCAAATTCCAGTTACCTCCTAAACTCGCCACTACGTGGGCAAATCGCGGCTATTACGGTTCGGTCAGTCATGATGTGAAGGCAACTTACGTGTTATACCTTGGCTGGTTTGACGGCAACCCAGCAACGCTGGATGAACTGCCGCCGGAAGAAGCGGCTAAAAAGTTCGTGGATTATATGGGGGGTGCGGACAACGTCCTTAAGAAAGCAAAAGATGACTATGCCCAGGGTAATTACCGTTGGGTCGCGCAGGTTGTGAGTAAGGTTGTGTTCGCTGATCCAGAGAACAAAACCGCTCGCGACTTGGAAGCGGATGCCCTCGAGCAATTAGGTTACCAGGCTGAATCTGGCCCGTGGCGTAACTTCTATCTTACTGGTGCGCAGGAGCTTCGTAACGGCGTACAGAAATTGCCTACGCCAAACACAGCCAGTCCTGATACCGTTCGTGCAATGACGCCGGAAATGTTCTTTGACTATCTGGCAGTGCACATTAACGGTGAGAAAGCGGCTAATGCCCATGCTCTGCTTAACTTCGACTTCGGAAATGACGGCGGTAAATTTAAGGTTGAGCTTGAGAATGGTGTCCTCAACCATACTGCAAACTCTTCAGCAGAAAATGCAGATGCCACCATTACACTTTCACGCGACACGCTTAACAAAATTATCCTGAAGGAAGAGTCGCTGGATGACGCAAAAAGCAAAGGCGACGTGAAAATTACGGGTAATGCCGAAAAATTAAATGAACTCCTCGGATACATGGATAAATTCGAATTCTGGTTCAACATAGTAACGCCTTGATGTCTGAGCCCTGCGGCCTGACCGCCGCAGGGTTTTTCTTGCCCACCTTCAGAGGGCGTATGTCGGAACGTTTTTTCCAGAGAGAAGGCACTCTCTTAAAATTCGATTACATCCAGGAGTGTTATTATGCGATATATTCCCGCCGCACTGACTTGTATTTGCCTGTTTACAGCGGGTGAGGCCTCTTCTGCTGAACAGAACTCTTCTGCTGCCCAGGCAAATAACCCACTTGCCAATATGACTGCCTTCAACATGCAGAACTATTATATTGGCGACGTGAGTGAGTCCGATAAGGATGCCAATCAGTTCTGGTTTCGTTACGCTCAGCCATTTTCCGTAGGAGAAAGTCAATGGCTTCTCCGTGCATCCTTACCCGTTAATACTTATCCATCGCCACCCAATGGCGGGCATCAAACGGGCCTTGGGGATATTAACCTCTTCACCGCCTACCTAATAGACACAGGTAATCCAGCGGTCAGTTTTGGCTTTGGTCCTCAATTAACCGCCCCGACTGCGACAGAAAACTCACTCGGATCCGAAAAATGGTCTGGCGGGCTGGTGAATGTCCTTTTTAACGCCAGCTCACCTGTTTTTCAGTATGGCTATCTGGCATCCTGGCAGCATAGTTTTGCGGGAGACGGCGACAGATCGGATGTCAATGTCGGTGCATTTCAACCATTCGCATTTTACCAGTTAGGTGGCGGAACTTACCTTCGCGCAGCACCGATCTGGAATTATAACTTTCAGAATGACAGTTATGGTGTTCCGCTAGGTGTGGGGGTGGGACAGGTCATCAAACAAGGCAAGACGGTTTACAA
>NZ_JBAVTT010000015.1:0-43446 GCF_049696395.1 Erwinia sp.
GGACGGGTGGTGGCGCTGGCCGCGCGGGATCTCTGGCATATGCAGCCATCACCGCTGCTCTCTTCGTTTTCTTACGTTGCGCTGGAAGCGGCGAAAGAAGCGGCGCCTGAGCTCCCACGAGGGTTGCTGTTGCATGAATGGCATGACAACTGGCAGGAAATGACCGAGGCGCTGGAGTGCGTATCGATTCATTTTAATCACAAAGTGCTTAATGAAAGGCGGGTTGCAGAGCTGAAAAAGTCCGGGTTACGGATCCTGGTGTACACAGTCAACAAGGCGGAAAGGGCAACTCAACTGCTGAAGTGGGGTGTCGATGCCATCTGCACAGACGCCATCGACACCCTGGGACCAGATTTTCACACTCCTTCCTGACCTGCCTACAATGCTGGCTGAATCCACTCACCCCAGTCACTGACTTGAGTAAGCTGCTGGGGGTTCATGCACTTGCCGTCTTGTTGCACGCCAGTCAGGTAGGCGCGTGCTTCATAAACCTAGTTGGTATTTTGCTGGACCTGCGGCGTGGTGTTGGTTCCAGGCTGTGACTGAATCACGCGCTGGGAAGCACTGTTCCGCTGCTCCTGTACCTTACGCTGTGTGTCCTGACTCTGACGCTGCTGATCCTGCTGCAACTTCAGTTTCTGCTGGGACTGCTGCGTCTGCATCTGATTTTGCATCCGTTGAGTGCTGGGATTGTAGCCCGGCTGATTTGGCTGATTGTTGTTGTTCAACATATTTGCCATACCGCTTAACGGTGCCAATGCGGCAACTAAAATAACTAACCATTTCATAAATGCCTCCTTATTTGATTACTCAAGTGTATGCCAGGGCCACCAAACTGCCTCCAGGAGTGGACTGAATTTCCGTCCCGCCTCGCCTTTTCTCTTATTTCGTACACACTTAACAGCGGTAAACAAACGTAAATAAGACTAACAAGAGGTGAAGATGACAGGACAGGGTAAGTTGACGCGGCTTGCGGGACCGCTAATGATCGGGCTGTTGCTGTGGCAGGGAGCGAATGCCGCGCCCACAGCACCAGCGGTTTCTTACGGTGTGGATGCCGATACGTTCCACCCGGTTAAAGAGCAACATGGGATGGTGTCGTCTGTCGATGCGACAGCAACTCAGGTTGGGGTGGATATCCTTAAGCAGGGCGGCAACGCGGTTGATGCGGCGATTGCGGTGGGATATGCACTGGCGGTTACACACCCTCAGGCGGGAAATCTGGGCGGTGGCGGTTTTATGATGCTGCGTACCGCTTCAGGCCGCACCACTTCCATCGACTTCCGTGAAATGGCGCCGACCAGAGCCAGCCGTGACATGTTCCTGGACGCGCAGGGCAATGCGGACAGTAAAAAATCCCTTACCTCTCATCTGGCTTCCGGCGTACCAGGCACGGTGGCTGGTTTTGCGCTGGCGCACAAAGAGTACGGCACCCTGCCGCTCAGTCAGTTGATCCAACCGGCTATTAAACTGGCCAGCAAAGGGATCGTGGTGAATGAAGCGCTCGCTGATGATCTGAAGGTTTATGGCAAAGAAGTGCTGATCACCCATCCCAACAGCAAAGCGATTTTCTACAAGCCGGATGGCCAGCCTTACAGCCGGGGCGAGAAACTGGTGCAACGCAATCTGGCCCACAGCCTGGAGTTGATTGCCACGCAGGGGGCGGATGCGTTCTATAAAGGCGCTATCGCCACGCAGATTGACCAGGAGATGGCGGCTAACGGCGGTCTGATTAACAAACAGGACTTAGCGAAATATAAGGCGATAGAGCGTAAGCCGATCAGCGGCACCTATCGCGGCTATGAAGTGTTCTCCATGCCGCCACCGTCATCTGGTGGCATCCATATCGTGCAGATCCTGAATATCCTCGAAAACTTCGACCTGGCGAAAATGGGCTTCGGCAGCGCGGATGCGATGCAGGTGATGGCTGAAGCGGAAAAATATGCCTATGCCGATCGCTCCGAATATCTCGGCGACCCGGACTTTGTGAAGGTGCCATGGCAGGCGCTGACCAGTAAAGCCTATGCAAAATCGCTGGCGCAGCAGATTGATATCAATAAAGCGCGACCTTCCTCGGAGATCAAACCTGGCAAGCTTGCACCGTATGAAAGCAACCAGACCACCCATTTCTCGGTGGTAGATAAGCAGGGTAATGCGGTAGCGGTGACCTATACGCTGAATACCTATTTTGGCAGCGGCATCGTGGCGGGGAACAGCGGCATCTTAATGAACAATGAGATGGATGACTTCTCGGCCAAGCCGGGTACGCCGAATGTCTATGGTTTGGTCGGCGGCGAAGCCAATGCTGTAGGGCCTTATAAGCGACCACTTTCCTCAATGTCGCCGACTATCGTGGCGAAAAACGGTAAAACCTGGCTGGTAACCGGGAGCCCAGGCGGCAGCCGCATTATCACCACCGTGCTACAAATGGTGGTGAACAGTATCGATTATGGGATGAATATCGCTGAAGCGACCAACGCGCCACGTTTCCATCATCAATGGTTGCCGGATCAACTGCGGGTTGAGAAGGGCTTCAGCCCGGACAGCCTGAAACTGCTGGAAGCCAAAGGTCAGCATGTGAAGGTGATGCCAGCGATGGGCAGCACGCAGAGCATTATGATTGGGCCAGACGGGATGCTGTATGGCGCGTCCGATCCCCGTACGATTGATGATTTAACGGCAGGATACTGATTGGTCTGCCGGTAGAATAATTAACGGCTTCAGCAAGATTGTCCCGCTGGAGCCGTTTGTTTTTCCCGATCGTTTATCGAACCTGATCGGGTTAAGCCTCTCTTTTCTTCTCATGTTCCGCAAGCCGAGTGTTGAACTCTTCCGCCAGACAACCCTGCTGCAAAGCTTCCAGTATCAGCTGCTGCTGCGTTTTCGGCACCAGGCCACCTAACGGCGGATCGGTATCCAGATTGGTCGGGAAGGAATAGCCTTCACCACTTGCGGCTACCACGGCTTGCCGCTGTGCTTCGCTCAACTTTTTCGTCAGTAACGTGGGATAGATCGCTTCCAGTACCTTGACATGATTCACTTTTTCCATCGTTTTGCCGAAGGCCGACGACACCTGTAACAAATTGGCGGTGCGAATATGATCCTGAGTCACGTTCGTTCCCGCAGCATGGAACAGAGCCGGATTGAAGAACAACCCATCGCCTTTTTTCAGCGGCAGCTGAACGGCATGCTGCTCGAAGAACTCGATAAAGCGCGGGTCGCGCCACGCAAGATAGCCTTCCGCATACTGCTGTGACCACGGCAGAAGTTGCGTTGGACCAGACTCGATGGGCATCTCACTGTGGGCAACCGCGCCCTGAAGCGTCAGATATTGCGACAGGATGTGTAACGGCAGCGGGAAGCGCGCGACAACGTCATTAACCTGAAAGCCAAGATGGTAATCGCGGTGCGGTTGCTGCGCTTTACCGCCCGGACGCACCTGATTTACCTGCGCAGTCATTTCATAGCCAGGCCCAACCCAGGCTTCGCAAATCAGCGCCAGTAACGGGTTGCTGTAATAATCGATAAACGCATCAGCATCGCGCTCAGCCACCTTTTGCAGGGCATTCCAGATGCGGCCATTACTGCCTGCTTTGGCGAAGTGATCGCCGCCGCCGCCGTTAGCCGCTTCGCTGGCGAGGATCGCTTCGAAGACGCTGCTGCTGCGATCTACGGCAGAAAGGTCCTGATACAGGCCCTGCACCACAAAGACGCCAGGCCCGCTGGACAGGGCGCGGTGTAGCTCACTCAATACAGTCTGACGGTCTGCTTCTGCAGCGGCTATCAGGTCATCACAATGATAGATGAGGACATTTTTTTCGGCTGAATGTGCCAGCGGGAAGTCGGTCTTCGGCAAGGTTTGCGCACAGATCGTGGCGAAATCATCCAGCGAAATCTGGCTATCATTACTGTAGATGTTAGTCATTTGGCGCCTCACAGAGTCAGAGCTTGTGGCGGCTGGAAGCCACCGTTATCACCACAGCCAACCACCGACTGATCGAAGTCGATCACCGATCCAGTCATCATTCCTGACTCTTCTGAGAGCAGAAAAGCAACGCCTCGGGCAACTTCCGCCGGTTTTAACAAGCGGCCAAACGGCTGTTGCTGCTCCGCTTTTTCCAGCCAGCCGTCTTCCGCCTGATGGTATTGCCGCTGAATATCATCTTCATGCGGGGTATCCATCCAGCCAATGTTGAGGCCATTCACCCGGATGCGGTTGCGCATTGCACTGAAGGCGACGTTTTTGGTTAAGGTCACCAGCGCCCCTTTCGACGCGGCATACGCTGTCAGGAAGCTTTGGCCACCGTGTGAAGTCATGGTGATGATATTGACGATGCTGCCCTCAACGCCTTTGGAAATCATCAGCTTGATCGCTGCCTGCATCAGGAAGAAGGGGGCGCGGACGTTGACCGCCATAATGGCATCGAACAGCTCAGGCGACGTGCTGAGGATAGTGCCGCGATCGGACATGCCAGCGCAGTTCACCAGCCCGTGCAGCGTGCCAAAACAGGACTCTGCGGCCGCGATGACTTTGGCACAGGCTTCAGGTGAACTGATGTCTGCTTCAACAAAGATCGCCTCACAGCCTGAATGACTGAGACTTTCGACCTGTTCTCGTCCGGCTTCGGCGTTGCGCCCACAGATCACGATGCCACGTGCGCCACGCTTTGCCAGCAGATGGGCCACGGCAGCGCCAAGTCCCTGGGTTCCACCCGTGACGACGAACACTTTGTTGTTGAACATATTGCTTTCAGTCAGGCTCATTCTTTGTCCTTTCTTTTTTTAGGGGGGAGGTAAGGTCTGTCCACTTGCTCACCCTGACCTTAGCAATTACATTTGATTAACAATACGTCGGCATAACCTCAAAAAGACCTCATTTTATGGCCAACCCATTTTCACTCAAGCAAATCGCGGCCCAATCTGGCGTCAGTAAAGCCACGGTCGACAGGGCGCTGCACCAGCGTGGCAGCGTGCATCCCCGAACGGCACGGCGGATTGCGCAGGCTATCCGCGATCTGGAGTTGCAGCAGCGCGCAAGTCTTGCCAGCGGCCGCACATTGCCGATTGATTTAGTGATGCACGCGCCTGAACGCTTCAGTTCGCTGACCCTTGCGGCGCTCCTCAGCCAGATAAAAAGCTTTGCGCCTTTCCGCCTGACTTTGCGTTGCCATATTTTTGAGGAGACTTCGCCAGAAGAGCTGCAACGGGAGCTGCGCCGCTGTGGTAATGACAGTTATGGGGTGCTACTCAAGGCAAGCGATCATCCCTTGCTGGAAAGCTGTATTGCCGAACTGGCAGCACTGCGAGTCCCGGTTGTGACGATGGTCACCGACCTGCCGCAAAGCGAGCGGATCCGTTATGTCGGCATGGATAACGAAGGGGCAGGGCGAACGGCAGCGTGGCTGATGTCTCGCTGGCTTCCGGCGGTGGCACAAACGGTAGCTGTAGTCCTCAGCAGCGCTGGATTTCGCGGCGAAGAGCAGCGAATGGAAGGCTTTATTGCCGCGCTAAATCAGCGGGCGCCCTGGCTGAATACGGTGGCGGTCAGCGAAGGTTATGGCATCGATCAACTGACTTTCAGGCAGATGTGCTTAGCGCTGGAACAAGACCGCACTATCGAGTCTGTTTACAGTGTTGGTGGCGGCAACAGCGCCATTCTGAGGGCCTTTACTGAAATGAACCGCGAGGTAAAAGTCTTTATCGGTCACGACCTGGATGAAGAGAACAGGCGATTACTGGCGGCGGAAGAGTTGGATGCGGTGATTGACCACGATCTGCGTGAGGATGCCCGATCGGCTTTCAGCGCTATCCTGCGTTTTCATGGCTTCCTGCCGGAGGAGGAGGAACAGCAAACGGCGTTTTCACGCGTGATCGTGGCCACGCCGTTCAATGTTTGATTAGACAGGCAGCTGCTCATCCTTCAGGCGTGCCATATACAGCGCATCAACCTGCTGACCGTCACGAACCGCGAAGCGGCGTGCAACGCCTTCGGTCACAAAGCCGAATCGCTGATAAAGCGCGATTGCCGTGGCATTGTCAGAGAAAACGGTCAGTTCAATACGTTCGATACTCAGCCAGTTATCGCAGAGGGTGATCATCTCTTTCATCAGGGCTGAAGCCACGCCTTTGCCACGGTGATGGAGATCAACGCAAATTCCGAACGAAGCTGAGTGACGGCGGCGTAATCGGTCACTCACTTCAAGCGTCAGATCGCCCACCACTTCACCCTCAATGCAGGCGACAAATCGCTGCTGGCCTTGTTTCGGTGAGGTCAGGCGATCCTGCCACATTTGCTGCGAAGGATGCGGAAGCTGGAGCGTATCGCGGTAAGTTTCTGGCTGGCTCAGAATGCGAAAAAGCGCCTCAGCATCAGTCGGTTCGGCATGACGTACAACGATCTCACTCATTTCCTTGCTCCTTGTTTTGTCCTATTCCTCTTTAAGATCATGGCCTTTAGCCGATAAATCAAGCAAAAAAAGTCTTTACAAGTGCGAATGATAATGATTATTATTGTCATGCGTTCCCGGCATGGGCTTCACGGACCAACGGGAAAGCACGACATTGCTCACATTGCTTCCAAGTATTATTTAGCCAGCTCGGGTGCTGGCTTTTTTTTTGCCTGCTCATTGCCCCCCTTAAACTCTCGCTGCCAAATTGTCTGTTTGATCCTGCCATATTCCATCGAATAATTTGAACAGAGGAGACAATTTTATCCACTATCATCCCTTCCGGAACAGGTCCAGACTGTTTGAAAACGTTGAGGAGGATTGAACATGATTTACTTACGCAAAGCACAAGATCGCGGTCACGCTAATCACGGCTGGCTGGACAGCTACCACACATTTTCTTTTGCCAGCTATCACGATGCCAATTTCATGGGCTTCTCGGCGCTGCGGGTGATTAACGAAGATGTGATCGACGGCGGACAAGGTTTCGGCACTCATCCCCATAAAGATATGGAGATCCTGACTTATGTGCTTTCCGGTACGGTTGAGCATGAAGACAGCATGGGCAACAAAGAGCAGATCCCGGCGGGCGAATTCCAGATTATGAGCGCCGGCACCGGTGTGCGTCACTCTGAGTACAACGCCAGCAAAGACGAGCCGCTGCATCTGTATCAGATCTGGATTATCCCGGAAAAAACCGGCATCGAACCTCGCTATGCTCAGCGCCGTTTCGATGACGTGCAGGGCCGCCAGTTGGTGCTTTCTCCTGACGCCCGTGACGGTTCTTTGAAGGTGTTCCAGGATATGACGCTGTCGCGTTGGGCGCTGAAACAGGGCGAACAAGGCACGGTCGACATTGAAGCGGGCCGCCGTGTCTGGATCCAGGTGGTGAAAGGTGATGTCTCCGTGAACGGTGAAAAAGCTTCAACCAGCGATGCCTTCGCTGTCTGGGACGAAGCGGCTCTGGCGATTGAAGCCGGAAGCGATGCCGAAATCCTGCTGTTCGATCTGCCTGCAGTTTAAGTTCGTCACACTTTGGGTGCGGTTTACCGCACCCTTCACCGTTTCCCTTTCATTTTTGTTACACTCTGCTCATCTCTCCCCAGACCCTTTACAACAATGAAGAAGAAAAGACCGGTATTACAGGATGTTGCCGATCGTGTGGGCATCACCAAAATGACCGTCAGCCGTTATCTGCGTAACCCTGATCAGGTCTCTGTTGCCTTACAGAGCCGGATTGCCGAAGCGCTGGATGAGCTGGGTTACATCCCCAATAAAGCCCCCGATATTTTGTCTAATTCCACCAGCCGCGCGATTGGCGTGCTGCTTCCCTCGCTGACTAACCAGGTCTTCGCCGATGTGCTGCGCGGTATCGAAGCCGTGACGGATGCCGCTGGATACCAGACCATGCTGGGCCACTTTGGTTACAGCGCGGAAAAAGAAGAGCTGCAAATCCGCTCTTTGCTGGCCTGGAACATTGATGGCCTGATCCTCACCGAGCGAACCCACACCGCAGCCAGCCTGCGGATGCTTGAAACCGCCGGGATCCCGGTGCTGGAAATGATGGATTCGGTTTCACCTTGCCTGGATATGGCCGTTGGCTTCGACAATGTGGAAGCGGCGCGACAAATGACGCACGCCATTCTGCAGAAAGGCTATCGCCGCACGGTGTACCTTGGCGCACGGCTGGATGAACGTACTTTGCTGAAACAGCAGGGCTATGAAAAGGCGATGCTGGAGGCCGGTCTGGAACCGCGCAGCATTATGATGGAAGAAGCGTCCTCTTTCTCGATGGGCGCCACCTTGTTGAAGGAAGCGCAATGCCGCTATCCCGACACCGACAGCCTGTTTTGTACCAACGATGACCTGGCGGTAGGGGCGATGTTCGAATGCCAGCGCCAGGGATTGCGGGTTCCTCGAGACATGGCGATCGCCGGTTTTCACGGCCATGATATTACTCAGGTGGTAACACCTGAACTGGCAACGGTGGTGACACCGCGTGAAAAAATGGGCCGTGAATCTGCCGCTTTGCTGCTGTCCAGCATCCGTGGTGAGACCAGCGAGACCAAACAGGTGAATGTCGGCTTTACCATTTCGGAAGGTGGCAGCATCTGACGGCAGGGCGGATTTATCCGGAGCCTGTGGGCAAAATGTGATGCAGCCCGCATGCTCCGGCTGAAAGTTGCCCCTTTGTGCCGCCATCACTCTGAAACTGTCATTTTTTTGAGCTACTTCACATTTACCAGCTTTTTCCTCCCCAGCTGTTGCCTTAGCGGACGGCCGTCCAGACAATGTTACCGATAACAAATTGGGCTGATCCCGAACGGCCATCTCCATAGACTTCTCTGCCGGAGCATAAATAATGAAAACCACCCCTTCGTCCAACCACGTTTTCGTGCTGATGGGCGTATCCGGAAGCGGCAAATCAGCTGTTGCCAACGCCGTTGCACACCAGTTGAAAGCGGCGTTTCTTGACGGGGATTTTCTTCATCCTCGCGCCAATATCGAGAAAATGTCTGAAGGGCATCCGCTCAATGACGATGACCGTAAACCCTGGCTGGAAGCGATTAACGATGCGGCTTTCGCCATGCAACGCACCAACGAAATCTCGTTGATTGTCTGCTCTGCGCTGAAAAAGAGTTACCGCGATATTCTGCGCAAAGGCAACGACAACCTGTCGTTCGTCTATCTGCAGGGTGATTTCGACACCATCGAATCCCGCCTGCGTGCGCGTAAAGGGCACTTCTTCAAACCGCAGATGCTGGTCACCCAGTTTGACACGCTGGAAGAGCCAGGCAGCAATGAGAGCGATGTACTGGTCGTAGAAATCAATCAGACGCTGGATGAGGTAGTGGCCGAGACCGTTACCACTATCGAAGGCGCGATTAAAAAATAAGTTGGATGTAATGGCTACTGCAACACTGGTTTTAACCGCAGCAGGTTCTGTTTTACTGCTGCTGTTCCTGGTGATGAAAGCGCGTATGCACGCCTTTGTCGCTCTGATGTTAGTTTCTGTTGGGGCCGGAATTTTCTCCGGCATGCCGCTCGATAAAATCGCTGACACCATGCAAAAAGGCATGGGCGGCACGCTGGGCTTCCTCGCTATTGTGGTCGCGCTGGGGGCGATGTTCGGCAAAATTCTGCATGAGACGGGCGCGGTTGATCAGATCGCTATCAAGATGCTGAAGACCTTTGGTCAGAGTCGTGCGCATTATGCGATGGGCGTAGCCGGGTTAATTTGTGCGCTGCCGTTGTTCTTTGAAGTGGCTATTGTGCTGCTGATCAGCATTGCCTTCGCCGTGGCCCGTCGGACTAACGACAACCTGGTGAAGCTGGTTATTCCTCTGTTTGCCGGTGTGGCTGCTTCAGCCGCCTTCCTGATCCCTGGGCCTGCGCCGATGCTGCTGGCATCGCAGATGCACGTCGATTTTGGCTGGATGATCCTGCTGGGCGTTTGCGCCGCGATCCCAAGTATGCTGATTGCTGGTCCGCTGTTCGGCAACTTTATCAGCCGTCATGTGACGTTCACGCTGCCAACGGAAACCACTCATCCGGATTTTGACGAGAGCAAGCTGCCTTCCTTTGGCTTCAGCCTGTCGTTGATCCTGTTCCCGCTGGTGCTGGTTGGTTTGAAAACCATTGGTGCACGTTTTACCGAACCTGGCACAAGTTTATATGAGTGGCTGGAATTCATTGGTCACCCGTTTATCGCTATTCTGCTGGCCTGCCTGGTGGCGATTTATGGCCTGGCTTACCGTCAGGGCATGGATAAAGAACGTGTGATGCAGATTTGCGGCAGTGCGCTGCAGCCTGCCGGGATTATCCTGCTGGTGATTGGTGCTGGTGGCGTATTTAAGCAGGTGCTGGTGGATTCGGGTGTCGGCCCGGCATTGGGCAATGCACTGACCGGTGCTGGTCTGCCGGTTGCGCTGGCGTGCTTTATTCTGGCTGGTGCGGTGCGCATCATTCAGGGGTCGGCAACGGTTGCCTGTCTGACCACGGTAGGCCTGATTATGCCGGTGATTGAGCCGCTGCATTACTCAGGCGCGCAGATGGCTGCGCTGTCGATCTGTATCGCTGGTGGCTCGATTATCTTCAGCCACGTCAACGATGCGGGTTTCTGGCTGTTTGGCCGCTTTACCGGCGCAACGGAAGCACAGACGCTGAAAACCTGGACGATGATGGAAACCATTCTGGGCACGGTCGGCGCTATCGTCGGGATGATTGCTTTTGAGCTGCTGTCCTGATCGGCACTTGAAAAGGAGAAGGGCGCTCACTGAGCGCCCTTTTTTTGTTAAATCTTCAGATAAGCCCGTATGCCATCCAGGAACATCTGGGTTGCCAGCATAATCAGAATCAAACCCATCAGCCTTTCCAGCGCATTGACGCCTTTCTCCCCCAGCAGCCGTAAAAATACGCCCGACATCAGCAGGATAATCACCGTTGCGCCCCAGGCAATCATCAACGCGCCGACCAAATGCGTCATCTGATCGGGATACTGATGCGATAAAAGCATCAAGGTAGCCAGCAAAGAGGGGCCGGCCACCAAAGGAATTGCCAGCGGAACCAGGAAAGGCTCTTCTCCGGCAGGTAATCCGCTGCTGCTACTTTCGCTGGAAGGGAAGATCATTTTAATGGCGATGAGGAAAAGAATGATGCCACCGGAAATTGACACGGTTTCAGTACGCAGGTTCAGGAAGGCGAGGATTTTCTCGCCGGCAAACAGAAACAGCAACATGATCACCAGCGCGATCAGCATTTCGCGGATCAAGACCACCCGTCGACGTTTAGGCTCCAGATGCTTTAAAACCGACATAAAAATCGGCAAATTGCCCAGCGGGTCCATAATTAGCAACAATAATATCGTTGCTGAGATCATTTCAGTCATCGTTTCTGTCTCTGTTTGATGCCGTCAACGGCAAATTAACCCGCATTTTTCAGGCTACAGATCGGGCTTTAGCCGCCTTCCTGTTTACTGAATAATGACCGGTATATTAGCGATATTGCTAAAAATTTGCCGATAATCGATTTAATTCACTTGCCACTTTTGCAGCATTTTGTAAGGTGTTAACCATACTTCTTTCTTATAACTTTAACAGGTCAGGCCTTACTCTTTTCGCCAGCCATTTACTGGCCGGGCAAGCCAGTGGTCTGCAGCAGGTGCAACATGAAATCAGTAGGACTTATCGGTTGGCGTGGCATGGTCGGATCCGTTCTCATGCAGCGCATGGTAGAAGAGCGTGACTTCGATGTGATTCGCCCGGTCTTCTTCTCTACTTCTCAGCATGGCCAGGCGGCCCCGGAGTTTGGCGGGCAGTCTGCCGGAACCTTGCAGGATGCCTTCAATATCGAGGCGCTGAAAGCGCTGGATATTATTATTACCTGTCAGGGCGGCGATTATACTACTGAAATCTATCCAAAACTGCGTGCTGCCGGCTGGCAGGGTTACTGGATTGATGCTGCTTCCACGCTGCGCATGAATGACGATGCGCTGATTATCCTCGATCCGGTCAACCACAACGTGATCCACCAGGGACTGGACAAAGGCATCAAAACCTTCGCTGGCGGTAACTGTACTGTGAGCCTGATGCTGATGTCACTTGGCGGCCTGTTCGCCAATAATCTGGTTGAGTGGGCTTCTGTTGCGACTTATCAGGCGGCTTCCGGCGGCGGCGCACGTCACATGCGTGAACTGCTGACTCAGATGGGCATGCTGCATGACCACGTAGCAAAAGAGCTGCAAAACCCGGCTTCTGCCATTCTGGACATCGAACGTAAAGTGACGGAGATGGGCCGCAGCGGCGTTCTTCCGACCGACAACTTCGGCGTGCCTTTGGCTGGTAGCCTGATCCCCTGGATCGACAAACAGCTTGAGAATGGTCAGAGCCGCGAAGAGTGGAAAGGCCAGGCTGAAACCAACAAAATTCTGCAGCCATCCAGCGTCATTCCGGTAGATGGGCTGTGTGTCCGTGTGGGTGCGCTGCGCTGTCACAGCCAGGCCTTCACGCTGAAGCTGAAAAAAGACGTGCCGCTGAAAGAAGTGGAGCAACTGCTGGCTTCCCATAATGACTGGGTACACGTAGTACCAAACGATCGGGAGCTGACCATGCGTGAATTGACGCCTGCAGCAGTTACCGGCACGTTGAAAACGCCTGTAGGCCGTCTGCGTAAGCTGAACATGGGGCCGGAATATCTCTCTGCCTTCACCGTTGGCGATCAGCTGCTGTGGGGCGCCGCTGAGCCTCTGCGCCGCATGCTTCGTCTGCTGGTTGGCTAAGCTTTCAACGCTGCTCAACACACCCCGTTCGCCTCTGGCTGCGGGGTGTTTTTTTAGCAACCCTCTTCCCGCTGCGCTTTCCCTCCCTCGTTTTGCGACTTGTCCGTCACCAATCTCCGAAAGTTTGATCTAAAAGGCATATTTTTCTCTTTTCGGTGCGGGCTTTAGCCGCGCCCTGGCTATGCTTAAAAATATCACTGAAACATAACGGGCCGGAACTGCTAGCAGGACACGGTCCGAAACGCTTTACCTTATCTGATGAAGTTCTCGCGCGCTGCGGCGGTTTTCGCACTGGATGGCCACCTTTCCTGTCAGCGTGCTTTTGGTTCAATAAAGAGCAGAGCCTTCGTTGCCGTTTTCAGGTAATCAGAGATCGCCTGCCAATCATCAAGGGAAGAAAGTCATGTCCGAGCTTACGGATCGTCGGCTTATTAATGAATTATTAACTGGCCACTATGCAGACCCCTTTTCGTTCCTTGGAATGCATCAGACCGACAGCGGCCTGGAAGTGCGGGCAATGCTGCCAGATGCGACCGAAGTCTGGGTGATTGAAACCAATACCGGGCGCAAATGCGCTCAGCTTGAGTGCCTGGACTCCCGTGGTTTCTTCCACGGCGTGGTACCACGACGCAGAAATCCTTTCCGCTATCAGCTGGCCGTCACCTGGCATGGCCAGCAAAACCTGATAGATGATGCCTACCGCTTTGGTCCTTTGCTGGCTGAAATGGACAGCTGGCTGTTGGCCGAAGGGACTCACCTTCGCCCTTACGAAACGATGGGCGCTCATGCAGATGTGATTGATGGCGTGATCGGCACGCGCTTCTCGGTTTGGGCGCCTAACGCCCAGCGAGTCGCGGTAGTGGGTGATTTCAACTTCTGGGACGGCCGCCGTCATCCGATGCGTTTTCGTCAGGAGATTGGCGTCTGGGAGCTGTTCGTACCCGGCGCTATTCACGGGCAGCTGTATAAATTCGAGATTATCGATCTGCACGGTCAGCTGCGGCTGAAAGCCGATCCTTACGCTTTTGAAGCGCAGATGCGGCCGGACAGCGCCTCGATGATTTGTGGCATTCCACCGAAAATTGAGATGCCTGAAGCCCGCAGGCGAGCCAATGACTTTGACCAACCGATCTCGATTTATGAGGTGCATTTAGGGTCATGGCGCCGTCACACCGACAACAATTTCTGGCTGAGCTACAAAGAACTGGCCGAACAGCTGGTGCCGTATGCCAAAGAGATGGGCTTCACCCACCTTGAGCTGATGCCGATCAATGAGCATCCATTCGATGGCAGTTGGGGTTATCAACCGACCGGCATGTATGCGCCAACCCGACGTTTCGGCACCCGTGATGAGTTCCGCAACTTTGTCGCCGCGGCGCATGAAGCGGGGCTGAACGTGCTGCTCGACTGGGTGCCAGGACATTTCCCTTCCGATGATTTTGCGTTGGCGAAGTTTGATGGGACTGAGTTGTACGAACACGGGGACCCGCGTGAAGGCTATCATCAGGACTGGAATACCCTGATTTATAACTTCGGCCGCCGTGAAGTCAGCAACTATCTGGCAGGCAACGCACTGTACTGGATTGAACGCTTTGGGATTGACGGACTGCGCGTGGATGCGGTGGCGTCGATGATCTACCGCGACTACAGCCGTGCCGAAGGTGAGTGGGTACCAAACCATTTAGGCGGCCGGGAGAATTTAGAAGCGATCGCCTTCCTGCGCTACACCAACCGCACACTTGGACAGGCCGCGCCTGGCTCCGTTACCGTGGCCGAAGAGTCTACCGATTTCCCTGGCGTCTCACGCCCGCCTGAAATGGGGGGCCTCGGCTTCTGGTACAAGTGGAATCTGGGCTGGATGCACGACACGCTGGATTACATGAAGATGGACCCGGTTTACCGTAAGCATCACCACGATAAGCTGACCTTCGGCATGCTCTACAACTCCACCGAGAACTTTGTGCTGCCGCTGTCGCACGATGAAGTGGTGCACGGCAAGAAATCGATTCTGGACCGGATGCCTGGCGATGCGTGGCAGAAGTTTGCCAATCTGCGCGCCTATTACGGTTGGATGTTCGGCTTCCCCGGCAAAAAACTGCTGTTTATGGGCAACGAATTCGCCCAGGGCAAAGAGTGGAATCATGATGTCAGTCTGGACTGGCATCTGCTGGACGGGCACGACAACTGGCACAACGGCGTGCAGCGTCTGGTGCGCGATCTGAACCAGACTTACCGTGCGCATCCTGCGCTGTATCAGCTTGACTTTGACCCGATGGGCTTTGAATGGTTGGTAGTGGATGACTTCGAAAACTCAGTATTTGTCTTCGTCCGCCGCGATCGGGACGGTAATGAGCTGATGGTCGCCAGCAACTTCACGCCAGTGACTCGCGAGAGTTATCGCTTTGGCGTAACCGGTGCTGGCAGCTGGCGGGAAGTCCTGAATACCGACTCTGACCATTATCACGGCAGCAACGCCGGCAATCAGGGCGTGATCCACAGCGATCCGCAGCCCAGCCATAACCGTGAACACTCCGTCAGTATGACGTTGCCGCCGCTGTCGACCGTCTGGCTGGCAAGGGAGGCGGGATGAGTCCAGTCCTTCCTGGCAAAGCCACGCCTTCCGGCGCTGATTATGACGGCAAAGGCGTGAACTTCACGCTGTTCTCGCAGCATGCAGAGCGCGTTGAGCTGTGCCTGTTCGATGAGCAAGGTCAGGAAACCAGACTGAATTTACCCGCGCGTACCGGAGATATCTGGCATGGCTATCTGCCGGCAATAAAACCCGGCCAGCGTTATGGCTACCGGGTTTATGGCCCGTGGCAGCCAGAAGTCGGGCACCGTTTCAATCCCAACAAATTACTGGTTGATCCCTGTGCCAGGGAAGTGGAAGGCGAAGTGACGGACGATCCTCGTTTCCAGTGCGGTGAAACGGAGATGAATTGCGAAGACAGCGCGTCAGTGGCCCCCAAAAGTGTGGTGCTGGCCAATGATTTCGACTGGGAGGATGACCAGCCGCCACGCGTGCCGTGGGGATCGACCGTGCTCTATGAAGCGCATGTTCGCGGGCTGACTAAGCGCCATCCAGAGATCCCAGCGGAGATTCAGGGCACCTATGCGGCGCTGGGACATCCGGTGATGATCAGCTATTTCAAACGGTTAGGTATCACCAGCCTGGAGCTGTTACCGGTCGCCTATTTTGCTCATGAACCGCGTTTGCTGCGACTTGGGCTGACCAACTATTGGGGCTACAACCCGCTGGCACCTTATGCACTCGATGCCCGTTATGCCTCAGGTGTTGACGATGTTCATCCCCGTAACGAGTTCCAGCAGGCGGTGAAAGCGCTGCATGCCGCAGGGATCGAAGTGATTCTGGACGTGGTGTTCAACCACACTGCCGAACTGGAAGAGACCGGGCCTACGCTGTCAAAACGCGGTGTGGATAACAAAAGCTATTACTGGCTGGACGATCAGGGCGGCTACCAGAACTGGACCGGCTGCGGCAATACGCTGAACATCAGCCACCCCAAAGTGATGACCTGGACGCTGGACTGCCTGCGCTATTGGGTTGAAGAGTGCCACGTTGACGGCTTCCGCTTCGATCTCGCCACTGTCTTAGGGCGCACACCTGAATACCAGCGCGATGCCGAAATGTTTCAGACCATCAAGGCCGATCCGTTGTTATCGAAGTGCAAGTTAATTGCCGAGCCCTGGGACATTGGGCCCGGGGGGTATCAGGTGGGAAATTTCCCGCCGCCGTTTGCCGAATGGAATGACCATTTCCGCGATGTTGTCCGCCGTTACTGGCTGTATGGCGATATCCCGAACGCCGAGTTTGTAAAACGGTTTGCCGCCTCAAGCGACGTGTTCCAACAGGAAGGGAGACTGCCTTCGGCCAGCATCAATCTGATCACCGCCCACGACGGTTTCACCCTGTGCGACGTGGTTTGCTACAACGACAAACATAACGAAGCCAACGGCGAAGATAATCGCGATGGCAACAACAGCAATTACAGCCATAACCACGGCGTGGAAGGGCTGAATGCGCCTTTATTGGTGGCTGAGCATCGCCGCCGCAGCGTGCACGCCTTGCTGACCACGCTGCTTCTGTCGCAAGGAACACCGATGCTGTTAGCCGGTGACGAGCACAGCCACAGCCAGCACGGCAACAATAATGCTTACTGTCAGGATAACGAGTTGACCTGGCTCAACTGGGAAAACAATGACAGCGGGCTGTTTACTTTCACTGCCGCTTTAATCCATCTGCGCAGCAAGATCCCTGCGCTGCAGACGGATAGCTGGTGGCAGGAAGGGGACGGAAACGTGGAATGGCTGGGCCCGACTGGTCAGCCGTTAAGCGCGGAGGAGTGGCAAAACGGGGCGCATCGTCTGCAGATTTGCCTGTCACAGAACTGGTTAATCACTTTTAACGCCACCGAAGAAGTGTGCGATTTACACCTGCCTAAAGGGGAATGGCACGCCATTCCACCCTTCGCCGGGGATGATAACCCGATCCTTATAACTGTCTGGCATGGACCAGCCCACGGTGTGTGCGTGTTCCAAAAGCAATCATAACAGGAGTCAGACATGATCAAATTAGAGAAGAACGATCCCCTGATGCTGGCAAGACAATTGCCGACACAAACTGTAGCCCTAATCCTGGCGGGTGGACGCGGTACCCGTTTGAAAGATCTGACCGCTAAACGAGCCAAACCGGCTGTCCACTTCGGCGGCAAATTCCGCATTATCGACTTTGCGCTGTCGAACTGTCTGAACTCCGGGATCCGTCGGATCGCGGTGATCACCCAGTATCAATCCCACACGTTGGTGCAGCATATCCAGCGCGGCTGGTCTTTCTTCAACGAGGAGATGAATGAGTTTGTCGATTTGTTGCCTGCACAGCAGCGTCAGGCTACTGAACACTGGTATCGCGGGACGGCGGATGCGGTAACGCAGAACCTCGATATCATCCGCCGTTACCAGGCGAAGTACATCGTGATCCTGGCGGGTGACCATATCTACAAAATGGACTACTCGCGGATGCTGTTGGATCATGTAGAAAATGATGCCAAATGCACGATAGCCTGTTTGCCTGTACCCATTGAAGAAGCCAGTGCGTTCGGCGTGATGGCGGTTAATGATGACAGTCGGGTAGTTGAATTCCTGGAAAAACCGGCCGATCCGCCGCATATGCCAGGCGATAAAACTCAGGCGCTGGCGAGCATGGGGATCTATGCGTTTACCGCGGATTATCTCTATGAGTTGCTGGAAGAAGACCTTAAAAATCCTGATTCCAATCATGATTTTGGTAAAGACATTCTGCCGCAGATTGTCGCTACTGGAGAGGCGCTGGCGCACTCCTTCAGCATCTCCTGCGTGCAAAGTGATGAAACCTCTCCGCCTTACTGGCGCGATGTTGGGACGCTGGAAGCTTACTGGAAAGCCAATCTCGATTTGGCTTCAGTGACGCCAGAGTTAGATATGTATGACCGCAGCTGGCCGATCCGCACCCATATGGAGCCGCTTCCCCCGGCGAAATTTGTGCAGGACCGCTCAGGCAGTCACGGTATGACCATGAATTCACTGGTGTCGGGCGGGTGCATTATTTCCGGTTCGGTGGTGGTGAATTCGGTGTTGTTCTCCCGCGTACGAATCAATTCTTTCTGCAATATCGAATCCTCTGTTCTCTCGCCAGATGTGGTTGTAGGGCGATCCTGTCGCCTGCGCCGCTGCGTGATTGACCGGGCCTGCGAGCTGCCGGAAGGGACGGTAATCGGCGAGAACCCCGATGACGATGCGCGGCGTTTTTACCGTTCGGAAGAGGGGATTGTGCTGGTAACGCGATCCATGCTGGCCAAGCTGGGCTGGCGCAGTTAACCAGGAAAAAGGTCAGTTGTAGGGCACGGCATTTGATGCGGAGGACCGCATCTGCACACAGTTAAGGAGCCGATAATGCAGGTTTTACATGTCTGTTCAGAAATTTTCCCGCTGCTGAAAACCGGCGGGCTTGCTGATGTTGTTGGGGCATTACCGGCGGCGCAAATTGCAGAAGGCATTGATACCAGAGTCCTGCTTCCAGGGTTCCCGGACTTGAAGAAAGGGATCCCGGATACGCAGGTGGTGGCAAGGCTGCAAACGTTCGCGGGCTACGTGGAACTGCTTTATGGGCAGTTTGATGGCGTAGGGATATACCTGATAGATGCGCCCGGCTTGTACGAAAGACCCGGCAGCCCGTATCACGACGAGTCCCAGTTCGCGTATACGGACAACTATCTTCGTTTCGCGCTATTGGGCTGGATTGGCTGTGAAATGGCCTGTGGGCTGGATCCTTACTGGCGCCCTGAGGTTGTCCATGCGCATGACTGGCATGCCGGTCTGACCTGCGCCTATCTGGCGGCCAGAGGCCGACCAGCAAAATCGGTGTTTACTGTCCATAATCTGGCTTATCAGGGATTGTTTGCTGCCAAGCATATGGAGGATATCCAGTTACCCTGGTCGTTTTTCAATATGTTCGGCCTGGAGTTTTTCGGGCAGATTTCTTACCTAAAGGCCGGCCTGTTTTATGCCGATCATATTACTGCGGTCAGTCCGACGTATGCTCGCGAGATAACGCTGCCTGAGTTTGGTTACGGTATGGAAGATCTGCTAAAGCAGCGGCAGATTGAAGGTCGATTAACCGGGATCCTCAACGGAGTAGATCCGGCCATCTGGGATCCGGCTCACGACCTGTTGCTGAACGCGCGCTACAACCGCGATGTGCTGGATGCCAAAGTAGAGAACAAACGCCAGTTGCAGATCACTATGGGCCTGAAGATTGATGACAAGGTTCCGGTGTTTGCGGTGGTTAGCCGCCTGACAAAACAAAAGGGGCTGGACCTGGTGCTGGAAGCGCTGCCAGGACTGCTTGAACAGGGCGGACAGCTGGTATTACTTGGCGCCGGAGATGCGGTACTGCAACAGGGCTTCCTTGCCGCAGCCGCCCAGTATCCGGGACAGGTTGGCGTGCAGATTGGCTATCATGAAGCGTTCTCCCACCGAATTATGGGGGGCGCAGATGTGATTATGGTGCCGAGCCGCTTTGAACCTTGCGGCCTTACGCAGTTGTACGGTCTGAAATACGGCACGTTACCGCTGGTAAGACGCACCGGCGGATTGGCCGATACAGTCAACGACAGCTCGCTGGAAAACCTCGCTGACGGAATGGCCAGCGGGTTTGTGTTTGAGGACAGCAATGCCTGGTCTTTACTGAGGGCAATCCGTCGTGCTTTTGTTTTGTGGTCCCGTCCTTCACTTTGGCGTTATGTGCAGCGTCAGGCGATGGGGATGGATTTTAGCTGGCAGGTGGCCGCTGTGGCCTACCGCGATCTCTATCAACGACTGTTGTAATGGCTATGGGAATTTTGATATGAACGCACCTTTCACCTATACCGCTCCCACGCTCAGCGTCGATGCGCTGAAACACTCTATTGCCTATAAGCTGATGTTTACCATCGGCAAAGATCCCTCTATTGCCAATAAGCATGAGTGGCTGAATGCCACGCTGCTCGCGGTGCGGGACCGGATGGTAGAACGCTGGCTGCGCTCCAACAGGGCGCAGCTTTCCCAGGATGTGAGGCAGGTTTATTACCTGTCGATGGAGTTTCTGGTAGGCAGAACCCTCTCCAATGCGCTGCTGGCGATGGGCATGTACGATGATGCTCAGGCCGCGCTGGAGGAGATGGGCTTCAATCTGGAAGACCTGATTGAGGAAGAGAGTGATCCAGGCTTGGGCAACGGCGGGTTGGGGCGACTGGCTGCGTGCTTCCTTGATTCCCTCGCCACGTTGGGGCTGCCAGGCCGGGGCTATGGCATCCGCTACGACTATGGCATGTTCAAACAAAATATCATCGATGGCCGTCAGGCAGAGTCTCCAGACTACTGGCTGGAGTACGGCAATCCCTGGGAGTTCCAGCGGTTTAACACCCGTTACAAAGTCCGGTTTGGTGGACGTATTCAGCTTGAGGGCAGCCGTTCCCGCTGGCTGGAGACGGAAGAAGTGCAGGCGATGGCCTACGATCAGATCATTCCAGGTTATGACACCGATGCTACCAACACCTTGCGTCTGTGGTCCGCACAGGCCAGTAATGAGATCAACCTGGGGAAATTCAACCAGGGCGATTATTTTGCGGCGGTAGAAGATAAGAACCATTCGGAAAACGTGTCTCGCGTGCTTTATCCGGATGACTCGACCTATTCAGGCCGTGAACTGCGTCTGCGTCAGGAGTACTTCCTTGTCTCGGCTACGGTGCAGGACATTCTGAGCCGTCACTGGCGGATGCATCAGACCTTCGACAACCTCGCCGACAAGATTGCCATTCACCTGAATGACACCCACCCGGTATTGGCTATCCCGGAACTGATGCGCCTGTTGATTGATGAGCATAAATTCAGCTGGGATGATGCGTTTGAGATCACCTGTCAGGTGTTCTCCTACACCAACCATACGCTGATGACAGAAGCGCTGGAGACATGGCCGGTAGATATGATCGGCAAAATCCTGCCACGCCATCTGCAAATCATTTTCGACATTAATGACTACTTCCTGAAAACGATTCAGGATTACTACCCTGATGACTGGGAGCTGCTGTCACGCATTTCCATCATTGATGAGAACAACGGCCGTAAAATCCGCATGGCCTGGCTGGCGGTAGTGGTCAGCCACAAAGTGAACGGTGTTTCTGAGCTGCACTCCAATCTGATGGTGCAGTCGCTGTTTGCTGATTTTGCGGCCCTGTTCCCTGGCCGCTTCTGTAATAAAACCAACGGCGTGACGCCTCGTCGCTGGCTGGCGCTGGCGAACCCGAAACTTTCCGGCGTGCTGGATGAGGCGATTGGCCGCACCTGGCGTACCGAACTGAGCCAGCTGGATGAGTTAAAACAGCACATCGATTACCCCAGCTTCCTGGCGCAGATCAGCGAAGCCAAGCTGCATAACAAAAAACGGCTGGCAGATTACATTGCGCAGAAAATGGGAGTGGTTATCGATCCGCATGCGCTGTTTGATGTGCAGATCAAACGTATCCACGAATATAAGCGTCAGCTACTGAACGTGCTGCATGTGATCACCCGCTATAACCGCATCAAGGCGGATCCTGAAGCCGACTGGGTGCCGCGTGTGAATATCTTCGCGGGTAAGGCCGCTTCTGCTTACTACACCGCCAAGCACATCATCCACTTGATCAACGATGTGGCGAAGGTCATTAACAACGATCCGCTGGTGAATAACAGGCTGAAGGTGGTCTTTATTCCCAACTACAGCGTCAGCCTGGCGCAGATCATTATCCCGGCGGCGGATCTCTCTGAACAGATTTCGCTGGCCGGTACAGAAGCCTCAGGCACCAGTAATATGAAGTTTGCGCTGAACGGGGCGCTGACCATCGGCACCCTTGATGGGGCGAATGTCGAGATGCTGGAGCATGTGGGCGAAGAGAATATCTTTATCTTCGGTAACACCACGCCGCAGGTTGAGGAGCTTCGTCAGAATGGCTACAGCGCGCACAAGATTTACGAACAGGATGCCGAGCTGCATCAGGCGCTGACGCAAATGGCCACCGGAACCTTCAGCCCGCAGGAGCCAGGCCGCTACCGTAACCTGTTCGATTCGCTGGTGAATCTGGGAGACCATTATCAGTTGCTGGCCGACTATCGCAGCTATGTGGATACTCAGGATAAGGTCGATAAACTCTATCGTCATCCGGATGAGTGGACGCGCAAAGCGCTGCTGAATATCGCCAACATGGGCTACTTCTCTTCTGACCGAACGATTCAGGAATACGCTGATGAAATTTGGGGGATCAAACCTGTCCGGTTGTAATCTGATTTTTTAAAAACTGAAAATGTAAAAGGGGCAGAATTCACATTCTGCCCCTTTTTATCGCGCCGACTGGACGGGTTACGAAGCCAGTGACAACGCCGGTTTTTTAGCATGCTGCGCCAGCCACTCGCCTACGCGGGCGCGCTGCTCGTCATTCAGCCACATACCGATTTTGGTCCTGCGCCACAGCGCATCGTCCTGCTCACGTACCCACTCGTTCTCCATCAGATAACGCAGTTCAGCTTCATAGAAGTGGTGACCAAACAGTTCACCCAACTCTTCCAGGCTGGTTGCTCCGCTCAGCAGCTTCTCGGTATTGCTACCGTAAGTGCGGGCGTAATGACGCGCCATGCCTTCAGTGATGAACGGATAACGACGACGCAGGCTGGCCGCGTAATCTTCACGCGTCCCGGCAATATCGCCGCCAGGCAGTACGCAGGTTTTGGTCCACGCCGGGCCAGCTTTCGGATAGTACTTCGACAGCTTCTCCATCGCATGTTCAGCCAGCTTACGGTAAGTGGTGAGCTTGCCACCAAACACAGAGAGCAGCGGAGCCTGACCATTATCATCGCGCACGTCCAGCGTGTAATCGCGGGTGATAGCCTGCGGTGAATCAGATTCATCGTCACACAGCGGACGCACGCCGGAGTAGGACCAGACGATATCTTCTTTGCTCATCGACTTTTTGAAGTGGCCGTTGAACACCTTCAGCAGATACTCGGTCTCTTTGTCGTCGATATGAACGTTTTTCGGATCGCCTTTGTATTCCACATCGGTGGTGCCGATGATCGAGAATTCGTCCATCCATGGGATGACAAATACGATACGGTTATCTTCGTTCTGCAGAATGTAAGCCTGCTTCTCAGTATGAACGCGTGGCACCACGATGTGGCTGCCTTTGATCAAGCGGATACCGTACGGCGATTTCAGCTTCAGGCCGTCATCAAACAGCTGTTTAACCCAAGGGCCAGCCGCATTGACCAGACCTTTGGCGCGCCAGGTGAAGGTTTTACCGCTGTCGATATCTTCAGCTTCCACCATCCACAGGCCATTTTCACGCCATGCGCGGGTCACTTTAGTGCGGGTACGGACTTCGCCACCGCGCTTTTCAACTTCCTGCGCATTCAGCACAACCAGACGCGCATCGTCGACCCAGCAGTCGGAATATTCGAAACCGCGCACGATTTCAGGCTTCAGTACCGAATCTGAGCCAAAACGCAAACTTTTGCTGCCCGGCAGGCTGGTACGTTTACCCAGATGGTCATACATAAACAGACCGATGCGGATCATCCATGCCGGACGCAGATGCGGACGGTGCGGTAAACGGAAACGCATAGGGAAAGCGATGTGCGGCGCCATCTTCAGCAGCACTTCACGTTCGGCCAGCGCTTCGCTGACCAGACGGAATTCATAATGCTCCAGGTAGCGCAGGCCACCGTGGATTAATTTTGAGCTGGCGGAAGAGGTCGCGCAGGCCAAATCTTGCGCTTCCAGCATCAGCACAGACAGGCCGCGTCCTGCAGCATCAGCTGCAATGCCAGCGCCGTTGATGCCGCCGCCGATTACGATCAGATCTTTGGTTTCCACGTCATCTTCCCCCGATGTTCGGAATAGTTCTTAAATGTTCGTTTTCGAGCATAATAATAATCGTATTCGCACATTGATGCCAGCGTTAACCGAATAAAAACATTTATGCGTGATGTGGGTAACATAATTGAGCAAAGAAAAGGCGATTAACCCTGCAACAATTCGGGTTATTCCAGGCAACCTTCGCGTTACAATAAGGCTTGTTTGTCTGACTTTGACGAGACCCCACCATGGAACAATTTGAGTGCATCAACGTGCAACAGGCACAGGCACAGTTGACCGACCACAACGCGTTGATGGTTGATATTCGCGATCCACAAAGTTATGCCGCAGCCCATGCCAGCGGGGCGTTTCACCTGACCAATGAGTCACTGCAGGGCTTTATAGAACAGTCAGATTTCGCTACGCCAGTGCTGGTAATGTGCTACCACGGCAACAGCAGTAAAAGTGCTGCGCAGTATCTGTTGAACCAGGGATTTAACCAGGTGTTCAGCATTGATGGCGGCTTTGAAGCCTGGCGCGTGGTGTTCCCGCAGCAGGTAGAAGCCGTTGCGCTTTAACTGACCCCCTTGAAACAGTGCGGTATACTGTTCTTTCGTTTTAATTAACAGAGACTTTCGACGGCGATGATGCGCATCACTGAATTCTCCAACCCCCGCATGGCACAAGCCTTTGTGGACTATATGGCTACCCGCGGCATTGCGCTGCGAGTGGAGCACGATAACCATTATACGGTCTGGCTGGATGATGATTCGAAAGTCAATCTGGTCGAAAACGAACTTAGCCAGTTTATCCGCGACCCTAACCATCCGCGCTACCAGGCGGCGAGCTGGCATTCCGGCAGTACTTCTACCGGTATTCACTATCAGAGCTCTTCGTTGCTGGCTAATATCCGCCAGCGTGCCGGGCCGCTGACGCTGTCCGTGATGGGGGTCTGTATTGTTGTTTATCTGCTGATGCAGGTCTTCGGTGACCAGACGGTGATGAGCCTGCTGGCCTGGCCGGATGCGGATCAGCACTTTGAGTTGTGGCGCTGGTTCACCCATGCTCTGCTGCACTTCTCGATTCTGCATATCATCTTCAACCTGATGTGGTGGTGGTATCTGGGCGGCGCGGTGGAAAAAAGGCTGGGCAGCGGCAAGCTGTTAGTCATCCTGTTGATTTCGGCGTTGCTCAGCGGCTGGATGCAGTCTAAATATAGCGGTGTGATGTTCGGCGGACTGTCTGGCGCCGTCTATGCACTGATGGGCTATGCATGGCTGAGAGGCGAGCGCGACCCGGAAAGTGGCATTTTCCTGGAGCGTGGGCTGATGGCCTTCGCGGTTGTCTGGCTGGTCGTGGGCTATATGGGCTGGTTTGGCTTATCCATTGCCAACGCTGCGCACGTTACCGGCCTGTTGGTTGGCCTGGCTATGGCCTTTGTTGATACCCGACACGTTAAAAGATCCTAAAGCAATAATCAGCACGGATGCCCGGACAGGAGAGTTTTGTGAAGCAAACGCAACGTCATGACGCCATTATCGAATTAGTGCGTCGTCAGGGATATGTCAGTACGGAAGAGCTGGTGGATCATTTTGCCGTCAGCCCGCAAACCATCCGTCGCGACCTGAACGACCTGGCAGAACAGAATAAAATTCAACGTCATCACGGCGGGGCAGCCCTGCCATCCAGTTCGGAAAACACCGCCTGGCAGGATCGTAAGATGATGTGGTCGGCCGAAAAAGCCCGCATTGCTCAGCGCGTTGCCAGTCAAATCCCTGACGGCGCATCGCTGTTCATTGATATCGGTACTACGCCAGAGGCCGTGGCCCACGCTTTGCTGAATCACAGCAATCTACGGGTGGTGACCAACAACCTCAACGTGGCGATGCTGCTGATGTCGAAACCCGATTTCAGCCTGATTGTCGCCGGTGGGGAAGTGCGTACCCGCGATGGCGGCATTATGGGTGAAGCCACGCTGGACTATATTTCTCAGTTCCGGCTGGACTTCGGTATTCTGGGGATCAGCGGCATCGATATGGACGGGTCGCTGCTGGACTTCGATTATCACGAAGTCCGCACCAAACGGGCGATTATTGAAAACTCCCGCTGCGTTATGCTGGTGGCAGACCACTCCAAGTTTGGCCGTAACGCGATGGTTAATCTGGGGAATATGAGTCTGATCGACTACCTGTTTACCGATGAGGCACCGCCCCCAAGCGTGATGCAAACCATCGAGCAGCACGAAGTGCATCTGGAGTTGTGCTGAGGTAAAAATGCCGACCGCTTTCTGGTCGGCAAGCCATCCCATTCTTCTCTCTGTAAGCCCTGCTTTCTCTAAAAAAGTGAAGGCGATCGTCGCCTCCTTGATAAAAAAGACACTCTTCCGCTACGGTTGGCATTCACATAGATGCCTGCTCTCTTCCTGCGCGTTATTTTCCAGAGCACTCTTCGTTCATCTGTCCGGGTGAACGACAACGTTCTGATTATCAGGGGAAGATGATGAGCATTCGATTAGGCGTGTTTGGTATTGGTTTGGAGACTTACTGGCCTCAGTTCGAGGGATTAAAACAGCAGCTGGAAGGCTATCTTGATTGTGTGGCAACCCGTCTGGCGTCTGATGACATCGCGGTCATTAACGGCGGCCTGGTGGATAATAACGACCGCGCAGATGAAGCGGCCAGCTTATTTCGTGCATCGCAGGTGGACGCACTCGTTCTCTATATCACGACCTATGCACTAAGTTCGACGGTACTGCCCTTGCTGCAAAAACTCAATGTGCCGGTTCTGATACTGGCCCTTCAGCCTGAAACCCAGGTTCCCCATGAGCGAATCAACCAAATCGACGATCGGGCGATCCGAACCGGTCAGTGGCTCGCGCATTGTCAGGCTTGTACTGCGCCGGAGATGGCGAATGTTCTGCAACGCGCGGAGATAGGTTTTGAGCTGGTAGTGGGCTATTTGAACGATGAGCAGGCATGGCAAAAAATTGGACATTATCTTACCGCGCTGAGACTTGCCGAAGCTTTACAGCGCTGCAATATCGGCGTGCTTGGCCATTACTATAACGGGATGTATGACGTCTATGCAGACCTGACCAATCTGTCGGCAAAGTTTGGCGTGAGATTCAAAATTCTGGAGTTTTGTGAGCTGACGGAAAGTCTGGCGGCCATCACTGACCAGGACATCGAGAAAAAGTCTGCTGAAGTGCATGCCGTTATGGAAGTGGATCGAGCCTGTGAGGTGAGTGAAATAAATCGGGCAGTGAAAACCTCAGTGGTGTTGGACAAACTGGTCAGCAGGCATTCGCTGGGTGCCGTGGCTTACTATTACGAAGGTGCGCCAGGTTCGCAGCATGAAAATATCGCCACGTCGGTGATTCTGGGTAATACCCTGCTGACGGGTAAAGGCATTCCTGTCGCCGGGGAATGTGAAATTAAAAATGTGATTGCCATGAAAATCCTCAGCCTGATCGGGGCTGGTGGCTCTTTTTCTGAACCCTATGGCATCAATTTTGATAACGATACGGTGCAGTGGGGACATGACGGCCCTGCGCATCCTGAAATGGCCAACAGCAGAGTCAAACTGGTGCCACTCCCTGTTTATCATGGTAAGCCGGGCAACGGCGTTTCTATCCAGATGTCCGTTGCCTTTGGCCCGATCACGTTCCTTTCAGTGGTAGAGAAAAAGGGCGGCGTGGTGGTCTTGCAGTATGCGGAGGGGGAATCTGTGCCTGGCGGCGTACTTGATATCGGCAATACCAACAGCAATTACCGTTTCCCGCTCTCTGCCAGAGAGTTTACCGAAAAATGGTGCCTGGGCGGCCCCGCCCATCATTGTGCTATTGGTTCTGGTCATCAGGGAAAGGTGATTGAAGCGCTGGCAAAACGGCTCAACATCCAGGCCTGTAAAATCGCCTGAGTTAACGCGGTTCGTCCTGGCTCACCTTTTTTGGCGTTTATCTCCTTAACGGGTGAGCATTTTTTTCTGTTCCGGTCTTAACTGTAAGGGTCGTTAGCCGGTTTGCACCTTGCCTTTTTTCCCTTTTTATAAGGAAGCGGTATGTCGCAGCAGAAATTCAATCAGGCGCGTTTTGACGCGGCCCTTACCCGTCAGTGGCAACATCTGGGTTTAGCTTCAGCCAGTGAAATGACTCAGCATCAATGGTGGCAGGCCCTCAGCGGGGCGCTGGCCGAGTTGCTGGCGGCCTTGCCCGTAGCAAAACAGACTAAAAAGCAGCGCCACGTTAACTATATTTCGATGGAATTCTTAATTGGCAGGCTCACCGGCAATAACCTGCTGAATCTTGGCTGGTATGACGAAGTAAAGGCGAGCCTGGCAAAACATCAGTGCGATTTGAGCGAGCTGCTGGAAGAAGAAGTGGATCCGGCGTTGGGCAACGGTGGCCTGGGCCGACTGGCTGCCTGCTATCTGGATTCGATGGCCACGGTCGGGCAACCTGGGATTGGCTATGGGCTGAACTATCAATATGGCCTGTTCCGCCAGTCCTTTAAGGATGGGCAGCAGTTTGAAGCCCCGGATGACTGGCAACGCAACAGCTATCCGTGGTTCCGCCACAATGCGGCACTGGATGTGAATGTCGGGTTGGGCGGTAAAGTGGTTAAGAATGGCAGCGGATTCCGTTGGGACCCGGCGTTTACCCTGCGCGGTGAGGCCTGGGATCTGCCCGTAACCGGCTATCGCAATGGCATCACTCAGCCTTTGCGCCTGTGGCAGGCCACGCATGTGCATCCGTTCGATCTGACCTTGTTTAACGACGGCAAGTTCCTGAAGGCCGAACAGCAGGGGATTGATGCAGCAAAGCTGACAAAAGTGCTGTATCCCAACGATAACCATCAGGATGGCAAACGGCTGCGGCTGATGCAGCAATATTTCCAGTGCGCCTGTTCAGTGGCCGATATTCTGCGCCGCCACCATCTGGCCGGGCGAAAAATTGCCGAGCTGCCGGATTATGAAGTCATTCAGCTGAACGATACCCATCCTACGATTGCCATTCCTGAAATGCTGCGCGTGCTGCTTGATGAGCATCAGATGGGCTGGGACGATGCCTGGGCCATCACCAGCAGGACCTTCGCTTACACCAACCACACGCTGATGCCGGAAGCGCTTGAGCGCTGGGATCAACGGCTGTTCCGTGCGCTGTTGCCACGGCACTTTATGATCGTCAATGAGATCAACAAGCGGTTTAAAAAGGTGGTCGAGCAACACTGGCCAGGCGACGAAGCCATGTGGGAGAAGCTGGCGGTCCTTTACGACCATCAGCTGCGGATGGCGAACCTCTGCGTGGTCAGCGGCTTTGCGGTTAACGGGGTGGCGGCTTTGCACTCTGAACTGGTGGTAAAAGATCTGTTCCCTGAGTATTACCAGCTGTGGCCAAACAAATTCCATAATGTGACCAACGGCATCACACCGCGCCGCTGGTTGAAGCAATGCAACCCGGCGCTGGCCGGACTGATTGATGAGACGCTGAAAGTTGAATGGGCCAATAAGCTGGATGAGCTGAAAGGGCTGGAACCCTTCGCCGATAACAAAGCCTTCCGTAAGCGCTATCGTCAGATTAAACATGATAACAAGGTGCGCCTTGCCGACTACATCAACCATCTGACCGGCATTGTAGTCAGCCCTGACGCGCTGTTTGATGTGCAAATCAAACGCCTGCATGAATACAAGCGCCAGCATCTTGGTCTGCTGCATATTCTGCATTGCTATAAAGAGATCCGCGACAATCCGAAAAAGGAGGTCGTTCCTCGGGTCTTCCTGTTCGGGGCCAAAGCTGCGCCGGGCTATTACCTCGCCAAAAATATCATCTACGCCATCAATAAAGTGGCGGAGAAAATCAATAACGATCCGCTGGTCGGCGACAAGCTGAAAGTGGTGTTTATCCCCGACTACCGCATCACAGCGGCTGAATTGATGATCCCGGCGGCCGATCTTTCCGAGCAGATCTCCACGGCAGGCTACGAAGCTTCCGGCACCGGCAACATGAAGCTGGCGCTGAACGGCGCGTTAACCATCGGGACGCTCGATGGGGCAAATGTAGAGATAGCCGAACAGGTGGGAGAAGAGAACATCTTTATCTTCGGCAACTCAGTGTATGAAGTGAAGGCGTTGAAAGCAGGCGGTTATTCACCGAAGAAACTGCGTAAAAAGGATAAGCATCTTGATGGCCTGTTGAAGGAGATGGAAAAAGGCTTCTTTAGTGACGGCGATAAACATGCCTTCGATTTGATGCTGAACAGCCTGGATAAGGGCGGCGATCCCTGGCTGGTGCTGGCCGATTTCAACAGCTATATCGAAGCGCAAAAGCGGGTGGAGACGTTGTGGCTGGATAAAGAAGGCTGGACCCGCGCCACAATCCTGAATACCGCCCGTACCGGAATGTTCAGCTCCGATCGTTCCATTCGCGATTATCAGCAGCGTATCTGGCAGGCAAAGCGCTAAGGAGACATCATGGACAAGAAGAAATTTGAACAGGAAGCCGCCGCCGCTGGGATCGCCACAAAATACATCAATGCCAGAGGTGAGTCGGAAGAGATTGAGCTGAGCATTCGCCAGCGGTTGCTGGCAGCAATGTCGGATCAGCGAAAGGCAAAAGCAGGCCCGGTTCCCTCCTGCAAAGTGTTTATCCGTAAGCGTTCGCTGCAACTGGATGTGGCCGGTAAGGGCGAATATCAGTGGCAGCTGATGATGGAAAACGGACGTGAACACAGTGGCACGGTTAACGGTGGCGAGGCGATTAAACTGCCTGCCAATCTGGCCTTTGGCTATCACCAACTTCAGCTTCATCAGGGTGAAAAGCAGTGGCCGTGCCGGATTATTGTGGCACCCAAACGCTGCTATGAACCGGAGCCGCTGTTGCAGGGCAAAAAACTGTGGGGTTCCTGCGTTCAGCTTTACACCGTCCGGTCTGAACAGAACTGGGGAATGGGTGATTTCGGCGATTTAAAACGGATGCTGGTGGAAGTGGCCGATCGTGGAGGGGCGTTTATCGGCCTGAATCCCATTCACTCTCTTTATCCCGCCAGTCCGGAAAATGCCAGCCCGTACAGTCCCTCGTCCCGGCGCTGGCTGAACGTGTTGTATATCGATGTGGCTGCCGTGCCGGATTTCCAGCAGGGCAAAGCGGCGCAACGCTGGTGGCTGCAAAAGGGCACGCAAAAGCAGCTTGCCAAAGCCCGTGAAAGTGACTGGGTGGATTACGCACGAGTAGGCGAGCTGAAAATCAGTGGTCTGCGCCACGCGTGGCAGCATTTTAGTAAGCGTAAAGAGCGTGATCCTGATGTGGTTCTCTTTAACGACTTTATTGCTGAAGGCGGCAGCAGCCTTTACTGGCAGGCGGCTTATGATGCGCTGCATGCCATTATGCTGGCAGACAATCCTGACCGCTGGGGCTGGCCTGTCTGGCCGAAGACGCTGCAGCAGGCGCACTCCAAAGAAGTGGCGCAGTTCTGCCAGCAGCAAGAGTCTGAAATCCGCTTCTGGCTGTGGTTACAGTGGCTGGCAAACCAGCAGTTTGATGCGTGCTGGCAGCTCAGCCAGCAGCGCAATATGCCCATCGGTTTATACCGTGACCTGGCTGTGGGCGTGGCGGAAGGCGGCTCGGAAACCTGGTGCGATCCTGAGCTGTATTGCCTTGGTGCTTCCGTCGGTGCGCCGCCGGATATTCTGGGGCCGCTGGGGCAAAACTGGGGTCTGCCGCCGATGGATCCCCACGTCATGGCTGCCAGAGGTTATCAGCCGTTTATTGACCTGGTCCGGGCGAACATGGCCAGTTGCGGCGCGCTCCGCATCGATCATGTGATGTCGATGCTGCGGCTGTGGTGGATCCCCTACGGTGAAACGGCCAACTTCGGTGCCTATGTTTACTATCCGGTAGAGGATTTACTGGCAATCCTCGCGCTTGAGAGCCAGCGAAATCAGTGCATGGTGATAGGGGAAGATTTGGGAACCGTCCCCAGGGAAATCGTCTCATTGCTGCGTGACGGCGGGATCTACTCCTGGAAGGTGTTGTACTTCGAACAGGAAAATATGGACCAGTATCGTTCTCCGGCGGCCTGGCCCCGGCAGTCGATGGCGAGTGCGACCACACACGATCTGCCAACCTTGCGCGGCTTCTGGAATGCCGGAGACCTGCTGCTGGGTGAACGGCTGGGGCTGTATCCGGACAAAGTGGTGCTGCACAGCCTTTATCAGGATCGCGCCAGGCAAAAGCAGGCGTTACTCACCGCTTTGCACCAGTATGGCTGCCTGTCTAAAGGCAGTGGCAAAAAAGCCAGCGTGATGAAAATGACCCCGGAGTTGAATCGCGGCATGCAGCGGTTTATTGCTGACAGCAACAGTGCGCTGCTTGGGTTACAACCTGAGGACTGGCTGGATATGGATAAGCCGGTAAACGTGCCGGGCACCACCGATCAGTATCCCAACTGGCGCAGGAAGCTGAGTGTAACGCTGGAAGCGATGTTTGCTGATGCGCGGGTGAACAGGCTGATTAAGGATATTAATCGCAGACGTAAGGCTGGAGAGAACAGCGGGAAGTAGCGGCAGAACGCAAGGGGAAGTTAGCCGTGAAAAGGAAACGGGCGGAAGGATCCGCCCGTTAGCAACACTCAGTAGAAAGAGTGCTCGCCGCGCTGGTGTTCAGTCAGATCGCGGACGCCTTTCAGTTCAGGGAAGGCGATCAGCAGCTCTTTTTCGATGCCTTCTTTCAGGGTCACATCGACCATTGAACAGCCGTTACAACCGCCGCCGAATTGCAGGATGGCGAAGCCGTCATCGGTGATTTCCATCAGCGACACTTTACCGCCGTGGCTGGCCAGCTGGGGGTTGATCGTCGCCTGAAGCTGATATTCAACGCGTTCAATCAGCGGCGCATCGTCGTTCACCTTACGCATTTTGGCGTTTGGCGCTTTCAGCGTCAGCTGAGAGCCCAGGTTATCGGTGACGAAATCAATTTCAGCATCATCCAGATAAGGGGCGCTGAGTTCATCAATATAGGCAGACAGCTTCTCAAACTTGAGTTCGGTGTCGGTGGCTTCTACTGCATCGGGTGGGCAGTAAGAGACACCGCATTCGGCTGTTGGCGTACCTGGATTGATTACGAATACACGGATTTGGGTGCCATCTTCCTGTTTCGACAGCAGTTTTGCGAAGTGCTCTTGCGCAGAATCAGTTATTAGGATCATGGCGATTGCTCAATAGTTTAGACAATTAATTAACAATATTACGCCCATCGCCGACGCTCTACAAGGTTCGGCACAGGCTCCATACCTGCACGCTGGCCGCGCCTGCGGCCAACAAAATGCGGCTGATCTCCCCAACGGTGCTGCCGGTGGTGACCACATCGTCTATTAATGCGATATGCAGCCCTTTCACCGCCATTTCAACCCTGAACGCCCCACGTAAATTTTTCCTCCGTGCGACAGCCAGCAGCTGGTGCTGGATCCGGGTCTTTCTTTGCCGGGAAATCCCCGCCACGGCATAGCGGCAGTTAAGCCAGCGGGAGAGATGGCGGGTCACTTCATCCATCTGATTATAGCCCCGTTGCCAGGCGCGCGTTTGGTGTAAGGGTACACAGAGCAGCAGGTCAGGTCTGCGCAGCTTGTGCTTCCTGCGCGCACTTAACCAGCTTAGCAAAAGCAGCCTGGCCAGCATGGCCGAGAGTGCGGTTGCCCGGAAAAATTTTAGCCGCTTCACCCAGTCACTGAGCGGTGGCCGCCAGTCGCTGACCACAATCATCTGTTGCCAGTAAGGCGGTTTAAGCAGGCAGGAACCGCAGTCAGTCAGCGTGTTAGCTGACGGCAGGCCACAGCGAGGACAACACGCTGGCAGGGGCGGAAGATGGCGCAGGCAAACGCTGCAAATGCCGTGGTGGGCAAAGGTCAGCGGCATCTGGCATAGCCAACACGTGCCGGGCATTGGTAGCATAGCGGCCTCCATGGCAAAAACAGGACAATAACGGATGACACAGCTTTACTGGCAGACAATCGGCACTGGCGATCGCCATCTTGTGATGCTGCACGGGTGGGGGCTGAATGCCGGTGTCTGGCAAAACGTGGTAGAGCGACTTAGCCCGCATTTTTGTCTGCATCTGGTGGATCTGCCAGGGTATGGCCGCAGCCGGGAATTTGCGCCAATGAGCCTTGAACAGATGGTTGAGACACTGTTGCCGCAGGCCCCGGAAAAAGCGCTGTGGCTGGGCTGGTCATTAGGCGGGCTGGTCGCCAGCAAGCTGGCTTTATTGCACCCTGAGCTTGTGCAGGGACTGATCACCGTCGCCTCTTCACCTTGTTTTTCTGCTGGGGAAGGCTGGCCAGGCATCAAGCCAGAGACGTTAACGGGCTTCCAGCAGCAGCTGAGTGAAAACTTCCAGCGCACCGTAGAGCGATTCCTTGCTTTACAGACGCTGGGAACGGAAAGTGCCAGGCAGGATGCCCGCGTCCTCAAAAGCGTGGTATTGGCGTTGCCCGCGCCTGAGGTCGAGGTGTTGAACGCCGGGCTGGAGATTTTACGGTCGGTCGATCTGCGTGAAGAGATGAACGCGCTGACGCTGCCGTTACTGCGAATTTATGGTTCACTGGATGGTCTGGTACCCCGTAAAATTGTGCCGTTGCTAGATGCCGCGTGGCCTGCCAGCGAATCCGCTATCATTGAAAAATCCGCACACGCGCCGTTCATTTCTCATCCCGACGCTTTCTGCCAGCAACTGATTGATTTCGGCTCAAAAAATCACGCATAAACTTTGGCGAAAAACTGGCGAATTATTCATTACGGGTAATAATTACCTTTGTAAGCAGGATCGCTTACTGATTACCTCTGAGCTGTCAGGGAGTTAGCTCGTTTTTCCCTCCCTGAATTCTCATCAAGCGATTGCTTATTCCTAACTACTATTTCAGGAGTGTCTTTGATGAAGATCTTTAAAACTGTTGCGATTAGCCTGCTGGTAGGCTCGGTTTCTTTCACGGCCATGGCGGCCAAAGAAGTGACCAAAGAAGAAGTTAAGACAATGAACCTCGAAAAAATTGGTACGGTGACCACCACTTCGGAAGCGACTTCCCCAATGGATGCCAAAAAAGATCTGTCTGAAAAAGCGGATGAAAAGGGTGGGAAATACTATCTGATTATCGCCGGTCGTGAACACGGCAAATTTAGTGGAATAGCCGACGTTTATAAGTAAGTCCTGGTTCTAAAAGGCATCTGTTAATCCGCTTACAGATGCCAGTCATTTAAAGCGAAGGGCAGCGTCTTCCCTGCCTTTCGCTCATTCATTTTTATCATCAGCTCTTCAGCCACAGGTAAGATAACGGCGTTAACGTCAGTGGCTTCTCCCCTTCGAATATCCTGTCAGTAAGAATATCGCGATAGCGCCTGGCATCCGGCAACGTATAAAGGATTTCTCTGTTGCTCAGGTTATAAATGCACAGCAGCGTCTGATGATCTTTTTCGGACCAGCGATACATCACGAAAAGCGCGTTATCCCCCTCTAACACCTGCATCGGATTGTCCGGATGGAAGGCCGTTTGCCGGGTTCTTAGCTGTACCAGCCTGGAGAGTGAGTGGTAGACCTGGTAACGTAATGAATGGGGGTCGCTCAACGCCGCTTCAATCTGGCTGAGGCTGTATTTCTGCCGGTTAATCGCCCGGTTATGCCCGGCGGTTTTCACCCCGTCCATATCGTTACGCGAGCCAAGAATACTTTGAATATAGAGTGCAGGCACGCCGGGAAAGGCCAGTAATAAGGCGTGGGCCAGCATAAATCGTTGCAGCCGCGTGCTGTCGTCATCGTCTTTTTTGTTCAGGGCATCCATGTAGGTGACGTTGATTTCGTAAGGGCTGGTGCTGCCATCCGGGTTGTTTTTATAGGAAACCAACGCCCCTTCCATCGCCAGATCCCTGACCAGCGAAACGATTTCCGTCTCCGGTAAAATCCCCCTTAGCGGGTTAAGGCCGATGCCATCGTGCGAGGCCAGGAAATTAAACCAGGTTGTTGTTCCGCCGGAACCATCAAGAGAGGCGGCCCACTGTTTCAGGGCACGTGCTGAGCCATTGTGGATAGCATGGAGCACCAGCGGCGGCAGCGAAAACTGATAAACCATCTGCGCTTCATCCTGCCCGTTACCCAGATAACTGATGTTGTCTTTATGCGGCACATTGGTCTCAGTGATGATCACCGTACCCGGCGCTACGGCATTGGTTATGGCACGGAACAGTTTGACCAGCAGATGGGTTTTTTCGAGGTGGATGCAGGAAGTCCCCGGCGTTTTCCACATATAGCCAACGGCATCCAGACGGACATAATCAGCCCCTTTTGCCAGGTAATCTAGCAGCACGTTAACCATGCTCAGCAGCACTTCAGGATTGGCAAAATTCAGGTCGATTTGGTCGGCGCTGAAGGTGGTCCAGATAAAGCGAGTTTCACCGTCCGCCATTTTAAATGGCGTCAGCAGCGGTGACGTTCTGGGACGCGTCACGGTGCTCAAATCGGTGGAAGGCGGCATGCTGATAAAGAAGTCATCCCAACCGGGATCCTGTGCCAGATAGTGTTTAAACCAGCCGCTATGGGCAGACATATGGTTGCAGACAAAATCAAACATCAACCGCGTCTGCTCGTGCAACTCCGCAATGTCTGACCAGTCCCCGCAAATCTCGTTGACCTGATGGTAATCAATGACCGAAAAGCCATCGTCCGAGGAATAGGGGAAAAATGGCAGCAGATGGACCAGCGTAAAACTGGATTGCAGGTGCTGCTGATAAAAGCGTGAGAAGGTTTGTAGCGTGGGTTTATCCGCTTCGCGGAACTGATCGGCATAGGTGATCAGCACCACGTCTTTTTCGTCCCAGTGGGCTTTACGCTGATGAGTCAGTTCGTTGCGGGTGCGCAGAAGGGCATCTGCCAGCTTTTCCCGACAGGCGAGGGGAAAAGTGCCGTCATAAATTTTGTCGAGTAAGGGAGTAATGTTATCCATTGAGATGCAGTGAGCCGCCGCATTTATCCACAGCACGATAGTTTTCACTGTAGACCGTTGAAGCAGAATCGCAACTTCAACGGCCTTTCCTTCTGCTTCTCTTTAACAAAATCAGTGGCAGCGCCCGCTTTTGGCACAGCCCGTACAGGGCTGGTCAGTAACCACTCTTAACGTCAGGCGCTCCGGCGGTAAGGTCAGGGTTTTCAGCCGCAGCCACAGCAGCAGATTGAAACCAGCAACGGCCAGTACTATCAGGCTGCTGGACTGAGGATGCTCGGTGAAGGTGGCCAACTGATAAAACACGGTGGCCAACGAGTAAGCCAGATTCAGTCCCCAGCCAATCGAGAAAAACATCCAGCTTCGGCTACTTTCGCGGGCAATCGCCCCCATCACCGACACGCAAGGGACATACAGCAGTACGAAGATCAGATAGCTGTAGGCGGCTGCCGCATTGCCGAACTTACTGTGCATAATCCCCATCGCGCCTGTCGCCATTTCGCCGTCGCCTTTGCTGGCTTCAACCGGGTTTAACAGGACGCTCAGGCTGAATGTCTCTTTAACGCCATCCCAGGTTTCTGTCAGCGCCTGTTTAAGTTCCCCTGTCAGGCTAAAGCTGGTGGCGTCAAACGGCTGCTCGTGCAGGGCTTCAGCGGTGTAAAGCGTATTCAACGTCCCAACCACGACCTCTTTCGCCATTGCCCCGGTCACCAGGCCCACCGTGGCCTGCCAGTTATCTTGCTGTACGCCCATTGGCGATAACAGTGGCGTGAGGGCGCGACTGACGGTAGCCAGCGCCGAATCGTTGATGCTGTCTACCGGCTGACCACTGAACGAGAAGCTGTTCAGCGCGCCAATCAGTACGCTAACCACTACGATCACTTTACCTGCGCGCAGCACAAAGCTTTGCAGCCGCTGCCAGGTTTGCAGCAGCAGACTTTTCAGATGCGGCACATGCCAGGTCGGCAGTTCCATCACAAACGGCGACGCCTCACCTCGCAGCAAGGTTTTTTTCAACAGAAGCCCGGTCAGGATCGCGGCCACAATGCCTAACAGATAAAGACTGAACACCACCAGTGAGCCGCTCTGGCCAAAGAAAGCTGCCGCAAAGACGGCAAAAATCGCCAGCCTGGCACCGCAGGACATAAAGGGGGCCATCAGCACGGTCATCAGGCGTTCACGCGGGGCATCCAGCGTGCGGGCTCCCATAACGGAGGGCACATTGCAGCCGAAGCCAACAATCAATGGCACGAAGGATTTCCCAGGTAATCCCAGCGCCTGCATAAGACGATCCATCACAAAGGCGGCGCGCGCCATATACCCTGAGTCTTCCATCAGCGAGAGGAACAGATACATCAGGCCGATTTGCGGCACCAGAGGCATCACCGTATTAATCCCGCCACCGATGCCCTGAGCCAGGAATAGCGTAAGCGGCAGAGGGAAATGCAACATTGCCCCAATCCACTGCGTTCCGTGAATAAACACCGCAGCAGACCCCAAATCAAACAGCGGCTGCAGTGCGCCGCCCAGATTGATGGCAAAGAAGAACATCAGGTACATCACGAAAAAGAAAATCGGCAGCCCGAGCCAGCGGTTCAGCACCAGACTATCCAGCCTTGCTGAAAGGCGGTGCGGGGTAGCATTTTGGGGTACGGTGACGGCTTCACATACGGCATCAATCGCCTGATAGCGGGCCGCAGCAATCTTCAGGGGCGCTTGTTGCAGGTCTGAAAATACCTGAAGTTTTTCAGCGGCTTCGCTAGCCTGAGTGCGGCTGTAGATATCGCCCTCCAGCAGCTGTAATGCCAGCCAGCGGCGCTGTGCCGTGCTTCTGTCTGCAGGCATTGCCTCACTGAGTGTTGCCACTTGCGCCAGGATTTCAGCTGGATAGCTAACGTCGAACCGGCCTGAATGGCGTGAATGGCTGTCAATCGCCTGTTTAAGCTGTTCAATGCCCTTAGCGCGGGTAGAAATCAGCGGAATAACCGGGCAGCCAAGCTGGTTTTCAAGGGCAGGAACGTCGATATCAATCTGCTGGCTGGCGGCGATATCGAGCATATTCAGGGCAATAATACAGGGAACGCCCAGCGCCTGAAGCTGCTGAGTCAGCCACAGATTACGCGCCAGATTACTGGCGTCGACCACGTTGATCACCAGATCCGCTTCGCCGCTTAACATGTAGTGACAGGCAATCTGCTCGTCCAGCGAGCTGTCGGCTGAAAGAGTGGTCAGGGAGTAGGTGCCAGGCAGATCGACCAGCTGGACGGCGTGGCTTTTCGTCGTGAACTGGCCTTGTTTACGCTCAACCGTCACACCAGCCCAGTTGCCCACTCGCTGCCGCGCGCCGGTTAACTGATTAAAAAGCGTGGTTTTGCCCGAGTTAGGGTTGCCAATCAGGCCAATGGTGCAGGGTGTCATTTTGTTGCTCCTCTCAGCTCTGAGACGCCAGTTGCAGGAAGGCCAGGTCTTTTTTCCGCAGCATCAGACTGACGCGGCGAACTTCGATCTGTACCGGATCGCCCAGCGGGGCAATACGTTTGACCTGAAAGCTGGCTCCGGGGAGTAGCCCAAGCGAGAGCAATTTCTGCCGGAAAGCAGCGCTGACGGAGGGAGAGAAGCTGACGATTTTATAGTGCTGCTGCGAGACGATCTGCATAGTTCCACCTGGCGGCCGGAAGCGCCGTGATTATCAACGGTGGCAATTATAATGAGAACTATTCACGGTCTTATTGATGCAGAACAAGCTTGAGGGAAAAGAGAGAAGGGAGTCAAAAGCGGGCCCGCAGACCCGCTCTTATCACGGCTTAGCGTTTTTTACCGAAAGCCGCGGCGAGTGCATCACCCATCGCACTATTATTGCTGACAGCTGGCTGAGCCGCCGGACGAGGACGAGCCTTGCCCTGAGCTGGTTTAGCGTTATCACGGCCGGCAGTGTTGCCGCCTCCGCGACGGGCGTTGGTTTCGCCCGGCTGCTCGTCAAGACGCATGGTCAGCGCAATGCGCTTACGCTGCAAATCGACTTCCATCACTTTCACTTTGACAATATCGCCCGCTTTGACCACTTTGTGTGGGTCATCGATGAACTTGTCAGACAGTGAGGAGATGTGCACCAGACCATCCTGATGCACGCCGATATCGACGAAGGCGCCAAAGTTGGTGACGTTGGTCACTGCACCTTCCAGCACCATCCCCGGCAGCAGGTCGTTCAGGGTTTCAACACCTTCAGCGAACTGGGCGGTTTTAAACTCAGGACGTGGATCCCGGCCCGGTTTTTCCAGTTCTTTGATGATATCGGTCACGGTCGGCACACCGAACTTGTCGTCAGTAAAGTCGACGGCCCGCAGATTGCGCAGCTCGGTCGGGTTGCCCATCACTTCGTTCAACGCCTGCTGAGTCGCGGCCAGAATGCGCTGCACTACTGGATAGGCTTCCGGGTGAACCGTTGAAGCATCCAGCGGGTTATCGCCCTGGTTAATACGCAGGAAGCCCGCGCACTGCTCAAAGGCTTTTGGCCCCAGACGGCTGACTTTTAGCAGCTGCTGGCGATTCTGGAAGCGGCCGTTCTCGTCACGCCAGCTGACAATGTTCTGCGCCATCATTTTGCTCAGGCCCGCCACGCGGGTCAGCAACGGCACTGAAGCCGTGTTCAAATCGACGCCAACGCCGTTCACACAGTCTTCTACTACGGCATCCAGCTTCTTCGCCAGCTGGCTTTGGCTGACGTCGTGCTGATACTGGCCGACACCGATAGATTTCGGGTCGATTTTCACCAGCTCGGACAGCGGATCCTGCAAACGGCGAGCGATCGACACGGCACCACGGATGGAAACGTCGAGATCAGGGAATTCCAGCGAGGCCAGTTCAGAGGCGGAATAGACCGATGCGCCTGCTTCACTGACGATCACTTTCTGCGCCTGAACCTGCGGATATTGCTGTTGAATATCGAGGTAGAAGCGCTCTGTTTCACGTGAAGCGGTGCCGTTGCCGATGGCAACCAGCTCAACGTTATGTTTAGTGCAAAGTGCGGCAACGGCGGCCGCTGCCTTTGCCGTCTGGCCGGTGTGCGGATAAATCGTATCGAAGGCAACCAGTTTACCTGTGGCATCAACGATAGCGACTTTCACGCCGGTACGCAGGCCTGGATCGAGGCCCATCGTGGCGCGCATGCCAGCCGGAGCGGCCATCAGCAGATCGTGCAGGTTACGGGCAAAGACGTTGATAGCTTCATCTTCAGCACGTTCGCGTACGGTGCCCATCAGCTCGGTTTCGAGGTGCAACAGCACCTTGATGCGCCAGGTCCAGCTGACAACGGCTTTGCGCCAGCCATCAGCGGGAGCGTTATTCAGGCGCAGCTGTAAGTGATCGATAATGATCTGCTCGCCGTGGCTTTCGCGTGGCGGCTCATCAAACTGCGGATCGGGGTTTAGCGACAGCTGCAGGATCCCTTCATTGCGGCCACGGAACATCGCCAGCGCACGGTGAGAAGGCGCAGTAGCCAGCGCTTCGTGGTGGTCGAAGTAGTCGCGGAATTTCGCACCTTCGTCCTGCTTACCCTCGATCACGCGGGACACCAGATGGGCATTTTTCCACAGGTAGTCACGGACTTTGCCCAGCAGAGCCGCGTCTTCAGCGAAGCGTTCCATCAGGATATAGCGCGCGCCATCAAGGGCGGCTTTAGTATCAGCAACGCCTTTATCCGCATCCACAAAGGTCGCGGCAAGCTGCTCAGGGTCTTGCGAGGGATCCTGCCACAGCGTTTCCGCCAGCGGTTCCAGGCCAGCTTCAAGTGCGATCATCCCGCGCGTGCGGCGTTTTTGCTTATAAGGCAGGTAAAGGTCTTCGAGTTCGGTCTTGCTCAGGGTGTTGGTGATGGCGGTGCTCAGCTCATCGGTTAACTTACCCTGGTCGCCGATAGATTTCAGAATCGACTGGCGTCGCTCTTCAAGTTCCCTGAGGTAGCTCAGGCGGGTTTCCAGCATACGCAGCTGGGTATCATCCAGGCCGCCGGTCACTTCCTTACGATAACGTGCGATAAACGGCACGGTATTCCCTTCATCCAACAGACGGACAGCGGCATCAACCTGTTCTGCTCGCGCCTGCAGCTCACTTGCAATTATGCGGCTCAGCGAATCTTTCATCATCGGTTACTTTATGGCTTATAGACAGCGGACAGTTATACGGATTGCAGGCGGAAATTGCCAGTCGCCGGGCGACTCTCAGCGCCCAGATCCGCGTGATTAGGATTGTTTAACGTAATCGATAGCCACCACATACCACTTCGCATCGCCAACCGGCGTGGGGACTACCGCCAAATCGCCGACCTCTTTTTTCAGCAGCGCGCGGGCCATCGGTGAATCGATAGAAATGTAGTCATTACGGCCAAATATTTCGTCGTAGCCCGCAATGCGAAAGCGTTTAACGTCACCCTCGTCATTTTCAATTTCTACCCAGGCACCAAAGAAAACTTTGCCATCCTGTTGCGGGGAATACTCCACAACACGCAGCTGCTCCAGGCATTTGGTGAGATAACGCACGCGGCGGTCAATTTCCCGCAGGCGCTTCTTGTTGTACTGGTAGTCGGCATTTTCACTGCGGTCACCGAGGCTGGCGGCCCAGGTCACCTTTTTAGTCACTTCAGGCCGATCTTCCCGCCAGAGAAAGTCGAGTTCCTGCTTCAGCTTGTCGTAACCTTCGCGGGTAATCAGTTGGGTTTTCATCGTAATCCATTTCTTTCACAGGAATGCTGCGACTATTTTGTTGCGCGGCGCGCAGCGATGCAAATCTCTTCTGCATTTTTCTGCCGGCGCTTACTGATTGTTTGTCCTGACTATTCGCGCTGAAAAAGCTGTGCGCTAGCGCAGGTTTTTCGGTCAAAATTAAAGATAAGCTGCTGTTTAATATGCTTTGTAACAATTTCGGCTAGAATATAAACCATTATTGACTGTTACATTCAGGCATCTTTTTTGAAAATAATAGCTCGGGCAATTGCGCCTTTGGGAGTATCGACATGCAAGAGAACTACAAAATTCTGGTCGTGGATGACGACATGCGTTTACGTGCGTTGCTGGAGCGCTATCTGACCGAACAGGGTTTCCAGGTGCGTAGCGTAGCGAACGCTGAGCAGATGGATCGTCTGCTGACTCGTGAATCCTTCCACCTGATGGTGCTGGACCTGATGCTGCCTGGTGAAGATGGCCTGTCTATCTGCCGCCGTCTGCGCAGCCAGAGCAACCCAATGCCGATCATTATGGTCACGGCGAAAGGCGAAGAAGTGGACCGTATCGTGGGCCTGGAAATCGGTGCTGATGACTACATTCCAAAACCCTT
>NZ_JBAVTT010000016.1:0-85366 GCF_049696395.1 Erwinia sp.
TCGCCGTCTATGGCATTGCCTTTGCCGTGAGTCTGGCGATGGGCGGAAGAATGGGTGACAACTATGGTCGCCGCCGGGTATTTACGCTTGGCGTGGTGGTTTTTGGCCTTGCTTCGCTGTTATGCGGTGTGGCGGATTCTGTCTGGCTGCTGCTTGTTGCCCGTGGCCTGCAGGGCATCGGCGCGGCAATGGTGGTACCGCAAATTCTCGCCACGCTGCACGTTTGCCTGCACGGTCGCGCTCATGCCCGCGCCATCGGCCTTTACGGTGGAATTGGCGGACTGGCCTTTATTATCGGCCAGGTTCTGGGGGGGTTTCTGATTGCGGCTAACCTCGGTGGCTATGGCTGGCGCAGCGTTTTCCTGATCAATATCCCGCTCTGTGTGTTGATTGTGCTGTTTGCCGCTAAGAGCATCCCGGAAACCCAAAAATCGCAAAAGGTTTCCATCGATATGGCCGGAACGGTCTTGCTCGCCAGCGCCATTGGCTGTTTGTTAATAGCGTTAGCACTGGGGCCTCTGCTGCACTGGTCGTGGCCTTGCATCCTGCTGCTGGCCGCTTTCCCCATACTGCTGCACCGTTTGTGGCGGGTGGAAGTGAAGCTGGAACAGCAGAACGGGCATCCGCTGTTGCCACCAAGCCTGATGCGCCTGAACGGCGTGCGCTTTGGGCTTTCTATCGCCGTGCTGTTCTTCTCCTGCTGGAGCGGCTTTATGTTTGCCGTGGCGTTAACGCTTCAGTCCGGCCTGGGAATGACGCCCTTCCAGTCTGGTAATGCCTTTATTGCTTTAGGCGTGGCGTATTTTATTGGGTCACTCTGCACAACGCGGCTGGCAGACAAAACAGGCAAGCTCGCCATGCTGCTGACCGGTTGTGGGATTCAAATGACCGGGCTGCTGGCCTTGGTGGCCACGTTCAAATTCGGCTGGCCAGAGGTTGGGGTTTATGCGCTGATCCCGGCAACGGCGTTAATAGGTTTCGGCCAGTCATTTATCGTCAGCTGCTTCTATCGAATTGGCCTGTCCGATGTTCCCAAGGATCATGCTGGCGCAGGCAGTGCGATGCTTTCAACCGTTCAACAGGCCGCGTTCGGTCTGGGCCCAATGCTGTTGGGAACCGTTTACAGCCAGGTGTTGCAGCAACATGGCAGTTATCAGGATGCCGTATTGATGACGCTGGCCGCGGAATGGATCGTAATGTTGCTGCTGGTGGTCAGGGCGGTGGCAACCCGACGGAGTTTGCAGGTTCAACCAGGCTAGAGATCGCACCGACGTAGAATGAACAACATAAAGAGCCCTGAGGGCTCTTTTTCGTTCCAGATAAGACGTTATCCGCGCAGGTAAAAGACCTTTGCTGCCTTTTTATTGGCGATGAGTCCGACTATTATTCTGATTTACAAAAAAGGGCACTTTTTCAGTGTCTTCTGTCGGATAAATAAAACACAATACGCAGGTAACTTCTTTGATTCCGCCCGATGTGGAATTAACTTTCCATCAACATGTCGTTAACTCCAATGCAATCAACCAATCCTGTTTCACGCAAAACAGCGTGGCTGCGTGTTTTCATGTTAGCCATTGCCGCGTTTATTTTTAATACCACCGAGTTTGCTCCGGTAGGTCTGCTGTCCGATATTGCGGCCAGTTATTCCATGAACACGGCACAGGTCGGGTTGATGCTGACCATCTATGCCTGGGTCGTGGCTTTGCTGTCCCTGCCGATGATGCTGTTGACGCGAAATGTTGAGCGGCGCTTCCTGCTGATTGCGATTTTCACCCTGTTTATCGCCAGCCACGTGCTCTCTACTTTTGCCTGGAGTTTCAACATTCTGGTGTTGTCACGTATCGGGATAGCCTTGTCCCATGCCATTTTCTGGTCAATCACCGCTTCGCTGGCGATCCGCGTTGCGCCCGCAGGGAAAAAGACTCAGGCATTAAGTATGCTGGCGACAGGAACCGCGCTGGCAATGGTATTAGGCCTGCCAATTGGCCGCCTGATTGGCCAGTATCTCGGCTGGCGTATTACCTTCGGCGTGATTGGACTGGTGGCATTGATAACCCTGCTGTGCCTGGCAAAATTATTGCCTAAGTTGCCGAGTGAGCACACCGGCTCACTGAAAAGTGTGCCGATGTTATTTAAGCGCCCTGCTCTGGTTTCGCTTTATTTGCTGATTGCAGTGGTGGTTACCGCGCATTATACGGCCTATAGCTACATTGAACCCTTTATTCAAAGCGTGGCTTCGATGGGCGCCAACTTTACCACCTTCCTGCTGTTGATCTTTGGCGCAGCCGGTATTGTCGGCAGCATCCTGTTCAGTACGCTTGGCAATAAATATCCGGCGGCATTCTTACTGGGTGCCATTGCGCTTATCACGTTATGCATGCTGTCACTCTATGTGTCGGCAACCCACTCGCTGGCGATATCAACGCTGTGTATTTTCTGGGGAATGGGCATCATGATTATTGGCCTGGCAGTGCAGGTTCGCGTGCTGGCGCTGGCCCCGGATGCGACTGACGTAGCCATGTCGTTACTCTCAGGAATTTATAACATTGGCATTGGCGGCGGCGCTCTGCTGGGGAATCAGGTCAGTTTGCATCTGGACATGCAGAATATTGGTTATGCTGGCGGCGCGATTGGCCTGTTATCTCTGGCCTGGTGTGCCTGGAGTATGCGGCGCTATCCGCAGTTGAGAATCAATGGCTAAGCTGTTTTGCAGGCAAAAAAAAACCACCTTTTCAGGTGGTTTTTTGTTTTGTTATTCCAGATAAAACACCGATTTGAGTTCGGCGCTGACCGGGCTGCCATCCGCGTTAGAAGGCATCAGTTGGCACATCGATTGCCACCAGCGCTGGCACACCTCGGTTTGTGCCACTGCATTCCAGCGTGCTTCTGATTCTATCTCCACCACGCCAAAAAGCAGATTGCGGGGGGCATCAAGAAAAATGCTGTAATGATGCGCGCCATGCTCCTTCAGGGTTTGTGCCAGTTCAGGCCAAATCGGATTGTGCCGCTGCTGGTACTCCTGATGTTTATCCGGATGAACCTGCATCACGAACGCTTTACGCAACATGAGAATGCGTTGCCTCCAGTGCCGCCTGCCACGGTTTGACGTTGAAACGTTCGCCCAGCGCTATCAGCTCTGCCGTGGTGATGCTCTGCTTCATCCCGCCCATCGACAGCACTTTCACCACCACCTCTGAGGATTTCTCAGCGGTATCAATCAGACCAAACGTCTCGTCCAGCGTTGGGCCTGCGCCGAAGATGCCATGGAAGGGCCACATCACCAGGCTGTGGGACGCCATCTGTTCTGCGGTTTTTTCGCCGATACCATCGGTGCCCGGCACCATCCAGGGCACAATGCCAACGCCATCAGGGAACACCACCAGACATTCGGTACTGCCTTCCCACAACAGGCGGGTGAAGCTGGCAGACTCCAGCTCGACCACATAACTCAGTGACATAAAGTGAGTGGCGTGGCAGTGCATAATCACGCGGTCTGCCCCGTTAGTGGCTTTGATGCGCACGCTGTGTGACTGGAAGTGTGAAGCCAGTTCAGAGGTTGGTAATCCGCCGTTGGTCAGTCCCCAGTAAATGCTGTAGGCACGGCCATCTTCGCTTACCCGCAGCAGCACCAGACTGTCGGCAGGATCAAGCTGAACGTTACGGAAGAATTTGCCAGAACCGGTGACCAGGAACCAGCAGTTCGCCAGCCCCGGCGCGGGTTGGGTCAGTTCTACGGTGCGGGGTTCACGATCGAAATCCTGAGCAAAAGGTTTCACCTCTTCGTCCAGCAAACGCAGGCTGACGTTACCGCCATTACGCTCATCCCAGCCCTTCAGCCACATGTCACTTGTTGCTTTAACCATGTCCTGCACAAACCAGGAATTCAGAATATTTTGCATGTTACGTCCTTAACGTTTGCTGAGAACTTGTTGTTCATAATGGCGGACATCGCCTAACCAACCGGCACCGGCTGGCACATCGTGACGCAGACAGTAGGCTTCCCATACGGCCTGCCACGGCAGAGATTTTTGCTCTTCATACAGCGCCATGCGAGTGGTGTAATCCCCTTCCAGCTCGAGCTTTTTCAGGGTGTCTACCGGCTCCAGCAAGGCACGCAACAGGGCTTTTTTCGCATTACGCGTTCCGATAACCCAGGCCGCGATGCGGTTGATGGAGGCATCGAAGAAGTCCAGGCCGATATGCACTTTGTCGAACAGACGCTGGCGAACAATCTCATTAGCAATCGCCTGGGTTTCATCATCCAGCGCCACGACGTGATCGCTGTCCCAACGGACCGGGCGGCTTACATGCAGTAGCAAGCGAGGGACATACAGCATGGCGGTGGAGATTTTGTCAGACACCTGCTCGGTTGGATGGAAGTGACCGGCATCCAGCGTCAGCGCCGTCTGGCGGCTGCTGGCGTAGCCGAGGCAGAATTCATTGGAGCCCACGGTGTAGCTCTCTGCCCCGATGCCGAACAACTTACTTTCTACCGCATCGTAGTGATGCGCAGGGTTCAGCTTTTCGCTGATGATGTCATCCAGCGAGTTCATCAGACGTTCACGAGGCCCGAAGCGGTCAATCGTTTGATCCTTCATGCCATCCGGCACCCAGATATTCATGATCGAAGGGGTTCCCAGCTGTTCACCGAAGGAAGCGGAAATTTTCCGGCTGGCCTTACAGTGATCGATCCAGTACTGGCGGATTTCCGGATTACTGTGTGCCAGGGTAAAGCCATCCTCACTCAACGGATGCGAGAAACAGGTTGGGTTGAAGTCCAGCCCCAGCTTGTTTTTCTTCGCCCACTCAACCCACTGGCTGAAATGCACTGGTTTGATGTCGATACGATCGACCGGGCTTTCTGCATCCAGATAAATAGCATGAAGATTCAGACGCTTTGGACCCGGGATCAGCGCCATCGCCTGATCTAAGTCGGCACGCAGCTCGGTGGCCGAAGTGGCTTTGCCCGGATAGTTACCGGTCGCCTGGATACCACCTGTCAACGCGCCCTGTGGGTTTTCAAAGCCTCTAACATCGTCCCCCTGCCAGCAATGCATGGAAACGGGCAGCTTATCCAGCTGGGCCATCGCGGCGTTGACATCAATGCCGATTTCAGCGAAACGCTGCTTCGCCAGCTCAAACGCCTGTTCGATTGCTCGGGTCATATACATAGCTCCTTTGCCTTGTGTGTCAGTGACTGGAAACGCGGCCAACTGCGGCGATAAACGTCACTGGCGTGAGGGGTGTAAGTTTTCAGAGAGAAGTTTTGTTTGATCAGTTTGCGCAGATGCGTGACATCATCGATGTCGCCGCTGGCAATCAGCTGGCTGCCAATGTTGCCCAGCGTAGAGGCTTCAATGGGCCCGGCGATAACCGGGATCCCGCAGGCATCAGCACACAGCTGGTTGAGCAACGGGTTCTGACAGCCGCCGCCCACGATATGTAGCCAGCTAAAGGCACTGCCACGCAGATCCTGAAGTTCGTGTAAAACCTGGCGATAAAACAGCGCCAGACTGTCAAAAATGCAGCGGGCAAGCGCCGCTGCGTCGGCTGGTGCAGGCATGCCTTGTTCAACGCAGGCATCCTGAATTTCCCGCACCATATTGGTTGGATTAATAAAGCGGTCGTCGTTGGGGTTAATTAATGAACGGCAGGCTGGCTGGCGCTCTGCGTCTTCGATCAGCGAACACAAGTCTTCAATGACCAGCTCACTGCACACGCGCTGGAGCAGCCACAGCCCCATGATATTTTTCAGCACCCGATAGCGCCCTTCGGCCCCGCCTTCGTTGGTGATATTCATCGCCAGAGCGGCTTCATCGGTGAAGGGTTGGAAGCTTTCAAACCCCATCAGCGACCAGGTTCCCGAACTCATCCACGCGGCATTGGTCCCGGCAACCGGCGCGGCCAGCACCGCACTGGCGGTGTCGTGGGTGGCTACAGCAATGACTGGCACTTGTTGCCCGCTGTTGCTGGTCCAGTGGCCGATTGGCGTACCAGGCTGCGAAGGCTTGCCAAACCAGTTGGCTTTCGCGCCCGTCCAGCGCAATAACGTTTCATCCCACTCGCCGCTATGGATGTTCAACAGCTGGGTGGTCGTGGCGTTGGTGTATTCCCAGTTCAGCTTGCCGGTCAGGCGATAGTGAAGGTAATCGGGGATCATCAGCGCATGCTGAACCTGTTCCAGCCACTCAGGTTGCGACTCTGTCAGGGCGCGTAACTGATATAACGTATTAAAAGGCAGGAACTGAATACCGGTACGTTGATAAATAACCGCGCGGGTTAACTCATCACAGGCTTGTTGCATCACGCCCTGTGTACGTCCATCCCGGTAGGCAACCGGCAAGCCCACTCTTTCACCCTGTTTATCCAGCAGAACATAGTCCACGCCCCAGGTATCAATGCCGATGCTGTCCGGCACAATCCCCTGTTCAACCAGCTTATTCAGCGAGGTGAGGATAAATGTTTCCAGCGCATCCACATCCCAGCACTGCCACTGATCCACCGTCACCAGACGGTTTACGCAGCGGGCAACCTCTTCCAGCTGAAGCTCGCCCGTGTGGGCATCAAAGCGGGCCAGCATCACACGGCCACTAGAGGCACCAAGGTCGATGGCAACACAATTTCGCAGGGTCATAACATGGGCTTCCTTTCAGTTCGATAGCCCCAGTCTAAAAGCCTGACAATCTGGCACCTTCCCGTAACTGCCAGCCGCTGTCGGCCGCTGGCAATCTGGCAAAGGTGAACGTGAATCAGCTCACACTTTTGTTTTTCCCTCGCTTTAGCCCCCAATGTGACACGCCGCGCAATTCTGCTATTCCCCTGCGTAATTCTTAGAAAAACAGCGCATTTACAGTTAATTACTGTCGAAAATTCAAGGTCAACGCCCAGCTGCGGACAGTAGACTTGCCCGATTACTGGCAAAGAGGACTGTTCATGACCGTATTACACAGCGTGGATTTTTTCCCGAGCGGCGGACTGCCGATAGCCATAGAACCGCGTGCCCCTCAGGGCGCTTTCCCTGAACACCACCATGATGATTTCCATGAAATCGTCATTGTCGAACAGGGTGCGGGTATCCATATCTTTAATGGCGAGCCCCGCCCTTTATGCGGTGGCTGCGTCTGCTTTGTTCGCAATCACGATCGGCACTTGTACGAAAATACCGACAAGCTGATCCTGACTAATGTGCTTTATCGTGGGCCGGAGGCCTTTCGCTTCGTAACAGGCTTCCAACATCTTCTGCCGCAGGAATCCGGCGGCAATTACCCCTCGCACTGGCGCATTGGCAATAAAGTGCTGGCACAGGCGAAAACGGTGATTGAGGCGTTGGCCAAGTCGTCAGACCCAACCAGTCTGGAAACTCAGGCAGAGCAAGAGATGCGCTTTATGCAGCTGCTGGTGTTGCTCCGCCGGGGATGCAGCGAATTACCGGATGACGATCAGGACAGCAGGATGCGAGGATTGCTTAACTGGCTCGCTGAACATTTCAGTGAGGAGGTTGACTGGGAAACACTGGCAAGCCGTTTCTCGCTGTCGCTAAGAACACTTCATCGCCAGTTAAAACAGCAAACGGGCAGCACGCCGCAACGCTATCTGAACCAACTGCGTCTGTTGCAGGCGCGTCATCTGCTGCGTCACAGTGAAATGCGCATTACCGATATTGCTTATCAGTGTGGATTTGGTGACAGCAATCACTTTTCTACACTGTTCAAGCGCGAGTTTGGCACCTCTCCGCGTACCATCAGACAAAATGATCTGTGAGGTGACCCTTGACTGCACCCCTTCGCCTGGCGAAAGCCGACTATTTCCCTTCTGAGCTAATGCCGGTGGCGGTCGCTGACCGCGCGCCGCAGCCCAGCTTCCCGCCGCATATTCATGAATTCAGCGAACTGGTGATCGTCTGGCGGGGTAATGGCCTGCATGTGATGAATGATAAGCCGTGGTTGATTACCTGCGGCGATCTGTTTTACCTGCGACCCGATGATTGCCACAGCTTTCAGTCGGTTAACGACCTGGTGCTGGACAACATCATCTACTGCCCGGAGCGGTTCAGTCTCGGCTTCGAGTGGAACAATTTCCTGCCGGAGAATGACGGAGCAGCCTGGCGACTGACTACACGCGGCATGGCGTTAGCACGGGGAGTGATTCAGCAGCTGACGCAGGAGAGCCGTAAAAGCGATCAGCTTTCCAGGCAACTCACTGAAACCTTGTTTTTGCAGCTGGTGCTTACGTTACAACGTCACCGTTATGCGGCAGACAGTGCCTGGCAGTTACCAGAAGGCGAGCAGTTAGATCTGTTAATGTCTGCTATTCAGGGACAGATTGCCACCCACTTTGACCTCAGTGCATTTTGCCATCAGCATCACCTTTCTGAACGCGCCTTGAAACAGCTGTTCCGCCAGCAAACCGGCATGACGCCGGGCCACTATATTCGTCAGCTGCAATTATGCAGGGCGAAGTATTTGTTGCGCAGCAGCGATTGTCTGATCGGGGAAGTGGCAGCGCGATGCGGCTTTGATGACAGCAACTATTTTTCGGCGGTGTTTACGCGTGAAACGGGGTTAACGCCCAGCGCTTTCAGACAGCAGTTTGAACAGGAACATCAACGTAAGACGCATTTTGCCCGACACGAAGAGTAAAATCCGCCGTTACAGACACCACTTCCCTGTGGTGCTGTAACTACTCAGAGCCTCCTTGCTCTGAGTTCCTCAGGATGCTCCTCAGGACATCAGGCCCATTCCCACGATATTGGCTGCCAGGATAATCACCGCACAGCCGCCGCAAAGTACGCTGACAGGACGACGACCCACGTTTTTCCACTCCTTCAATACCAGCCCTACCAGACCGCCACAAAGAACGTAGAAGCTCATGTGTAGCATCCAGCTGATGAAGTCATACTCAGCTGGAATGCTGGCGTGCCCCCAGGCATAGAAGAAGAACTGCAGATACCACATGATGCCACCCAGAACCGAGAGCAGCACGTTGCTGATCAGCAGGGATTTCGCCACAGAGAAATCTTTTTTGACCGACAGGTTCGATTTGGTTGCCAGACGAATGAAACAGTAGCCCAGGTTGACGATTGCGCCGCCGCCCATGATCACCACATAGCTTGGTAAGGCAGTATAAAGAGGGTCGATTCCCAGAGCAGCTGCCGCATCGTGCATGGGCTTTGCCGCATTCATCGCAAAGGACATCCCGGCCGAGAAGAAGCCGCACATCACCGCCAGAATCAGCCCCTTTTTCAGGTTGAACTCCTCGGCAGTAATGCCCATCGCACGCTCTTTTAATAAGCCAGCGCGTGAGACGATTATCACACCAATCAAAGCGACGAACACACCCAGCAGCGTCAATCTGCCGCCTTCAGAACCAAACAACTCAACGAAGCGGCCCTGCAGCAGCGGCGTCATGAGTGTACCCACTACCAACGTGATACCGATGGCAATGCCAATCCCCATCGACATGCCCAGATAGCGCATGGTCAGACCGTAATTGATATTCCCTATGCCCCACATGGCACCGAAGAGAAAGACAGGCAGTAGCTGAGAGAGAGAAAAGCTACTGTAATACCCCCAGAAGTTTGGCAGCAGTATTGCGCTTACAGCCCAGGGGAGAACGATCCAGGAAACGATACCGCCAACTGACCACATGGTTTCCCATGACCAGTGACGCACTTTTTTTAACGGAGCATAGAAGCAGGCAGCACTGGCCGCGCCCACCAGATGCCACAGGATGCCTGAAAGGATTGCTTGATTCATTATTATTTCCTTCGTAGGAGGGTGAGGTTCCCGGTATACGCAGTCTACGAAGGATCGAACCGCTGCCACCTTAGGCTGATTGCCCGCGCGGGTGAAAACCTGGCAAAATTCAGCGCCTCCTGCCGACCGCGATCACAAATCCCGTTTCTGATGTCCTTACGTGAAAATCCCCTCACCACCTGATAATCCCCTCATTTTTAAGCGTAAATTTGTTTTTACCCGATCCGTTACCGGGTTCTTTTTGATTCTGCCAACCCTGGCGGCTCAATGGCAGCCAGAGAAAGGTCATCGCGTGTTTCCTGCGGCAGTATTTTATAACGCAACATTTCATTAACCTCACCATAAAATAGTGTTTACGGAGAATTTGCCATGACCGCACGCCAACATCGCCTTTATATCAATGGCCAGTTTGTAGAAAACCGCAGCGGACGCTGGATTGATGTCATTAACCCCGCCACGGAAGAGTTGCTCTCTCAGGTGCCGGAAGGCAACCGTGAAGATGCCGATCGCGCAATTGAAGCCGCAGAGTCTGCGCAGGCTGGCTGGGAAGCTTTGCCAGCGGTTGAGCGTGGTCACTGGTTGCGTAAAATTTCTGCCGGCATTCGCCGCCGTGAAGCGGAAATTACCGCCACGATAGTGGCTGAAGGCGGCAAAACGCAGCAGCTGGCCCAAACGGAAGTGCTGTTTACCGCCGATTATCTCGACTATATGGCTGAATGGGCGCGCCGTTACGAAGGGGAGATTGTGCAGAGCGACCGGGTTAATGAAACCATCATGGTATTTAAAAAAGCCATCGGCGTGACCACCGGTATTCTGCCGTGGAACTTCCCGTTCTTTTTGATTGCCCGTAAAGCCGCTCCAGCGTTGATCACTGGCAACACTATCGTGATCAAGCCGAGCGAGCTGACGCCTAATAACGCCATGCTGTTTGCCGAGATTGTTGATGAGATCGGCCTGCCTGCCGGGGTATTTAACCTGGTCACAGGTTATGGACCGGAGGTGGGACAAGCGCTGGCCGCAAATCCTAAGGTTGGCATGGTCAGTCTGACCGGTAGCGTTAACGCTGGTATTGCCACGTTGAAAGCAGCGGCGCCTAATATCACTAAAGTTTCTCTTGAACTGGGTGGAAAAGCCCCTGCGATTGTGATGAATGATGCCGATCTTGAACTGGCAGTGAAAGCCATCGTCAGCTCCCGAATGATCAATACCGGACAAGTTTGCAACTGTGCGGAACGGCTCTATGTGCAGCAGGATGTTTATGACGAGGTGGTGGCTCGTCTGGCTAAGGCGTTTGCCGAAGTGACCAGCGGTGATCCTGCAATAAGGGACGACATCGATATGGGCCCATTAATTTCCGCTGATGCCCTGCTACGGGTTGAACAAAAAGTCGCGTTGGCAGTAGAACAAGGTGCGAAAATCGTGACCGGCGGCAAACGCAGCGGTGACCGGGGCTTCTTCTTCGAACCGACGCTATTGACCAACGTCACGCAGAAAATGACGATTGTGCAGGAAGAGACGTTCGGCCCCGTTCTGCCGGTTATCCCCTTCAGCACGCTTGAAGAGGCCATTGAAATGGCTAACGACAGCGAGTACGGCCTGACCTCTTCCATTTTCACCCGTGATTTGAACACCACTATGCAGGCGCTGAAACAGCTGAAATTTGGTGAGACCTATGTCAACCGTGAGCACTTTGAGGCGATGCAGGGCTTCCATGCTGGCTGGCGTAAATCCGGCATTGGTGGCGCAGATGGTCGCCACGGTCTTGAGGAGTATTTACAGACCCACGTGGCCTATCTGCAATCTCATTAATTCAGATTGTGTTTCCAGTAAAGAAGCAGCCGGTAGCGTTATACCGGCTGCAACCTGTCGTATCAGGCCATCCCGCATACATTCAGCCCCCTTATACCGCACTCCAGGAATAGTCCTATAGTTAAGCTGCGCTAACTATTCTTGATGATCGGGTGTGATCCCGCTTATTTTACCCTGTATTGCTTATCAATTACCCCCCCATAAAAGCCAGTCTTCGCGCCATGTTGCCTGAAATGGGGCCTCTGAAGCGGGAAAAGAAAAAAGCAATTATTAGCACCATTTATTACTTGCACGATTTATCCAAAATTAATTAAAGATACAGGTACAGGAAATTCCTAAACTAATTAATGTTGTATTTTACATATGGCAATAAATGATTAAATCGGGTTAATGTATCACCTCACACAGAGCACATTTGAGCTTATGTGTTGAAAGAAAGACGCACACAGCAATTTCATTACAGAGAGGCCAATAAAGGCCCAATGATTAAATCCATCAATAAAATATTCTAAAAATGGATATGCTCCCTGCCCCTCACCGTTCTGCGGTGAGGGGTTTCCTCCACAGCATCGGGGTCATTTACATGAAAAACAATTTACTCTCTATTACCTGGCTGCATGCTGCAGCCTGTTTGCTGATAGTACTCTGCAATGCAGAAAGTTTTGCCGGTAAATTAAGTGAAGTGAAATTTTCAGGTCTTGCCGGTTATGGTTCTTCTATTGGTCAATTAGGTGTATTTCTTTTTTTTATGAGCAGCGGCTATCTGATTTCAAGTTTGCACTGGAATGATTTTGCTGAAGGGAAAGTTATTCCTTTTATCAAAAAAAGGCTGGTTAAAATATTACCGGTGTATTATTTATTCACCTTAATAACAATTATCTTCTGGATTATTCAACCCGCCTGGTTTCCCTCTACTACCATAGGGCCTGTTGATAACCTTCTGTCACTCCTCTTTATTCCGTCAGTGTATATCAAAGAGCTGGGTTCGCTGACCCCTGTGCTCTCGGCGGGCTGGATACTGTGCTATGAAATGCTATTTTATCTCATCTTTTCAGTAGGATTGCTGCTGGCGCGCCGTGCCGGACTGACCTTCATTTTTCTCAGCGTGATCGTGCTTGCCGCCACCAGTTTATTGCTGAAGAGCGACAACCTTTGGGTCCATTTTTATACTAACCCGATTATGCTTTATTTTCTGAGTGGCGTTTTCTGTTACGCCTTACAGCCAAGGCTGAGTACACCCTGGTTCCACAGTGGCTACTCCCTGCTGATGGTCGGCTTCCTGGTAATCGTTTCTACCCTGCTGTTGCAAGGCTTCACGCAGCTTATCGTGTTGACCCTGAGTTTCTTTATCCTGACGTTTTTCAGCTTCCGTATCGGCAAGTCCTCTTCCACTGGGAAAGTATTAACCGCTGTGGGCATGGCTTCCTATTCAATTTATGTCTGTCATCGACTGTTAATGGGCGCGCTTGAAGAGATTCTTCATTTCTTCATTCCGGTAAGCAGCGGTCAAATAATGCTTTACCTGGCGATGGCCATTTTACTGGTTGGCTCAGTCGGGGTGGGTTACCTGGTCTACTGGATAATTGAACGCCGTGCTTCAGTGATCCTTCAGGTAAAAGCCGGATAAAAATCCATAAAAGTGCACCTCCAATTGCTCGTTTACCAGCGGGCAATAGAGGTGCATTTGATCGTTATGCCCTGATGCTTTTCAGGGACTGGGTTTTAAACAGCGCCCAGCCGCTCACCAACGCCAACACCATCAAATAATAGCTGGGTGCTAAACTCGTCCCGGTGGCGGTAATCAACAAGGTACAAATCAAAGGGGCAAACCCACCAAATACGGTCACAGCGATGTTATAGCTGATGGCCATACCGCTGGCTCTGGTGGTCATCGGGAACAGATCGGCCATCATTGAAGGCACCGTTGAGAAGTAAATCGACTTCAGCAATGCCATCCAGCCCACCAACAGCAGCAGCATCCCCGCAGTAGGACGATTAACCACCAGCAGGAAGGCCGGATAAATCGTCAGGATCAGCAGCCCAAGCGATCCCCACATCAGCGGCCTGCGCCCTATTTTCTCGGCCCAAAGCCCCATGATCGGCGTCACCACCGTCAGGATCACTCCGGCCAACAAGGTGGCACTGAAAGCCGCCGTTCCCGAAAGGTGCAGGCTTTTAGTGGCGTAAGTTGGCACATAATTCAGCATGTAATTGATCCCTGTCGAGATCACCATCAGGCCGATCGCCATCAGCATTAAACTCTTTTGCTGGCCAGCCAACATTTTCAGCGGCGAATGAGTTTTCTCCAGCGCAACGAAACTGGCTGGTTCATGCACATGGCGGCGTATATAGAGCCCGACCGGGCCAATCAATAGTCCAAAGGCAAAAGGAATGCGCCATCCCCAATCCTGGATCTGCGCTTCACTCAGCCACTGAGTCAGCCCCAGGCCAAACGCCGAAGCCAGCAACGTACTCGCTCCCTGGGTGGCAAACTGCCAGCTGGCAATAAACGCGCGGCGATGGGGGAAATGCTCCACCAGAAACGCGGTAGAACTGCCAAACTCGCCACCAGCAGAGAAGCCCTGAATCAGGCGAGCCAGCAGGATCATGATCGGCGCAATCATACCGAGGGTGCCATAAGAAGGCATCAGTACAATGATCAGCCCGCCAACCATCATCAGCGTCATCGACAGCATCAGCGCTTTTTTCCGGCCTGCGCGGTCAGCATAGGCACCCAATACAATCGCCCCTAATGGCCGGATCAAAAATGACACGCCAAAGCTGCCGAACGTCAGCAACAGCGAGACGGCAGGATCCTGGGTTGGGAAAAAGGCATGGGCGATGTAACTGGCAAAGAAACCGTAAACCGCGATATCAAACCATTCGAGTGCATTACCCACGCAGGTGGCAAACAAGGTTTTATACAGGTTAGGCGTAGTGCTCAGGGTTTCAGCCTGTGGCTGAGTGAGGCTGCTCATACCTTCCCCTCCCGCTGCTGATACTGATGATGACTGGCCAGCAGCTGCGCGCCCTTCTCGCCCAGTTCCCAGAACAGCTGAGTCATCATTTGCAGCCCTTCGCGGGCGATGGATTTCAGCATGTGTTCATCCACCGCATGTTGTCCGCAGGAGGGATAAGAGTGTGGGACCCATAACGTCGGCAAGCCGAGGACATTCGCGAAGACATCATTTGGCAGCGAGCCGCCCAGATTGGGTAACAGCGCCGGTTTTTTGCCGCTGGTGGTCGCCATCGCCTCAAGTGCCCAATTAACCAAAGGATCCTGCGGGTTTAACCTTGTGGCTGGGGACCCTCTCAGGACCTCAACCTCAACCTGTGGGAACCCATGGAGGTCAAGATGCTCGCGCAGATGCTGAGCGATATTTTCCCAGTCGGTCCCGACCACAAAGCGCAGCTGGCAAACCGCAGTGGCTTTCGCTGGAATGGCATTCATCGGGCGCGCCGGGTTACCGGTCAGGAAAGAGAGCACTTCAAACGTGTTCCAGCCATATAAACGCTCGGTCGGCGTCAGACCGGCTTCCCCCCAGTTCACCTCAATCTGCGGGCCATCAGTGCTGTCCAGCACATCGATATCGCTGAGGATTTTCCGCACTTCGGCTGAAATGGCCGGAGGCTTAAGGGCCGCAACCTGAAGCTGCCCGTGTTGATTGACCAGACAGGCCAATGCGTTAGCAAGCTGAGTGCCTGGATTAGTCAGCAATCCTCCCCAGTTGCCTGAATGATAGTCGCGGTCACGCGCAGTGATATTCAGCCTGACGTTAACCGCGCCACGGGAGCCAAGGAACAGCGTTGGACGTTCCGCATTCAGTCTTGGGCCATCAGAAGCGATAAAAATATCGGCGCTCAGCAACTCAGGGTTTTCAGCACAAATTTGCGCCAGCCCAGGCGAGCTGATCTCTTCCCCCATTTCAAACAGAAACTTGCAGTTAAAGCCTAAATTACCGCCACGCGCGGCAGAGATCTGCTCCAGGGCGGCGATGTTTACCGAGTGCTGCCCTTTATTATCCGCGCTGCCACGACCATACCAGCGATCGCCCTCTTCCGTTAGCCGCCACGGATCGAGCCCTTCGCGCCAGTTTTCATCATCCCCAAACACCACATCACCATGCCCGTAGCAAAGCAGCGTAGGTAATGAGGCATTTTCAATTCTGCTGGCCAGCAAAAATGGCCTTGCCTCTGCCTGAGGATTCTCAAGCTGGGTTAGCGTAAAACCCAGCGATTGCATCGCCGGGGCGATCTCCTCGTCATAATAGCGTTGCAGCTCAGGATCTCGATCGTTTCGTTGGCTCTCTGAGCGGAAGGCCACGCGCCTGGCCAGCACCTGTTTAAATTCGCCGCTGTCGAAATACGCTGTAGCCTGCGCCACCGCCTGTTCACCCGTCATATTCCCGCCCGTTGTGTTTGCTGATTTGTTGTTATGTTCTGCTTCCATCTAAGCTAAAATCGGGGTTTGCTACAATCATCAAAATATCAAACTAGCTTTGCTTTAAAAGCAAAGCTACCTTGCACAACCAGGCGGCATGCACCATCAGAAGGCAAAACGATGCACAGTACTGAAATCCGGTATTTTCTGGCCGTTGTGAATAGCGGTTCGTTAAGCGCGGCCAGCCAACAACTGTTTGTTGCCGTCTCGGCTATCAGTCGCCAGATCCAGAAACTGGAAGCCGAAATTGGGGCACCGCTGTTTGATCGTCATGCTCGTGGCATGGTGCTGAACGACGCCGGTAAGATCTTTGAACATCATGTGCGCAGAAGCCTCATGGGCATGGAACATGCGATGGCGGAGATCAAAGGCCTGAAAGCCGTCAGACGCACAGCGCTGCGCATCGCCTGTACAGATGGCATGGCTTTCAGTCTGCTGCCCACGCTTTGTTCGCAGTTTCGCCACCTTCATCCTTCGGTCAGTTTTAATCTGACGGTTGGCAGCGCGCTTGAAGTGGCCGAGTTCCTTCGCCAGGGTGAGTGTGACGTGGCTTTTCAGTTCAGTCTGCATCCTGAACGTGGCGTTGATGTGGTGGCGTCTTTCCCAGCGCCGGTGTTAATTGTGATGCACCAGTCACATCCGCTGGCTAAACAGGCTTTCACCCTGAAGGATTTGCAGGCTTACCCGGTGGCATTGCCCGATCAGGGCACCACGGTCCGACAGTTGTTTGAGCTCTCCTGCCAGATGAGCGGAACGTTTATCGAGCCGGCAATCACCTGCAATAATTTCAGCACGCTCTACTTTTTCCTGCAGCAGAACCCGCAAGCGGTCACCATCTGTAGCCAGTTTACCGTGCTGTATCAGGCGAAGGAGCACGGTCTGGCGTTACGTTCCATCGGTATCGATCAGCTCACTCAACGCACGCTTCAGGTACAAACGGTGAATGGCCGCCAGCGTTCTGCTGCCCTGAATTTGTTTCTCTCTTATGTCAGTGAACAACTGCAGCAGCAGAACGCTGTTTTCCGCAGCGAGTATGGCTTCTGAGGGGTAAGTTATTTTCATACTGGCGGCAACAGCAAAGCCTCTAGCGAATCTCATTAACGTACATAAAATGCTCGGTACTGAAGCGATGATGAGCGAGGATTACCGGAACCGCGCTCTGGTCGAAGGAGATTTCATCAATGACCATAATCGCGTGCGGTGCCTTCAGTTCCAGCAGGCTTAGATCTTCTTCTGTCGCTAAGGTCGCGGTAATTTGCTCTCTGACCGCTGCAACCCGCAAATCGTAGCGCTCAAGCAGAAAGCGGTATAACAATGGGGGCAGTTTATCCGCTGGCGGGAAGTCGACTAGCCGCGCTGCAGGCAAGACCAACGTTTCATGCATCGCCGCAATCCCTTCCACTCTGCGCACACGTTTCAGTCGGATAACTGCCGCTAACGGTTCAATCTGCAATTTTTCCGCTTCGTTTACGGTTGCCTCGCTCTGCTGATAGTCCAGCACCTGAGTGAGCGAGTGCAACAGACCCCCCTCTTTCCCATGCAGCCGGAAATACTGAAAGAAATAACTCAAATTATGCAGCGGAGCCCAACCTGTTACCACGGTGCCAGTTTTTCTTCTGCGCATCAGCATTCCCTCCGTGGTCAACGCGGCCAGAGCTTTGCGGATGGTACCCACAGAGACGCCAAAGTCTGCGGCAAGGGCATTCTCGCTTGGCAAGACCGTGCCCGGAGCCAGTTCGCCCAACAGTATCGATTCGCTGATATGCCGCTTAACCACTTCGTACAGCGGCGCCCCTTCTCCCTCCGATAATCGGCTGAAATTGCTCATTCCCTGTTCGTCCTTTGCTTTACCTGTCATAGGAATTCCTTTGTTGACCTGCGTCGTTAACTGCATTATCTATAAACTATATAGAAATACAACAAGGCAAATGCGATGCACAATAATTCCTCCTTTTCAGCTGCGCTGGCGTCAATAGCCGCGGATTCAGCCACTCTGCTCTCTGAGATGGATCAGATGTTGGCTGTGGATACCTGCTTCCCTCCGGGAGCGGGTTACGGGGAATTTGCCGATTTAATGGAAAACCTGCTCGCTCCCTTGGGCTTTTCCTTTCAACGCATCTCGGTTCCTGAACCACTTTGGCAAACACCGGATGGCAGCGCTCAGGGAGAACGCATAAACCTGCTCGCCAGTTTGCCTGGTGACGCGCCAGAGAGCTGTAATCTCTACTTTCATGTTGATACTGTTCCGCCAGGCGATGGCTGGACTGTTCCCCCGCTGGCATTAACTCAGCAGGACGGGAAGTTGCTGGGCCGTGGCAGTGCAGACATGAAAGGCACAATCGTAGCAACGTTAGCTGCCCTGCGCGCTGCGCAAAAACACCAGCTCAAACTGCGGTTTAATCCGGTGCTGTTACTTTGTACTGATGAAGAAGGCGGGCTTTATCCCGGCATTCGCTATCTGGCGGAACAACAGCTGTTTAGCGGCCACATGTTGAGTTTCAATGGCGGCGCAGTGCCACGCATCTGGTCAGGCTGTTTTGGCAGTATTGATGTACTGATTGACATCACCGGTCGATCTGCTCACTCCGGTGATCCTGTTGGCGGTATCAATGCCATTGAAGAGAGTTTGCCGCTGCTGAATGCGCTTAACAGCTTGAAACAGCAGGTTGAGCAGCGCCAGTCAGCGATGCCTTCGCCACCGCATTATCAAGGCAAGCCTTTGACCTCACGCCTGACGATGGCTTCAGCGCGCGGTGGCAGCAAAGGCTCGACAATTCCAGCCCGGTTCGAGCTGCTGGTAAACCGCCGTTATGCTCCAGAAGAACCTTTTGAACAAGTCTGGCAGGAGCTGAATGAGTGCATCAACAGCGCCATGACAGACAGTAACGCACTCAACGTCGCAACCCATTTGATCGGCCATCTTGCGCCGGTAAGCGATCCGACCGGGCCTCACTGGCCGCGCTGGCAGTCTGCACTGAGCCTCGGTTTTGGCTTTGACGCAAACGATTTCGCTGCCTGGGGATCGTCCACCAGTTCCGATATGGGCTGGGTGCAACAGGCCGGCGTTCAGGAAATTTTACTCGGCGGGCTTGCCCGACCAGATAACCGGATCCATGCCGCTGATGAGTTCACCACGCTGGCCGATGTTGTCGCCCTTTCGCAGTCCATTCTGGCCTATCTGGCCATTGATTTTTCGCCAACCCAGGGTTCTTCCACTTTGCCGTGAGGAAAAGAGTATGTGTGCAATGAAAGAGATTAACCGCCGTCAGTTTATCGCCAGCTCAACCGCTCTGACTGGAGCAGCACTGGTTCCCTGGTCTTTTACCGCTTCGGCGGCTACGGCCAGCAGTGAAACGCCGGGCGGCACCCCGCGTAAAGGGGGCATTTTGCGCATCAGCGTTGACCAGGCTGTCAGTATGCTCAATCCACAGCAGGCCAGGGTCAACCCTGAGTATCTGTTAAGCGAGTTGCTGTACAGCGGCCTTACTCGCCTGACCCAGCAGATGAAAGCAGAAGCGGATTTAGCCGAGTCATGGCAGGCCAGCGCTGACCTGACCGAGTGGACGTTCAAACTGCGCAGCGGGTTGAAGTTCAGCGACGGTTCTCCGCTGACCGCGAAAGATGTGGTTGCCAGCATTCAGGCGATCCTCGACCCGAAAAATGCTTCTCCTGGGCAGCACAACATCGGGCCAATTAAGAGCATCAGCGCCAATGGCGACAGCTCGGTGCTGATTGTCACTGAAGCCCCGTATGCCGATTTGCCGGTGATGCTGGCTTATCCCGATGCAAAAGTTTTACCTGCGGCAGTGGCGTCAGGTCAGTTGGATAAGCTGAATAAAGAAGCCTTCGGGGCCGGGCCTTTCAAGCTGGTCTCGTTCGACCCTGAACGAAAAATTGTCGTTAGCCGCAATCCGCATTATTACGATCCAGCGCGCCCTTATCTCGATGGCGTGGAGATAGTGGTTTATCCCGATGCCCTTGCCGAAGGCTCTGCCTTGATTGCCGGAGACACGGACTTAATGCTGTCCGCACAGGCCAGTGAATTTGATCGCCTGTCTAAGGCATCGGGTGTGTTGACTCTGCGAGTCTCTTCTGGACAGTTCCTTAACATCAATTTGGGCTGCGACCAGAAACCTTTTAACGATGTTCGCGTTCGTCAGGCTCTGGCGCTTTGTGTTGACCGTTCAGCAACCGTCGACTTTGTAGCGAACAGCTACGGGACGCCGGGGAATGACACGCCAATCAACGCGGCTTATCCCTTCTATAAAGAATTGCCTTTAAAAACGCCTGATTATGCCAAAGCGAAAGCGCTACTGGCTGAAGCTGGGTATCCTGGCGGCCTGGACCTGACCCTGGTGGCCTCTGATAAACCGTCATCGCGTACCCAGTTGGGGATTGCCCTGCGTGAAATGGTGAAACCCGCAGGTTTCCGCGTCAATGTGCAGACTATGGCCCACAGCACCTATCTGGATCAGGTGTGGAAAAAGGGTAACTTCTACGTCGGTTTCTACAACATGCAGCCAACGCCTGATGCCGTGTTCTCGCTGCTTTATACCTCCACGGCCTCATGGAATGAGACCCGCTGGAACAATGAAGCTTTCGATAAGGCTGTAGCTGCTGCGCGTGAAACCAATGATGAAGCCAAACGCGGCCAGTTATACGGCCAGGCACAGCAACTGATGCACGATGAAGTGCCTTCCGTTATCCCGGCCTTCTTCGACCTGCTCGCTGCCAGCCGCGACTACGTGGGCGGCTATCATTTGCATCCGCGTGGCGCCGTGTTCCGTCTGGATCACACCTGGCTGACCGCCAAAGCCCCAGTGCGTAAGTAAGGAGTTGCTGTGACCGCAAGTTATCTGCTGAAACGTTTGCTGCTGGTGGGCTACACGTTACTGATTGTGTCGCTGCTGGTGTTTGGCATCACCCAATTGCTGCCCGCCGATGCGGCTGTGACGTTGCTGGGACAAAATGCCACGCCAGAAGCGTTAGCTGCCGTGCGGGCACGACTTGGTCTGGATGCGCCAGCCTGGCTGCAATACTGGCACTGGCTCTCCGCCGCCTTGCATGGCGATCTTGGGAGGTCCATGCGCAACGGAATGCCTGTCGCGCCGACATTGCTTACCGCCCTTTCCCGATCGCTACTGCTGGCAGTCTGTGCACTGGTGCTGATGCTGGTCATTGCCATTCCTCTGGGGATTTGGGCCGCGGTCCGTCGCGGTAAAATGGCCGATGTGCTGGTCAGCGTGCTCTCTTATATAGGCATCTCTTTCCCGGAATTTGTTACCGCAACCCTGATGCTGTTGCTGTTTGCCGACGTCTGGCAACTGCTACCCGCCACCGGATATGTGCCGCTAACTGAAGATTTCTGGGGAGGCGTCAGTCATCTGATTTTACCTTCACTCACCGTGGCCCTGATCCTGGTCGCGCATGTTTCCCGCATGGTGCGTTCTGAAATGGTCGATGTGCTGCAAACCGACTATATCCGCGCGGCCTGGCTGAAGGGGCTGCCAAGAAAGCGCATCCTCTGGCGTCATGCCTTACGCAACGGCCTGCTGCCCACCATCACCATTGTGGCGCTGGATGTGGGATATCTGCTGGGTGGCATCGTGGTGGTCGAAGAGATCTTCGCCATTCCTGGGATAGGTCGCGAATTGATTGTCGCCGTTCAGGCCCGCGATCTTCCCACCATCCAGGGCGGCGTGCTGCTGCTGGCCGCTACCTACTCGATAGTGAATTTCCTGGCCGATCTGGCCTATGTAACTCTGGATAAGCGGATCTCCTATGCCTGATTTACTCAAGCGGCTTTTACGTTCACCGCAGGGCGCGGCTGGCCTGTTTATTCTGCTGTTAGCTCTGCTGATGGTGTGTGGCGGCTCGCATATTGCTCCTTATGACCCGGAAGCGATCTCCATTTTGGCTCGCTACAAAGCCCCAAGTCTGACGCACTGGTTTGGTACCGATCAGCTGGGCCGGGACCTGTTCAGCCGGGTAATGGTCGGGGCTCGCGCCACAATTTTATTGTCGGTTCTGGCGACCGTGCTGGCGATGGTAATTGGCTCTGTTGTTGGCACGGCAAGCGCCTATCTGGGCGGAAAAATCGATGAATTTTTGATGCGTACCATGGATGCAGTGATGTCGATCCCCAGCCTGCTTTTCGCCCTGTTAATTGTCAGCACGCTTGGGCAGAGCAGCCTGAACGCGGTGCTGGCTATAACCATCGCTTTTATTCCAGGCATGGTACGCATCGCTCGTAGCGTAGCGCTTGCCTCCCGCCAACAGGATTATATCCATGCGGCTACGGCTCGCGGAGAAGCTGCGCACTACATCATTCTGCGGGAAATGTTGCCAAATATTGTGGCGCCCATCGTGGTGGAAGCCACCATCCGTGTGGCCTTTGCCATCATGCTGTTTGCCACGCTCAGCTTTCTTGGGTTGGGCGCGCAACCTCCGCAGCCAGAATGGGGCCTGATGGTGTCAGAGGCGCGAGCCTGGTTCTTTAACGCGCCGTGGATGATGTTGATACCTGGACTGGCGATTGCTCTGGTCGCCATTGGTTTTAACCTGCTGGGCGATGGCCTGCGCGATGTGCTGAACCCAAGGAGCCATTGATGACTCTTCCTACTGCTGATGCGGTCCTTTCAATTGACCATTACAGCCTGGATTACCTGCTGCCTGGCGGAAAACTGCTGCATGTTTTGCAGGACATTTCACTGCAAGTAGGACGCGGCGAAGTGCTTGGGCTGGTGGGTGAGTCCGGTTCCGGCAAAACCACGCTGGGTTGGGCAATTATGCGCTGGCTGGCGGCCAATGCTCGCGAAAGACAAGGCAGCATTACCTTATCTGGCGTCGATTTACGGACGCTTTCCGCGCCAGGGTTGGCCGGGTTGCGCGGCGGCAAACTGGGGATGATTTTTCAGGATCCCAGCGCTTCATTAAACCCCACGCTGACGCTGGGCGAACAGGTTACGGAAGTGCTCAGACGCCATCGCCAGTTAACGGCGAAAGAGGCCCAGCAACTCGGTGAAACGTTATTAAGTGACGTGGATTTAAAGAACCCGGCACAGATGATGAAACGCTATCCTCACGAAGTGTCAGGCGGGGAAAAGCAACGCATTCTGATTGCGACAGCTTTTGCCTGCCAGCCGGAATGCCTGATTTTTGATGAACCCACCACAGCGCTGGATGCCATCAGTTCGGCACAAATTCTGAAGTTGTTCGCCCGCCTGCGAGAAGAAACGGGTGTCGCCTCGTTATATATTTCTCACGACCTTGCGCTGGTTTCCCAGGTAGCTGACCGTGTCTGCGTGCTGGAGCAAGGCAGAATTGTTGAACAGGCCGAGGCTTCTCAGCTATTTCATTCACCGCAGCATGAGTACACACGCAAGTTGATTGCCGCGGTGCCTGACCCGACTCAACGGTTAATCGCTGCCGAAAAAACCGCTGTTCACCCTTTGCTGTCGCTGGAGAAGGTCACCATTGATTATGGTCGTCACGGCTTGCTGGAAAAGCTTCTGCGCCGGAAAGCCAATACCACACGAGCCGCTTCTGACGTTTCCCTTACCGTTCATCAGGGCGAAATCGTCGGCGTTATTGGCGAGTCAGGTTCGGGTAAATCCTCCCTTGCCAGGGCGCTAACTGGATTGGTGCCCTTCAGCGGTCAGGTCGATTTTAGTGGCTATACGATCTATGGCCGCCAGCAGATGGATAAAGAGTACCGCCGTCGGGTGCAGATGATCTTCCAACATCCCGATGCCTCACTGAATCCCCGGATGCGCATTGGCGAAATCATCGCCCGGCCATTGCGACTGTATGGCTTGCCTGAGGGGGAAAGTGAGGCTCAGGCTGTCGCTCGCTTGCTGGAAGAAGTTCGCCTTCCTGCGGCTTTCGCCAGTCGCTATCCGCATGAGTTATCAGGTGGGCAAAAACAACGCGTGGCGATCGCCAGAGCCTTCGCTCATCCGCCCGATTTAGTGATCTGCGATGAAATTACCGCAGCCCTTGATGTATCAGTGCAGGCCACGGTTATTGAGTTGTTGCTTGATTTGCGCCGCCGTTACGGCACAGCGTATCTGTTTATCACCCATGACCTGAACCTGATCCGCCAGATTGCCCACCGCGTGGCGGTGATGTATCGCGGCGATCTGCTGGAAGTCCTGCCTGGTGATGCGATGGTCGAACAGGCTAAACACCCTTATACCCGTGCATTGCTGGCTGCTGTTCACACGCCATCGGCGGTGCAATCCGTATGCCCTCTTGCTAATCAGATGAGTTGATCATGACACCAGAACAGTTACTTAAGCGCATTGACCCGGAATTCTGCCTGAATTTCCTGGCAAAAATGGTTCAGCAAAAAAGCTACAGCGCCACCGAAGGAGAGCGTCAGCTGGCGGAATATATGGCCGGACAAATGCGGGAATTGGGGCTGGAATCTCAGCTACAGCCTGTACCAGGCAACCGACTGAATGCAATAGGTATTTTACGCGGCCAGGGCGATGGCGGTAACAGCCTGCTGTTCAATGGCCACCTTGATACCAATCCGGTGACTGAAGGCTGGACCGTCGATCCCTGGGAAGGCAAGATCGACGATGAGTTTATCTATGGCATCGGCGTATCGAATATGAAAGCTGGCGATGCGGCGTATTTCTGTGCGCTGAAAACCCTAATCGATGCTGGGGTAAAACTGAAAGGCGACGTGGTGCTGACCTATGTGGTCGGTGAACTTCAAGGTGGCATTGGCTCGATTGCCGCCATTGATCAAGGCATCAAAGCTGACTACTTTATAAACTCTGAGCCCACGGATCTGCAGGCGCTGACCCTGCACGCCGGTTCACTGATGTTTACCATTGAACTGACCGGGGATACGCGCCACCTCTCCAAACGTGAGCAGGCAGTGGATGCGATTATGGCCGCTGTAGAGCTTATTCCACAGATCAATGGCATGACGTTCAGCGGCGCGCAGAGTGACGAACACCTGAAGGTTAACCGGGGTCACATCGGGACGGTTCACGGGGCGCTTGGCCGCGAGCTTGAAGAGTGGCGACCGCCACAGGTAGCTGATTTTGTCCGTATGAAGGGATCCGCGCGATTCGCACCGGGACAAACTATTGCCGGTGTTCTTGCCGATATCCAGGCTGTATTGGATGCACTTTGCCTGAAACATCCGGGATTAAAAGCAACACTGTTTGATGACGGCGAGCGGGATAAACCCACCATGCTGCCCTTTGAAGTGTCACCAGAGTCACGCATTGTTAAGGCGATGAATCAGGCTTATCTGACCGTTCGTCAGCAGCCGCAGCCAACCGGCGTGATTACCCCACCAGCCTTTTATGGCACCGATGCCGCGCACTTCTATCAGCGTGCCGGGATGGAAGGCGTGGTCTGTGGGCCAGGCGGTAAATTCAATACCATGCCAGACGAGCGAGTCCACATTGTCGATTATCTGGATATGGTGCGGGTGTATCTTTTGGCCATCCTCGATATCTGTCAGCCAGTGGAGGAATAGACGCTGATGAACCTGCAAGCGCTAAACCGGTTACGCCAGAGGAGGGGAAGCGTTTTGGCAACCTGCCGGGGAAGTTGCAGGCTCTAAAATGGCGGCCCTTCTGAATAGAGGGCCGCACAGGTCTTACTTCAGATCAACCTGATAGAAGATGTGTTTGCCAAACGGATCGATCTCATAGCCGGTCACTTCTTTGCGTACCGGTTCAAAGATGGTCGAGTGGGCAATCATTACCGCAGGCGCCTGATCGTGCATGATTTGCTGTGCCTGGCGGTACAGCTGAATGCGTTTGTTATGATCCTGCTCGCTGCGGGCTTCGGTGATCAGCGTATCAAATGGCTTGTAGCACCATTTCGAGGAGTTCGAGCCACCATTGGCTGAGGTGCAGCTGAATAACGGACCGAAGAAGTTATCCGGATCGCCCGTGGCGGTCGTCCAGCCCATCAGCGCCGCCTGATGCTCACCGTCTTTCACCCGCTTCAGGTATTCACCCCATTCGAAACTGACGATTTTGGCCTGGATGCCCACTTTCGCCCAGTCGGCCTGAATCATCTCCGCCATGCGGCGCGCGTTCGGATTGTAAGGACGTTGAACCGGCATCGCCCAGAGTTCGATAGTTGTGCCCGGCTTAATCCCGGCTTCCTGCAACAGGGCTTTGGCTTTCTCTGGATCGTAGTCGTAATCCTTCAGATCCTGATCGGCACTCCAGACGCCTGGTGGCAGCAGATTCTTGGCCGCTGTTCCTGTTCCCTGGAATACGGCTTTGATGATCGCCGGTTTATTGATCGCCATTGTCAGCGCCTGGCGGACTTTCACGTTATCCGTAGGCGGCTTTTGCGTATTGAAGGCCAGGAATCCGGTGTTCAGACCCGCCTTCTGCATCAGAGTCAGATCGGTGTTTTCTTTCATACGTGGCAAATCGGCTGGATTTGGGAACGGCATCACCTGACACTCGTTCTTCTCCAGCTTGGCCAGACGCACCGAAGCATCAGGCGTGATAGAGAACACCAGACGATCCAGCTTTGCTTTGCCCTGCCAGTACTCAGGGAAGGATTTGAACAGGATGCGGGAATCTTTCTGATACTGCACCAGCTCAAAAGGTCCGGTCCCGATCGGCACCTGATCAACCTTCTCTGGCGTGCCCGCTTTTAACATCGCGTCGGCATATTCAGCCGAGAGAATGGAAGCAAAGTACCAGCCCAAATCGGCCAGGAACGGGGCCTCTGCATGGGCCAGCGTAAAGCGCACGGTATTGTCGTCCACTTTCTCGATATTCTGGATCAGAGAGCCGAATTCAAGGCTTTCAAAGTTGGCGTAGGTGCCGTTAGAGACGTTGTGGTAAGGGTTTTTCGGGTCTTTCTGCCGCATAAACGAGAAGATCACGTCATCAGCGTTGAAATCACGGCTGGGTTTGAAGGCTTTATTGCTCTGAAACTTCACCCCTTTGCGCAGGTGGAACGTGTAGGTTTTGCCATCGGGGCTGATTTCCCAGCGCTCTGCCAGACTTGGGATCAGCTCTGTCGTACCAACCTTGAAATCAACCAACCGGTTATAAACAGGTACGGCGCTGGCATCCACGCTGGTCCCTGAAGTATAGAGCTGCGGATTGAAGTTTTCCGGCGAGCCTTCCGAGCAGAACACCAGAGTTTTCGCCGCGGCCCCAGAAGCCACAACCAGCGTCAACGCGGCAACTGCCGTCCTTAGTACTGATTTTCTCATCTCCATCCTCGCTTTAGAGTGCTTTTTTGTCTGTCCTGAACAGCTAACAATCTAATCGCTAACTCTTTGGGGAGCCAGTAAAAGACGACTTTTTAACCATAATATTTGGTTATATTTCAGATAATTGAAATTTATTACCCGACAGGATCGACGAAATCCCGGCGTGGGAGGCCAGCGTGGCTTGAGAGATTGCAGGGAGAGAGGAACGGTGGCCGTTCCCTGCCGGGTGACAGGGAACAGAGAGTGGCGCAAACGCCAGCTGACTAACTTATCAGTTCAGCTTGTACTCAAGGGTGATCTCAGCATTTAACACCTGAGAGACCGGACAACCGGCCTTCGCCTGGTTGATGATTTCATCAAATTTACTGCTATCAATGCCCGGCAGTTTTACCTGGCTTTGCAGGGCGATTTTGGTGATCTTAAAGCCATCACCCGCCTTGTCCAGTGACACATCGGCCACGGTATCAATACTTTCCGGCGTGAAACCTGCATTGCCTAACATCAGCGACAGCGCCATAGAGAAACAAGCCGAATGGGCCGCGCCAATCAGTTCTTCCGGGTTGGTGCCTGGTTTGCCTTCAAAACGGGTATTAAAGCCATACGGCTGATCTTTCAGCGCGCCGCTTTCGGTACTGATAGTGCCTTTACCCTGCTTAATATCGCCTTCCCAGTGTGCCTGCCCTTTCTTATGAATGGTCATGACTGTCCTCCTGTTTGTTTATCATGAACATTCAGTATAGTGGCTTCTCAGCGCTTCGCCGGAGGAAGTGCCTTAACAGGTCATTTTCCGTACAGCGCCTTAAGCCCTTTCCGGCTGAGGGCTTTGACCTCAGCCTGACTCTCTGATAATTATAACAAATCCGTTTTACCCCCTCACAGACACAGGAAGACAGGATGACCCAGCAACTGGCCCGCCAGCTCAGCACCCGTTTTTATCGCTATCTTGCCGTCACCAGCCAGAGCGATGCCGCAGCGAAAGTCTTACCCAGCACGCCTGAACAACACGACATGGCGAAGATGCTGGCCGAAGAACTGCGTGAGCTTGGCTTACAGGACGTAGTGATTGATGAATTCGCCACCGTTACGGCGGTAAAACCGGGCAATCGCCCTGCTGCGCCTCGCATAGGTTTTATTACCCATATCGATACCGTGGACGTTGGCCTTTCTCCCCATATTCATCCGCAGACGTTGCGCTTCGAAGGCAAAGATCTGTGTCTGAATCAGCAGGAAGATATCTGGCTGCGCACCGCTGAGCATCCTGAGATCAACGCCTATCAGGGACAGGATGTGATTTTCAGCGATGGCACCAGCGTATTGGGAGCGGATAATAAAGCCGCTGTCACCGTGGTGATGACGCTGATGGAAAACCTGACACACGACACGCCACACGGCGATATCGTGGTGGCGTTTGTGCCAGATGAAGAAATTGGCCTGCGTGGTGCGAAAGCCCTCGACCTGAAGTCCCGCTTTGATGTCGACTTTGCTTACACCATCGACTGCTGTGAGCTGGGTGAAGTGGTCTATGAAAACTTTAATGCTGCGGCTGCTGAAGTCCGTCTGACGGGGGTTACCGCGCACCCGATGTCCGGCAAAGGCGTGCTGGTCAATCCGCTGCTGATGGCGATGGATTTTGTTGGCGAGTTCGACCGGTTCGAAACGCCTGAACATACCGAAGGCCGCGAAGGCTATGTCTGGTTTAACGATATGACCGCCAACTCGAACGAGGCGCGGTTGAAGGCTTCAATCCGTGACTTTGACCTGGCCTCTTTTGAGCAACGTAAGCAGAAAATCGCTGATGTGGCGGCTAAAATCCGCGAACAGTATCCGACTGGTAAAGTAGAATTTACCGTCACGGATACCTACAGCAATATCAGCAATGCGATCGGCGAAGATCGTCGTGCCATTGATTTGATCTTTGCTGCGCTGGAAGAGCTGGCTATTACGCCGAAGGTGACCCCGATGCGTGGCGGTACTGATGGCGCTGCGCTTTCCGCTAAAGGGTTACTGACGCCAAACTTCTTTACCGGTGCGCATAACTTCCACTCAAAGTTTGAGTTCCTGCCGGTTGATTCGTTTGTGAAGTCCTACCTCGTTGCAGAAAAACTCTGCCTGCTGGCGGCTAAATAAGTTGAAAAGCAAAAGGGGCGAATTGCTTCGCCCCTTCTCAATCTGCCCTTCTGCGTTATTTCACGCTCTGGCGATTACTCTTTAACGGCTACGTCAATGCCTGGGAAGAACTTCGCGGCCAGTTTGGTCACGGTGCCATCAGCCTGAACTTTAGTGATAGCGGTGTCCAGTTCCTGCTTCAGCTTGGCGTCATCTTTACGCAAGCCAAAACCGATCCCCACGCCCAGGATCTGCGTGTCGTCTACCGCACCACCCGCAAAGGCAAAGCCTTTACCCTGCGGCTTTTCCAGGAAGCCAGACTGACCAGCAGCCGACATCACCAGCGTGCCATCAAGACGGCCAGCAACCATGTCGTTGTAGACCTGGTTCTGATCCTGATAGGAGGTGATGGTGACACCCTGTGGTTCCCAGTGCTTCTTGGCATAGGTTTCCTGCACTGAACCCTGCAACACGCCGAGGGTTTTGCCTTTTAAAGACGCCACGGTAGGCTGCAGTCCGGAGCCGGTTTTGCCGATCAGCTGGCTTGGAATACGGTAAATAGGTTTGGTGAAGCCAATGCTTTTCATGCGCGCTTCGGTGATGTTCATCGCCGAGTTGATCGCATCAAATTTCTTCGCGGCCAGCGCCGGGATCAGCGCATCAAAGCTGCTTTCAACCCAGCTGCATTTGAAATTGCCCGCCTGGCAAATCGCTTTGCCCAGTTCGATATCAAACCCTTCCAGATCACCGGACGCGTTGCGGCTTTCGAATGGCGGATATTGCGACTCCAGACCATAACGCAGCGTTTCCTGCGCCAGAGCAGACATGGAAGACAGCAAGCCAACAGCCACAAACAGTGCATTCAGTTTCTTCATCAACTTCCCCTCAGGAGTATTATTAGCGAGGCTTCACCTGGCAGAGCGCCTGCGCGCCAGCCTTGAGTGTGGCCTCGTCTTTTGCGAAAGAGAGACGGATCAATTTATTGTCAGTACCGTCCGTGTAGAACGCCGAAAGTGGGATAGTTGCTACACCGTGGTCAACAATCAAACGTTTTACCATTTCGCTGTCGGATTCGTCACTGAAATCTGCATAGCTGGCCAACATAAAGAACGATCCGGAAGAAGGCAGCAGCTTAAACGGTGACTCTTTCATCAATTCCACCAGCAGATCGCGCTTGTGCTGATAAAACTCTCCCAGTCCCAGATAGTTAGCTGGTTCACGCAGGTACTCCGCAAACGCCACCTGCATCGGCGTATCGGCGGCATACATCATAAACTGGTGGACCTTAACCATCTCTTCCATTAACTCTGCAGGTGCCAGGCAATAGCCGACACGCCAGCCCGTCACATGGAAGGTTTTACCGAAGGAAGAGACGATAACGCTGCGTTGCGCCAGTTCTGGATGCGTAGCCATGCCCTGATGCTGACGCCCATCAAACAGGATGTGTTCATAGACTTCGTCGGACAGCACCACGATGTCGGTGTGACGGGTGATGGCCGCCAGTTCATCCAAATCGGCCCGTGACAACACCTGAGCGCTTGGATTATGCGGGGTGTTGATGATAATCATCCGCGTGCGGGAAGTTATTGCCGCGCGGACTTCATCCCAATTAATAGCGAAATCGGGCACCTGCAACTTCAGTCCAACCGGGACACCGCCCTGCAGACGAATCACCGGTGCATAGCTGTCAAAGGCCGGTTCAAAGAAGATCACCTCATCGCCGGTGTGTACCAGGCCGCCAATTGCCGCATAAATTCCCTGACTGGCACTGCCGGTAATCAGCACTTCGCTGCCTGCATCATAGTGCTGTCCATACAGCGTATGCACCTTGCTGGCTAACACGTCTTTCAGTGCGCCAAGCCCGGTCATCGGTGCGTACTGGTTATAGCCCTGCTCCATAGCTTTGGTGACGCCATTGATCAGCGCCACGTCACAAGGGAAGTTGGGCGCGCCCTGAGACAGGTTGATGGCGTTGTGCTGGGCTGAAAGCTGCCCGATAACGGCGAAAATGGTGGTGCCCACATCCGGTAATTTTGAACGCTGCTGTACAGAGGATTTGAGGGTCATGCTGTCTCCGTTGGAGGTGAAATGCGCAATCTCTCTATTCAACGTGAGCGCACTTGAGCCGACAAGCGAATTGTTGTCATAATAGCTATGACTTTTAAACATAGCTCAGAGGCTAACAATGTCACGGCGCTCGCTCCCGCTCAATGCAATCCATGCCTTCATTGTCACCGCCCGGCACCTTAATTTGACCCGCGCCGCCGGGGAACTTTGCATCACACAGGGTGCGGTCAGCCGCAAAATTGCTGCGCTGGAGAGCTGGCTGGGCTTTGCCCTGTTTGATCGCCATGCGCGCGGGTTAAGCCTCACCGCTCAGGGTGCTAGCTTACTTCCAGCCATGAAAACCTCTTTCGAGCAGATGATGCAAGCCGCCGAGCAGGCCAGTAAAACCCATGGCGTGATCCGCCTGAAAGCGCCGACCTGCGCCATGCGCTGGCTGGTACCCAGACTGGTAGCGCTGGAGCAGGCGCAACCCGATCTGCATGTCTCGCTGACCAGTACGGTCGACCACAGCACGCAGCTGGACAATCATGACGTGGCGATCCTTTACGGCAGCGCACCGGCGGGCAGCTCGCGATTATTTGATGAAGAGCTGACCCCGGTGATGGCCACCAGCCTGCAGCCTGAAGAGCCGATGGCGATCGGCGACCTGTCGCGCTTTACCTTTTTACACCCTACCGCAGATAGCCGTGACTGGCAGCTGTGGCTAAGCCAACAGCAGGCAGCCGTTTCACAGAAACGGAATCAGCATTTCGATACCATGGATTTAGCGATCAGTGCGGCTATTCAGGGGTTTGGCGTGACGGTGGCCGATGTGACGTTGATTGAGGCGGATCTGGCGATGAAGAGGCTGATTGCCCCGTTCAGTGAAACGGTGAAAACGGGCGCGGTCTACAGTCTGATCCAGCGCCCGTCTGAAGAAGCGCCACCGCAGCTTGCGGCTTTAGTGGCGTGGCTGTGTCGGCGGTGATAACCGCCAGGCTTTTAGAAGGAAACCCACTCATCTGCCGAAGCAGCAGCAGGCTTGGCCGCCAGCGAGCGAGTGACACCGGCTGCTGGTTTCACATAAGCCGCTGGTGATGGTGTGGAAGCAGAAGCTGGTGACAGGCGGAATTTAGACACCGACAACGTCAGTTCTTCCGTCTGGCGTTCCAGCTGGCTTGCCGCCGCCGACACCTGTTCCACCAGCGAGGCGTTTTGCTGCGTCACGCTGTCCATTTCCGTGATAGCGGTTCCCACCTGCGAGATGCCTTTGCTCTGCTCTTCAGAAGCGGAGGCGATCTGCTTCATGATTTCGGTGACTTCCTGTACGCCGCTGAGGATCTCGTTCATGGTGCTGCCAGCGTCACCCACCAACTGCGACCCTTTATCCACGCGGGACACCGAATCAGCAATCAGGGTTTCAATCTCTTTCGCTGCACCGGCGCTGCGCTGCGCCAAATTACGCACTTCGCTGGCTACCACGGCAAATCCACGACCCTGCTCTCCGGCGCGTGCAGCTTCTACCGCCGCGTTCAACGCCAGAATGTTGGTCTGAAAAGCAATGCTGTTGATCACGCTGGTGATCTCGGCAATTTTCTTCGAGCTGCCCGCAATGCCCTGCATGGTGGTGACCACATCGCTCACCAGCTTGCCGCCTTTGCTGGCTGTCACTGAGGCCGTCTGCGCCAATTCACTTGCCTGACGAGCGTTATCGGCGTTGAATTTCACCGTTGCGGTCAGCTGTTCCATGCTGGCCGCCGTTTCTTCCAGTGCCGCAGCCTGCTCTTCCGTCCGCGAGGAGAGGTCGTTATTACCGGAGGAGATTTCTGCCGCGCCACGGTAAATATTGTCTGTGCCGCTGCGGATGGCACTCACCGCTTCACGCAGGCTGTCCTGCATGGCTCGTAGCAGAGGAACCAGTTTACCCACGCAGTTACGCCCAATATCTTCCAGCGGATGGCTCAGGTCACCGTCAGCAATCAGGCGGAAGTGTTCACGCATTCCATCCAGCGGACGAACCAGCATTTTCACCAGATAGCGGTCGGTGAACAGAAGAATGACCAGACCGGCGATCACTGCCAGCACAATCACAATTTTGGTGACATCGGTCAGATGGTCAACGGTGACTCGCGTGCTATCCAGCTTTACGCCCGCAGCCTGATTGAATTTATCAACCGTGCTACCGAAATCCCGGCTTAATGCAGGTGTAACGGTCGTCGCCTGACGGCGGAAATCATCGAGATTACTTTGCTGCGCCAGCTGCATCTGCGGCTGTACGCCGTTATCGAGCAGCTTTTGCCAACTGTCGATCACCGCAGCTGAATAGCCAGGCTCCATCGGGCCGGGTGACTGAGCTTTAAAATCAGCCAGCAACTTAGACATGTTATCCAGTGCCTTCTGCACAGAAGCCATATCAGCCGCCGCCGTAGCGCTGCCCGACTGGCGGGACTCCACTGCGCGGGTCAGACGGGTGATCACACGGAAATACTGATCGTTTCCTTTGCTCAGGGTGGTCATTTGGTTGACCAGGTCACGATCAACCTCATTGCCTTTGCCCAGGGCATTCAGGGAATAAACGCTGTACATGCCTACGGCAGACCACATCAGGCAAAACAGCCCGAGGATCCAGAGCATCACGCTGCGGATGGTAAAGTTTCTTAACAGGTTCATAACTACTCCGTAACGGTATAAATGCGGATTTCATCGCCTGCACTAGCGGGCGCTTATCCGGTGTTATCGGCACGGAGTGAGAAAGTCTGAGGGGATAAACCCGGCTATTCAAAAACTTACACTGACATCCAGTTCAGTTAAGTCTTTGCTGCTTAAGCCATTTCGGGTAAATCGACGGGGATTATAGATTTACCCTGGAAATTATTTTGTTACGCAATTAGTCTTTTAACCGCACCATCCCCTTCATTAACAGACGGAATAACTGAGTGCGGCGGCGCATAAAGCGTTTTTCCAGCTTGACTGCCGCTTGTCCCTTCACGCCAAATCGCATGACTTTGTCTTCCCAGGGACGCCAGGCGGGCCAGTTTATTTCCCCTTCGAGTTGGTGAGTAAAGGCACTCGCATCCCGGGCAAAACTCAGCCAATAGTCGCTGACTGTTTTAGCAAATGCATGATCGTTCTCGGTAAACGGCCGATCGCTCATCTCTTCCCCAAAGGCATTCAGCGTGTCCATTGTGTAAGGAATTTCGTTACCATGCCAGGTGCCGTTCACATAGAGATCGCGCGCATTTTCAGAAACATAATCAAAATAGTAGCGCCAGGCAGGCATGCCGTTACGGTGCTGCGCCAGTGCGGCGATGTACCCCATCGTGGTGAAGGTCATGTCTCTGGCCACCTGGCGGCCCAGCTCACGATCATCGTAGATGCCGTCGTACAGCATGCGGATCATTTTCAGCCGCAGCCCGAGTCGCTGAGTCTGACGCACCCCGGCAATCACTTTTGCTGGGTCAACGCCGAAGTAACTGAGTACGCTAGCCTCATCGCTGTTGCTGCCAATCATCAGCGGCAACTTTAGCTGCTTAGCCGCGGTAAATACGCTGAGCATGGGTTCAGGTAATACACAGTCTCCTGAAATAGCGACCGGCCCGGTAGACAAGGATTTATCGAGCGGCCAGAAAGCTTCAGCGGGTAACGCTCGCAGCTGCTCCGCCGTCGCCTCTTCCAGCTTAAAATGAGAGGCAAGCTTCACCCCGGTTTCGAGCGCTTTTTGGCGAGGAACATCAGGCAGCGTATAAGCACTTTGAGCGATGCCCTTGTGAAACAGCCCGGCGGCTAGAGGCGAGGCGAAAAGCGAAAGGACACTTCTGGCCCCGGAGGATTCGCCAAAAATGGTGACATTACTGCTGTCACCACCAAAACTGGCGATGTTGCGCTGCACCCATTGCAGAGCGGCAATCTGGTCGAGCAAAGCGAAATTATTCACTACTTCACCCGGCGGATACTCTTTGTCCAACGCTGGATGAGCAAAAAAGCCCATATGACCCAGACGGTAGTTGAGCGTCACCAGCACCACACCGCGCGAAGCCAGCGGCAAACCGTTATAAGGAGCCAGACCGCCTGCCCCCATCACAAACCCACCGCCATGGATCCAGACCATCACCGGGAGAGGACGCGCAGGTTCAAGCTCGGGGGTCCAGACGTTCAGATAAAGACAGTCTTCACTAAAGTTACCCGGATCGCCACCGCCTACGGCCAGACAATATTCCCGGTTCTGCCAGCTGGCATTTCCCCAGGCGGTGGCATCACGCTCCCCCTGCCAGGGGGCAATGGGTTTTGGCGGTTGCCAGCGTAAAGCGCCAACGGGAGGTGAAGCATAGGGAACGCCTCTGAAAACAAAAATGCCGTCTTCAAGACTTCCGCGAAGCCGTCCCTCCGCTGTGCTGGTCCTTAATAAACGATCGTGTTTCATCATCTCATCCTGAAATAGCCTGCTAACCATTATTTGCAGCCATGAGACGAAAGTCCAATCTTTGCGGCCATTTGCAGATTATGCTGAACGGGCCACAAGAGAAGAAAAAGAGAGTTTCAGAGAAGTTGAGTTTCATCGTTTACCGTTTTTGATTATGTTTTCCTCTCCCCTTATTTGAAAGGATTTGACCATGTTTTCGGCCCTGAATACTGGATTTTCCCGTCTGACCGACCATCCTGACCTGGGCAAATTGGTGCTGCGCCTGACCTTTGGTATTTTGCTGCTGTTTCATGGCGAATTCAAAGTGATCCATGGCGTAGGCTGGATTGCCACTCTGCTGAAAGCGCATGGCCTACCCGGCTTCGTCGCTTATGGTGCCTATATTGGCGAAATTGTTGCCCCGATCATGATAATCATTGGCCTGATGACTCGTCCTGCCGCTTTTGTGATTGCGGTGAATCTGGTGGTCGCCACGCTGCTGGTAAAAACTGGCGCGATTTGGGGCCGGACCAACGTAGGGGCCTGGGCACTGGAAGGCGAAGCGCTTTACCTGTTTGGTGCGGTGGCGATTATGTTCCTTGGCGCGGGTAAATATGCGCTAATAAAAAATCCTCGTTTACAGTAAAAAAAGTCGGGGCAAGACTTTTTGCCCCTCTTTATCAGTTCATCTGCGTCACACCGCATCTCGCCAGACTGGCTTTTTGCCTCTGTGCATACAGCGCAATTTCATCCTGCACTGTCGCTCCTAACGCTTTTTCAAACTCGGCCTTGCTGCTGTGGCCCTGAGTTCTGGGTTGATTTTCACTGCCCAGATTGGACTGGAAGATCCCTGCGGCACTGACCGGCAGGAAATCTTCATAAATCATCGGCGTTGCGACGATCAGTCCCTCTGCAAGCAGCGACTCAACAGGCAGCTGTGCAATTCTCTCTGGAGTGGATCTGCCCTTTTCGCTCAGGCGGTAAGTAAACCAGGCAAGCTGTTGCTCTCTTAAGCTTCTGGCATCATCTGGAAAATCCCGAAAAACTTCGCCCAGTTTCTGTTGGTGAATGGGGTTCTCACTGCCGGTTTCACTCACTTGCAGCAAGCGATCGTACAGTTCACGGCCTTTGGCGGTGAGTGCGATGCCACGCTGCTCGATTTCTCCAAATCTGGCGGTGTGTGTTCCCTGCTGAGCGTCCCGGAAACGCACAACCTCATCAAGCGCTTTGAAACTGGTCTGTCGCAGCAGGATCGGGACTTCACGACGAGGCGGGCCTTCAATAATCACCTTCGGCGTGATCCCGGCTTCGGGCATCAGCGATTGCACGCGATCGATATCCAGCGTCCGTGGCGTCAGGTGATTGATATGGCAACCGGGAAAACAAACCACATCAGCAATCAGACGGTGCTGCTGAAGCAGAGCCTGATAGGTAGCTTGATCAACGGTGGTTTGCTGATGCCAGCGGAACGTTTCCAGCACTTCAGGAATAAACTCTTCGGCCTGCTGTGCGGTCAATCCGCCCTGCTGCTGATGCAGATTGACCAATTCGCGGCAACGCGGCGTGAAGATATCACGTGCGGCTAAAATTTCAGCGGCCTGCTGCTGCAAAGCGGGATCGTCAATCAGCTCTAAACGGAGTAAGGAGGTAAACAGGCGGAAAGGGTTAGCGTTCAGCGCTTCATCCTCTACCGGACGAAAGGCGGTGGAATGGACCGGCACACCGGCCTGCGAGAGGTCATAATAGCCGACGGGATACATGCCCATAATGGCAAAAACCTGCCGCAACAGGGACAGTTCAGCTGCCGTGCCAACGCGAATCGCGCCGTGACGTTCCACGCTGAGCCTTGAGAGCTCATTGTCACGTTCCAGCTGCTGCTTCAGGGTCGGATTTTGCGCCAAAACCTCTGCATTGACCTGCGAAACCAGCTTCAGCAGCGTGCCATATTGCGGCACTTCCTGCTGATACATCTCCGACATTGCACTGGCAAACCCTGCGCGAAGGCTGTCGGCGGATACCCATGAACTTTCCATTTTCTGACCCTTATTGCAGTGATGCAGTCAGAGTACTGGAAAGCGCCGGAGCCGGAAAAAATTATTGTTAAACTGTGATCCTGTCCGACATTGGCAGCTAACGAAGGTAGCCGTAACGGTATTTTGCCACCAGCAGCAAGGAGGTCAGCACCGCTGGGATCGCCAGGCTTGAGAACACGTCGGTGATATTCCAGCCCATCGACAGCATCTGCGCGCCAGCAAAAGCACTGAGAATGGCTCCAATTCGCCCTACGCCATGCATCCAGCTGGAGCCCGTAGCGCGGGCGTGAGTGGGATAATAGCTGGCCGAAAGGGCATTCATGCCGGTATTGGCCCCGTTCAGGCAAAATCCGCTGCAGAAAGCAACCAGGCTGAGGATCAGCGTGTGGGCCGGAGCAAAACCAATGGCTACGGTGGCGATAGCGCCGGTGAAGTAGATTGCCGCCAGCGCCAGGTTGGCATTAAACCGATCCATCATCCAGCCGGCAAAAAGCGACCCTACCGTGCCGCCAGCCTGATACATCGCGGTGACCAACGCCGCCTGTGTGACCGTCATCCCCATATCTTTCACCAGCGAAGGTAACCAGCTGCCGATCAGGTAGACGAGGAACAAGCCCATAAAATAAGCGCCCCACAACAAGGTGCTGCCCAGCAGGTAAGGACGGCTTAATACCAGACGGGCCGCGCCTTGATGTTGTGGCTTTTCAGGCAGGACGAACTGGCGTCCGCTCAGCGGTTGGTCCGGCGCCATTTTAGCAACAATCTGGCGGATTCGCTCAGCCGGAGCCTGCCTGGAAATCAGGAAACGCACGGACTCCGGCAGGCCTTTAATCAGGATGGGCACCATTAGCAGCGGTAACAGGCCGCCCACCACTAACACCGCGTGCCAGCCAAAATTGGGGATCAGCCAGGAAGCAGCAAACCCACCGCCCGCCGCGCCAAAGGTGAAGCCACAGAACACCACGGTGATAATGAAGGCGCGTTTACGTTCAGGAGAGTATTCCGCCACCAGCGTGCCAACATTGGGCATGGCTGCCCCCATTCCCAGCCCGGTCAGGAAGCGGAACAGCATCATCTGGTCGACGTTTTGCGACAGCGCAGTCATCAGCGTCCACAGGCCGAAAAAGAACACGCTGCTGATGATCACCACCCGGCGACCAAAACGGTCAGCCAGCGGCCCTGCCAGCATTGCTCCTAACGCCAGGCCAATCAGTGCGGCACTGATCACCGCCCCAAGTTGATGGGTGCTCACGCCCCAGTCACTTTTCAGCGCCGGTGCAATAAACCCCATCAGGGCAATGTCCATGCCGTCCATTGCCACTACGGCAAAGCACAGGGCAATGATCCTTTGCTGGTAACGGCTGATGCGACCTTGGTTAATCAAGGCACGAACATCAATCGCAGCGGTACTTTCCACGTTAGCGCTCCATGGGCCAGCAGCATTCAGGGGCTGGCGTCGTTTCCTGAAAAAAAGTGTCGGTTATGATAACGGATTGTCCGCCTGTTGACCTGGCTAATTGATGATGACGGGGTTTGTCATTCGCCCATTTGATAAAGAGCTTTGATATAAAACCCGTCACACCGAGCAGAAAAGTGATGGAAAACTGTGCAAAAGCCTCAAATGTTAACTAAATTTTGCAATAAGGTTAACAGATCTCTTTACTGCGCCTTGCCAGTTGGCTGGCCTGCTACTTACGCTGGATTATGGATAAAAATTACCTGTTTAATCAGCGCATTCGCTTGCGCCATCTGCATACCTTTGTCGCCGTTGCTCAGCAAGGGACTTTAGGCCGTGCCGCCGAAACGCTGTCGCTCAGCCAACCTGCGCTGTCTAAAACCCTCAACGAGCTGGAGGAACTGGCGGGTGCTAGACTGTTCGATCGCGGGCGTTTGGGCGCAAAGCTAACGACGATGGGCGAGCAGTTCTTAACGCATGCGGTCAGGATCCTTGATGCGCTTAATCACGCTGGACAGTCCTTTAGCCCGGCCGATATTGATCAGCCTGCCGTGCTCCGTGTCGGCGTGTTAACGACCGTGGCGCTGGGCATGCTGCCTTCGATACTGGATCGCTTCCATCAGCTACAACCCCAGGCAATCGTTCAGGTCGCTACCCTGCACAACAATGTGTTAATTGCCGGATTGAGGGCCGGGGAGTTCGACGTGGGGATTGGCCGCATGGCCGATCCTGAGATGATGACCGGGCTGACCTATGAACTGCTGTTTATGGAAAACCTGCGGCTGGTTGTGCGGCCTGATCACCCGCTACTGAGTGACAACGTCACACTGTCTAAGGCGCTTTCCTGGCCAGTAGTGATCTCGCCAGAAGGCACGGCACCAAGGCGTCTGGCAGATGAGATGATTAAAGAACAAGGTTGTCGCCTGCCTTCAACCCTGGTGGAGACGTCCGCGACTTCCCTCGCCCGACAACTCGCCCTGCGTTACAACTACGTCTGGTTTGTGCCTTCCGGCGCGATCAAAGAAGATTTACTGCATCAGTCGCTGGCTGCCTTGCCAATTGCCACACACGGGCCTGGCGAATCTGTTGGCATCATCACCCGCACCGGCGCACCTCTGAGCCTGAGCGCAGAAGTGCTGCTGGCTACCGTCCGTAAATCCCATTCTGGTTAGCCAGCGCTAAAGTTAACGGCTGCGTTTGGCGTGGCGCTCCCGGTTTTCCAGCCGGGCCTGCTCCGTTTTCTTCAGTCCTACATAGCAGGCACCGCTACCACCGTGTTGCGGTAGCGCGCAGCAATAGGCCTGCACCAGCTCAAACTGCTGAAGCCAGCGATCCAGATAGCTGCGCACAATATTGGCGTGGGAATCATCCTCACGGCCTTTACCGTGCACGATCAGCAGATTGCGGTAGTTCTCCTGCTCTGCCAGCAACATAAAGCTGTAAAGAGTCTGGCGACAGGCCTCCACCGGTTGTCTCAACAGATTTAGCGTGGCGCTGGCAGGATATTTCCCCTGTCGTAGTTTTTCGAGGACGCCCTGCTGGATCCCCTCGGCTTTAAACTCCAGTGGCGTATCGCGCGGGAGAATGGTGAGAAAACCGCTGGTAAGAGGATTATCTAACTGCTGCTCTTCCAGCGCGGTGCGGGGAGATTTGGTTGAGGGGGATTTCAACCAGTGAACATTGGCACAATCCTTAAGCGGCTTAACGTCTTCCATTTCCATCGCATCTTTAAACAGATCCTGCTCGTCAAGATTCATTTTGCGGTCCCCCGGAGGTCATAAAAACGCAGGTGGAGAGAGGCTCCACCCAGCAAGTTTAGCAAAAGTCTGGCCGGAAGCGATCCCCTTAACCCTCCAAACCTAAAGGAGCGTCAATTTCGATTTATACCCTGTCTGCCGGCCTGAGTAACTTTCTTGCCCCGGCGAGCGCTTCGCCAGGTTTACCCTTCTTTGATATCGTCGGGTTGTCTGGACCCGGACGGTTTTATCCCTCTTTGCAGGGATTTTGATGCTTATCATAAAAGTAGAACAACCTGCTCGCGTGACGGAAAAATGAAATACAAACCACTACCCTGACGCTCCAGGAGCAGGTATTCAGCCTGATGAATGATTAAAGTTAATATATTCAATGGGATGAAATTTTGTACAGCATCCCTTCTTTTTATATGGCTAAAACTGCTCGGATCAGTTCCCTTCTGTAACAAAAAAATGTTAAAATTGATTCCAGTCAATAATCAATCGAGCGTATCTCTATGATCCCGGAAAAGCGTGTTATCAACAGACGTATCCAGTCTGGCGGTTGTGCGATTCACTGTCAGGATTGCAGCATCAGTCAGCTCTGTATTCCTTTCACGCTGAACGAGCATGAACTCGATCAGCTGGATAATATTATCGAACGCAAAAAGCCGATCCAGAAAGGCCAGACGCTGTTCAAAGCTGGGGACGAGTTGAAATCGCTGTACGCTATTCGTTCCGGAACCATCAAGAGTTATACCATCACCGAACAGGGTGACGAACAGATTACCGGTTTCCATCTCGCGGGTGACCTGGTGGGCTTTGATGCCATTAACGGCGGTCAACACCCTAGTTTCTCCCAGGCGCTGGAAACGGCGATGGTGTGCGAAATTCCTTTTGAAACCCTCGATGACCTGTCAGGTAAAATGCCCAGCCTGCGCCAGCAGATGATGCGTCTGATGAGCGGCGAGATCAAAGGCGACCAGGAGATGATCCTGCTGCTGTCCAAGAAAAACGCTGAAGAGCGCCTGGCGGCCTTTATTTATGGCCTCTCCCGCCGGTTTGCCGAACGTGGCTTCTCACCGCGCGAGTTTCGTCTGACCATGACCCGTGGCGACATCGGTAACTATCTGGGCTTAACGGTAGAAACCATCAGCCGTTTGCTCGGCCGTTTTCAGAAAAGCGGTATGCTGGCGGTGAAAGGCAAATACATCACTATTGAAGATCATGATGTGCTGTCGCAGCTTGCCGGTCAAAGCCGCGCAATAGCCTGATGATTCTCAGCCGGGTTGCTCTGCCAACCCGGCTTCGTTTTCCCCTTCCTGCAGCAAATCAGCATTCACCTCTCTAAGCTCCAGCTTTATATAAAAGAAGAAAAGAGAAAAGCACCTCAATCCGTTCGACTTGCCTGGTTTTTAGCCCTTTTCCCGTTGCTGAGTTCCTTGTGAATAGCCTGCTTATTATTTGTTATAATATTGATCCGCCTATAACTTTTTCCTTCTGCACCAGGCGCTATTGGGCTATCTTTAAGCTATCAAGATCAGTGTCTGGAGAACCCGTTATGACCAAGTATCAAAACATTCTCGTTGCGATCGATCCGCAACAAGACGATCAGCCTGCGCTCCGCCGCGCTGTGTACCTTAACCAGCGCCTTGGTGGCCGGATCACCGCTTTCCTGCCTATCTACGACTTCTCGTACGAAATGACCACCCTGCTGTCGCCAGATGAACGCACAACGATGCGCAAAGGCGTGGTCAGTCAGCGCACCGAATGGATCCGCGAACAGGCCCAGTCTTATCTGGATGCGGGTGTGGCCATTGATATTAAGGTGATTTGGCATAACCGGCCTTACGAGGCGATCATTCAGGAGGTGCTGAATGGCCGTTACGACCTGGTGCTGAAGATGGCTCATCAGCACGATCGCCTGCAGGCGGTGGTCTTTACCCCAACCGACTGGCATCTGCTGCGTAAATGCCCCTGCCCGGTATGGATGGTGAAGGATCAGCCCTGGCCGGAAGGCGGTCGCGCAGTGGTAGCCGTTAACCTCGCCAGCGAAGAACCTCATCACGACCCACTGAATACCAAGCTGGTGAAAGAGACGCTCGAGCTGGCGGATTTAGTCAACCATACCCAAGTTCACCTCGTTGGCGCCTACCCTATCACTCCAATCAATATCGCCATTGAGCTGCCAGACTTTGACCCAAGCGTCTATAACGATGCGATCCGTGGTCAACATCTGCTGGCAATGAAAGCGTTGCGGCAGAAGTTCAGCATTGATGAGAAGTTCACTCACGTAGATAAAGGCTTGCCTGAAGAGGTTATCCCGAATTTAGCTGAGCATCTTGATGCTGGTGTGGTGGTGTTGGGCACGATTGGCCGCACCGGTATCTCTGCCGCTTTCCTGGGTAATACGGCTGAGCAGGTCATCGATCATCTGCGCTGTGATTTGCTGGCGATTAAACCAGACGGTTTTGCCTCGCCGATTGAACTTGATGATGATGAGGACGATTAATCACCGTCTTTAAAGATCAAAAAAGGCCGGGAATACCCGGCCTTTTCTCTGTAAACCCCAGCCAGACGGGGGTTTTCTTTTACAACGCTTTCAGAATGGCATCAACGGTAGCTTTCGCATCGCCGAACAGCATCTGGGTGTTCTCTTTAAAGAACAGCGGGTTCTGGACACCAGCATAGCCGGTGTTCATTGAACGCTTAAACACCACCACGTTTTGCGCTTTCCACACTTCCAGCACCGGCATACCAGCGATTGGGCTGCGGGGATCTTCCTGTGCAGCCGGGTTCACCGTATCGTTGGCGCCAATCACCAGCACGGTATCCGTGTTGCTGAAGTCGTCGTTGATCTCGTCCATTTCCAGCACGATGTCATAAGGCACTCGGGCTTCAGCCAGCAGCACGTTCATGTGCCCAGGCAGACGACCGGCAACCGGATGGATACCAAAGCGAACTTTGATCCCACGGGCGCGCAGCTTTTCGGTAATTTCCGCAACCGGATATTGCGCCTGCGCTACCGCCATGCCGTAGCCCGGGGTGATGATCACCGAAGTGGAGTTCTTCAGCATCTCTGCCGTGGCCTGCGCATCAATTTCGCGATGTTCGCCCACTTCATCGGTTTCACCCGTTGAACTGCTGTCGGTACCAAAGCCGCCGGCAATCACGCTGACAAACGAACGGTTCATCGCCTTACACATAATATAAGAGAGGATCGCCCCGCTTGACCCCACCAACGCACCGGTCACAATCAGCAGGTCGTTGCTGAGCATAAAGCCCGCCGCTGCCGCTGCCCAACCTGAATAAGAGTTAAGCATTGAAACCACAACCGGCATATCCGCGCCACCGATGGAGGCCACCAGATGCCAGCCGAAGGCCAGTGCAATCAGCGTCATAATCAGCAGTGCAAAGATCTGAACGCCAGTGCTGTCCGTGCGGACAAAGGCGATCAGCAGGCAAAGTGAAACCACCAGCGCCAACAGGTTCAGCTTATGACGATGGGGCAGCATCAACGGGCGTGAGGAAATTTTTCCGCGCAGTTTGCCAAACGCTACCAAAGACCCCGTGAAGGTCACCGCACCGATAAAGATGCCGACAAACACTTCGGTCAGATGGATGTTTTCCAGCACCGCATCCAGGCCAGGGCCGTGATCGAGGTAGCTGTTAAACCCAACCAACACCGCCGCCATACCGACAAAGCTGTGCAACACGGCAACCAGTTCTGGCATTTCGGTCATTTCGACCTTTTTCGCCAGACGAATACCAACAGTGCCACCGATGACCATGGCTATCAGTACCCAGCCAACGTTGCCGCTGTCCGGGCCAAGCAAAGTGGCCAACAACGCAATCGCCATCCCGCTGATGCCGAACAGGTTGCCCTGTTTTGCCGTTTCATGTTTCGCCAACCCAGCCAGGCTGCATATAAAAAGAATTGCGGCAACAATGTATGCTGCAGTCACTAATCCGCCAGACATTGATTACCCCTTAGTTCTTACGAAACATTTTCAGCATGCGCTGAGTGACGGTGAAACCACCGAAAATATTGATACTGGCAATCAGTACCGCAACAAATGACAGGAAGCTGACCCAACCGCCATGGCCGATTTGCAGGACAGCGCCGACGACGATGATCCCTGAAATCGCATTGGTCACTGACATCAGCGGCGTATGCAGCGCATGACTGACGTTCCAGACCACGTAGTAACCGACAACACAGGAAAGTGCGAAGACGGTAAAGTGCGACAGGAACGCGGCAGGAGCCACGTTGGCGAACCAACCAAACAACACAATAGCCAACGCGAAAAGCGCATATTTGCGGAAAGGAGAAACCGGCTTCTTCTCTACTTTTTCGATAGATTTTGCCGCTGGGGCCGCTTTCGGTGCAGCAGAAACCTGAATTGGCGGCGCAGGCCAGGTCACTTCGCCTTCGCGGATAACCGTAACACCGCGGATGACCACGTCTTCGAAATCAACGGTGATTTCGCCGTTTTTCTCTTTGCACAGCAGTTTCAGCAGGTTGACCAGATTAGTTCCGTAAAGCTGGGAAGACTGGGTAGGTAAACGGCTTGGCAGATCGGTATAGCCAATGATTTTCACGCCATTTGCGGTAGTCGTCACCTGATCGGCTACGGTCAGTTCACAGTTGCCGCCAGTTTGTGCCGCTAAATCGACAATCACGCTGCCCGGCTTCATCGAAGCCACCATCTCAGCGGTAATCAGCTTTGGAGCCGGACGGCCTGGGATCAGCGCTGTGGTGACAATAATGTCCACCTCTTCAGCCTGGGCCGCAAATAACGCCATCTCTGCCCTGATAAAGGCTTCTGACATCACTTTGGCGTAACCGTCACCGCTGCCGGCTTCTTCTTCAAAGTCCAGCTCAAGGAACTCGGCACCCATACTCTGCACCTGTTCTTTTACTTCAGGGCGGGTGTCGAAGGCGCGGACGATAGCGCCAAGGCTACCCGCAGCACCGATCGCGGCAAGGCCTGCCACACCAGCACCAATCACCATTACTTTCGCTGGTGGAACTTTACCTGCGGCGGTGATCTGGCCAGTGAAGAAGCGGCCAAATTCGTGCGCGGCCTCAACGATAGCGCGGTAGCCAGCGATGTTAGCCATGGAACTCAACGCATCCAGTGACTGGGCGCGGGAAATACGCGGCACGGCATCCATCGACATGACGGTCACTTTGCGGGCTGCCAGTTTTTCCAGCAGCTCAGGATTCTGTGCTGGCCAGATAAAGCTCACCAGCGTACTGCCTTCACGGGTCAGGGCAATCTCCTGGTCATCCGGTGCGTTGACCTTAAGAACGATATCGGATTGCCAGACGGTGGCAGTGTCTACCAGCGTGGCCCCTGCTGACGCATAAGCAGCATCATCAAAACTGGCCAGTTTCCCGGCGTCGTGCTCAATCGCGACACTGAAGCCGAGTGCTAAAAGCTGCTCTACCGTTTTCGGTGTGGCAGCGACACGCGCTTCGTTGGGCAACCGCTCTTTGGTTATTCCAATTAGCATAATATTCCCTTTCATCAGAGGTAAGATGATGGTTGGTCCTGCTGCAACAGCCAGAATGACCGGTGCAGGATCTGTTTCAAACTGTTTATAACCTACTGAAAATACGAGCTGCGATCCAGCCACAGCCCGACACTTCGCAACTTTTCATATAAAAATTCAGAGACAAGTGGCAAAAGCATCACTTTGATGCTGTATTTACTCGACAAATACGCATAATCTGCTAGCAAAAAACACCCTGACTCGTTTATTGAGAATGCAAAAACATATTATTTAACAATGAATTAACGATATAAGTGATATCAATAACCTGCTTAGGTGGTAAGCCGGGGGCTAACCACGCAATTTAACAATTTTTCAATCACCTCATCCCTTCTACGCTCACTGGCGACAGCGCACCGCTCAAAATGGCTGAGACAGCAGGCATTATTACATGCAATAATCGGCTGCTAATCTGTTACACATCAAGAGTCCAGCACGTTTTCGTACTCATTTTTTGCGTAAGGCGAAGGATTATTTTTATGAAGCTGAAGAACACCATTCTGGCGTCAGCCCTGTTGTCACTGACATCACTCTCCGCTTTTGCGGCACAGGAACTGTCTCCAGAGAAAGCGGCCACGCTCAAACCCTTTGATCGCATTGCGATTTCCGGCCGTTTTAATGCAATTAATGACGCCAGCGCTGCCGTGTCTAAACGGGCCGATGAGCTAGGTGCGGCTTCCTACTATATCCAAAGTATCAGCGATACTAATGGCAATGGCGGAAACTGGCGTGTCGTCGCTGATGTTTATCACAACGACGCCGCTCAAGCAGCGCCGTCAGACGACCGTATCATCAACGGTGTCCGTGAATTGAAAAAGGCAGATGCCTACAAATTAGAACCCTTTGATACCGTTTCGATCAGTGGTTTCTACCGTAGTCAGCCTGAAGTTAACGATGCCATCACCAAAGCGGCTAAAAAGAAAGGCGCTGCCTCTTTCTTTATTGTTCGTCAGATTGATGCCAACAGTGGCGGTAACCAGTACATCACTGCCTATGTCTATAAAGCGGATGCAGCAGAGCGTAAAGTTCAGTCTCCTGACCTGATCCCTGCTGACTCTCAGGCTGGTAAAGTAGCCCTGGCAGCCGGTGGCGCAGAAGCCGCTAAAGTGCAGATCCCAGGCGTTGCCTCTTCCGCAACCCCAAGCGCCGATGTGGGACGTTTCTTCGAAACGCAGTCCTCTTCCGGCCAGCGTTACACGGTTAAAACACCTGATGGCAAAAGCGTGCAGGAAGTGAATGCCGTGACTGCTGCTCAAATGCAGCCGTTCGATAGCGTGACCTTTACCGGGCATTTCGGTACACCAACCGAAATTTCTGAAGCTGTAGGCCAGGCCGCTATCAAGAAAGGCGCGAAGTACTATCACGTCACGCGTCAGTGGTCGAATCAGAGCGGTGGTAACCTGACCGTGTCTGCTGACCTCTTCAAGTAATCTCCCTGAGAGACGGCTGCCAGGCCGTCTCTTCTCTTTGCATACTTTCCAGCACTTTTCTGCATAACCAGTCATAAACCAGCCTGTTCGCATTGCATCTGTTGCGCTCACTCCGTAGAATCGCCGCCGTCTTCAGTGGATCCCTTCACCGCATCCGCGCTTTACTCGCATTAAAAGCGATGGATCTTCACTGAACTGGTTTTTTATTCTGCTATCGGGATGTTTTTTTGGACAAAAAATTAGGTCTTACCGCGCTCACCGCTCTGGTGCTCAGCTCGATGCTTGGCGCAGGTGTTTTCAGCCTGCCGCAAAACATGGCGGCAGTAGCCAGTCCGGCAGCGCTGTTAATTGGCTGGGCAATCACTGGCGCAGGCATTATTTTGCTGTCACTGACGTTGCTGTTACTGACACGTCTGAAACCCGAGTTGGATGGCGGCATTTTCACCTATGCCAGAGCAGGCTTCGGCGAGCTGGTAGGATTTTGTTCAGCCTGGGGCTACTGGCTTTGTGCGGTGATAGCTAACGTCTCCTATCTGGTGATCGTTTTTTCCGCGCTCAGTTTCTTCACCGATTCACCGGGACACGTGGTGTTTGGCGATGGCAACACCTGGCAGTCTGTGCTTGGTGCCTCGGTGCTGTTGTGGATGGTCCACTGGTTGGTACTGCGCGGCGTGCAAACGGCAGCCAGCATCAACCTGGTCGCGACACTCGGAAAATTGGTGCCTTTAGGACTGTTTGTGGTGCTGGCTGCCATTGCGTTTAATTACGACCGATTCCATTTTGATTTCACTGGCCTGGCGCTGGGTACACCGGTCTGGCAGCAGGTGAAGGACACCATGCTGATTACGCTGTGGGTATTTATTGGCGTGGAAGGTGCCGTTGTGGTTTCTGCCCGTGCCCGTAATAAGAAAGATGTTGGGCGAGCCACCTTGCTGGCGGTGATGGCGGCATTAATCGTTTACCTGCTGGTCACCCTACTCTCTTTGGGCATCGTGCCAAGAGCTGAACTGGCTGAGATGCGCAATCCCTCCATGGCGGGGTTGATGACCAGCCTGATCGGTTCCTGGGGAGACGTGATCATCGCCGTGGGCTTGGTTGTGTCGGTTTGTGGTGCATACCTGAGCTGGACGATCATGGCTGCTGAAGTTCCGCTGATGGCCGCTGAACATGGGGCTTTCCCCCGCTCTCTGGCCAGGCAGAACCGTCGCGGTGCCCCTTCGGCTTCTCTCTGGCTCACCAACATCAGCGTGCAAGTGTGCCTGGTGTTAATCTGGCTGACCGGCTCGGATTACAACACGCTGCTGACAATCGCCTCAGAGATGATCCTGGTGCCGTATTTCCTGGTCGGGGCTTATCTGTTCAAGGTGGCGCGTCAGCTCAACCGGCCTGGCGTAATGGCTATCGCCAGCGGAGCCAGCATTTACGGTCTCTGGCTGCTTTATGCCTCAGGCCCGCTGCATTTACTGCTTTCTGTGGTGCTGTATGCGCCTGGCGTGATGCTGTTCCTGTTTGCCCGCCGCGGTGGACGAGGGACGGAGAAGCTCAACGTGCTGGAAAAAGGGGCAATGGCTTTGCTGGTGATAGCGTCGCTACCCGCGATGTGGACGCTGGCTAGCTAGTGCGAGAAGGCAGGAAGGTTGACCGTTAAGCGGTCATCATTCTGCTGCAGGGTAAGCGGCTTGACGTACTCCTGATGGACGAGGTCAAGCTGCCGATCCGACAGCGAATAAGGCAGAAGAATATCAAACTGTTCAATGTGTTGTTGTTCAGCGAGGGTTATCAATCGGGCGATATTGATCTCATCACTGACCTGGGTCGAAATGATTTGTAACGCCAGCGCTTTCAGCCTTTCGGAAGGGATTTCCGGCAGGTCCCGGGACTTGCGGGTCACCACACCAAAAATCGGGATAACCCCGTAAATCGCATCCATGAAGCTCCAACGCTTTTTGCAGGAAGCGGCGAGAAAATCGATATAATTGAGGCAGATATAATCACTGCACCCGGCAGATGCCAGCTTTTTATCAGACACTCTCGTTCTCCTTTCTCTCAAGATTATTCCCCTGAGTCGCCACAGCAACCCGGCGCGTATAATGGCATAGTATAGGGTGCTTATACTATACATCTGACGTTATTTAGCCGCGGGTAATAGTAGTTAAGTTTAACAAAGAGTAATCTTGCCTTTCCCTTTCAGAAAAACAGCCCTATGAACAAAATCGTGTTTGTCGAAGATGACCAGGATGTTGGCGAGCTGATCGCCGCTTATCTGAGTCGCCATGATATTGAAGTAATTGTTGAAAGCCGTGGCGATAGGGCCGAAGCCACTATCGCTGCTGCCATGCCAGACCTGGTGATGCTGGACATTATGCTGCCAGGCAAAGACGGCATGACATTGTGCCGTGACCTGCGAGCCGGGCAAAACTGGTCAGGGCCGATTGTGCTGCTGACCTCCCTCGACAGCGACATGAACCACATTCTCTCTCTTGAGATGGGGGCCAATGATTATATTCTGAAAACGACGCCGCCAGCCGTGCTGCTGGCGCGCTTACGTTTGCATTTGCGTCAGGCTGGCAACAGCAGCCAGAGCGATGAGATAGCCCCTAAAGTGGCGGGTCAGAATGCTCTGCGTTTCGGCTCCCTTTCTATCGATCCCGTCAATCGTCAGGTTTCGTTGAATGAGGACGTGGTCGCTCTGTCCACCGCTGACTTTGATCTGCTGTGGGAACTGGCTACGCATGCCGGTTCGATCCTCAACCGTGATGCCCTGCTAAAAACGCTGCGTGGCGTCAGCTACGATGGTCTGGATCGCAGCATCGATGTAGCCATCTCCCGCCTGCGTAAAAAGCTGCTGGACAGCGCCACGGAACCCTATCGAATCAAGACCATCCGTAATAAAGGCTACCTTTTTGCTCCACACGCCTGGGACGCTAAATGAAAAAGCTGTTTATTCAGTTTTACCTGCTGCTGTTCGTCTGTTTTCTGGTGATGGCGATGCTGGTCGGCCTGGTCTACAAATTTACCGCCGAGCGCGCCGGTCGCCAGTCGATGGACGACCTGATGAAAAGCTCGCTCTATCTGATGCGTAGCGAACTGCGTGAGATCCCGCCGCGCGACTGGAACAAGACCATCGACAATCTGGAGCTGAACCTCTCGTTCAAGCTGCACATTGAACCGATGAGTAAATATCAGCTTGATCCGCAAACCCTGCGTCGTTTGCGTGCCGGTGAGATTGTTGCGCTGGATGATGAATACACCTTCCTGCAGCACATTCCGCGCAGCCATTATGTGCTGGCGGTTGGCCCTATTCCCTACCTGTTCTTCCTGCATGAAATGCGCATTCTGGATATCGCGCTATTAGCCTTTATTGGGATCTCTTTGGCTTTGCCGGTATTTATCTGGATGAGGCCACACTGGAAAGACATGCTGAGGCTGGAAACAGCGGCCCAGCGGTTTGGTCAGGGACATCTGAATGAACGTATTCATTTTGACAGCGCCTCCAGTTTATTACGGCTTGGCGTCGCTTTTAACCAGATGGCCGATAACATCAACACCTTAGTCGCCAGTAAAAAACAGCTGATTGACGGCATAGCTCATGAGCTGCGCACGCCGCTGGTGCGCCTGCGTTACCGGCTGGAGATGAGCGATAACCTGACCGATGCCGAAGCGGCGGCGCTTAATCGGGATATTGGTCAGCTGGAGGCGCTGATTGAAGAGTTGCTGACTTATGCCCGACTCGATCGCCCTAAGGTTGATCTGAATTTGCAATCGCTGGATTTGGCCGAGTGGCTGCGGGAACGGCTGGATGATATCCGATCGGTTCAGCCAGATGTTGATATCGAGCTGGATATGCCGCAACGCCAGAATCTGGGCGTGGCTGATGCGCGGTTAATGGAACGCGTGCTGGATAATCTGGTTAACAATGCGCTGCGTTATGCCGACAAACGCCTGCGCGTAGGCCTGTGGTTTGATGGTGATGTGGCCTGCCTGCAGGTGGAAGACGATGGGCCGGGCATTCCACTGGAAGAGCGTGAGCGAGTCTTCGAGCCCTTCGTCCGTCTTGACCCCAGCCGTGACCGTGCTACCGGAGGCTGTGGACTTGGACTGGCGATTGTCCACTCCATTGCTCAGGCATTTGATGGCTATGTGCTGATTGATGCCAGCCCGCTCGGTGGCGCCAGCGTTCGCTTTTGCTGGCCAGTTAATTTACCCTTATCTTCACCTCGCGCTGCCTGACAGCGCCATAAAACCTTCAAGGGAGCTCCATGTCATCTGCCTACGCTAATTTAACCCGGACCTTCACTCGCCTTTCGCGGTTCAGCCACCTCTCCGCCATTACCGGCTGGGATATGATGACAATGATGCCACCAGGCGGCAGCAGCGCTCGCGGCGCAGCCCTGGCAGAACTGAGTGTGCTCCAGCATGAAATCCTGACGGCCAAAGAAGTGGGTCACTGGCTGGATGAAGCTGAGCAGGCTTCGCTGAACGATGTTGAACGCGCCAATCTGTACGAGATGCGTCGCGCCTGGCAGCAGGCCGCCCTCCTTCCGGCCTCGCTGGTTGAAGCGAAGTCTATTGCCGGTTCCCGCTGTGAGCACGCCTGGCGTCAACAGCGCCCGGCCAATGACTGGCAAGGCTTTGCAGAGAACCTGAAGGAAGTGGTAAAGCTAAGTCGCGAGGAAGCCGAAATCCGCGCTCAGGCAAACGGCTGCTCCCGTTACGATGCGTTGTTAGATATTTTCGAGCCAGGGATGACCAGTGCGAAGCTGGATAAAACCTTCGGAGAGATCAAAGAGTGGCTGCCTTCGTTGCTGCAGCGCATCGTTGATAAACAAGCTCAGGAAACCGTGGATGTGCCGGTGGGTCCGTTTGCCGTTGAATCCCAGAAGCAGCTTGGCCTGGCGGTGATGAATCAACTGGGCTTTGATTTTAACGCTGGCCGACTGGATGTCAGCGCGCACCCGTTCTGCGGGGGGGTTCCTGAGGATGTCCGTATCACCACTCGCTACAACGAAAACGAATTTATCAGCGCCATGATGGGCGTGATCCACGAAACGGGTCACGCCCGTTATGAGCAGAACTTACCGAAACAGTGGGCAGGCCAGCCGGTTTCCCATGCGCGTTCCACTGCTATTCATGAATCGCAAAGCCTGTTCTTTGAAAAGCAGCTCGGACGCAGCGCCGACTTCCTCAGCCTGTTACTGCCACAGGTAAAACTGTTAATCGGCGATCAGCCTGCGCTGGAAGAGTCTAACTTTATTGCCCTGAATCAGCGGGTGAAGCCAGGCCTGATCCGCGTTGATGCCGATGAAGTAAGCTACCCGGCGCACATTATCCTGCGTTATGAAATCGAACGTGCGTTGATTGAAGGCGAGATTGAAGTCGACGATATTCCTGAACTCTGGCAGCAGAAGATGCAGTCGCTGCTTGGGCTGGATACCACCGGCAATTATCGTGATGGCTGTATGCAGGACATTCACTGGACTGATGGGGCTTTTGGCTACTTCCCGACTTACACATTGGGTGCAATGTACGCCGCTCAGTTGTTCCAGGGCGTAAAAAAGGCGCTGCCGGACGTCAATGAATTACTTCGTGATGGCAACCTGCAGCCCGTGTTCGACTGGTTACAACAGAATATCTGGCAACATGGCAGCCGTTTCAGCACCCGTCAGCTGATTGAGAACGCTACCGGAGAAGATCTCAACCCGCAGTACTTCCGTCAGCACCTCGAAAACCGCTATTTAAACGACTGCTGATCCTCCTTAAAGGCAGGCTACAAGCCTGCCTTCCGCTGTTTGTACAATCCGTTACACGCCGATACCAATCACTCACTGAAAGCCTTTCCCCCTTCTCATATAGTTGCTTCACCGGCCCCGCAGTGGGCTGACACATGAACTAAACTTTTGAGGGTTTTTCAATGAAAAAATTATTTGCTCTGGTTGTAGCCGCTGCAATGGGTCTGTCTTCAGTTGCTTTCGCTGCTGAAACCACCGCTGCACCAGCAACCACTTCTGCTGCAACTACTGCTGCTCCGGCCAAAGCGTCTACTGCCAAGCATCACAAAAAACACAAAGCAACTGTGCAGAAAGCCCAGGCTGCTAAAAAAGTACACCACAAGAAAGCCACTAAGCCAGTAGCTCAGAAGGCCCAGGCTGCTAAGAAAATGCACCACAAGAAAGCCACTAAGCCAGTAGCTCAGAAAGCCCAGGCTGCTAAGAAAGTGCACCACAAGAAAGCCACTAAGCCAGTAGCTCAGAAAGCTCAGGCTGCTAAAAAAGTGCACCACAAGAAAGCCGCTAAACCAGTAGCTCAGAAAGCTCAGTCTGCTAAAAAAGTCCACCACAAGAAAGTTGCCCCGAAAGCCGCTGCTCCTAAAGCGTAATTGATGAAGCGGGAGCGCTGCTCCCCCCTCAATAGACTTTCACTCAAACACCCGGATAATGCCGGGTGTTTCTTTGCTGGAGTATCGGATGATGGTGCGTCGCTATTTATTCGAAATTATCCTCGGCTGTATGATCCTTTGTGGTGTAATCGCCGCCAGCTTTTACCTGTAATTTCGTAGCGTGCTGATATTCCAAATTAAACTCCCCTTTAGTTGACTATACGTCTATAGTTATTATCACGCCGTGGTTAACTCCCCTTACTCATTCTCCACTCAGAGAGAGACATGCGACTGACAGCTGTTTTTTTAATCGGATGTTTAGCCTTTTCGTTTTATGCCCACGCAGATGATGATGATGAAAGCCCAAGCGCGGCGGACGTCAAAACGCTGTTCTTTGGTAAAGACGATCGCAAAGCTGTGGCTGACACTGCCAGCCAACCCTGGGAAGCTATCGGCCAGCTGGAAACGGCAAGCGGCAATCTCTGTAGCGCTACCCTTATTTCGGCTCATCTGGTTCTTACCGCTGGTCACTGCCTGCTGGCACCTCCGGGTAAAGTTGACAAGGCCATTGCCCTGCGCTTTATCTCGAATACCAAAGGCCGCTGGCGCTATGACATTCATGATATTGAAACCCGTGTGGATCCAGAACTCGGCCACAAATTAAAAGCAGACGGCGACGGCTGGATTGTCCCTTCTTCTGCTGCACCCTTCGATTACGGTCTGATCATATTACGCAATCCTCCCTCCGGAATTACGCCGATCCCTTTATTTGATGGCAGCCGAAGTGATTTAACCGATGCATTAAAAAAAAAGGATCGCAAAGTGACCCAGGCAGGTTATCCGCTGGATCATCTTGAAACACTTTATTCTCATACCGATTGTCTGGTGACCGGCTGGGCGCAGAAAGGCGTGCTTTCTCATCAGTGCGACACCTTGCCCGGTGATAGCGGCTCCCCGCTCTTACTGGAGGTCAATAATGCGTGGCAACTGATTGCGGTTCAAAGCTCTGCCCCGGCAGCAAAAGATCGTTATCAGGCAGATAACCGGGCGATTGCCGTAACGGCCTTCCGCGATAATCTGGAAGCCTTAGCCCAGGAATAAGTTAAACGGGCCAGTTTCCTCAGCATCTTCTGCAGGTCACTTGCCCGCTGCCCGTTAAGTTCGTCCCCAACCCGCTACAATAATCAACATGCCGCTGAAGGCAACAATAGCGCCCAGCCAGTCATACTGACTCAACTTTACGCCATCAACAAAACGTAACCACAGCAACGCCGTCATCACATACACCCCGCCGTAAGCGGCATAAACCCTCCCGCTCGCCGCTGGATGCAGGGTTAGCAACCAGACAAAAGCGGCAAGGCTGATCGCCGCTGGCAGTAATAACAGCACAGACCCGCCTTTTTTAAGCCACAGATAGGGCAGGAAACAGCCTATAATTTCTGCCAGCGCAGTGAGGAAAAACAGTAAGGTTGTCTTAAAAAACAGCATCTATTCACTCTCTGAAACCTAAACGAAGACGCGGCTGACTGGTGAGCCTTTTCCGTCAGATGATATACTACCTGAAGCAGGCGTAAGCCGTTAAGCGTTGCGATAAACATGAAAACCAAGGAAACGACGATGAAACAATGGCAAAAACATCTGAGCAAGGCTGCTCTGCCGCTGGTGCTTTTTGGCGCTTTGTTCAGCATCCAGCAGAGCGCGCAGGCGCAAACTGACAGGTTGATTATTCAGGATGGAAATAACGCTCTGAGCAACGAGCAGGCTCGTCAGGACAAAGAGCAGTGGGATGAGACCAACCGTCTGCGCAGTAAAGTGAACACCCGCGTTGAGAAAAACTTCGACAAGTATGATCGGGCGGCTGATGTCCGTGATGCCTGTGACCAAAGCCTGAACGTGAATGCGTATTGGGAGCCAAACACTCAGCGCTGTCTGGATCGCCGCTCTGGTCGCCAGATCATCGCGCCTTAAGCTACGCTTCTTGTTAGCGCAGTTTTGTTAGCTCACGCAAAAAAAGGGATGACATAATGAAACACACTAAGTGGATGTTAGCCGCACTGATGGTTGTGGCACCGCTTGCCGCGCAGGCCTCCTGTGAAACGGTTAAAGCGGACATTAATCAGAAAATTGTTAACAACGGTGTGCCAGCGGGCGATTTCTCTCTGGAGATTGTGCCTAACGATCAGGCAGACCAGGCCGGTGGCCAGGTTGTCGGTCATTGCGAAAACGACACACAGAAAATTGTTTATAAGCGCAATGGCGCTGACAACGACTCGGTGCCTGCCAATACCGGCACTTCTCAGGATGCTCCTGCCTCCTGAGCCGTTGGGGGCGAAAATCTCGCCCCCTTCACTGCCTTAAAATCCCCCACCACTCACTCTCAATGCGGTTTAGTAGCCGGGATAAACCTCGCAATCACTAAGCTTGCTACAGCAATGGCCACCGAGACAGCAAATACCCAATGCAGTGACAACGCAATCTCACCAATCATCTGTTGTAAAGAATCGGTGGGCAACGCTTCACGTTGACTCTGCGACATAATTTGCTGCACCGGATCGGTGTAATCCGGCAGGCGGACAAGCAGGTTATAGTTCAACACCGCCCCTAATACCGCCGTCCCAAGCGCTGAGCCTAACATCCGGCTGAACATGATTGACGCAGTGCAAATCCCCCGGATATGAAACTCAGCGGTGTTTTGCACGGCAATCAGGAAGGTGGTGCTGGTCATGCCCATGCCAGTGCCAATCACAAAGGCTGAAATCCCGGCGTGAAGCACCGAACTGTTGCTGTGCAACGTCAGTAACATCGCCGTACCGATAATCAGCAACACAGAACCCAGCTGCGCGGTAAACCGGTATGAGGTCCGCTGCATGAGTCGTCCACTTAGCGTACTGGCTAACGGCCAACCGATGGACATCATCGCCAGCGCACTGCCTGCCTGCAGCGGCGTACCGCCATTCACGCCCTGAATCCAGGTCGGCAGAAAGGCACTGATGCCCATCATCGCCGCGCCAATCACCAGATTTCCGGCATTACCGGCCACTAAGGTGCGACTGCGCCAAATCGCGAACGGGAACAGCGGTTCATCTGCCCTTCTTTCATGCCTGACTAGCGCAAAACCTGACAGCAAGGCAATCGCCAGTAAAACTACCGTCCAGTAGCCCAGAGACTCTGCCTGTAAAAGCGCGGTCAACATAGCCGTGACCGTGAGCATCAGCCAGCCGCTGCCAGCCAGATTCAACTTCTGCGTCTGTTCCTTACTGGACTCAGGGAACCATTTGGCGAGCATCAACATCGAGACAATGCCAATCGGCACATTCACCCAGAAGATCAGCGACCAGTTAAAGTGCTGAACTATCCAGGCGCCAGTCAGTGGGCCGGTGATGGCCGCAATGCCCCAGACGCTGGATAACCACCCCTGAATGCTGGCCCGCTCTTTTGGCGGATAGACATCGGCAATAATGGTCGAGGTCAGCGGCATGATGGCCCCTGCACCCAGCCCCTGAAATGCCCTGAACAGGATCAGCCAAACCATATTGCTGGCAAATCCGCAAAGGATTGAACCCAGTAAAAAGAGTGAGGTGCCAATAAAGAACACCCTTTTCCTGCCCCAAAGATCGGCCAGGCGGCCATAAATCGGGACGCTGACAGCTTGTGTCAGCAGGTAGATAGAGAATACCCAGCTAAACAGCGAAAAGCCGCCCAGTTCGGCAATGATAGTCGGCATAGCCGTGGCAACAATAGTCACCTCAATAGCCGCCATAAACATCGCCAGCATGGCGGCAACCAGTATCCAGTGGCGATGAGTGACCTGGTGTTGTGCGGATTCAGACATAGGGCTCCTTAACTTAACTCCTTCTATTCTGGCCTGGATTTGCGGTAAGAGTTTCCGAAATGTGCTTTCTCATTGCCGCTCAATTGTTACAGCGTCACCTATTTGACGATAAAATATTTTCATTGAACTAATCCCAGTCCTGACAAGGGTTTTAACCGGGTATGGTCGAAAACTATCCTACTGATTTTAGGCCTAAAACTTGGCATGTCCACCCTGGCCTGCTATAGGTTTTAGGGCGCTTTCAAACCCTTTATCCAATAAAAGCGTTTAACGGCACAAAAGATCGTTTGTCGTCACAGCCTGCATCTGACGTCATAAGACAGCGTTGGGCGTCATTCACTGCTTCTGACGTCACATTTTAACTGCTTCCGGACCTGGCGTTATTCCGGATATTCAGGGAGAGGAATTCATGCAAAACCAAACGCTTCTCCGGCGTGCTGCACTGGCCGTACTGTTTCTTGCTGTAGTCATTGGCTTGCTGGTGTATGGCCTTGGAGTGGAGACAATTAAAACCCGTCAGGTAGACCTGGTCTATCTCGGTCAGCAGCATATGAAGCTGGTCTTCTGGTCAATGCTGTTCGCTTTATTGGTCGGTATCCCTAGCGGCATTATTCTCAGCCGCCCCGCTGCCCGTAAATGGGCGGAATACGTTATGCAGATCTTCAACGTGGGTAACACATTACCTCCGCTGGCCGTTCTGGCGCTGGCAATGGTGGTGATCGGCATTGGCGACCGCCCGGCGATTATCGCCCTGTTCCTCGCTTCTCTGCTGCCCATTGTGCGAAATACCTATTCCGGACTGTGTTCTGTACCGGCCTCGCTGATTGAAGCGGCCAACGGCATTGGCATGACCAAAGGTCAGCGCCTCCGCCAGGTTGAATTGCCAAACGCCTGGCCAGTGATGCTGTCTGGTATTCGTGTGGCTACCGCAATCAACGTGGGAACCGCACCGCTGGCGTTTTTGATTGGTGCCAGCAGCTACGGCGAACTGATCTTCCCCGGCATCTATCTGAATGACTTCCCTACGTTGATCCTGGGTGCCGCAGCTACCGCGCTGTTTGCGTTGATCCTCGATATGTTGCTGGCTGGCCTTGGTCGCCTGCTAAGCCCGCATACGGCCGTTTAGAAGAAGAATAAGGAGCGACAAATGGCTAAGGCCTCATCTTTAACCCGCTGGGTTCGACATACCGCACTGGCTCTGAGCGCCACGCTGGCTATGACCGCCAGCGTTGCCGCCGCCGAACCGATTGTGATGGCAACCAAAAGCTTCACCGAGCAGCATATCCTTTCAGCGCTGACCACGCAGTATCTGCGCAAGAAAGGCTTCCAGATTGAAGCGAAAACGAATATTGCCACCACTATCGGTCGCAACGCGATGATCAATAAACAGGTAGATATGACCTGGGAGTACACCGGAACTTCACTGATTATTTTTAACCATATCAACAAGCCAATGTCCTCTAAAGAAGCTTACGAAACGGTGAAAAAGCTGGATGGCAAACTCGGCCTGGTCTGGCTGAACCCGGCGCCAATGAACAATACCTATGCTTTTGCCATGCAGCGTAAACGTGCTGATGCTGAGCATATCGACACCATGTCGCAGCTGGTGGCAAAGATTGAAGACGTGCGGAAAAACGATCCTGATAATAACTGGATGTTAGGGCTGGATCTGGAGTTTGCTGGTCGTTCTGATGGCATGAAGCCTTTACAGAAGGCCTACAACATGCCGCTGGATCGCCCGCAAATCCGTCAGATGGACCCAGGCCTGGTGTATAACGCGATTCGTGATGGTTTTGTCGATGCCGGATTGATTTACACCACCGATGGACGCGTTAAAGGCTTCGAACTGAAAGTGCTGAAGGATGATAAGAACTTCTTCCCAAGCTACGCCGTGACGCCAGTTGTTACCAAAGAGACGCTGGATTCTCATCCAGGACTGGCAGAGGCGCTGAACACCCTGTCACCGTTTATCACGGATGAAGCCATCACCGAGATGAACAAGCGGGTTGATATCGATCATCAGTCACCACAGAAAGTGGCGAGTGATTTCCTTAAATCGAAAGGCTTATTCTAAGGAGGCAGTATGGATACTATCCACTATATAATTGATAACTGGAGCTATTTAGCCTCACTGACCTTTCAGCATCTGTGGCTTGTTGGCCTGGCCGTGGGTCTGGCGATCGTCATCGGTGTGCCGCTCGGTATCATCATTGTGCGCTATAAGTGGCTGGCAACCCCGGTGTTAGGGCTGGCCACTATCGTGCTGACCATTCCTTCCATCGCGTTATTTGGTCTGATGATCCCCCTGTTCTCGATGATTGGTCAGGGAATTGGCGTACTGCCTGCGGTCACTGCAGTATTCCTTTATTCCCTTCTGCCGATTGTCCGTAACACCCATACCGCGCTGGAGAATATCCCGCCCGGTTTAAGGGAGGCTGGACGCGGTATCGGCATGACGTTCTCGCAGCGTCTGCGTTGGGTAGAAATCCCTATGGCGCTCCCGGTGATTTTTGGCGGTATTCGCACTGCCGTGGTGATGAATGTTGGCGTAATGGCGATTGCTGCCGTTATTGGTGCGGGCGGTCTGGGTCTGCTGTTGCTTGATGGCATCAGCGGCAGTGACGTTCGCATGTTGATTGCAGGCGCTCTGATGATTTGTCTGCTGGCAATTATTCTCGACTGGCTGCTGCACCGCTTGCAGCTGGCGCTGACTCCTAAGGGGATTCGATAATGATAAAACTGGAAAATCTCACTAAAACGTTTAGCCAGAAAAACGGCACCACTTTTAATGCCGTGGACAATGTCAGCCTCAACGTACCGGAAGGTGAAATGTGCGTACTGCTCGGCCCTTCTGGCTGCGGTAAGTCCACCACGCTGAAAATGATTAACCGCCTGATCCCTTCAACCAGTGGCAAAATTCTGATCAACGGGGAAGACACCAGCGGGCTGGACACCGTCACGCTGCGTCGTAACATCGGCTATGTGATCCAGCAGATAGGTCTGTTCCCTAACATGACCATTGAAGAAAACATCACCGTCGTACCGAAGATGTTGGGCTGGGACAAAAAGCGCTGCCGCGAACGTGCGACTGAACTGATGAGCATGGTTGCGCTGGATCCGAAAACCTTCCTGCACCGCTATCCGCGTGAGATGTCTGGTGGACAGCAGCAGCGTATCGGCGTGATCCGCGCGCTGGCCGCTGATCCACCGGTATTGCTGATGGATGAACCTTTCGGTGCGGTCGACCCGATTAACCGTGAAGTGATCCAGAACGAGTTTCTGGATATGCAGCGCCAGTTGAAGAAGACCGTGATGCTGGTCAGCCATGACATTGATGAAGCCTTAAAACTGGGCGATCGTATTGCGGTGTTTGGCCAGGGGAAAATCGTCCAGTGCGCCAGCCCGGACGAATTACTGGCTAAACCAGCCAACGACTTTGTGGGCTCGTTCGTCGGTCAGGACCGTACGCTGAAACGTCTGCTGCTGGTACAGGCTGGTGACGTTACCGATCAACAACCGACCATCACCGTCAAGAAGTCTACTCCGCTGTCTGAAGCCTTCGGCATGATGGATGACAACGATATGCGTTCGATCACCGTGGTCGATGATGACGGTAAGCCGCTGGGCTTTGTAAAACGTCGTGAAGCACGCGGAGCCACTGGGCAGTGTGTTGAGATGCTGAATAAGTTCACCGTCACCGGACGTGCGGAAGAGAACCTGCGCATCGTGTTGTCCAAACTTTACGAGCACAATCTGGTGTGGATGCCGATTGTGGACGAAGAAGGCCGTTACAGCGGGGAAATTTCGCAGGATTATATTGCGGACTACCTGAGTTCTGGCCGTACACGTCGCGTTCTGAACCTGTCTTAAACACGCTTTAACCGACTTCGCAGCGGCAAGGATGCCGCTGAAAGTCAGTTAAGATCCTCGCCTGATACGCTCTTCCGTTCCCCCTTCCCGGTCAAAACTTCACAGCGCTCAGATCAATATATTTTGCCAGATCCCGCGTTTCTGCCCTTGGCAGATAAGGCAGTTCGCCCAGCAAGGGAGCCTGAATTTTGTTGCTCAAAACCTCAATAATTTCAGCGTAATGTCCCAGTCCCGGATTGATTCGGTTCGCTACCCAGCCCAGCAAAGGCAGGCCATCATTGATAATGGCTTCAGCCGTTAAGACCGCATGGCTAAGGCAGCCCAATTTAATCCCTACGACCATCACCACCGGCATTTTCTCTTCAATGACCCAGTCGGAAAGCGGCCGTAAATCGGTCATCAAACTGCGCCAGCCGCCTGTTCCTTCCACCACAACATAATCGGCTTGTTCGGTCAGTGACCGTAGCCCTGCACTCAGCATGGCGTAATCTACAAGAATATCCTGACTGGTGCTGACTTCATCATCAAGCACAGTGACGGGATTGATTGCTGAATAAGGCAGTTGCACAGTCGAGGAATTTTGCAGGATCAGCGCATCTTTGTTTCTCGGCCCCTCTTCAGTCTGCTGGCTACTTTTGGCAACTGGCTTATAGCCGAGGGTGCTTTTGTTGCCTTCTGCCAGCTTTTGCAGCAGGGCGCGACTGATGACCGTCTTGCCTACCTCTGTGTCAGTACCAGTAACAAATATCCGCTTCAACATGCTGCTCTCCGTGGGTCATGACCGATTAAATTGATTAAAATGAATTAACAATTAACGGCGGGCATAGTAAGGCAGTCTGAAGAAAGTCAGCTTGAGTTAGCGCAATATTTTGGCGATAAGCCAGGAGAATCAGCCTTGCAGCAGTTTCACCAGTAAGGTGCCGTCATAAAGAGCGTCTTTGACCAGTGCGGCCCCTGGCATGGTGCCAACGTTAAGAAACTGTGTTGGTTCAATGCCAGTTTGCTGGCTGTAAGCCGGAAGGGACTGACGATGAATGCAATCTGCAATCGCCGGGAAAAGAATCTCTCTCGCCTGGTTTAGCGGAGAACCAATCAATATTTTTTGAGGATTAAACAGGTTTACCATGATCGCTACAATGCGGCCCACGCTCTGGCCAACCCCGGTGATCAGTTCCGTGGCGAGCGGATCACCTTTTAACGCGGCATCGCACAGGGTTTCAAGAGTCAGGGGCTGATCCTTAAGGCTGCTGTGATCGATCGTTTCGAGCCGCTTCGCAGCCAACTCCAGCAGATTCTCGCTGCTGGCAACCGTTTCAAGACAGCCGTGGTTACCGCAATAGCACTGTTTGCCATGAGGGTCGACCTGCGTATGCCCCATTTCAACCAGCGTGCTGCTGCCGTTGTGTAACAGCCTGCCGCCGGTGATCACGCCTGCACCCACCTGATGATCAATCACTATTTGAATCACGTTTTTGGCCTCCTGAGAGGCACCAAACAACGACTCGGCCAGCGTCCATGCGCAGACATCATGCTGAATATAGACTGGCAAACCGGTGCGTTTCTCCAGCTCTGGTCCCAGAGGCATATCGGTGATTTGATAGAAAGGCATGCGGTGAACAATGCCACTCCGGGCATTGAGAATGCCGGGCAGGGTGATAGCTATTGCCGTTAGTCGCTCCAGCTGGTGCTGATGGCGAATAAAGAAAGCGTCTACTTCAGCAATAATCCGCTCTAACAGAGGCTGGCTGTTTTCCACCGGCAGCGAACAAAGATTTTCCACCACTGACTTACTGCTTAAGTCGCGTAATGTCAGGGTAATATCACCGTTACCGATACGAACAGAAAGGTAGTGCCAGGCTTGGGTATCCAGAATTAAGCCAACGGCTGGCCGCCCCCGGCTACCCACTTCCTGAAACTCGGTTTCCTGCACCAGATGGGCTTCCAGCATCTCACGCACAATTTTGGTGATGCTGGCAGGAGCAAGCTGCGCTTTGCGCGCTAATTCTATGCGCGAAATGGGCCCGAACCGATCAATCAGCCGATAAACTGCCCCTGCATTTGTCTGTTTGATCTGGTCAATGTGGCCAGGCTGACCGTCCGCTATCACACCCCTGCTCCCACTTATTTTCACGCTTCAAAATAAAGCTTTCAGTCATGGTGAAACACTTCGCGGATGGCGTCAAATATTTGATTCGGAATGTGATTTGCAGCACATAAAAGCCGTTCAGCCGGCGGATATTCCAGCAGTTGGTCACTGTAAGAGCAGTTCCTTCATCTGTTTCATTAGCGCGGTCGTCTCCCGCCGCTTCGCCCAGACCAGCCACACTTCTGACCAGGCATCGGCTTCTTTCAACGCAACCCAACTGACATCTTCAAGGCGGATGCGGCTGAACGAGGCTGGCAAAATCGACACGCCCAGACCGGCAGACACCAGACCAAGAATAGTCATCGCCTCGCCCACTTCCTGGGCAATATTGGGCTGAATATCGTAGCGCTGTAATAGCGCCAGCGTTTCGGTATAGAGCGCGGTCCCCACTTTGGGATCGAAGAAAACAAAGGGCTCTTGCGCTAAGGCAGTAACAGAGAGAGCCGATTCCCCGGCTAACCGGTGTGCCTTCGGCAACACCGCAAACAAAGGCTCACGTAACATAAGCTGATGGTCCAGCGTTTCCGGCAGCGGGGTATTACGCATCACGCCCAGGTCCAGCCGTCCTTCATTCAACGGTTCCAGCTGCTGACGCGTGTTAATTTCCTGCATCTGAATGTGTACGCCCGGATAACGCTGCCGAAATGTGAACAGTGCATCAGAGACAGCAACAATAAAAGGCGCAGATGAGGTAAAACCAATCCGCAGTTCGCCTTCATCACCCCGATGTAACCTTGCAGCTTTATCAGCAGCCTGATCGACCTGAAGCAGGATCTGACGGGCATCGGACAAGAACTGGCTGCCCGCAGCGGTTAACTGCACGCTACGATTTGTGCGGGCAAACAGCCGGGCGCCAATTTGCTGCTCAAGAATTTTAATCTGCTGGCTCAGAGGCGGTTGCGAGATATTTAGTCGCTGCGCCGCTCGTCCAAAATGCAGCTCTTCTGCTACCGCGATAAAATAGCGCAAATGCCGAAGCTCGATATTCATAGCTTAAAAGTCTCATTCGAGATTATTAATAGATTAGACATCATATTAATCCCTTATTACAGTAACCAGAACGATCTAATTGAAAGGATTTGCAGTGAATCGCTCATCACCTTCCGCGACGCTTGATGACAGCGCAGAGCGGCCTTCCCAACCTCTCCCCCAAAGCACTGAGTACATCAAACGTGGCACACCGCAATTTATGCGGGTGACGCTGGCGCTGTTTTCCGCCGGTCTGGCTACCTTCGCCCTGCTTTACTGCGTGCAGCCAATTATGCCGGTGCTCTCGCAGGAATTCGGTGTTTCCCCTGCAGCCAGCAGCCTGTCGCTTTCTATCGCTACGGGCCTGCTGGCGCTGGGGCTGCTGGTTACCGGGCCGCTTTCTGATGCCCTTGGACGGAAACCGGTGATGGTCACGGCGTTGCTGATGGCGGCCGTTTGCACCCTGCTTTCGGCGACCATGACCAGCTGGCACGGCATTTTGATCATGCGCGCGTTGATCGGGTTGTCATTAAGTGGCGTTGCTGCGGTTGGCATGACCTACCTCAGTGAAGAGGTGCATCCCAGCGTGATCGCCTTTTCAATGGGGCTGTATATCAGCGGGAATTCTATCGGTGGGATGAGCGGCAGGCTGCTGAGTGGAGTGATCACTGATTTCACTTCCTGGCGTGTTGCGGTAGCGGTGATTGGTTGTTTCGCGCTGGCTTCAGCCCTGATGTTCTGGAAAATTCTGCCTCCTTCGCGTCATTTTCGCCCTGCCTCACTCAAGCCGCGCAGCTTACTGATTAACTTCAAACTGCACTGGCGCGACAGCGGTTTGCCCTTACTGTTTGCCGAAGGCTTCCTGCTGATGGGCGCGTTTGTGACGTTGTTTAACTATATTGGTTATCGCCTGCTGGCGCCGCCTTATGGGTTGAGTCAGGCGATCGTCGGTCTGCTGTCAGTGGTCTATCTGACCGGTTCCTGGAGTTCACCTAAAGCAGGGGCGATGACCGCCAGATACGGCCGCTCTGCAGTGCTGCTTTTTTCGATCGGCATGATGGTAGCGGGTGTTTTATTGACGCTGTTCAGCTCGGTCTGGCTAATATTACCAGGAATGATGCTGTTCACTGCCGGATTTTTTGCCGGACATTCCGTTGCCAGCGGCTGGATAGGCCCGCGTGCAAGGCGCGCAAAAGGACAGGCAAGTTCGCTGTATCTGTTCAGCTACTATCTGGGTTCCAGTCTGGCGGGCACGTTGGGAGGCGTTTTCTGGCATCAGTTCGGTTGGTATGGGATTACCGCCTTTATCTGTACCCTACTGGTGATTGCATTGCTGGTGGGGGGTCGTCTCAGAAGTAAAGCGTTATAGAAGAACGGGCCTTGCGCCCGTTCTTATGATCGTTAACTACTTGGTGCGGTCTGCGTAACGTTTATGCAGCTTTTGCAGTTTCGCCGGGATTACAGCCAGGCAATAACGGTTCTGCTGCCCTTCACCTTCCCAATAGTTCTGATGATACTCTTCTGCCGGATACCACTCAGCTGGCCCTTCAATGGTGGTCACAATCGGCGCGGTCTGGTCTTCCTGCGCACGAACTATAGCCGCTTTCGCTTCTTCAGCCTGAGTTTCATCCGCCGGGAAAATCGCTGAACGATACTGGGTGCCAATATCATTACCCTGGCGGTTAAGCTGGGTTGGATCGTGGGTGGCAAAGCTGATGTCCAGCAGATCGCCATAACTGACTTTCTCCGGATCGAAGCCAAGACGAATGGCTTCAGCATGACCCGTGTTGCCATCGCACACCTGGCGATAGGTAGGATTGCTGGTATGACCACCAATGTAGCCACTTTCTACCGACACAACGCCAGTAATCTGTTTGAAAACGGCTTCTGTGCACCAGAAGCAGCCTCCGGCGATGGTTGCATATTCAATTGTCATGGTGACTCCTCTTTTACGATCCTGCCTGACTTAGTGACAACCAGTCCGGCTTAATATCGGCCATTGCAGCATAAGCGTATCAATAATGCCATCCAGTTCTGCCCTGGTCGCTCCCTCGCGGGCGCGCACTGACATTCCCTGGAGCAGACAGCCGAGATAAGCAGAAAGCGCGGTGATATCGGTCTTAGCGTTTAACTCTCCGGCGGCCTGTCGTGACAGCAAAAACTCGTTCAGGTGATTTTCCTGACTGTTATGCCTTGAACGCAGCATATCAGCGACGTCGGTTGAGTCCGCTGAAAGGGCTGTGGAAGTACAGATAAAGAAGCAGCCTGCCGGTTTTTTGCCATCGGTAAAACAGGCCGCGGTTGAGCGGAAATAGCCTTCAACGCCCTTTTCTACGCAGCTTTCCGGGCAGGCCAGTGCTGCCTGACGCTGCTCTGAAAACTTCTCTATATAGCGATCTACCGCGGCGCGGAACATCCCTTCTTTATTGGTAAATTCTGCGTACAGCGTTGGGGCTTTCGCTCCTGTCGCTTCAACCAGGTCGGATAATGAGGTGGCTTCATAACCATGGCGCCAGAACAGCTCAAGCGCAATATCCAACGCCGCTTCACGGTCGAAGGTTTTTGGCCGTCCCCGGCCCTTACGTGTGCAGATATCCTGATCGGTCATACATCCTCTCTTTGGCAACGCATTGAGGAATAAATTACCGATCATTATAAAAACATTTCCGCCGCCATGTCGAGTCCGTTCGTCAGTTTCCTTGCCCCAGAGAGGGGAATGAGCTTCTAACGGAGAGGATCAGCCGTGTCAGCACTTTTTTTTTACTCTTTAAATCATTTTTTATCAATGGCTTGTCAATTAAATTAACGGTCGTTAATAAAATACTATTGACGGGTCGGCGTGACAGGAATACCATTTAGTTATCGATCGTTAACTAATAACGACCCAGACATCAACTAAACCGAATTGGAAGAGAATAAAGACTATGAAAAACCTGAAAATGACCCTGGCTGCTCTCGCATTGACTTCCGTTTCCTTCGCTGGCTTTGCTGCTGACGTTGTAGGACAGGAACCTGTTAATCAACAGCAGGTAGGCGTGGTTAGCGCTTCTGGCACCAACCTTTCTTCACTGGAATCTCAGCTGTCGGCTAAAGCCGATGCCGCTGGTGCAAAATCATTCCGTATTACCTCAACCACAGGTAATAACCGCATGCATGCTACTGCAGAGATTTATCAGTAATTGCACCGAATGAGCTTTTTGCACCATCAACTATTTCACATTAAGGGTATCGTCATGAAAAACATCAAATTAGCTTTAGCAGCTGTGATTTTAGGTTCACTCTCATTCGGTAGCATGGCCGCCGACCTGGTAAACAGTGCACCAGAAAATCAGCAAAAAATTGGCGTGATCAGCGCCACAGGCAGCACCAATCTGGCTTCTCTGGAGTCACAACTTTCGGAGAAGGCTCAACTGGCGGGCGCGAAATCTTTTCTCATCACTTCGACCTCTGGTCAGAACAACCTGCATGGCACAGCCATCATTTATAATTAATTCTGTTCCGCCCGCCCTGCCGCCAGCTAATCACTGGCGGCGGTCCTACTGCACTGACTCCGGCAATATCCCCCCCTCTTTCCGCCTCAATTAAACCTGGTCATTCTCGGTCTTAATCAGATTAATATCCGGTTCAATGCCGCTTCGGTTATTCCGTTAATTGGCTCCTCTGCAGCCTGAAATAAGACCACACTTTATGTGGGAATAAATCCAACACTGCCCACTGTGAAATTATTTTTAATTGAATGCTCAATCAATAAAACCTATGATGGGAGCCTGTTTTGACAAAAAGTCGACAAAAAAGGTGAAATATTGACGAATTAACTTAACAAATTCAGCAGGATAAATTCACAACCTGACTATTGCCCAGTGTAGTTAGCGGATATGCGGCGGAATTTCCCAGTATGCGCTAAGGCACGCTTTGCAAAGATCGGGGTCAATCTTGATTATTTTCGGAGATGGTATGCCGACGACTGAAATATCCAGGAAAGAACAAAAAGACCGCATTAACCCCGTGGTTTTCTACACTTCTGCAGGACTTATTCTGCTCTTCTCCCTCACCACGATTTTCTTTACAGAATTATCGGATCGGTGGATTAACGCTGCCCTCGAATGGGTTTCAAATACCTTCGGCTGGTATTATCTGCTGGCAGCAACGGTCTATATCGTCTTTGTGGTGGTGATTGCCGCGTCTCGCTTTGGCTCAATAAAACTGGGCCCGGAGCAATCCAAACCTGAGTTCAGCCTGATGAGTTGGGCCGCCATGCTGTTTGCGGCAGGTATCGGTATCGATCTGATGTTCTTCTCAGTCGCCGAGCCGGTTACCCAGTATATGATGCCGCCAGAAGGCCAGGGACAAACCATGGAAGCTGCGCGTCAGGCAATGGTCTGGACGCTGTTCCACTACGGCCTGACTGGCTGGGCGATGTACGCACTGATGGGGATTGCGCTGGGCTACTTCAGCTACCGTTATGGCCTGCCGCTGACGATCCGTTCCGCTCTTTACCCTATTTTCGGCAAACGGATTAATGGCCCAATTGGCCACTCTGTAGACATCGCAGCGGTTATCGGCACCATTTTTGGTATCGCCACTACTCTGGGTATTGGCGTGGTGCAGCTGAATTACGGGCTGCATGTCCTGTTCCATGTTCCGGAAGGGTTAACTGCGCAAGCGGGATTAATTGCGCTGTCGGTGGTTATGGCGACGATTTCCGTCACCTCGGGCGTGAATAAAGGGATTCGACTGATGTCGGAGCTGAACGTTCTGCTGGCGCTGTTCCTGATTGTGTTTGTGCTGTTTGTCGGGGATACCAGTTTCCTGCTGAATGCACTGGTGCTCAACGTTGGTGATTACATCAATCGCTTTATGGGCATGACGCTGAACAGCTTTGCCTTTGACCGCCCTACCGAGTGGATGAACAACTGGACGTTGTTCTTCTGGGCCTGGTGGGTTGCCTGGTCGCCGTTTGTCGGCCTGTTCCTGGCGCGTATCTCTCGTGGAAGGACTATCCGCCAGTTTGTGGTTGGAACCTTGACCATTCCGTTTATCTTCACCTTGCTGTGGCTGTCAATCTTCGGTAACAGCGCGCTGAGTCAAATTATTCATGGCAACCTGGCCTTTGCACAGGAAACGCTGGCGCACCCGGAACGCGGTTTTTATAGCCTGCTGGCGCAATATCCAGCCTTCAGCTTCAGCGCTTCGGTCGCCACCATTACCGGTTTCTTGTTCTATGTGACCTCTGCCGACTCCGGTTCGCTGGTGCTGGGTAACTTCACCTCAAAACTGAGTGATATCAACAACGATGCACCAAACTGGCTGCGGGTCTTCTGGTCAGTGGCAATAGGTTTACTGACCGTAGGCATGCTGATGGTGAATGGTGTGACCGCGTTGCAGAAAACCACCGTAATAATGGGCCTGCCCTTCAGCTTCGTGATTTTCTTTGTAATGGCCGGGCTGTATAAATCCCTGCGAGTGGAAGACCATCGTCGGGCAAGTAGCGTAGTGAATACCCAACCGATGCCGGTTTCTCGTGAAGACCGCCTGAACTGGAAACAGCGTATTTCCCGCGTGATGCATTATCCGGGCAGTACGCACACCAAGAAGATGATCGACAATGTTTGTCTGCCCGCAATGCAGGAAGTGGCGCTTGAACTGGAACGCCGCGGCGCTCAGGTTCAGGTTAGCGAACTGCCACCGCTGGAAGATGAACGCCTTAACCATCTGGAAATGTTGGTGACGCTGGGCGAGGAGCAGAGTTTCCTGTATCAGATCTGGCCACAGCAATATTCGGTTCCGGCCTTCACCTATCGTGCGCGTAGCGGTAAGACGGATTACTACCGGCTGGAAACCTTCCTGCTGGAAGGAACGCAGGGCAATGATTTGATGGATTACACCAAAGAGCAGATCATTAATGACATTCTCGATCAATACGAGCGTCATTTAACTTTCCTGCATATTCACCGTGAAGCACCGGGTAACTCAATGCCGTTCCCAGAAACGCAATAAAGGAACGGAGTGACGACCCGGCCGGGTTAACAGCAAGCGAATGTTGAGTCTTTTTCTGACATTTTGCTTAGCCGTTAACCCGGCCTTTCTGTTTTCAGCGTCTTTCACTTTGTTTCCGTTGCCTGCTTTCCATCGAGTTAGCCACCCATCTTGCCAGCGCTGGCCCGGTTAACAGAACGACAATAAACCTGCCGGTTTGCATCGACATAACGAATGGCATATCCACATGGCTGGAAGAGGCAATAATAGCCACGGAATCGGCACCGCCCGGACTGGTTGCCAGATAGGCAGTCAGCGGATCAATTCCAGCAAAATGCACCAGACCAAAGGCAAATACGCCACAAATTGCCACCAGGATGAAAACAGACATCAGCAGCCTTGGTAACACTTTGGCGACATACAGCAGAATGGCTCGATTAAATCGCAACCCGATGCTCCAGCCAATAATTGCATAAGCCACCATCAATAATGCCGGAGGCAATTCAATCGTCAGCAGATTGAAATCCTGCAAAATCGCCCCACCCGCCAGCGTAATCAGCAAGGGTCCAGCTGGAATTCGAAAGACCTTACCCGCCAGCACGCCCGCGAGGATAAGTAAAACGGTAATGCCAAAATGTCCCCAGGCGACCGGCTGAATAATATCAAAGCTTGAAGGTGCAGAGCCTGATGGCATCTCCGGAGCCCAAATGCGGGCAACGACAGTGGCGGCCACCGCCACAATCACCACGCGAAGATATTGCATAAAAGCCACTAACCGCACGTCCGCACCATAACTTTCTGCCATTAATGTCATCGCTGTAGCTGCACCGGGTGAGGATCCCCAAATTGCCGTTGAACCGGGTAACACCTGCCAGCGTGTCAGCAACCAACCGAGAAGCGAACTGGCGATAATGACCGAGAAAATACTGGCGACAAATAAAGGCCAGTTTTTGGCTATTTCGACAAATATAGAGGCGGGAATGGCACGGGCTATCATGCTGCCCACCACGCCCTGCGCCAGATAAAACAGATTACGATGAATAACTAAAGGTTTGTCACGGGCGGCAAAAACGATCGCCATTGCCATCGGCCCCAAAAGTAGCGCCGCAGGTAGGTTCAAACTTTCCAGGCCAACGACAGCCAGAGCGGAAAAAAGAAGCAACCAGAACCAACGCAAGGGAGGTATTTTCATTAACGACTCCATACAGTGCCCAACAGGTACGCCAACCATTTTATCAGCACATAAGTCCCTGCCCGACTTTATTACCGCGATAAGGATGATAAGTCTGGCGTCTGACTTAAAGCCACGGTTTTGTTCTGTGAATGCATTTGTATGTTGTAACTAAAGTAGACAATCGACTGAATCCCCCTGCTGTAACTGTGTTATGGGGAAGCAGACCAGTCGCGCATAATTTAGGCCTGTTACGATATAGCCCCGACAAACCTGCTGAAATATTCCCTCTCAAAGGGGTTAACATTGCCGGGTATAAGTGCGGGTTAACAAAGGATAAACCTGCTGGTCACTCATATTAACGCTGGCGCTGTAAAGTCTTTTATTGGATATAAGAATGTGACAAAAGTAGCGTAATTATTGCCAGGCCCCGGAATGGGATTTGTTCATTTGCCCAACGCATTGCCGTAGCAGGTGTTAAGATTTGTCTCAATATTGTAAATATAAGCTTGTTCAAATTGAGATCTCTGTGGTTAAACAGCGTAAAAATAGCGAAAATAAATAAACATTTTCATGATTAGGTGTTTTTAACCGCCCGTTTTCTCTGTACACTGGTCTCCGATACATACACTGATTAATTTTAAACCACTCAACGCTACGGATTCCTTATGAGCGAAACTCTGAAAGTATTAAATAACATTCGAACCCTTCGTGCTCAGGCTCGTGAAGTTTCTTTAACTGAACTTGAAGAGATGCTGGAAAAACTCGAAGCGGTTGTAAATGAACGTCGTGACGCAGAAGCGGCTATCGCTTCTGAGGTTAAGGAAAAAGAAGAGAAGCTGGCTAAATACCGTCAGATGCTGCTGGACGACGGCATCGATTTAAGCGAACTCACTTCTGCAGAGACCTCTACGGGTAAATCTCGCGCCAAGCGTGCACCACGCCCAGCCAAATACCAGTACACCGACGAAAACGGTGACACTAAATCCTGGACCGGCCAGGGCCGTACTCCTGCGGTAATTAAGCAGGCGCTGGACCAGGGTAAAAAACTGGAAGATTTCCTGATTTAATCTTCCAGCCACGTCAGTTTTTGCTGGCGTGGCAACCTTCCCCTCTTTTTACTCTCACGACTCTTTTTTTGCCGCTTATTAATTTTCCCTGTAACTGCATAACCAATTCTTGAGCGTTCTCTGTTCTGAACAATAACGAGTATGTTGTAACTAAGAGTGAGTGCTGATGAGCCGATATGATGCCGTAGATAACTTACATCGCTGCGTGGCAGAGCTGCAGACAGCGCTGGAAGCCTTAACCCATAAACTTCCGACACTTCGCCTGCTGATGGCGCGAGTGTTTGAATTGCCGCCGGTGCACAAAGGTCAGGAACATCAACCTTTGCTTAAAATTAACGTGACTCAGCACCTTGCACAACCAGCATTAAATCTGGCACTAAGCCATTATTCCCGCCTGTTTATCCAACATCAATCCGAATCATTAAGCACTAAAGCTGCCGTACGCTTGCCCGGCGCAATTTGCTTTGAAGCTACGCCGGAAGAATCAGCGGTTATCCGCCAGCAGGTAGCCACGATTAATAGCCTGAAAATGCGCCTTGAGCAGATTATTACCGTGGAGTCCGGCGTGGAGAGCGAGGAGCGCTTTGAATTTGTCCATACGCACCTCAGAGGCTTAATAACTCTTAATGCCTACCGTTCAATTACCTTGCTTGAGTCACCAGACTCCCTGCGATTTGGCTGGGCAAATAAGCACATAATTAAAAATGTCACCCGGCAAGAGGTGCTGGAAAAGCTGAAGAAAAGCGTAGCTTCTGGGCGAGCAATGGCGCCGTGGAGCCGTGAGCAATGGGCTGAAAAACTACAGGATGAGATAGCTCTTATTAATTCGTTACCCGCGAGTGCAAAACTGAAGATTAAGCGCCCGGTTAAGGTGCAGCCGATTGCGCGCGTATGGAATAAACAGCAGCAGAAGCAAACACAGCTGGCCTGCCCTTCTCCTTTATTGGTGCTTTGTGCGGAGGCTAATCAGCTTCCTAAGCTCGGTGAATTACTCAATTATGATGCTGAGAATGTGGCCCATAAATTTAAGCCCCCAGCCACGCCACTGTTTCCGGTGATCCCCAGATTACATTTATACAGTGATACAAATCTGTCAATTTGAGCATTCAGGCAAAAAAAAGAGCGGAATACATTCCGCTCCTTTCATCAAATCGTCATTACGTCTTCATACTGCCGACCATCTCTTCCGGACGAACCCAGGCGTCGAATTCCGCTTCCGTCAGATAGCCCAATTTCAACGCAGACCCTTTCAGTGTTAAGCCTTCTTTGTGCGCTTTTTTCGCAATTTCTGCCGCTTTATCGTAGCCAATGTGCGTATTTAACGCCGTCACCAGCATCAGCGACTCATTTAATAACTGGCTGATACGGTCCAGATTGGGCTCTATCCCCACCGCACAGTGGTGATTAAAGCTGTCCATGCCGTCTGCCAACATCCGCACCGACTGCAGGAAGTTATGGATAATCATCGGGCGATAAACGTTAAGCTCGAAGTTACCGGAAGCGCCACCCATATTCACCGCCACATCATTGCCCATCACCTGGCAACAAAGCATGGTCATCGCTTCACATTGGGTCGGATTGACTTTGCCTGGCATTATCGAGCTGCCGGGTTCGTTTTCAGGAATTGCAATTTCGCCAATGCCACAGCGGGGGCCTGAAGATAACCAGCGCACATCGTTAGCAATCTTCATTAAGGAGGCAGCAAGCCCTTTCAGCGAACCGTGAGCATGAACAAGTGCATCACAGGTTGCCAGTGCTTCAAATTTATTTGGCGAGGTAACAAAAGGTTGCTTCGTCAGATCGGCTAACTCTTTGGCTACCCTCACGGCATATTCTGGATGAGTATTCAGCCCTGTCCCCACCGCCGTGCCGCCCAATGCCAGTTCGGCTACATGTGGAATGCTCTGCTCAATATGTTTGAGGTTATGGCTCAGCATCGCCACCCAGCCGGAAATCTCCTGACCGAGCGTTAAAGGCGTGGCATCCTGCAGGTGAGTACGGCCAATCTTAACGATATCTTTAAAAGCTTCAGCTTTTTCGTTCAGTGTTTTTTGCAGCACTTTAAGCTGAGGAAGCAAATGCTCCTGAATCGCGAGGACCGCTGCGACATGCATGGCTGTCGGGAAGACATCGTTGGAGCTCTGGCTTTTATTCACATCGTCGTTAGGGTGCACCAGACGTTCCATACCGCGCACGCCGCCCAGGATCTCACTGGCACGATTGGCAAGCACCTCATTCATATTCATATTGGTCTGGGTACCGGAGCCGGTTTGCCAGATAGCCAGCGGGAATTCAGCGCTGTGTTTATCGGCCAGCACCTCATCAGCAGCGGAGATAATTGCTGCTGCACGTTCGTTGGGCAACAGGGTTAAATCACTGTTCACCTTAGCCGCAGCGCGCTTGGTCAGCGCCAGTGCGTGGACTAATTCAACAGGCATTTTCTCGGTGGAGATGCGAAAGTGTTCCAGTGAGCGTTGCGTTTGCGCGCCCCACAGTTTATCTGCTGGAACTTCGATGGAACCCATTGAATCTTTCTCAATGCGGTTGGCAGCCATGACTCTCTCCTTTTGCACAATAATATGATTTTAAACCCTTACTTTGCCTCTGAAGGCAAAAAGCGCGGGCGATATTCTGGCATACAAGAATTTAACATTATGCGACTCATTCGACCTTCTTGCACTCCACATTGTCTTTTAGGCGTGGTTTTCTGCTTTAATACAGGCCGTAATTATCCGATTATGTGTGAGCTAACATGCAAAAATTAATCAATTCGCTGCAAAATTACGCCTGGGGCAGCCCTTCTGCCCTCACCGATCTTTATGGCATTCCTAACCCCGACAAGCTGCCAATGGCGGAACTCTGGATGGGAGCACACCCTAAAAGCCCTTCCTGGATAGAAGTCGACGGCAAGAAGCAGTCATTACGAGACGTCATTGATGCTGATAAAGAAGCCCTGCTCAGCAAAGCCGTAGCTAACCGGTTTGGCGAGCTGCCCTTCTTGTTTAAAGTGCTTTGCGCCGATCAGCCATTATCGATTCAGGTTCATCCGAGCAAAGCGGCGGCAGAAGTGGGTTTTGCCAAAGAGAATGCGGCTGGCATCCCTCTTGATGCACCAAACCGTAACTATAAAGACGCTAACCACAAGCCTGAGCTGGTCTTTGCCCTCACGCCTTTTAAAGCCATCAACGGCTTCCGCGAGCTGCACGAGATTATCTCGCTGCTTCAGCCCGTAGCTGGAGCGCATCCCGCGATTGCCCATTTCCTGCAGTCCCCTGAGATGAGGGAGTTGTCGGCGCTGTTCACCGCGCTTCTGTCAATGAAGGGGGAAGAAAAGAGCCTGGCACTGGACGTACTGAAAAGTGAGCTTCGCAGCCAGCAAGGCGAGCCCTGGGACACCATTTCGCTGATTGAAGCGTTCTATCCTGATGACAGCGGGTTGTTCTCTCCGCTGCTGCTGAATGTGATTGAACTGCAGCCGGGCGAAGCGATGTTCCTGTTCGCCGAGACGCCACACGCCTATCTGCAGGGCGTGGCGCTGGAAGTGATGGCCAATTCGGATAACGTGTTGCGGGCTGGATTGACACCAAAGTACATCGATATCCCCGAACTGATGGCGAACCTTAAATTTGAAGCTAAATCTTACGCCAGCTTGCTAACTCAACCTGTGCAGAACGGTGATACACTTGATTTCCCGGTTCCGGTGGAAGACTTTGCCTTCTCTCTCCACCAGCTCAACGCTCAACCTGCCGTAGTAAAAGTGCAAAGTGCCGCTATTCTGTTCTGTGTGGACGGCCAGGCGGTAGTCAGCCACAACGACCAACAGCTGACGCTGAAACCAGGCGAATCCTGTTTTGTTCCGGCTACGGACGCTGAGGTTACGCTGGCGGGCAATGGCCGGGTGGCGCGCGTCTGCAACCTTCTCTAGGATTTGCGGCTGACGCGAACCGCGACAATTGCTATTATTATTCAAATTATTAAACAAAAACGCCTCAGGGCGTTTTTTATTCGCCAGGCATTTGCCCACAGGATCGATTTGCCGGCGCCAGTGACCAAAAAGGACGACTTACAGATGAAGAAGACAAAGATAGCGATAGGCGTAGTAGTCGCACTCGGCGTGATTTGGACCGGAGCCGCGTGGTTTACCGGCAAACAACTGGAAACACACATGGATGAGCTGGTGCAGAATGCGAATGCCCAGATGAACAACATGGCGCCGGAAAACCGTCTTAAACTGAGCTACCAGGATTTCCAGCGCGGGGTATTCACCAGTACCGCCCGCTTTGTGCTGCAGTCTAACTCGCAGACGGAAGACAATTCGCTGATTAAGCCAGGCCAGAGCATCGTGTTTGATGAGAAGATCGATCACGGTCCTTTCCCGTTCGCTCAGCTGAAAAAATTCAACCTGATCCCAAGCATGGCCTCCGTCCATACTCAGCTTGAGAATACCGATGCGGTGAAGAAACTGTTTGAGATGACCAAAGGTCAGTCAATCATTCAGGCTGATACCCGCGTTGGCTATAGCGGCGCAACCGCTTCAGCCATTACCCTGCTGCCTGTGGACTATAACAACGCCCAAACTGGCGAGCGCTTTGCTTCTAACGGCGGCATCATCAATGTCGACGCTGATAACAAAGGTGATAAAGTCAATTTCAGCGGCGACCTGGAAAGCCTGGTGCTGAGCACCAAAAACCAGCTGGATATGCCTGTGGTGTTCACCGCCAACGGACTGAAACTGGATGCCAGCACGCACCTCAGCCCGGAAGGGATGCGCATTGGCGATCAGAGCATCAATCTGAAGAAGCTCACCGCAATGGTGGATGGCAAAGAAGCGTTTGTCGCTGAAGGCCTGAACGGTAAGTCCTCCTTCAATTCTGAAAAGAGCCTGATTTCGGGCAGTATCGACTACGCCCTGGATTCCCTGAAGCTGCAAAACCAGAACTTTGGTCAGGGTAAACTGGCTATCAAACTGTCCCAATTTGATGCTAACGGCATGAAAGCCTTCTCTGACAACTACAACAGTCAGGTCCAGGCGCTGATGAATGAGCCGGGTATTAGCGACAATCCTCAACTCTACCAACAGCGTATGAGCCAGATCTTCTCAGCAAATCTGCCGCTGTTGTTGAAAGGCGATCCGATTGTGAACATCGCGCCCTTCAGCTGGAAGAACGATAAAGGCGAGAGCAGCTTCAACCTGGCCGTCCACTTTAAAGATCCGGCAGCCAACACGACTCAGCCACAGAACATCGGCCAGGCCGTGGATAACGTGCTGAAAACGCTGGACGCTAAACTGTCGATCAACATGGATATGGCCACCGAAATGATGACCAGCGTGGCCATGGCGGAAGGGTATAAGCAGGAAGAAGCAGCCAAACTGGCCGATCAGCAGGTCAAAGGTGTGGCGGCGATGGGTCAGATGTTCAAACTGACTACCCAGAAGGACAATAACATTGTTACCAGCCTGCAGTACGCTACTGGTCAGGTCACCATGAACGGCGACAAAATGGCGCTGGACCAGTTCCTGGCACGCTATATGTTAGGTGGCGGTGCCCCTGCTGCAGAAGGTATGCCGCAGTAACGCTGAGGCGTTAACAGTAAGGGCGCGATTATCGCGCCCTTTTTTTATGCCGATCCTCGCTCGATCAACACCGGCGGTAAAATGACGTTCTGCACCGCACCTTGTGGATCGCTCATTCTTTGCAACAACCTTTGTGCGGCACTGCGGCCAATCTCACGCGCAGAGCTGGTGATAAAAGTCAGCGGGGGATCGGTCAGCTCCGCTTCTGGCGAATCGCCAAATCCTACCAAAGCCATTTGCTGGCCGTAATAACTGTCCATCCCTCCTTTGCCAATGGTTCTCCCCGTGCGTTGCAGGCCAAAATAGCAGCCCAGCGCGACCGAGGCGTTATGGCAGAGGATTGCGGTAATGGTTGGATGATGATGAATCAGATTCTCAGTCACTTCCGCCACGTCTCGCTGATGGCGACCGCTTTCAATAATCCATTCGCTGCGAAAAGGCAGGCCGTATTGCAGCAGTGTGGAGCAATAGCCACCAATCCGCTCTGCCCTCGTCAAAGAAGAGCCAGAACCGCCCAACCAGGCGATGCAGTGATGCCCGCGCTTGATCAGATATTCAGTCGCAATTTTTGCCGCATGCATGTTGTCGGGACGGATGGAGTCAGTGTCATCCAGGCTACTGGCGCGCGAAGCACAGATCATCGCAATGCCCTGGTCACGGGCTTTTTTGACCAGATGAGAGGCATTATCTGCCCCGCCGCCCAGCACTATGCCCTCCACACCCTGGGCCACCAGCGTGTCGAAGCAGCGATCGATATTCTGCCCTTTTGGCCCGCTTTGGGTCAGAAAAAGCACTTTGCCGTTCTTCTCCAGCCCTTCACTCAGTCCGGCGGTCATTTCGGCATAAAACGGCTGGCAAAGGTCACGCACGATCAGCCCGATTACGCCACTTCCTCCGCCCCGTAACATGGTAGCGGAACGATTAGGCACGAAACCCAGCGCGTTGATCGCCCGATTGACTCGCTCCGAGGTAGCAGGCGAAATTCGTCCTTTGCCGGAAAGCACCAGCGAAACCGTGGTCACGGAGACCCCCGCTTCGGCTGCTACATCATTAATTGTGATTTTTTTCAGCGACATATTTTGTCCAGTCAGCTCTGGCTGACCTGTTCGTACAGCATCATCGAAACAGTGAGATAAAACGTTACACCGCCCGGCCGGTAAATAAAACCTTCGCGCCGGATAAGAGTGTGACTCATCACGCATTAATGGTGGGTAAAACGTTTTATCATTTTTTTATCTCAGCAGCGGCTGAGCTTTTTTATGCCAGGAGAGCCCATGTCGGCCACAAAACAAAAAATTACGCTTTGGGAGTTTTTCCAGAGTTTAGGCAAAACCTTTATGCTCCCCGTCGCGCTGCTCTCTTTCTGCGGCATTATGATGGGCATTGGCAGCTCGCTGAGCAGCCACGATGTGATTACCCTGATCCCTTTCCTGGGCAATTCGGTTCTGCAGCTGATCTTTATGTGGATGAGCAAAGTCGGCTCCTTTGCTTTTAGCTACCTGCCGGTGATGTTTGCCATCGCTATCCCGTTGGGTATGGCGCGTGAAAATAAAGGCGTTGCGGCCTTCTCCGGCTTTGTTGGCTTTGCGGTGATGAACCTGGCGGTAAATTTCTGGCTAAATGCCAAAGGTATTTTGCCAACCACCGATGCAGCCGTGCTGAAAGCGAATAACATCCAGAATATCATCGGCATTCAGTCGATTGATACCGGGATCCTGGGCGCGGTCATTGTCGGGATAATCGTGTTTTATCTGCATGAACGCTTCAATACCATTCGCCTGCCGGATGCGCTGGCATTCTTCGGCGGCACCCGCTTTGTGCCCATTATCACCACCCTGGTAATGGGTCTGGTTGGCCTGGTCATTCCGCTGATTTGGCCCTGGTTTGCTGCGGCTATTACCGGTCTTGGATGGGTGATTAACGGCGCTGGCGAGTTTGGCCCGATGATCTTCGGCACCGGCGAGCGTCTGCTGCTGCCGTTCGGTCTGCAGCATATCCTGGTAGCCATTATCCGCTTCACCGATGCGGGCGGCACGATGGATGTTTGCGGACACAGCGTCAGCGGTGCCTTAACCATCTTCCAGGCACAGCTTTCCTGCCCCACCACGGCTGGCTTTTCTGAAAGCGCTACTCGCTTCCTGTCACAGGGTAAAATGCCGGCCTTCCTCGGCGGTTTACCTGGTGCTGCGCTGGCGATGTATCACTGCGCGCGCCCTGAAAACCGACATAAGATTAAAGGCCTGCTGATTTCTGGTGTGGTTGCCTGCGTGGTTGGCGGAACCACTGAACCGATTGAATTCCTGTTCCTGTTTGTTGCCCCGGTGCTGTATGTGATCCATGCGCTATTAACGGGTCTGGGCTTTACGGTGATGGCGGTCCTTGGCGTCACCATCGGTAACACTGACGGCAACGTTATCGACTTTGTGGTGTTTGGTATCCTGCACGGCCTGTCGACCAAATGGTATTTCGTGCCGTTGGTTGCCGCCATCTGGTTTGTGGGTTACTACGTGATCTTCCGTTTCGCTATCACCCGCTTCAATATCAAAACGCCAGGGCGCGATGTGGATACCACAACGGTTGATAAAAATTTCTCCGCGACTGTCGGCAAGTCTGGCTACAACACGCCAGCCATCCTCGCCGCATTAGGCGGCATGGATAACATTGATTCGCTGGATAACTGCCTCACTCGCCTGCGTCTGTCGATTAAAGACATGAGCCTGGTGGATGATGCGGCGCTAAAGGCAAATCGGGTGATTGGTGTGGTTCACCTTAACGAGCACAGCCTGCAGGTGGTTATTGGACCCCAAGTTCAGTCGGTTAAAGATGAGATGGCCAGCATGATGACAGCGGTTCCCGGCTGATCAAGCACAGGACGTTGGCAGGAATGGGCTGAAGAGAGATTTTCGGCCCTTCTCTATTTTGCGGCGCTAAAAAGGAGCTTTTATGTTTGATTTTGATCGGGTTATCGATCGTCACGGCAGCTGGTGTACCCAGTGGGATTTTGTTGCCGACCGTTTTGGGCACGCTGATTTACTGCCCTTCACCATCTCCGATATGGATTTCGCTACCGCGCCCTGCATTATCTCGGCATTGCAGCAGCGCGTGACGCATGGCGTACTGGGTTACAGCCGCTGGCAACATCAGGATTTTCTCTCCGCCATCAGCCACTGGTATCAGCAGCGTTTTGCAGTAAGCGTTGATCATCAGCAGATTGTTTACGGTGCTTCGGTGATCTATATGGTCGCCCAGATGATCCGTCACTGGTCTTCATCCGGCGATGCCGTGCTGATCCACACGCCAGCCTATGATGGCTTCTACAAAGTGATTGAGGGCAACGATCGTCAGGTGCTCTCGTTACCCCTGCAACGCGAAGGAGCTGAGTGGCAATGCGATATGGTCGCGCTTGAAGCCCTGCTCAGCCGCGAGGAATGCAAAATCATGCTGCTTTGCAGCCCCCATAATCCGACCGGAAAGGTGTGGCGCCGCGCTGAACTTCAGCAGATGTCAGACCTGTGCCAGCGCCATGGCGTGCTGACGATAAGCGATGAGATCCATATGGATATGGTGATGGGCAGCGAGCTGCATATTCCCTGGAGTTCCGTAGCCAGTGGCCGCTGGGCGCTGTTTACCTCGGCCTCAAAGAGCTTCAACGTTCCTGCGCTGACCGGTGCTTATGGTTTTATCAGCGATGAACAGGATCGTCAGGCCTGGTTCCAGGCGACGAAGAATGCGGATGGCTTATCTTCTCCTGCCGTCATGGCTGTTGCCGCGCATATTGCCGCCTACCGCGAAGGGGCGGACTGGCTGGATGCTTTACGGGCGTATCTGCAAGCGAATCTGCAGCACGTTGCCAGCAGGCTGAATCAGGCTTTTCCACGGTTAAACTGGCAGCCGCCTCAGGCGACCTATCTGGCGTGGATTGACCTTAATCCGCTGGGGCTGGACGATCAAGCGCTGCAACAGGTGCTGATTGAGCAGCAAAAAGTGGCGATCATGCCGGGTTACACTTATGGTCCACAGGGCAACGGGTATCTGCGGCTGAACGTTGGCTGCCCCCGCAGCAAAGTGGATGACGGCCTTGACCGCTTAATTGCCGCTATTCGCAGCCTGCTTTAGCCGTCTGCCTGCACGATGAGGGGAAACAGGCTGTCTTAAGCACAAATTATCGGCACTTAACGTCTTGTTTGCGCAATTCGCTGGCGGTGTTGCGCAAATTGTTTTTATACTGTTATGCACTTATTAAAACAACATGAGTGCGCCGACATGATCGATACCCAGCTTCCCCTCACCGATATTCATCGCCACCTTGACGGCAATATTCGTGCACAAACCATTCTGGATTTAGGCCGCGAATTTAACCTTACCCTGCCAGCTACCACCCTGGAATTGCTGCGTCCCCACGTTCAGGTCACCCAAACCGAGCCCGATCTGGTCAGCTTTCTGAATAAGCTGGACTGGGGCGTCAAAGTGTTGGGTTCACTGGAAGCCTGCCGCCGTATTGCGCAGGAAAATGTGGAAGATGCCGCGCGCGCAGGAATTCATTATGCCGAACTGCGTTTCTCGCCGGGCTATATGGCAATGACCCATAACCTGCCAGTGGCTGGCGTGGTGGAAGCGGTGATTGAAGGCGTGCGTGCAGGCTGTAAGCAACACAATATTGATGTGCGCCTGATTGGCATTATGAGCCGGACCTTTGGCGAAGAAGCCTGCCTGCGTGAGCTGGAAGGCCTGCTGGCTCATCGTGACGGCATTACGGCTCTGGACCTGGCCGGTGATGAGCTGGGCTTCCCTGGCAGCCAGTTCCTCAGCCACTTTAACCGCGCGCGTGACGCCGGTTTCCGCATCACCGTTCACGCTGGTGAAGCTGCGGGCCCGGAGAGCATCTGGCAGGCGATCCGTGAGCTGGGGGCTGAACGAATTGGCCACGGCGTGAAGGCTGTTGAAGATCCAGCGCTGATGGATTTCCTGGCCGCGCACAAAATTGGCGTGGAGTCTTGCCTGACCTCGAATATTCAGACCAGCACTGTGGCCTCACTGGCTCAGCATCCGTTGGCGAAGTTCCTTGATCACGGCATCCTGGCGACAATTAACACGGATGACCCAGCGGTTCAGGGGATTGAATTGCCGTATGAGTACGAAATTGCGGCTCCACAAGCTGGCCTGAGCCTGGCGCAGATGCGCACGGCACAGGAAAACGGCCTGAAGATTGCGTTTTTGACTGATGCAGAGAAAGAAGCTGTACGCGCCAGAGTGGCAGCATAAAGGCCAGTCTATCTGATTTAAAGCGGCCTGCAGGAGAGTCATGCAGGCCCAAATAAAAAGCCCCGCTGAGATGAACTGTCCCCTTTCAGGTACAGTCCAGGTCAGCGGGGCTTTTTTATAACCGCTACTTCAGTGACATTGTCTGACGTTTCTCGGCTGACTGCAGGCCAAGTTCAATCAGTTCCATCACCTGAATAGCTTCTTCAGCGGTAACCGGGTTGGCACCGTCACCCGTGATAGCATCACGGATGCCCGCATAATACGCCGGATAGTTACCTGGAGTGGTCAGCAACGTCTCTTCGGCCATCATGTCGCCATTTACCAGCGTCAATACGCCATCGCGCATATCGTAACCCCAGTCTTCCTGCGGGAGACGTGCACCCGCTTTCAGGCTGTCTTCCTGCGGATCCAGACCGTACTTCACATAGCTGCCTTTGGTGCCATGGACCTGGTAACGCGGGGATTCCGCCGCCACCAGCATGCTGCCATGCAACACCACTCGGCGCTGAGGATAGGTCAGCACAGCATGGAAATAATCGGTGGTTTGCGCGCCTGGACGCAGCTCTGCCGTATCAACGTTGATCGCCACCGGCGACCCGAACAGCTGTAAAGCCTGGTCAAGCAGATGGGGCCCCAGATCGTACCAGATGCCGCTACCGGCGCCCTTCTGCTCACGCCAGCGGTTGCGCACTTCCAGACGGAAGCGGTCAAAATGCGATTCAAAGTAACGCACTTCGCCCAGCGTGCCTTCAGCCAGCAGCGTTTTCAGCGTCAGGAAGTCGCTGTCCCAACGGCGGTTGTGGAATACCGAGAGCAGCAGCCCTTTGGCTTTAGCCAGCGCGTCCAGCTCACGAGCCTGAGACAGCGTCACGGTGAAAGGTTTATCCACCACCACATGTTTACCGGCGTTCAGCGCGGCTTTTGCCAGCGGGAAATGGGTATCATTAGGGGTAGGAATAACGACCAGTTGCAGCGTGGGATCGTCAAACAACGTTTGGGGATCGGAAACTACCTGAGTGGATGGCCAGTCAGCGTGCACTTTGCTGGCATCACTGCTGGAGACTACGGCCAGTTCCATGCCTGCGGTACCGGCGATCAGTGGCGCATGGAAGGTCTTGCTGGCAAAGCCGTAAC
>NZ_JBAVTT010000017.1:0-6256 GCF_049696395.1 Erwinia sp.
GTCCGCTTCACGCCCTGAGACATTCGACAAGTTTTTTATGGCCTCAGTAAGGACGAGTGTCGTGCTTCAAGTGCCAGCAAATATTTTGCTTCGTCATAACAGGTTCTGGCCTTCCAGCAGCGGTAAATGATCCTTATCCATTTGAATGCCAGTGCCCGGATCGCAGACTGATGAGATTTGCCCTTCTCTCTGAGGCCCTGATAATACAGTCTGGCCCAGTATGATGAGTTAACCGTCTTGGCAGCCCATTCAACAAAGGTCTGCCTGACGAACTTGGCACATTGCCATCGCCAGTGAACCCAGGATTTCTGGCCACTTCGTTCTGTCACCGGCGCTATACCGGCGTAGTTTTGAATTTCTTCTGCGCTGTTAAAACGGTCACGGTTATCGCCAAGTGCAGCAAGCATCCGTGGGCCCATACACGGCCCCATGCCTGGTAGTGATTTGAAAAGCCCTGCATCTGGTAATGAGTCAAACAACGTTTCGATGCGTTCGTCATAGGTTTTGATGATTTCACTCACGACTTTAATTTGTGTCGCCAGTGCTGTTGCCATCAAAGCATTAGCCTCTATAACACTCGGGTCTGTAGTCAATGGAATCGCGTTATCAATACTCGCAACACGTTGATCGGTAAGGGCCATTGCGCGGCCACCTTTGGCATTCAGAAAGTTACGAATAGTGTCGTGCCTTGCGCGTTTCAGTTGTTGCAGACTGGGCCACCGTATAATCAGTGCACACAACAATAAGCTACCCCGATGTGAGAACCACTCCAGTGGCTGAGGATAATATTGTTTAAGCGTGTTGATTATCCGGTTCACAAAGCGGCGTTTATCTTCGACCAGCAATCGACGCTGCTCAACTAACTGTTGAAGCAACCGGATAGCAGCATTATCGGGTTCAATGGCTTTTATCTTTTTGGGATAGCGTAGCATTAGCTCTAACGCTAATTCTGCATCCTGGGGATCATCTTTAGCGCCACTCGGCCAGAAGGTCTGCCGATAGCGGGCCAGGGACAATGCGTGTACTGGGAAAACGGTGATAAAGGGGTACTTCTGGAGGGCATACACCACCGGACCTTTTTTCAGCTCAAGGGCGATAGCTATTTTGCCTTTCACCTGTTTGTGCAATGCGTTGAGCCAGATATCAAGCGCTTCCGGCGTATGTTCAATTACATGGAATGTGCGTTCACCGTTTTTAAACTGAACACAGACATCGTGCTTTTTATCCGCCCAATCGAGACCAACATGGGCAGCAAACTGATCTATCGTAGCCATAACCAACTCCTGTTTATCGGGGATTGGTATGCATTCCACGCTCTTCGAAAGAAATATAGTCAGCAGTTTGTCTGCATGCCCTGAGTATTCGTTAGCGAACGTGGAGCACTTACTGGTTCGAAAGCAAAGCGGCAATCATCACATTTCATGATTCTGGCACAATATTCGTAACCAGTAAGCGCATACCCTGAATCACTGCAAAGTGTAGTTCTCAGGGTGCGAATGACTATACCTGGCACACAGCGGACTTTCCTTACATAGATGATGCGTCAGGCTGCTAATCACAAAAGTTGTTACAGGGCGCTAACTATTAGGCCATGACTGCAAATAAACACCGTTATTCCAGCCTTTCAGGCAGTTTCATTATTTTTATGAAGCGCTTGTATCCGGCAAACCTGTGAAGCACTGTAGCCTGTAGCATCCGCCGTTTCCCGGATACTCAGTTTCTTTACCTGCCGGTAGTACAGGACTTTCTGATGCCGTTCCTGATCGGCCTGCTTACCCCGGTACTTTCCAATTGTATGAGCCCGCTCGATTCCCTGTTTTTGCCGCTGGCGGCGGCTCAGCCAGTCCTTATGTGACATTGCGGCCATCAGATCGATAAGCATGTTATTGATGGCGGTTATTACTGCGCGGGTTATCGGGTCGGCCTGCGAAGGGTCCTTATCTGACAGTGCCTGCCATGATGTGGGCACATCAAGACTGACAATTCGCAGCTCATGTTGTTCTATCTGTTTTTTTAGCGTCATCCAGTCGCTGTTGCTGAGACGTGTCAGACGGTCTATCTGCTCGACCAATAAAATATCATTGTGGTGACTGTCCATCAGTAAGCGCCCTAGTTCCGGGCGCTCAAGTTTTGTGCCACTGATATTTTCCCGGTAGTAGCTGGCGATTTTATGCCCCCGTTCCTGGACGAACTGCTCCAGCATCTCTTTTGCCCGATCGGCGAACTGGTCTTCCGTCGATGCCCTTAAATAAGCTCTGATGAACATTTTCCCACCGCGTTATCGCATTTAGGTTATTGCATTTATTCTATCGCATATAGGTTATGTCATTTATCGTGTGCCGTCACGTTTTGGTTGTGGCGTCAAGGTGTACCCTTATGCGATAAGCATTCTTGTTAAAAATACCGAACCGAATAATTTATGAGGGAAACTATATGGCAAGGAGGCAGGTTCTTTCTCTGTCGGAAAGAGAATCATTACTGGCATTGCCAGATGATGAGTTAACGCTGACCCGAATGGCCTATTTCAGTGAGCATGATCTGGCACTTATCAGTGCTCACCGTAAACCTGCCAGCCGTTTTGGTTTTGCCGTCCTTCTTTGCTACCTGAAAAATGTCGGCTTTGCTCCGGATAAAAAAATCCCACCCTCTGATGCGCTGCTGAAGCATATCGCCAGCAGGCTAAAGCTTACCGGGGATCTCTGGCCTGCTTACCTTTCCGGCAGGGATACGACCCGGCGTGAGCATTTAACCGAACTGTACCGCTATCTTGGCGTAAAGGCGTTCACCGGCAAAATACAGCAGGACGGTATTACGCACCTGTTGTCGATGGCGACGCGCACCGATAAAGGTATTCTCCTGGCCGAAGAGTTACTGGTCTGGCTCCGGCAGAACAACGTGATAATTCCCGCGATTGATGTCGTGGAGCGGACCTGTGCGGAGGCCATGGCTGGCGGAGATAAAATCGTATTTCAGACCCTGAATGCCCCGTTAACTCCGGCGCACCGGGATGCCCTGGATCGTTTACTTGAGTCATCAGATAATCAGCCTTCCAGGCTGACATGGCTTCTGCAACCGCCGGGTAAAATCAATGGTAAGAACGTACTGCAACATCTTGATCGGCTCAGCAGCATTGAATCGCTGGCATTACCTGAAGGTATAGATCGTACCATTCACCAGAACCGGTTGCTGAAACTGGCGCGGGAAGGCCGAAAGATGAGTAGCCGGGATTTGACCCGATTTTCAGCAGCCCGCCGTCATGCGATCCTGGTCTGCGTGCTGGAAGAAGCCAGAGCCACACTGACAGACGAAGTGATTGAGCTGCATGAACGAATGCTGAACAGCCTTTTCAACAAAGCCAAAAGAACACAGGCTGAGCGCCTTCAGCAGACCGGAAAGCTGATCCAGTCCAAACTGAGGCAGTACATCGATGTTGGTCAGGCGCTGTCTGATGCCCGCGACTCCGGTGGCGATCCATGGCTCGCAATAGAAAACATACTCCCGTGGCCTGAATTTGTCGCCAGTCTGGAGGAAACACGCCATCTCGCCAGAAAAAATAATTTTGACCCGCTGCATATTATTACTGAGAAATACAGCACATTACGGAAATATGCCCCGCGCATGTTGTCCGCTTTACAGTTAGTCGCAACCCCGGCAGCACAACCTCTGGCTGATGCGCTGGTTGTGATCAAGGATATGTACCGGAAGCAGTCACGTAAAGTTCCGGCGACTGCGCCGCTTGAGTTTGTCCCTGAAAGCTGGCGCAAGGTGGTGATTACACCTGCGGGTATTGACCGGCAGTATTATGAATTTTGTGCGCTCAGCGAGCTTAAGGGAGCGTTGCGCTCCGGGGACATCTGGGTTAAAGGCTCACGCCGCTACAAAAATTTTGATGATTACCTCATTCCCGAAAAGGACTTTGACAAACTCACACCGGCGCTGCCACTGCCCGTATCTGCTGATTATCATGAGTACATTGCCAGCCGTATGACTCTGCTTCAGTCCAGACTTGAAGAGGTCAATGCCATGGCTGCCCTTGGTGAACTGCCCGATGTGGAAATATCCGACAAGGGCGTAAAAGTCTCTCCGCTGGATAACTGCGTTCCGGCACAGGTTTCACCGCTGGCAGAACTGGTTTACAGCATGCTACCGCGACCTAAAATCACGGAAATTCTCGACGAGGTAAACTGCTGGACGACGTTTACCCGTCATTTTTCGCATATAAAAAATGACATTACCCGTCCCGATACCCGCCAGCTCCTCACCACCATTCTTGCGGATGGCATCAATCTTGGCCTGACCAAAATGGCAGAAGCCTGCCCCGGGAGCACCAAATCATCACTCGAAGATATTCAGGCATGGTATACCCGCGACGAAACCTATTCAGCCGCGCTTGCTGAGCTGGTAAATGCGCAGGGAAAAAGACCACTGGCGGCATTCTGGGGAGACGGAACAACGTCATCATCAGATGGACAGAATTTCAGAACAGGCAGCTCAGGCCGCTACGCAGGGCAGGTTAACCCGAAATATGGGCAAGAACCTGGACGTCAGTTTTATACCCATATTTCGGATCAATACAGCCCGTTTTACACCTGCATAATAAGTCGGGTCAGGGATTCAACCCATGTTCTCGATGGTTTGCTGTATCACGAAAGCGACCTGGAAATCAGGGAGCATTACACCGATACAGCTGGTTTCACCGATCATGTCTTTGCCCTGATGCATCTGCTAGGCTTTGCGTTCTGTCCACGAATCAGGGATCTCCACGACAAAAAGCTGTTTATCAAAGGGAAAGCAGACCAATACCCGGCGCTTCAGTCACTGATATCAACAACCAGCCTGAATCTGAAAGAGATCGAAATTCACTGGCGTGAAGTGCTGCGCCTGGCAACCTCGATAAAGCAGGGAACCGTGACGGCATCCCTGATGCTTAAAAAGCTTGCCAGCTACCCCAAGCAAAACGGACTTGCCAAAGCACTGAGGGAAATTGGCCGTATTGAACGAACGCTGTTTATGCTCGACTGGTTCCGCGATCCGGCACTTCGTCGGCGGGTACAGGCGGGACTGAATAAAGGAGAAGCCCGTAACGCGCTGGCGCGCGCGGTATTCCTGCACCGTCTGGGTGAAATCAGGGATCGTAAACCGGAAAATCAGAGCTACCGCGCCAGCGGACTGACGCTGCTGACGGCAGCTATCTCGCTGTGGAATACCATCTATATGGAAAGAGCGGTCGATGCCCTGAAGCGTAAAGGGATGAAGATCAACGAGCGACTGCTATCGCATTTGTCCCCGCTAGGCTGGGAACACATCAATCTTACAGGCGATTATATCTGGAAAAGCAACCGGATACCGGCTTCCGGTAAGTTTCGTCGGCTGCGGCCAGCTAAAGTAGGAAGGTCAAAAAACGACCTTAACGTACAATAATTTTCGATATCCAAATTGACCCCTTATAGGCGATGACGCTACGTCAGCTTTGAAAGATGTCAACCATATGAATTACCCCATCATCCCCCAGAAGGATCCTGTCGTCAGGCAATATCACACCATTCAGCGCGACTCTATATTCCCCACTGTTGGAAACAACGTTGATCTGATACTGATTGTCTCCATGGAGGTATGTCATCCTGACAGAAGGCCAGTCATGGGGTAACTGTGCATGCACGGTTAATTCTCCGGCGCGAAGTTTAATCCTCAGTAAATCCTCAGTAAATCCTCAGTAAGAAGGCGATATGCCCAGCCAGCGGAACCGGTGTACCAGCTCCAGCCGGCTCGCCCGGTATGGGCCGCGACACTGTAGACATCGGCGCTCATGACGTAAGGCTCAGCTTTATATATTTCTGCATTAGTGACGTTCAACGTATGGTTAATCGGATTAATCATTGACCACAATTGCCATGCCCTATAGTTGGACTGAACTGTGTGACAGCCTGAGCGCTGCCGTCGCTTTGCCAACTTTGCAGAGTCAAATCGAGTTGGTCCCCCTGGATTCGGCCCAGGTTGGTCAGAGTCGTGCCCTGCATATCGAGTGTTCCGGCACTCAGTAACTGCCCATTTTCCTGATTGCTAATGCTGCCACCGCGCAACGTCAGTTGCTGCCCCTGAAGTGTCCCATGATTATCGAGTGAATCCGCACTCATCGTCAGCTGGCCATCGCTGAGTAACGTTCCCCTATTGGTCGCCTGCTTCCCCGAGACCTGTAGTGACTGTCCGCCTTGCATCGTGCCACTGTTAGTTACCGTGCCAGCCTCAATCGTCGAAA
>NZ_JBAVTT010000018.1:0-3038 GCF_049696395.1 Erwinia sp.
GAAGCGAAAGCGGTTAGCGACAAGCCTTCCCTGTTGATGTGCAAAACCGTGATCGGTTTTGGCTCACCAAACAAAGCGGGCACGCATGATTCACACGGCGCACCGCTGGGTGATGACGAAGTGGCACTGACCCGTAAGCAGCTGGGCTGGAACCACGCGCCGTTCGAAATCCCACAGGATATCTACGCGCAATGGGATGCTAAAGAAGCGGGTCAGGCGAAAGAATCAGCCTGGGACCAGAAGTTTGCTGCTTACGCTAAAGCTCACCCGGAGCTGGCGGAAGAGTTCAAACGCCGCATGGGCAACGAGCTGCCAGCTAACTGGCAGGCAGAGTCGCAGAAGTTCATCGAACAGCTGCAGGCTAACCCAGCGAAAATCGCCAGCCGTAAAGCTTCCCAGAACAGCCTGGAAGCCTTCGGTAAGCTGCTGCCAGAATATCTGGGCGGCTCCGCTGATCTGGCACCAAGCAACCTGACCATGTGGTCTGGTTCTAAGCCAATCAACGAAGATCACGCCGGTAACTACATCCATTACGGTGTGCGTGAATTTGGTATGACCGCCATCGCTAACGGTATCACCCTGCACGGCGGCTTCCTGCCTTACACCGCAACCTTCCTGATGTTTGTGGAATACGCGCGTAACGCTGCCCGTATGGCTGCGCTGATGAAAATCCGTCAGGTGATGGTCTACACCCACGATTCAATCGGTCTGGGTGAAGATGGTCCAACGCACCAGCCGGTAGAACAGATGGCAAGCCTGCGTGTCACCCCGAACATGAGCCTGTGGCGTCCCTGTGATCAGGTGGAATCTGCAGTTGCCTGGAAATACGCTATCGAGCGCTTCGACGGCCCAACAGCCCTGATCTTCTCCCGTCAGAACCTGGCGCAACAGGATCGTACTGCTGAGCAGCTGGCTAATGTCGCTCGCGGGGGTTACGTGCTGAAAGACTGTGAAGGTCAGCCAGAAGTGATCCTGATCGCTACCGGTTCAGAAGTGGAACTGGCTGTGGGCGCGTATGACAAGCTGACCTCTGAAGGCCGTAAGGCTCGCGTTGTGTCTATGCCGTCTACCGACGCATTCGACAAACAGGATGCTGCTTACCGTGAAGCGGTTCTGCCGAAAGCGGTCAGCGCACGTGTGGCGATTGAAGCCGGCATTGCTGATTACTGGTTCAAATACACCGGTCTGAACGGCGCAATCATCGGGATGACCACCTTCGGTGAGTCTGCTCCTGCTGAGCAGCTGTTTGAAATGTTTGGCTTCACCGTGGATAACGTGGTCGCTAAAGCTAAAGAACTGCTGTAAGCCCAATGGGGCGGGATTGCTTCCGCCCCGTTTTCCTTTTTCCGCCGTCACCCCAGGCCGTGGAATTTTCCAAATCTGTGACTTAGATCTAAAGATTGTCGCAGCAATTGATCCTCGTCATTCCTATTATTCCGCCATTCTATTATTCTAGCTGAACCGTTTCAGTTTGCGCAGGCACTGAAGATATACGGGCTTGGTACAGTTTTTCTGATGCAAGAATTCCCTGTACAAATTTGGACGTCTGGCTCAGGCTAACGCACCAGTTTTACACCGAATTCGGATGCAGGAGTGATATGACGGTTCGCATTGCCATAAACGGTTTTGGTCGCATCGGGCGCAACGTTCTGCGCGCTCTTTATGAAACCGGACGTCGTGCAGAGATCACCGTGGTAGCCATCAATGAGCTGGCTGATGCGGCAGGAATGGCGCATTTACTGAAGTACGATACCAGCCACGGGCGATTTGCCTGGGATGTTCGCCAGGAGCGGGATCTGCTGTGGGTGGGCGAAGATACTCTTCGTCTGCTGCATCGTGCGGAAATAGGCGATCTGCCCTGGCAGGAGCTGAATGTGGATGTGGTGCTGGATTGTACCGGCGTGTACGGCAGCCGCGAAGATGGCGAGGCCCATCTGGCCGCTGGCGCGAAAAAAGTGCTGTTCTCCCATCCTGGCGGAAATGACCTGGATGCCACCGTGGTTTACGGTGTGAATGAGAAAGAGCTGCAGCCGGACCATCTGATCGTCTCCAATGCTTCCTGCACCACCAACTGTATTATTCCTGTGATTAAATTGCTGGATGACGCGTATGGCATTGAGTCGGGTACGGTCACCACGATCCACTCTGCCATGCACGATCAGCAGGTGATCGACGCTTACCATCCTGATCTGCGACGGACTCGCGCAGCCAGCCAGTCGATCATTCCGGTAGATACTCGTCTTGCCGCGGGCATTACTCGTATTTTTCCTAAATTTAACGACCGCTTTGAAGCTATAGCTGTCCGTGTTCCCACTATAAACGTGACTGCGATTGATTTGAGCGTCAGCGTGAGGAAGGCGGTGCAGGCGTGCGAGGTTAATGCCTTGTTGCGAAACGCGTCAGAAGGGGCATTTAGTGGTATAGTTGACTATACGGAATTACCGTTAGTCTCCATAGATTTTAACCATGATCCGCACAGTGCCATAGTGGACGGCACGCAGACGCGGGTCAGCGGTCAGCACCTGATCAAGACACTTGTCTGGTGCGACAACGAGTGGGGCTTTGCTAACCGAATGATTGATACGACGTTAGCGATGGCCGCAACCGGTTTCAGGTAGGGCGCGGTTTGCGCCTGTCAAAACTTAGAGAATCAACGAGAGGATTCACCATGTCTGTAATTAAGATGACCGATCTGGATCTTGCTGGCAAACGCGTACTTATACGTTCTGATTTGAACGTGCCAGTGAAAGACGGGAAAGTGACGTCGGATGCACGTATCCGTGCCTCATTGCCGACCATCGAAGCGGCGTTGAAGCAGGGCGCGAAAGTGATGGTTACCTCCCATCTTGGTCGCCCGACTGAAGGTGAATACAACGAGGAGTTCTCGCTCCTGCCAGTTGTTAACTATCTGAAAGACAAACTCTCTTCTCCTGTTCGCCTGGCGAAAGACTATCTTGACGGTCTGGACATTGCCGAAGGTGAGCTGGTCGTGCTGGAAAACGTTCGCTTTAACAAAGGCGAAAAGAAAGACGACGAAG